>JACOEH010000092.1 GCA_024998685.1 Nitrospira sp.
CATGATCGCCCAGACTCGTACCGCATGTCTATCAGTACATATGGACTTAGCCATAATTGAGATTAGCGCTCTCTAATTTGTACGTATTATTGTTTCTGCGTGGCAATTTTGTCCATTGAACAGTAGCAGGTAACACGTATAAGTATAGATGCCTTAGGAATACAAAGATAGGTAGTTTTGCAATGGCTGAATCATGCGACAACGAAGAAGTCTGGTCTGCTGGGACTACTACACCGGGGAACTTCTTCGCGTTTGTGGAAACGGTTTGCATCACCTGCCCTGAAACAATGTCGAGGTAGGTTCTCATATGTCTAAAGCGCTGCTCGAGCTACTGGATGGGCTAAGATTACAATTCAGAGGTTTGCGGATAGCATTCCAACATGAGTTTGCCAAGTTGGGGGAAGTAGTTGGCCCATTAGCAGCCAAGCTCGAATCTCTGGTCGAATTTCTAACGGAACGCTTCGCTCTGCTCATAATCAAAATTCATGGGACTGATCTCGGGATGGGAGCGACTAGTCAACTGAACCATAGCCTCTCAGAAGCATTGAGAACAGACTACGAAATGGTTGCTTGGGTGTTATTCGGCTCTGTCGTGGTGCTTGTCATCTCCATTGCCCTATTGGCGTTTAGGTGGGTAACGCGGGGGGAGTTACGGATATTTATCTCGTATAACGATGCATCGCGAGGTGATGTTGCCAAAGAACTGGAACAGTGTCTGAATGCCGAGAAAAAGATCAAAGCTAAGTGTAAGGATTTCCAATCGGGCATTGCGAACTATGCTCTCAATAAAGAGATTTGTCAGAAAATTGAAGAGTGCGATAGTTTCGTCTGTCTGGCCGGTGACAATAAAACATACGTGGAGTACGAAGTAGCTTGGGCAAAAGGGGCTCGCAAACCGATTACCTTGCTGATCTCCGAGCATAACGGCACCGTACCGGACACGACGCACTGGTATTTTCCTGTATTTCGCCTGGAGCGTACACGCCTACATCAGTTCATGCCGCTGGTTACATTTCTTCGTCATACTGGGGGTGATTATAGATCGACATGGTACCTCTGTAAGCAGGCGCTTTGTCACCCATTCTCGTTTGGGTCATCGCGCAGAGCGGTGTTGTTTGGTGGGATCTGTTTTCTTGTCGTGTGGGCTGCTTGCGCATTCGACGTGATCATACATGGCCGGAATTTGACACAGACCACCCCCGTAACCGCCGAGCCCGCAACGTATGTCTTAATCCACATGTTCTTCCTCGGCCTCCTTGCGGTCATCAGTCTTGTGGTCTGCGCGTACGTCCTTCTTTTTACTGTAACACTGCTTCTGCAACTTATCGCTTACTGGAGAGCACGAATGGACCTCAAGGATGCCCAATTCAGACGCGATGATTGGGAAGGATTAATACCCGGGTTATCCCCGGGAGGACCTCTCTACGAATGTCTTTTTGAATCGGTACTTCCCACGCATCATGATGCGGAAAGGGAAGGTACATAACTTATGACCAGGGCTCGCGGTCATGTGTACATGGGGGTCACAAATATGAATTCCCTTTCACAAATCCGTCACACGATCACATACATGGGGCTGCCCTTGTTGTTTGCCATGGTCCTCCATGGATATGCGCTTGCATGGATGGCAGAGAAATGCGGCGATTCGACCGCAAAACTCCAAGGGCGGCTCACCATCAATCCGCTGGCCCATATTCATCCCTTCTGGACCGTCATCCTGCCCCTAATTTGTGTGATGCTGCCGGGTATCCCTTTATTTGGTTGGACCAAAATGATACCGATAGACCATCAGAACATGCGCCAGTCTCGGCGAGACCTGACGCTCGTAGCCGCCGCAGGGATTGGGACGAATCTGCTGCTGGCAATTGCGAGTGCCTTATTCTTAGCCTTGATCTTGACAATTGAACCCACCTTGTCACTCAAGAAATCAGCTGAAGCCGATGCATTTTCAAGCCCATTGGCCACTCTGGTTCTACGTCCGATTGCCGTCATGGCGTTGTATTCCGTGCTCATCAATGTGGTCTTCGTAGTGTGGAACTTGCTGCCGTTCTCACCATTCGCAGGCAGCTTAATCCTGAGGGGGCTACTCCCACTCCAACCGGGCAGGATCTTTGCGCGGTCAGAGCGTTATATGATGCTCCTCTTCGTAGTACTTATTGTCTTTGATGAGCAGCTGCACGTGATTCACGCTATCACTGGGACCTTCTATGAAGGCTTCTCCAGTACGATTTTGTCGACGGCGCTCGCCCTCCGTCCAGGAATCACAGAATGACCACATCACGCAGGCGCGTGCTCAGTGGCATGCATGAAGAGAGATCAGAGTCGGATCTTGTATTGTGCATTGTGAGAGCCAATTCGATTCTCGATGTACCTGTCCCAAAAGTGGACTGGTTAATTTTCCTGGATAGTAGATCGGCTGACGTATTTGTGCAGGATGCTGGCAATTAGGCTTTCATAGGGCAGGCCTTCCTCGGCAGCTCGCCGATTCAGTACACAGAGGTCGGGCATGCGTCGTGATGTATTTGTTGAATCCACGAGGCTCTCTCTATGATGCGGAGGGCTCGCCTGGACATCTCAGGTGCCGTCTACCACTTAATGGCGGCGTATGCCATGGACGGTTATGTGGAAGAGCAAGCTCGAAGGACGTCGCTTGTGCATCTCTCAACTTATGGGTCTGTTTTGTATGTGCATCACTGATGCGCAAGATTCCACTTCACGGCTCGTCCACTCCACATCGAATTTCCTGGCGCGCTCTATCACATCATCGCTCAAGGCAATGCTCGACAGACTATTGTAAGAGATGATGTGATGCTCCTGCTCACCGTGATCCATCATGAACAGGTGTAATGGCGTAAACGTGGGACTATGTTGCATGGTAGCATCATGATGCGTATAATTTGATGCATGCGCACCACTGTGACACTTGATCGTGATGTAGCGGCACGGCTCAAAGGGTTACGCAAGCGACGAGATCAGACTTTTAAAGAAGTCGTCAACACGGCTTTGCGCGCTGGGCTTGATCGCTTAGAGGCGCCCACAAAAAAACCGGCTAAACCCTATACACTTCACCCGGTTTCCCTCGGGCCCCGCTTGCCGAACCTTGACAATATTGCCGAGGTGCTCGCGGCCATTGAAGACGAACAGACCAAGTGATTTTAATCGATGCGAATGTCCTGCTCTATGCAAAAGTCAAAGAGTACTCCGCTCATCAGCAAGCCCGTCATTGGTTGGAAGATCAGCTGAATAGTGGGCACCGGGTAGGACTACCTTGGCCAACGCTCCTCGCCTTTATTCGGATCGGGACGAATCCCAAAGCCTTCACCCGTCCGCTCAGTGTCAGTAGCGCGTGGTCACAGGTCAAAGAGTGGCTCTCTGTGCCAACGGTGTGGATTCCATTGCCGACCGATCGCCATGCCGCCATTTTAGAAGTGTTGCTCCGGGAAACCGAGGCGGGAGCCAACCTGGTTCCGGATGCGCATCTCGCTGCGCTCGCCATTGAGCACGGGCTGATACTCCAGAGCACTGATGGAGACTTTGCTCGATTTTCTCAGCTGCAATGGCAGAACCCTCTGCACAAGAAAACTCCACGGTGAAAGAAAGGCAAGTAGGGTCGAGAAAGTCAAGTAGGGTCGGATCTTGAATTATGCATAACGCAGGAGTTACGGACTCCTGCCTTTCCGTCTGGCACCGCAGTAGCCGCCACATCCTCTGGCCATTTTCCTCGTGCGCTCATGGGGCCTCCACCTTCACCGTCTATCTTCTTCGTTACGGCGAAGCCACGGAATTAGCGGCCTAATGAGGCCGACTCACTGCCGTAGGTGTTTCCGCCGAACATGGCATCTCAGAACAGTTCGTGTCCTGGGTAGTTTCACTGGCGATCCGTTGACAGATGGCACGCCGCTGTATATCATCATGTATATACGTTACCTTCAGTTAAAAGGCTGACAATGAGGACGCAAAAGAAGACGAAGCTCTTTATGAGCGGCAACAGCCAAGCGGTAAGAATTCCCCGCGAATTTAAGCTAGAAGGCGACGAAGTCGAGATTCAACGCCGCGGCAGTACGCTCGTGATTCGTCCAAAGAAACAGACGTGGCAGTCGCTCACTGACAGTCTGGCCATGTTTACCCAGGACTTCATGGAAGAGGGGAGGCAGCAGCCGCCGCTCCAAAAGCGAAAGTCTTCCTTCGCATGAAGGTGATGCTGGATACTAACATCTGCATCTACCTCATCAAACAACAGCCTCCTACCGTCATTGAACGCTTCCTGTCGCAACCGGTCGGAGAGATCGGCATTTCCAGCATCACGGTAGCTGAGTTGGCCTACGGGGTCAGCAAGAGCCGTCATGCGTCCAAGAATCGCCACGCGCTTGAGCAGTTTCTGACCCCTTTAGAGGTTGCTGTGTTTGACCAGGCTGCGGCCTGGTCCTATGGTCGCCTACGCGGGCAACTTGAGGCAAAAGGAACCCCGATCGGCTCAATGGACATGCTCATCGCGGCACATGCGCTCAGTCTTGGAGTCAGGCTCGCCAGCAACAACCTTCGGGAGTTTCGGCGCGTCCCCGGTATACGGCTCGAAAATTGGTTATGAAGCAATACCCCCTACTGTCCCGAACACCATTGGAGATTTGGTCTTGCTTCGTGCGTGCCATATCCTACTCCGTTCGCCGGCCAACTTTTATAATCGATTCACAGCGAAAAAAGTGTTGCCGAGTCACTGCCGTAAGTATTCCCGTCGAAGCAGTTCGCACGCAAGGAGGTTCGTATCCAAATCAATCAGCCGTAATCGTTACATCCAGCAATTCCCCCGGCGGTAACAGGTGACGACTCTATCGTCAAATGGCATGTCAAATGACGACTCAGGCGGCACTGATAATACCGCCGCCTCTGCCGGAGCTACCGGTCGAGCTGTCGCTCGTGCCTTGAGCAGAACGGGGGCGCTCCGTGTCGATGGTGTCACCGAGCGCATCGTGTGTAGCTTGATTGTCGGTTCGATTAATTGAAGAGCTCTTTGGGAATATTGCCGCCGTTGGCTGCGAGCTTCTGGAGCACGGCCTTGTGGAGCCACATGTTCATCTGCGCACTGTCGCCCATTTTGTCGGCCGGACAGCCCAGCTCCGTCGCCAGTTCCTTGCGCGCATTCAAGCTGCTATCCAGGCCTAAAAGCTTCATGAGATCCACAATGGAGGTTTTCCAATTCAGTTTCTGTGAATTCTTGGCGGCGAGGCTGTCGAGCTTCCCAACGACATCCACGGCCGACATAGCGGTCGGCCGTGGCTGGGCGGCGGCCGATGGTGCAGTTGGTGCCGTTGTGGTTGCCGAAGCTGACGGCGGTGCGGGTGGTGTGGCGGCTTGTGCAGGCTTTTCACCGAATCCCAGCTTGTCCATGATGGTGCTGAAAAGTCCCATGTCATATCCCTCCTGGTAAGAGCAAGTATCCTTCGTTTATGTTCTCATCACCGAAGCGTACCATCTCAAGATGGCGCAAGTCATTCCTCTTTCACCGCGACCAGTTAATGAATGATAAGGCCGGCTCGTTGACTCACACTGCATCCATTTATATACTGCATTTTCAACTGGAGGCGATCGAGATGAAAATCCTGATAGGCTTGCTCGTTCTGCTCGTTCTCCTTGTCGGCATCGGGCTCGCGCTTCCCTTCCTGATCGATCTCAATCAGTATCAGGACCAATACAAGCCCGTCATCGAAGAGGCTCTCAATCGCAAAGTTCAGTTGCAGAACATTGGTTTAACGGTCTGGCCCAGGATCGGCGCGCGTGTGGAGGGTTTCACGGTACTGGACGATCAAGCCTTTGGGTCTGGTCCGTTTGCGTCGCTCTCCTCGCTGGATGTGGGGGTGAAGGTGATGCCGTTGCTGAGCGGCAAGGTCGAAGTGGAGGACATCACGCTTCACCAGCCGGTCATTACGGTCATTAAGAACAGAAACGGAGTCCTGAATGTCTCCACCATCGGTCGCAAAGGCGTGGCGGTTCCGGAAAAGCCGTCCCGCGCTCCGATTCCTTCGGCGGAGGGGCCGCTCAAAATACTCGCGCTGTTGGCCGTGGACCGGGTCTCCATCGACGGCGGGAAATTGACGTATCGCGATCTGTCGGCCGCCAAGCCGACGGAATATGTGTTGCAGGATATGGAGGTACTCCTTCGCGACGTTCGGCTCGGTCAAACTCCGAACCTGCATTTCCTCTCGCTCGTGCAGCCGTTCAACCTGCCGGTGAAACTCGACGGTGCATTCGGTCCGCTGAGAGAAACAATGGATATCGAGGCGATCAATTTCGAGTTGGGTGTGGGGAAGACGGACTTTACGATTACAGGCAACGCCGCCGGAAACGACGCCAACATCTACATCACTTCGCCGGTGATCAATACTGCGAACCTTCCGGTTTCGCTTTCCCTGAAAAAGCCGATCGACATCAAGAATTTCCAGATCGCAGCGGAAGTGAGGGGACAAGAAGCCAAGCTGAATATGCTGTCGTTCCAACTCTTCGAGGGCCAGGTGAAGGGGCAGGGAAAGCTGGTCGCTGGATCCGAGGCGCCGCCTTTCAAGGGGGGCGTCACGGTTCAAGGAGTGCAGCTCGGTCCGGTGCTCGATGCTGTCGCGGAGACACCGATCTCCGTCAGCGGCACGGCCGGTGCCGACCTTTCTGTGCAAGGGAAGGGATTCTCCATGCCGGACTTGACGAAGGCATTGGAAGGAACCGGACACATGGCGGTGAAGGACGGGAAGATCGAAGGGGTGAATCTTCTTCAGGAAGTCGTCTCCGCACTCAAGGTAGCCGGCATTTCACTCGATAATGCCAAGGCGACCGCATTCTCGACGATCGAGACGGATCTTGCCATCAAGCAAGGGATCATCAACGTGCAGCGTCTGCTCATGGATAGTCATGATTTTCAAGCGACGGGCGGCGGCACGATCGGATTCGATCAGCGATTGAATCTCGCCGTGAATCTCACCTTGTCACAGGATCTGAGTCAAAAGATCGCCGCCGCGTCACCTGTCATGAAACTCGCCGTCAAAGACGGACGGTTGAGTCTTCCGCTCGCCATTGCCGGCACCGCGCAGGCGCCGACCTATGGAGTGGATCTCAAGGGTGTAACCGGAAAAGTGCATCAACAAGTACAGAAGAAGATGGAAGAAGCGGTCGATGGGTTGATCAAAGGTACCAAAACACCGGAGGACTTGAAGAAAGAGGGACAGGAGCTTCTGAAAGGACTCTTCGGACGATAGCAGACCGTTGATCAAGTCCACCACTACATTCTCGTAGCGTTCAGGACCGCCGGGTCAAAGATGGGTGCCTCTTTAGAGGAGGATAAACCCCTATGAATGTCGTTGATACGCTCACTCACTATGCCGTGCAGTATGGGCTGCAGGCGGCGGTCGCCCTCGGCATCCTCTTCGCCGGCATCATGGCGTCACGCTGGGCGGGGAATTTTGCACAGCAGGCGCTCGAACGGCAGACCCTTGAGCCCCCGTTGCGGCTGCTTCTGGTTCGCATCGTCAAAATCGTGGTGATGCTGTTTACCGCGATGATCGCCCTCCAGACGCTCGGTGTGCCCATTGCCCCTCTGATTGCCGGTCTCGGGGTCGCGGGAGTGGGTATTGGTCTGGCCTTGCAAGGTGTGTTGAGCAATGTGATGGCCGGGCTCTCGATCATCTTCAGCAAGCCCTATAAGGTCGGCGAGCATATTTCGTTGCTCGGTGTCCACGGTGATGTCGTGGTCATCGATATCTTCACGACGACGCTGATGCATGCGGATCGTTCCCGCGTCATCATCCCCAATCGGAAAATCGTCGGAGAAATTTTGCACAATTTCGGAATGATCCGCCAGCTGCATTTGACCATTCCCGTGTCACCGAATGCGGATCTCGATGAGGCCATTGTTCAAGTCCGGGATGTCCTTGATCGACACCCATCGGTCATGAAAGATCCGGTTCCTTCAGTAGGCGTGTCATCTCTTGGGGAGTCTTCTCTGACGGTGGCTATTGCCGTAGAACCTTGGACGGCCGCGGCAAGTTACAGTGCGACGCAAGGTGAGTTGAACAAATTGATTCTTCAACGATTCCAAGAACGAGGGATCGCGCTCCCATCTTCAAGCCTTACCGTCCGCATGGTGAACGACCGTTAACGGTCAATCCGTCGATGTCGTAGTCTCCCAGCCCAACATGAGAATGAATGGGATGAGAGTATGTAATCCCAAAATGATAATGTCCGCTTTCGCCAAGATAGAAATGTCCTCTTTGT
>JACOEH010000036.1 GCA_024998685.1 Nitrospira sp.
CGCTCCAGATCCGGCTCTCCAGTTCATGGGGCTTGTTTTAACCGGACACTATTGACCCAGCCTATTGATCCGATGCGCGAGGCAGGCCGCGCCGAATCCGTTGTCGATATTCATCACGCCCACACCGGCTGCGCAGGAATTGAGCATCGTCAGCAGTGCAGCGACTCCTCCGAAACTCGCGCCATAGCCTCGGCTGGTCGGCACGGCAATAACCGGGCAGTGGACCAAACCTCCCACCACACTCGGCAGGACGCCGTCCATACCGGCCGCGACGATGACGACCCGCGCGTCGAACAGCCGCTCTTTCTTTCCGAGCAACCGATGGATACCCGCGACCCCGACATCATACAGCCGCTCGACATGGCTTCCCATCACTTCAGCGGTCACACGGGCTTCTTCCGCCACGGGCACGTCCGCAGTTCCTGCAGTGACGACGAGTATATGTCCAAGTTGTTTCTGCCTGGATGGGCGAATCGCCACAACGCGCGCATCGGGATAGTATTGTGCCCGCCGATCCAGACGGCGAATGGCCCGCGCGACCGATGGGTCGGCACGAGTCGCCAGAAACGGGCCCTGTTTCTTGATGAGCGCCCGAGCGATGGCGATGACCTGCGTCGTGGTTTTCCCCTCACACAAGACTACCTCGGGAAATCCCTGTCGTAACGATCGATGATGATCGAGCGAAGCAAAGCCCAGATCCTCAAAAGGCAATGATCGTAAGCGCTGAAGCGCCTGTTCCACCGTCACGTGTCCGTGACGGATCTGTTGTAACAGCCGTTCGATTCCTTCCGGATTCATGCCCATCCTTTCTCCGGTTTTGCATCCCGTTCCATCAAATCACTGACGGCTTTTCGACAGGATTTATCGTCATACAGGACGGCGTTGATCTCTTGAATGATCGGCATATCGATCTGGTAGCGGCGGGCCAACGTGAGTGCTGCACGACTCGTCCGAACGCCTTCTGCGACAGCCTGCATTCCAGCCAATATCGTCTTTAACTTTTCTCCCTTGCCGAGCCGAACACCTACCGAATGGTTTCGGCTGAGTGCGCCCGTACAGGTCAGTACCAGATCGCCGACTCCGGAAAGTCCATAGAATGTGCGAGAGTCGGCTCCCATTGCCACGCCCAATCGGATGCTTTCAGCCAGGCCTCGAGTAATGAGCGCCGCACGGGCATTGAGTCCGAGGTCCAGACCGTCGATCACACCGGCGGCCAGCGCCATGACATTCTTGAGGGCACCGCCGAGTTGAACGCCGATGACATCTGTGTCCGCGTATACCCGAAATACGGGCGTCATCAACGCATGTTGAAACTGCCTCACCAATTGCTCATCAGATCCGGCCAGACACACGGCCGTGGGGAGGCCTGCGCTGAGTTCCGACGCAAAGCTCGGTCCTGAAAGCACCATAAAGGAGCGATGCACGAACGGCGGCAACTCGTCCTCCATGACCTGAGTCATCAGCTTGGCCGTGTTTTCCTCGATACCTTTGGTTGCACACACGAACGGCAGGGGGCCGGAAATGCAGGGTGCCAACTGATGCAAGAGGGATCGAGTGAGATGCGAAGGAACGGCAAACAGAACTCCGTCGCGGTTCGTGACGGCCTCTACAAGTGAGGAGGTAGCCGTCAAACCTCGAGGAAGAAGGACATCTTTGAGGAAGACCGGGTTTTCGTGGGAGGTGTTGATGGCGTTGACGACATGGGACTCATAGGCCCAGAGACGAACTTCCAGCCCCTTCTCGGCCAGATGTTTTGCCAGGGCTGTGCCCCATGCTCCGGCTCCAATAACGCCGATCTTGTTGATCGTGGTCGGCATAAGCGATTCAGCCTCATGGCGAAACATCACCCGTCCATTCAGGACGGCGGATTATATAAGAAGCCATCGAGCACCTGTCAACGAATTGGAGTCCATCCGTCTCAGCTTCTCAATGTCATCTCACCCATGATGGAGAGTACACCATGGGAGCGGCATCTGACGTGATCCTTCCCTCTAGCATCTTTAGGACATTTCCATGTATGTATGGCATACAGGGAATGCGCAAGGATGCAAGTCTGTCCCGCCTGTAGCCGGTCACAACCGGAGATCAACCGCTTCTGTATCCAATGCGGTCGGCGGCTCGACGGTTTACCGGAGAGCCCGTCGACTTCTCAACACCATACTGATGCGGCACCGGACCAACTCAATCTCACGGTGCTCTACGGAATGGTCATTGTCCTGATTCTGGCCGTGCTCTTTCCTCCATGGGAAACTCCGCCGACTCAAACACCCGAGTTTCTCGGCATGTATTTCATCCTCTCTCCTCCCGCCCCGGAAGCCGTCGTGAGCCGCATGCTCCTGACGATTGAACTCGTCACGATTGCGATTGCCGGCCTGTACGGAGCGTTTTTGTTTCGGAAGAAATGAAGCGTCAACCGCTCAAATCTCAGACCCATACGGCATGGTGCGTACATCGATGGTTTGAAGGTCTTGGACCAGTGAGAACAATAAAAGATGCTCGACAAACCAGTACGGTGTTGTGGCCAGGCAGGATTGAATAGAGAAGAACAAGCGGAGAAGTCTCACGAAAAATCGGGGATCATAGCCCAGCCTCTAAAGAGAACCGTTACCGACTAGCTTCCTTTTCAGGGGCGCCCAACTGAGAAAAGAGCGTTCCGGGACTGGTAATGGTCGGGTGTATGCATTGTCATTTAAAGCCAGCGACGGGAAGGGAGGATGGTGCACAGGATCTGTCACCGTGGGTGTGCCCCATGATCAAGGGCAACAGTCCACGCCGATCAACGATGGACAGCACTATGATTCCACGAGGACGCAATAGGCTTTTTGTAGGTTCAGGTTCCGGACCGTCAAACGAGTCACCCGAGGCATGAGCACAATCCAGTCACGCTGGACGGTCCGGACGATGACGGCGCTGGTCCTCACCGGCCTCCTGTCCGGTGTCTCCATCCTCAGCACAGCCGGGGGCATCGAGTTTCGGGAGACGGATACCCTTCCCTACGTTGAGAACATCCTGTTCAACCCCTCCTCGGTGGGCATCGTGTCCCACGATGGCCGGTTGTTTCGCATCGATCGGCAGAGCCACGATGTACAACAACTCGATGCGCAGATCTTCGCCCAGCAGTTTCCTAAGCCGTGGCCACCGAAGCCAGCCGAACCGCCTCACGATGGCCCGAAGCTCCTCCGTTCATCAGGGGGAGAGGAATTTGAACAGACTCCCGGGTCCTGTTCCGAAGGAGTCGATGATGCCCATATACTTCGTTATCAGCAGCGCCGCTTTCCCGATGTCCTCAAGCCTTGCAGCACCGTGACAGCCGTGGAAATTATTGGGTCACAGGTCTGGTTCGGGACCGCAGAATTCAGTGAATGGGGTGACAGCAAGGCCGAGGGGATTGTGGTGCAAGCATTGCACAAGCGGCAGAAAATCCAGTCGATCTCCGCTAAATCGGGGCTGACCGGTGGGGTGATTCGGATGCTGCGAGATGACCCCTTGTCCAAGACCGTGTGGGTGGCAACGGAAAGAGGTGTCAACCAAATTGACCGCCGATTCCGAGTCACGTGGAGTGGCTACTGGTATGAAGAGTTTGAGGCCTCGTCCCGGAAATCGCAGACGCTTCTGAGCCCGCCGCCGATTGCCAGTAATCCATTCGCTGTGTTAGGGCGAGAATTGGGTGTCGAGGACTGGCTGGCGTTCTCACGGGTAGTCGAACACGTCCCTCCTGCGGAACGGAGTAACGTCCGACTGTATGATTTTCATATGTACGGCTTTCCGACTCAGAGGCTCAGTCATGACCTGAACGATCTGGTCCCGTTCTTTATCCAGGCTGCGCAATCACCCGTCGAGGCCATTCACCTCTTTGGCCTCAGCAATCTCTGCAAATTTGATGATCCCCGAGTGCAGGAGTTTCTGGTTACCATGGAACCGAACACGACCAAGGGCTCGGCCGATCAGCGATTCGTCCAGGATTGCCTCAAGACCCGAGCAGCTCAACCGTAGCCCGCCATATCGACTCTATTGACAGATACTAGTCCAGCGCCAGCGTAAGGCATTTAGCCGAGCCGCCAGATCTCATGAATTCATCGAGCTGAACCATGTGGGTTTCATACCCTCTTCTGTGGAGCCAAGCCTGAGTAGTGGGACATCCGGCAGGGAGGATGACGTGTTTCCCGACACAGACGGCATTGCAGGCGAACTTCAAGGCTTCATCTTCCGGAACAGTGAGACGCAGCTTGTCCGGAACACGTTCTGCAACCGCCGTCTGACCATAGCTATCAAATGCTGCGGGGAAATAGAGGAGCTCCCCGCCGCTTAAGGGACAGAAACAGGTGTCCAGATGGTAGAAGCGGCTATCGACGAGTTCGAGCGGAATAATTTCTCGGTGAAAATGCGCACTGAGGATCGGGAAGACGCGGATATCCGATCGCTGTCGATATCCGCCGAACCAGTATTCCGGGAAGCCCAGGAGATCCCCCGCGCCCTCAAAATGAAGGCCTGCTTCTACCGTCATCATCTCGTAGCCATGCCTACGAAACCAATTCTCAAAGTGAACTTCTTCTCGTTGCCGTTCAGGATACCGGAAGCGACTCACGACGGCGGTTCGTCCGACCACGATGCCGGCATTGGCCGTAAATACGAGATCGGGCAACCCCGGAACGGGCGTCATTCGTTCGAGAATGACGCCAAGATCCTGTTCAAGCACGCGTATCAATTCATGCCACTGTCGCACCGCCCGTCCATGATCCACGTGATTGGTCAGTCGCATCCAGGGATTGATCTCATACTCAATTCCGAAAAAATCCGGCGGACAGACAAGAATGCGGCTCATGTCGCCCTCCCCAATAGCCTGGCGAGTTCCGAAAGAAACGAGGCCGCATCCATGACGAGGCCGACCGCCTGAAAGCTTCCGCGGTCGGCCAGCTTGGTCGGGACCGATGGATTGACGTCCACACAGACCGTGGGAACGGTTGCCGGCAGAAGATTACCCGTCGCTACGGAATGCAACGTCGAGGCGACGAGAAGAGCAAGTCCAACGCCGGGGATCAAGGCCCGCATTGCACGTTGCGCCAGAACGGAATCCGTGATCACCCCTGGCAAAGGACCGTCATCACGAATCGTGCCGGACATGACCACCGGCACACCTTGCCGGATACAAGCCGCCATGATTCCCTGCCTGATCATTCCCGATGTGACCGCCGCCTCAATACTGCCGATGCCCCGAATTCGGTTGATGGTCCGCAAATGGTGCTCATGGCCGTGCGGGACTGCGCGTCCGGCTGTGAGCCCGTAGCCGAGCGACGTGCCGAACAGATCGGCTTCCATGTCATGCGCCGCCAAGGCATTCCCGCAAAACAGTATATGGATAAATCCCTGTTCGATCAGCCAAGTCAGTGCCTCTCGTCCTCCGGCATGGATGATGGCCGGTCCACCGGCCAGCAGGACTTGTGAATCAGCCTGCTCCTGCCTATGCCGCTCTCTCAATTGACGCATCCGAGTGGCGATGTCGGCGATAATATGGCCATGGGGTCGTTCAGCCGAGACCTGGGATTCCATAAACCCAAATACATCTCGCTCTTGCGGACGCTGCAGTGGTATGACACGCACCCCTTCTCGACCGACCACAATCCGATCCTCTCGGCGAACTTCGCCCATCGGCACGGCCTGGGCGACGGAGCCTACCTCATTGACCGCGATCGCGAGGTCCATCTCAATCCGATCTACGTCCAACCATCGACCGTTGAGCCGGATCTGGGTGGGCAGATGAGTCGTGGCATAGAAATCATCTGGTAACACTCCGTCGGCGAGTGCTCTATCGGTCCGGCAGTCTGCCTCACGTTCAATCGAGGCGCCGTGAGGTTGAATCGCCTTTAGAATGTCGTCTAAGAGCGTTCTCGAGGCGGTTCGGATTCGAATACGGGCATGAGACGGTTCCTCCCTGGTCTTGCCGATGTGGACGTCCTCCAGGTCGAAGGTTCCCCCCATCATCAGGATGAGATCGAGCACCTTGGCGAGCATGAGAGAGTCGATGATGTGTCCTTGAAGGTACACGCTTTCTTGGTAGTGGTTCATGGAATCGCTCATTGAACGTCAGCATATTTTACCACCCGGTTGAGTTGGGGAAAGAAAAAGAGGAGTTGGAAATTAAGAGTTCGTGGGAGATACTTTCATCAGTTCACGGAGCACACTCGTGGCGTAGGCGCCGGGAGGGAGACTAAAGGACAGGACAAGGATGGAGCCGTGTAGTGACCATTCGAGTTCAGCAAGGGGGATACGAAGCGCTCTGCGCTCGCCACGGAATCCGCAAGCCTTAGCAGCGGCAACGAGGCCTTCCTTGGTCGCACCTGCTTCAGCGATGACGGCTTCCTCGACTCGACCGGGCTCGTCGTTTGCCCAGGATACCCGCGAACCAAAAAGGATGCCTGTTGGGCTGATTTCGAAACGATCCGCTCGCGATTGTTCTTTCTCGGCATTCTCGACTTGAAAACAGGCGCCATTGTCCGACTTCATGGCCCAATCACCGACGATGACTTTGTCGAGATGGTCGATTCTGCGTGCGAGTATCCGATTGAACAAGAATGATTGGTAGGAGTTAAGATACCAGATGCGGGTGGCCCGACTCATCTTCTCACGCCGCCGCGCATCATGCAGCAATAGAGCGCCGATGCGGTGGTTGTCACCGTCCTTCCCTTGGCGCTGAGGGCCGAAATAGTTCGGCACGCCGCGCGTGCTGAGCTGTCGAAGGACGGCCGGCACGGTTTCAGCCGCGTGATCGGCGACATCGCGGATGACTAAGCGGAAGCGATTGCCGGAGTGATGGCCGGTTCGTAACCGATTGCGATGGCGGCCGAGTATCCGCAGGCTCAGAAGTGTGTCATCAATCTTCAAGCCGGAGACTTGATCTGGTGCGATTCCTTGTAGGGACACCATTTGTGTGGTGACCGCTCGTGCGTCCTTGAGTCCCGCGACACCGATCGCCTGTGCCTTAATCCTCAATGATGACGAGAGTCGGCGGACGAGATCCGGTGTGGAAAGGTTACGCTTCGTAATCGTGACGTATACATGTTCCCCTTCCCCGCAGGGGAGATAAAGCGGCCGTTCTTCGACTTGAAAGTCTTCGGGCGTAGCACGAATTTGTCCACCGATACCGGGCAAGTTGCCGGTGAGGTAGGGGTCGATTGGTTGCGTCACGTATGGTCCTTTGTCTGAATGACGGCTCTTCTCAGAAATGTGTTGTCACATCTGGTTGGAAAACAAGCCCATGGTATATTTTTTCTCATCCATGCGGAAACCATCGAGTAAACAAAGGTTGCAGAATGAGCAGACGACGGACGGCATCATGGCCTGATCGCGTACGATCATCAATCGGCTACTGTCTGGGCCAGCCACTCTACCGATTCTTCAGCCTTGTCCCTGATTGGGAATGGGGTTTGTCCGATCACGGAATCTCCATCCTTACCCATACACATCCTGCTCTGGCTGGTCGTCGTGCAGTCCATTTGACCGATCTGCACGTTGACCGATACTGTGCGCGTCATGATTGCATCGTGAAGGCGGTGCAGGAGCTGCAGCCAGACTGGATTTTCATTACCGGAGACCTGCTCAATGTCCCCGAAGGCCTGCCTCATCTATTCCACTTTCTCGAACAGTTACGCGACATCGCACCCTTGTACATGACATTGGGAAATCACGACCATTATAGCGGAGTACCTGTGTCACAATTTTCTGAACTCGCCGATCAACACAAGATCACGCTGCTGGTAAACCAACATGTCATCGTTTCAACGGGCAGGGGAGAGCTGGCGATTGCCGGCGTCGATGATCCATCGCTCCATCGCGCGGACCTCGGATGTGTCCCGCCGCGAGCCGACTCTCGTTTTACGTTGCTGCTGGCCCATGCCCCCAACATCCTCGACTATGTGGAAACCCATCATGCCATTGACCTGATTCTTTGCGGACACAGTCACGGCGGGCAGTGGAAGGTGCCGGGCATACCCACTTTCTGGCTTCCTCCTGGATGCAATGGTCGCGTGGCCGGGTGGCACGAATCCGGCCCGCATAGGCTGTACGTCAACCGAGGATTAGGGTGGTCCTTCCTTCCATTCCGTCTGAACTGTCGGCCGGAGATTGCCGTGATTGAGTGGGTTTAGAACCAGACCGAACGGTTAAACCAGACCTACGAAGCTTGGGCATGGGCTGGATCCAGCTCCATGGTCAGCACCAAGGTGGGTTTCTCTCTCAACCCAAAATCAGCCAGGTGTTCTCCCGCCAGATGCAGGGCGGTAGCTTCTTGAAGATGTTTGACCGTTTCATCCAGCGTCCGCCCTTGCGTGACGACAGCAATCTCCAGACACTCCGCAATATAGCCGACCTCGTCACCGGCGCGAATCATAGCGTTAATGGTTTGTTGCAGGGGGCCATGATACCTCCTGGGGCACCGGTTGAGGATTTCAGGATACTTTCGTTCCAGCCGGGGCGCAAGCGATGCTGAAGCCAATGCCAAGCCCAAATAGAAATGCCGCTTTCTCCCAATGTAGGATTGTCCGGTTTTATGTTCCGGCCGTCGCTGGGTATGGTCCGAGTTGTTGCAGCCACCGTTTGTGCCATGGATGATCCAGCTACAGCACGAGCGGATAATCGAATTCGTCGCGAGTAGACGGCAGCGGGGGCTGCCGTCACGTTCCTGTTTGGCTTCAAGAATTTTCATGGCGACATCACGAGCGAAGGGGAAAGATATTCCGATGTACGCTTGGACGCCTATTCCTGAAAATATTGATCCCCTCGCCCTCCAGCAGTCTCTCCAGAATAAACTCGCGAGTTTTCGAAAGCATTTGCCGGAACAGGGAACCACATTGGAAGCCTTGATCGAATTTGACCCGAAGGGCGCGGCGCAAGCGATGGACGATCCGGGCCTGCTTCAAGAGATTCTTAAGCGAATGCATGCGCACTGAAGATGGCTGCGGTTATTCGCGGGATAAGTCCTTGGTAAGAAAACTTTGAAAACGACCTCTTGGTTTGAAAAGCGACTTTGCGCATGCCGCAAAACCGCAGGAAGCCTCAAGATCGCTCGATTCGAAGCGCACGAAGACACACCAGCGGCCTAGTGAAGATCAGTCGATCCCTCGTCTTTTACTCCCGCATCCGCTCCAGTGCTTCTCTTGTCCGGCTTCTCACCGTTTGATCCCAATCCTGTTCCATGACGGTCCCCAGCTGTTCGCGTGCTTCGGTTGCCCGCAGTCGTCCCAACCCTAAGGCGGTGCACGAACGCACATAGGCATGGTCGTCGGCCAAGCTCTTGATCAGCACATCCTTCGTCTTGTTCGGAGGCAAGATTCCATCACCGAACTTGGATAACTGGATTTCTCTTGTTCTGTACGATAGACTCCTCCGGAATGAATCTTGATGAAATTCGGCGAAAGGTACAGCTACGACAGTACCGTATTTCATGGACACATACAGAGAAACTCAGGCGCCGACAGATCAGTAGCGACATGATCGAATGTGCGATCGAGACCGGAGTTCTGATTGAATCGTATCCCAATGACTCAAGAGGCCCCTCATGTTTACTCTTGGGATATTCCTCGGAAGACCGGCCGCTTCATGTGGTCTGTGGCAAGCTCGATGACGACGAGCTCTTGATTATTACAGCCTATGAACCCTCTGTCACCGAGTGGAAGTCCGATTGGCAAACACGGAAAGGAGGCGACGAGCTATGACAACGTGTTACTTCTGTAAAGGCAGAGTGAGCACGCAGTTGACGAGCGTGGATTTCCGCTGGGGTGACGACCTCAAGATCATTGAACAGGTGCCGGCAGAAGTCTGCGAGCAATGCGGTGAGAAATACTTCCAGGCGCAGGTGTATAAAGATCTTGAGCGGTTAGTGCAACATCCATCCAAGGCCATTCAACATCGTTCTGTCGATGTGCTCCAATATTCGGCAGCCTGACATTGTGACGGTCCCACCTCATCTTCATCCATGCGATGAAGACTTTGGCTTCTACTCTCGCATCCGCTCCAATGCTTCCCGGGCTCTGCTTCTGACGGTTTGATCCCAATCATGTTCCATCACCGTCTTCAAACGCTCGCGTGCTTCGGCTGCCCGTAGCCGTCCGAGTCCCAAAGCGGCGCAGGACCGTACGTAGGCATGGTCGTCCTCCAGCGCCTTGACCAGCAGCGGCACCACTGACCTATCCTGCAATGCACCCAGATGACTGGCCGCCATCCCCCTCATACGATGCTGCTTATCCCCCAACGCTCGTTGTAAGGTCACGACGAATACCTCTTTCAAAGCGGGGACGGCCGATTCGAGCCCATCGATTCGATATCCATTGATCTCAAGCAAGGAGAAGGCGAGGTCACGCCTCTTATCATGGGCGGTTTCCCGCTCAAAACGTGTCAAGAGTTTCGCTCGCTCCCGATACTTCGCGCGTCGGCGGCGGAGCGTTCTGATCGGAATGAACAGCAGGGCAGCGAGCGCCAGTCCGATCGCAGCCATCGGTACAGCCTGATCGACGATATAGTCTTGTGTGTCGAGCGAGAGCCGTTTCCAGATCCATATCCCGGTTACGATAAGGATGACCAGAATGGCAAGAAGGGCGAGATTGACCTGTCCCTGTTCGTGACGCGCCATGGGTGGAGGATCATACGGGCGCAGTCGATTAGCCGTCAACGAACCAGCGCCGCTTCGCTTTTTATTCTGTCTTTATGAATGTTTCAACTATGGAGGCTAATACTCAGGCTGAATGTCCGGTGCGTCCGTGCATAATTGACTTGCGATTGCAGCAGTAGTCATACTCAAATTTCAATTGTTGTTGGTCAGTCACTTAAAAATTATGGACGATCACCCTCAGAACAGCACCATACGACGTGTCATGGTCGGCACCGACCGTTCTAAAACAGCCGATCACGCTGTTCGCTGGGCCGCCGGGTTCGCTGACCGCTATGACGCCGAGCTGTTCGTGGTGCAGGTGGTGGTGCCGCAATTTCCGTCTGCCACAGAATTCGGCGAAGCCGAACAAACTCGCGCTGCTGCCGCCAACAATGACCTATCACACCTCGCGCGGCAGGTGGCGGGGGAGCGTGGGCATGCCCTGGTCGTTATTGACTCCGATCCGGCGTTGGCGATCGTCCGCACTGCTGAGCAGGAGGCCATCGATGTTCTTGTGGTCGGCAATTTCGGCATGGCGGGACGAAAAGAGTTCTTGCTCGGTAACGTACCGAACCGCATCAGCCACAGTGCCCACTGCACCGTCATTATTGTGAATACCCTTCAGGCCGCCGGTGGGCAAGGTCCTGAAGTCGCGCCGGCGCTTCGGCGTTCCGCTGAACATCTTTCCCCTGAGCCTCACTTGGGGGGACGAGCCGTGTATATCGCGACGGTGATGGCGAAGCATGGTCTCAAGGAGCTCTTCAGCCAGCCCGATCAATCGGACGCTTCCGCGCGACGTCAGCAGGCCAAGCGTCTACGAGAAGCCCTGGAAGAATTGGGTCCGACCTTTTCGAAACTCGGGCAAGTGTTGTCGACCCGGCCGGATCTCCTTCCAGTCGAATACATTGAAGAACTGGCCCTGTTGCAGAGCCACGTGCCGCCGATGCCCGAGAGCGAGGTTGTCCGGGTCTCGGAGCAGGAATTGGGAGTCCCGTGGGAGGATGTGTTCGAGTCGATCGATCCGAAGCCCCTCGCCGCCGGCACTATCGCTCAGGTCCATCGAGCTACCCTCGAAAATGGCGATCGAGTCGTCATCAAGGTTCAGCGCCCTACGGCTCGCGCCGAGATCGAACAGGATCTCGCCCTTCTCGAAGTGTTTGCCGAAAAAGTGGGAAAGCGTCCCGCGCTCAATCAGGTGATCGACATGGAGGCCGTGTTCAAGCATCTCTCCACGTCGCTGCAACGTGAACTGGACTTCCGTCAGGAGGCCGACAACATCGAGCGGATGCAGGCGGTGCTCGCAGATTATCATCGTCTTGCCGTGCCGGCGGTGCATCAGGATCTGTCCACGTCACGATTATTGGTAATGCAAGAGATCCAGGGCATCCCGATCAAGCAGGCGCCGGCAGGTTCCGCGCGCGTCGAAGCCGCCCATCAACTGCTGGAGAGTTACTACAAACAAATCATCGTCGATGGCTTCTTCCATGCCGATCCCCACCCTGGGAATTTGATGTGGTGGAAAGACCGCATCTACTTTCTCGATTTCGGGATGGTTGGCGCGATCGGCTCCGATCTCCGCGAGCATCTGCTGCTCTTGTTGATGGCGCTGTGGCAAGAAGATGCCGCGTTTCTTACCGATGTCACGCTGATGATGACTGGCGCCGTGAATCGCAGGGACCTCAATGTGCCAAAGTTTCAGAGTGAAGTCGGGGACGTGATGACAAAATTTCGCTCTGTAGACCTTTCGGAGATGCAGATTGGGCCGATTCTGCAAGAAATGAGCGTGGTCTCACTGCGGCATGGAGTCCCGTTACCGGCCTCGCTCACGCTTGCCATCAAGGCCCTTGCACAGGTGCAACTGGCGACCGCCGAACTTGATCCGACACTCGATCCTTTCGACGTAGCCGGCAAGTTCTTGATGCGCTCGGTGGTCAAGCGCATGGGCACCGTTCTCAATCCAAAGACCCTGGTGTATCAATCGCTCAAGCTCAAAGTACGGGCTCTGCGCGTCATCGAAGCGGTTGAAACCCTTGTCGGGGCCCGCTCCGGTGAAAAGCTTGTCGTGAACTTCCGGGCGAATACGCTCGAGGATATCGTGCACCACACGGGACGGCGTCTGGCGCTCGGTTTGACTGCGGCGGCTAGTGTCCTGGCCAGCGGACTCACGGTCATGTCGACGGGTGTTGCCGAGTGGGTACCGATCACATTCGGGATTGTCGCAGGTCTACTGACCGTTGGCCTAATTATCGATCTGCTGCGAGGGCGTTGAAGATGAAAGTGGTTTACGGTGCAGTTCAGTCCGGCAACGAAGATTTCGTACCACTGCGCTTGACCGAACGCAACACGGCTTTCTCGAGCAGGTACGCCATGACCATCATCGCCATGCCTACCAGCCAGCGCTCCACTTGTCGAATGAACGGCCTTGTAGGGATCGTATTCGTGGCAGCGCTGTTCATCATGCGTGTTTCATCGATTGCAGGATTATTATCCGCAACGAGTAACCTGTTACGCTTAACGCAGTTAATCCTACCCTTCACAGGCCGGAATATCCACCATCGATTTTATCCATGATGAATGATCGTGTATCAGCGTGGCTGGAGAGCCTTGGTCTCGGGATATATCGTGAGGCATTTCAGCACAATGCTATCTCTTGGGATGTACTACCGGAGCTGAACGAGGGCGACTTGGAGGCGCTGGGTGTCTTACTGGGACATCGAAAAACACTCTTGCGCGCGATCGCTCAGTTGTCACAGCGCGCTGAAGGTAGGGCCCCAGGGTCTCTCCCTCGTGCCGTCAGTCCGGATAAGCCGCCAATCCCGCCCGAACGCGAGCAAGCGGAACGTCGCCAGTTGACGGTGATGTTTTGTGATCTGGTGGATTCGACCGCCTTGTCTCGCCGGTTAGATCCTGAAGACCTCCAGGATGTAATCCGACGTTTTTTAGACGCCTGTAGCCAAGTGATTGGTCGGTTCAATGGCTATATCGCCAAATACATGGGTGATGGGATGTTGGTCTATTTTGGGTACCCCCATGCCCATGAACATGATGCAGAGCGCGCGGTACATGCCGGCCTGGCTCTTCTGGATACAGTGAAGGCGCCGAATCAAAACAATCCCCATCCAGAGTTGAGTATTGCGGCGCGAATCGGGATCGCGACGGGTCATGTCCTCGTCGGCGAACTCATGGGGAAGGACACTGCCAAGGAACGGTCCGTGTTCGGCGAAACCCCCAATCTGGCTGCCCGCCTCCAAGCATTGGCACAGCCCAATCAACTGGTCATCGACGCGGTGACGAAACGGCTTGTCGGACATGAGTTCGAGTTCGTGGATCTTGGCGTCGTTACTCTGAAAGGGTTCGACACACCCATCCAAGCCTGGCAAGTGCCGAGCACCAGATTGTCGGCCAGCCGGTTTGAGTCCTATCGATCCAGCCATTTAACCAAGTTCGTCGGCAGAGTACAGGAGCTCTCGCTCCTGTTGGGTCGCTGGCGTGAAGCCGTCGACGGCGAAGGACAGGTCGTGCTTCTGTGCGGTGAGGCTGGCATCGGGAAATCGAGAATTGCCCGTAGTCTGTGTGACCGCCTCGCCGAGGAGTGGTATCAGACGATGCAATTTCAATGTTCCCCGTACCACACCAACACGGCGCTCTATCCGGCGATCACTTGTCTGCGGCAGGCAGCGGGACTGGCCAGTCAGGACAGTGCCCAGGCGCAACTGCATAAGCTCGACGTTCTGGCTCGCGAAAGCGGACTCAAGAACCAGGACACGGTGTCCTTGCTGGCGGATCTGCTCTCGATCCAAGGAGAGCACCGGGACCCGCCGGTCAATGCGTCGGCCGAAACACGCAAGCACATGACGCTGGAAGTCCTCGTGCAGTATCTCCAAGGGCTGGCCGATCGCAGCCCCGTATTGTTCATTGTGGAAGATGCCCATTGGCTCGATCCCACTACGCTGGATCTCATGACGCGAATCATTGACCGCATCCGGCAGATGCGTGTGTTGTTGCTGATTACCTTTCGCCCCACCTTCAAGCCGGTCTGGTCGGAATATAGTCACGTGACGTCCCTCACGCTCAGTCGGTTCCCACGTCGGCAGAGCGCTGAACTGGTTGCGGCGATTACAGGAGGAAAAGGGCTTCCGCCCGAGGTGCAGCAGGCGATTCTGGCGAAGACTGATGGCGTGCCCCTCTATATCGAAGCGATGACGGAAAATGTACTGGAATCAGGGCTGCTGACTGAGGGCAACGAGTCATTTACCTTGAAGGGCCCATTAAAGGCATTGTCCATTCCGGACAGTCTGCACGCGTTGCTCATGGAACGGGTGGACCGATTGGGACCGGCCAAGGACATTGTCCAAACCGGGGCAGCGATAGGGCGTGAATTCAGCTATGAGCTCTTACGGGCAACTGTCGAGTTGACAGACAGCCAGTTAAAGAATGCACTCGACCTGTTCGTCGCGTCCGGGCTCGTGTTCCAAGAGGGCGAGATACCCCTTGCGAAATATCACTTTAAGCATGCGCTCGTCCAAGAAGCTGCCTACAGCACTCTACCCAAGAAACCCCGGCGAGTACTCCATGCTCAAATCGCCAAAGCGCTGGAAAATGGGTTCGCCAAGCGTGTAACAATGGAGCCGGAACTCCTGGCCTATCACTATGAACAGGCAGGATTGGCTGTTCCGGCTGTTGAGTATTGGCATCGCGCAGCTCGTCGAGATGCCGAACGATCAGCCAATATCGAAGCGCTCAATCATTTTAATAGGGCGCTGGATTTGCTCAAGGATCTGCCGCAAGGCCCGGAGCGTAGTGTTTTGGAGTTGGAAATCCTACTCGCACGCGGAGTCCCCTTGCTGTCCGTAAAGGGACAGGCATCCGACGAAGTGGAACACAATTATCGAAGGGCGAAGGATTTGTTACGGGAGGACAGCGGCTCCGTACATCAGTTTCGCACCTTTTGGGGATTATGGGTATTCCATCAGGTCAGAGGACAGCTCGCCAATGCTCGCGGGCTAGCTGAAAATCTTCTCTCGCTGGCGCACCGTGAGCAAAGGGCGGATCTATTGATTGAAGCTCACCGGATTTTGGGTTCGACCTATTTCTTCCTTGGCCGATTTGACGAAGCAAGAATACATCTGCTCGCCGCAAAATCCCTGCATGATCCGAATCAACATCGCCCACAGGCCTTACGCTACGCCCAAGAACCTGGGATAACCGCGGAGAGTTATCTGGCCCGGACATTATGGATCTTAGGTGACCTTGAACAAGCTGAGACGATGGCGCGCGAAGCCATTGGCATGGCGAGGGAGTTGGAACACCCGCTCACCCGGGTATTTACCTTAGTGTACCTTTGCTGGATCTATTCCACTCTCCGCAATCCGAATAGAACGCTGAAACTCGCTGACGAAGCCATCGCGGTTTCAAAACAATACTCATTTACATTGGGTTTGCCGTTGGCGACAGCCTCTCAAGGCTGGGCTCTGGTCGAAAATGGGCAAGAGGAAGGTCTCGGCAAGTTAATAAATGGCATTTCCGCTGCTCGGGTCACAGGTGCAGGTCTCAACATCACGTTTACATTGGCGTTGCTTGCAGAAATATATTTGCGAAAGAAACGCATTGACGAAGGCTTGGGCGTCATTGAGGAAGCGCAGAAACTTGCCGTAACTCAGGGAGAGCTGTTTTGGCAGGCGGAACTGTTTCGCCTGAAAGGCGAACTGCTGCTCGGACAATCCGACCCATCAGTCCAGGCAGCAGAAGAGTGTTTTCGTGAAGCTCTGAGAATTGCGCAAGATCAGCATGCAACAATGCTTGAACTTCGGGCCGCGACGAGCCTGGCGAAGCTGTTACGAACATTACATAAAGTGGACGACGCCGAACGAGTCCTGAATGCCGCCTGCTCCTGGTTTAGCGATCGATCGGCCAACCCCGACTTGGTCGAAGCGCAAACAATCCTTGGTCAACTTCGGCTATGAGACTGATCTCTACCCAGGGGCGGCGCGCTGGTGGCTCAAGGGGCCGGTGCAGGCCAACTCATCCTCTCACATTTCTATCCGATTGCGCCCCGACAGATTCAGGTTTGAAGGTTCATCATGAATGATCCTGTCGCTGCATGGCTGGAGAGTCTGGGCCTTGATCGCTATCGAGAGTTGTTTGAGCAGAACGCCATTACATGGGATGTCTTGCCTGAGCTGAATGACGGCGATTTGGCGTCGATGGGCATTGTGCTTGGCCATCGAAAGCAACTTCTGCGTGCAATGGCGCAACTGTCGGCAACCGGCGAAGGCGATACTGCGGCCACTCTAGCTATTCCCACCGCGAAAGACATCACGCCGTTCCCTTCCAGTCGAGATCAAGCAGAACGTCGTCAATTGACGATTATGTTCTGTGACCTTGTGGGCTCGACAGCACTCGCGAGTCAGTTGGACCCTGAAGACCTCCAAACGGCCATCCGACGTTTTTTGGACACTTGTAGCCAAGCGATCAGCCGATTCAACGGCTATATCGCAAAATACATGGGTGACGGACTTTTGGTGTACTTTGGATATCCTCATGCCCATGAGCACGATGCAGAAAGGGCAGTCCATGCAGGACTGGCCGTGCTGGAAGTCGTGAAGTCCCTGCCCGGAGGAGGTTCCCTTCCTCATCAGGAATTTGGAATCGCGGCGCGAATCGGGATCGCAACCGGACATGTCATCGTGGGCGAACTCATCGGACAGGAAACCGCTAGGGAACGGTCGGTTTTTGGAGAAACGCCGAATCTGGCCGCCCGACTGCAGACACTGGCAGCACCCAATCAATTGGTCGTCGACTCGGCGACGAAGCGCCTGATCGGAAGTGAGTTCGAGTGCACGGATCACGGCACGTTTTCTCTCAAGGGATTCGAAACGCCGGTCCAGGTCTGGCAGGTTCTGGGCAGCAAGCTCTCGGCCAGCCGGTTCGAGTCGTATCGATCCGGGCGATTGGGAAATTTTATAGGCAGAGAACACGAAACAGCGCTTCTCCTAGGTCGATGGCACGAAGCTGTCTGCGGTGAAGGGCAGGTCGTCATCCTTTGCGGTGAAGCCGGTATCGGCAAATCGCGCATGGTCCGCAGTCTGCGGGACCGACTTGCGGAGGAGGGGTACCAGACGATTCAATTTCAATGTTCGCCGTATCACACCAATACGGCGCTGTATCCGGTCATCAGGAATCTCCGACAGGCAGCTGGATTGTGCGGTGAAGACACACCCTCCATACAACTGCGGAAGCTCGATACACTGGCCCTCAACAGAGGTATCGATGACCGGACCACGGTGTCATTGTTGGCCGATCTGTGTTCGATCCGGACAGATGACCTGCGCCCGCCACCGAATGTGTCGTCTGAAAAACGGAAGGAAATGACCCTTGAAGCACTCGTGCAGCAACTCCAAAGACTGGCAGGTCTTCGCCCGATACTCATCATCGTGGAAGACGCACATTGGCTCGATCCGACAACAATGGACCTCCTGACAAGGATTATCGACCGTATCCAGCCCATGCGGGTGTTATTGATCATCACCTTTCGACCTGACTTTAAGCCGGTGTGGGTCGATTATAGTCATGTGACGTTTCTGACGTTGAGCCGGCTTCCCCGGCGGCATAGCGTAGAGCTTCTTGGATCGCTGACCGGAGGGAAAGCGCTTCCGCTCGAAGTGGAACAAGCGATTCTCGCAAAGACTGATGGTGTTCCGCTTTACATCGAAGAGTTGACGAAAAACTTACTTGAGTCCGGATTGCTGACCGAAGAGAAAGATTCATTCACTCTGAAGGCGCCATTAAGGGACCTCTCCATCCCTGACTCTCTGCAGGCCTTGCTCATGGAACGGATAGATCGATTGGGTCCCGCCAAGGAGATTGTCCAAATGGGGGCCTCGATCGGGCGGGAGTTCAGCTACGAGCTGTTACGGGAGACCGTTGATGTCGCCGAGGGGGAGTTGAAAACCGCGCTCCATGCACTGAAAGCATCGGGGCTCATTTTCCAAGAAGGCGATATCCCAGCTGCTAAGTATCTTTTTAAACACGGTCTCATCCAAGACGCTGCCTATAGCACGCTGCCCAAAAAATCACGCCGTTTTCTCCATGCCCGTATCGCAAAAGCGCTGGAGAGTCGATTCGCAGAGCGTGTCAAAGCGGAACCGGAGTTGTTGGCCTATCATTATGAACAGGCCGGAGTGATCAATTCGGCTGTTCATTATTGGCACCTTGCGGCGCACAGAGATGCGGCGCGATCTGCAGATGCGGAAGCGCTCAGTCATTTTAATCGGACGTTGCATTTGCTTGAGACACTGCCGCAAAGCCCGGAGCGTAATGCTCTGGAATTGGACCTTCTCATCGCGCGTGGTGCTCCCTTGCTGACGTTGCGGGGGTATGCTTCCGATGAGATCGAGCATAATTATCTCAGAGCAAGAACTCTCTCGCAGGAGAATCCTGGTTCCGAGCGATATGTTCTCTCGATTTGGGGATTATGGGTATTTCATCTGGTCAGGGGGCCTCTCGCAACAGCGTGCGATCTGGCAGAACAACTCTTGTCTCTGGCGAAGCGAGCACAAAATCCGGATCTGCTGATTCGCGCTCACGAGAGTGTGGGGTCCACCTATTCCTTTCTTGGCCGATTTGACGAAGCCAAGACCCATCTGCTTGCTGCCAAGGTGCTGTACGATCCAGACAAACATCGCTCACAGGTCCTTCCCTATGCTCAAGATCCCGGTATAACTGCCAGAATCATGCTGGCCAGAACGCTCTGGATATTGGGTGAGGTCGATCAGGTCGAAGCGCTGTGTCAGGAAGCCATCGCCATGGCCAGGACGTTGGGACACCCCTTCACGTTGGCGTTCACCTTGGCGACTGTAGCTTGGACCTATTCCACGCTTCGAGACACAGGGAACACACTAAAGTTCACTGAAGAAGCCATAGCTCTGTCGACAAAATACTCATTTGAAGTGCCGTTAGCATGGGCGATATCCTTTCAAGGGTGGGCTATGGCCGAAAAGGGACAAGAGGAAGGGATCGGGAGGTTGGTGAACGGCCTCTCCGCTACGCGCGTCGCCAGAGCGAGCCTCAATAATACCTATACCTTGGCGTTACTGGCAGACATTTATTTAAGGAAGAAGCAGATTGAGGAGGGTTTGAATGCCATTAAGGAAGCTCAAGACCTCGCCCTAACTCAGGGAGAACGGTGCTGGCAAGCAGAACTGTTTCGGCTGAACGGCGAACTGCTGCTCGCGCAATCCGATCAATCGATCCAAGCGGCGGAGCAGTGTTTTGCTGAAGCCGTGAAGATCGCGCAAGAGCAGCATGCAAGAATGCTTGAGCTTCGAGCCGCGACGAGTCTGGCAAGGCTCTTGCGGAAACAAAACAGATCGGATACAGCTAAGGGGATTTTGAACGCAACCCTTTCCCAGTTTGGTGCACAAGATGCCAATCCTGACTGTATTGAAGCTCAAACAATTCTTGATCAACTGAACGCAACTTCCTAACCATATCTGATTCAATTCATGCGCCTTACTATTCTCGGCTCCGGCACCAATGTGCATCCCACCAGAGCAGCGGCTGGATATCTGGTGCGCACTGATCAACACATTCTTCTGGATTTCGGCCCACGTACGCTGATGAACCTCATCAAAACCGGTGTAAACAGACACCGGATCACGCATATCTTATTTTCCCATTTTCATGCGGATCACTTTTCTGATTTCATCACCTACTTCTTCGACGCGATAATCTTTACCAAGTATAACGGCGGAACTCGGCCATCTCTGACCGTCATCGGTCCGCCCGGCACCTCACAGCTGTTTAGAACCTTGTTTGCTGCCATGCCCGGCTTCAGCCGCGTGCCGTTTCGTGTCCGTTTCAAAGAAGTGTCCGACCGTCCATTCTGGATCGGCAAGACGAAAGTCCTTCCTCACAAGGTCGTCCATAGTCCACGCTTGCACTGCCTGGGCTACAGACTAGAGTATGGCGGGAAGGCATTGGCCTACTCGGGAGACTCGCAGTATTGCACGAACCTCGTTAAACTCTGTGGAGACGCTGATCTGGCCGTGTTGGACTGTTCGTTTCCAGCCGATCGACCGGGTCCGGTTCATCTGCACGCCGGACAATGCGGTCAGGTGGCCAAAGAGGCTGGTGTAGGCCAACTCATTCTTTCACATTTTTATCCGATTGCGGACAGCTCCGACGTCAAAGCCCAAGCGGCGGAGCAGTACGGGGGAAAGATTTGGAAGGGGAAAGATCTCTTGACGATTCGAGTCTAGCTAAAGCCCCTCTTCGCGAGGAGCGCCGCCGAGAATCTCGATGAACTTGGTCAGGCGGGCGGTTTTTCCCATGTCACCCGATTTGGAATAGATGGCCAAGAGATTCTTGATCATGCGAGACAAAATCGCTCGAACGGAACTTTTTTGCAGGTATTTATCGTCGAACCCGTATCCGGCTTCGGTCAGAAAACGGGCGCAGTTTTTTTCGGTCAGCAAGGCTCCGCCGTTGAAACAGTCGATGAAGATCTTGTATCGGTCGGACTCGTACTTCACGAGGAAATGCCCCGGCATGCCGATGCCGAACAGCGGAAGCTCCAAACGCTGTCCGATCAAGAGGTAGATCGCCGATAGGCTGATAGGAATGCCGACTCGCCGGTCCATGACGCAATTGAGGTAGCTGTTCTCGATCTCATAGTAGTTTTTGGTATTCCCCTTAAATCCTTGTTCAGTAAATAAGTAACGGTTGAGTGCGTTGACGGCTTCTTCTCCGGACGCTCGATAGCCGATACGTGCTCGAACTTCGCCTGCCATGGTATCGAGCTGTTCACGATAGCGAGTGATGTCGAGCGTGGGATAGGCATAACGAGCGATCATAAATGCGCTGACTTCCAGGCTCATGGCATCGTCCGAGAGGACCGCCAGGCTGGCCAATTCATCCTCCAGCTTACATCCTCGGATTTCCTCGAGCACGGAAGCGATCCGATCAGCCATCTCCGGCTGTTCGATTTCCGCTTCTTGGAGAAGCGGAACGGCCGATGGGCCGATATCGATGAGTCTCCCGCTGATGGTACGGACAATTCGGTCGTCCTCATCGGAAAGGAGGCGAATCAACGCACGAATTTGATTTTCAGGCATCATCTCCTACGACTCTCTGTCGTTCACAGACTAAGGTATGGCGGCATTAAGCTCATGATCCGATGGATTACGCCGTCAGTCAAGCGATCCACGGTTCATGTGAGGTTACCCCATGGCACGGCGGAATGCCTTGGCCCCGCCATACAGACAGAGGGCATCGAATACGAGCATGACCAAGACCACCATTCCTACGTGCGGCAAGGCTTCAGTCCAGCCTGACAAAATGAGAGGCCGCACCGCATCGATAGCCCAGGTCATCGGATTGAATTGCGCAAGAAAACTCATCCAACCCGGCATTGCCGTCAACGGAACCAACGCGGAGCTGAGGAAGATCATCGGCAGCGAAAGAAATCCCAATACGGAGAAGAAGTCCCCGTGACTTTTCACGGAGAAGGCCATCGCCATGGAGATGGCCGTCAGGCCGACCCCGAACATCATCCCGATCAGCAAGATGGTCGCCACGCCGAGGATACCGGTCGCGGGATGAACACCGAAGAGGTACGATACGCCGAGAATCACCAGGACCTGCATCGACGTAATCGCCATGACGAAGATAAAGCGGCTCAGAATGACCGAGGTCCGATGAATCGGCGTGGACATCAAACGTTCGAGGAACCCGTTTTCCTTATCGAAGAGCAGATCGACACCTCCGGCGAGGCCGTTGTTCAGGACCGTCATGACGACGACACCGGCCGCAAGGAAGCTGATGTAGTTGGGCGCCTGCATGACCTGAGTGTCCGCGGCACGTTGAAACAGGTTGCCGAAGAAGATGAGCCAGAACAGCATCGGCTGCACCAAGGTGAACAGCATGCTGAATTTTTCTCGGCTCAACCGCAGAACCCACCGCATCGTCAATGCGTTGATTTCTTGCCAATAGTGCGCCACGTGACTCCTTTACGCCGACTCGACTTCGGGAGGCGATTCGGTGATGGCTCTCCCCGTATGCGCGATAAACACATCGTCTAATCGCGGACGGTTGTATTGAATAAACTCGATGTCGCAACCTAAGCGATTGGCCGATTCGAGAATGGTGGGCAAGGCCTTTTCAGGTGTTTCTACTCTGATATCCAAGCCTTTGGCGGTCGCTCTCACGGTTTTGATCGCCGGACGACCGGTAAGGTCCGACTCCAGCGACGGGATCCGGCTCGCCTCTTTTAGAGTGAGGGACACGATATCTCCACCCAGAGCGATCTTGAGCTCAGCCGGGGCGCCCAGCGTTTTGATCGTGCCGCCGTCGATAATGGCAAGTCGATCGCAGAGTTGATCGGCCTCATCCAGATAGTTCGTCGTCATCACGACCGTCATCCCACGGGTTTTGAGCATCCGGACGTATTCCCAAATCCGGAGACGGCTGTGCACGTCGAGGCCGAGCGTGGGCTCGTCGAGGAACAAGATTTTAGGGTCAGGTAGTAACCCACAAGCAATGTCGAGCTTGCGTTTCATGCCACCGGAATAGGTCTTGGCCGGCCGGTCCGCATGGGCTTCCAGATCGACCAGTTTGAGCAGCTCACCGATGCGTTTCGCCGCTTCTTCTTTCGTCAGGTGATAGAGCGCACCGAGGAGTTGGAGATGTTCACGCCCTGTCAGAAACCGGTCGATCGCCCGTTCTTGAGGCACGTATCCGATCACAGTCCTGACCCGATCCGCATCGCGCACCGTGTCGTAGCCCATGACGGTCGCCGTGCCGGATGTCGGGTGTAGCAATGTAATGAGTGTGCGCAGTGTGGTGCTCTTGCCTGCGCCGTTGGGTCCCAGTAGACCAAAAATCTCTCCTGCGTAGACCTGAAACGAGAGGTCATCGACGGCTTTATGACTGTCATACGTTTTGCCCAGACGGCTGACGTTGATTGCAATGGTCCGATCCATTATTTACTCCCAGCCCTTCGTGCCGTGATGTTCGTGCAGCATGAATTGAACCAGATCGTTCAATCGACGAGCCCGTTGGTAGAGTCCGTTCGCTTCCAGCAAGAATTGTTTTTCCAGGGGTGTGCAGTCCAGGTAGGTAGAGAGGGTGTTGACCAAGACTTCGTCACTGACTTCTTCGCGGAAGAACCCTTGCCACGCAGCGCTATCCTCCCTCGCTTGGAGGTATCGCCCGAGCACGTCGATCAGCGTGCGCCGAACGTCTTTCGTCAACCCCTCGTCGGAGCGCATGGGTGTGACGTGAATCGTCGCTTCGCGATACGGTTTGTCGAAGTGTTCTTCGGAAATCTCGCATCGTTCAAGCCCCTGCAGCAAGATGTTGGAGCGGCCGTCCGGCAAGGGCTGCACACTCACGATCCGCCCGATACAGAGCGCAGGATAGATCGCCGGATTCTCATAGTAGTCCTGCTCCCACCCCTCTTTAAGGAGCGCCATGGCAATACATTGACCGCCCATCGTCACATCGGCGACCATTCGGCGGTAGCGTGGTTCAAAAATATGGAGCGGCAGGTACGTCTTGGGAAAAAAGACGACGTTGGGCAATGGGAACACCGGAAGGCGACTGGGAATTGGGAAAGGTTCGGCATACTTGGACGGACTCCGGTCAGACGGCCCCCGCTCACGATCTGTCTGCATGGCTCACGATAGCTGAGACTTGTGAAAATTGTCAACGTCGTTTGCCGAGTGACGAGTTGCGGGGAAATGCGAAACATCGCTCTCAGACTGTTGATTGGTTCATGGACAAGGCGCGTGTTATAAACAATGGCCTATGGGTGTCCAACTCAGGTGATCCTCTCAAGATTGACTGCTGATACGAGGTACAGTGTGAAAGACAGGGCACGAATCTGGATCTTGGTCACGCTTGTACTGAGTGCAGATCTCTCGACGGCGGTCGGCGCGAACCCCTCTCCGACACCGTTTCAATCGGCGATCGCCGGTTATCGGTACAATTTTCCGAAAGACCATGGGGCGCACTCGACCTATCGAACCGAGTGGTGGTACTACACCGGCCATCTGCAGTCGAAAAACGGCCGGTCGTTCGGTTTTGAGCTGACCTTCTTTCGTCGTGGGGTTCCGCCTGACGAAATTAAGACGCTCCCGTCAAAATGGTCGGTGAGGGATCTGTATCTGGCCCATTTCGCCGTGACCGACATCACCGGCAAGCGATTTCATTTCTCGGAAAAGCTCAGCCGAGAGGGGTTGGGGAAGGCCGGTGCCGACGAGTCGCGACTCCGCGTCTGGATCGATGATTGGCGAGCCGAAGCATCGACGGAACCGCCCGCTGCACACACATTGACGGCCCACGATGAGACGCATGCCCTCGCCCTCACACTCCAACCCGCCAAGCCTCTCGTCACTCACGGCGCGGCCGGCATCAGTCGAAAAGGGAAAGATGTGAGTCAAGCCTCTCACTACTATTCGTTTACGAGACTTGCGACGAGCGGGAAGCTCACGATCGATGGTGAGTCGTTCGATGTGACGGGAACCAGTTGGATGGACCATGAATTCGGATCGGCTGAGCTCGGGACGGATCAGGTCGGATGGGACTGGTTCAGCCTCCAGTTGGAGGACGATACCGAACTCATGTTGTACCGGATGCGTCGGAATGGATCGTCCGATCTCGCGTCGAGCGGGACTGCCGTGTCGCCGGATGGCGGCGCTCGACACCTGGAGGTGACCGATTTTCAGATCGAATCGAGCGGAACCTGGACCAGTTCCGAAAGCAAGGCCACGTATCCCAGCAAATGGCGGCTGACGGTCCCATCCCTCGACTTGGTGCTGGATGTCATGCCATTACTTGCCGATCAGGAATTGCGCACCTCACGCACCACCAGGGTTTCCTATTGGGAAGGGGCGGTGTCAGTGACAGGAACCAAACAGGGACGACCTGTGAAGGGCCAGGGCTATGTTGAACTGACGGGCTACGCCGAGCGTCTCAAGATGTAGGGGAAGGAAGGGATAGTCCTTCGTGGTTCGATCAGCTATTCGATCCCGTCTACGTGTACCGGAACAGAATGAACGACGAGAAAGGTCGAACACCGTCAGTCGGTGATTTCGACTTTTTTCCCCATCGCCTTTGCGCGCTTCAGGCATTCGGCATCGGCCCTCGAGCAACGCAGCGTGTCGAGTTCAGCTTCTTCAACGATCTCAACCTTCTTCCCTTGGGCCTTCGCCTGTTTGAGGCAAGCAGTATCCGTCACGACGCACTTCACTGAATCAGATAGGGTAGGTTGGTTGACGATTGATACCTGCTTGCCTGCGTCCTTGGCCCGTTTCAGACACTCTTGATCAGTGGCGACGCACTGCACGGTCTCTTCCGTTTTGTTGATCACCTTATCAATGGATTGGTCGATGCGCTGGTTCATCCGGTCGCGGGCTTTGCGTTCAGCACTGTCTACTGTACGGTCGAGCATCTTGTCGAAGAGACCTTCTGCCTGAGCCGTTCCTGCTATGAATGTTAGGGCAACCAGAAGACCGACCGCGCAATGATTTTTCATTGCAATGCCTCCTTAGGGATACGACAGTAGCAGACTCTAGCACAGCACAAAGAGCAGACCAAGAGAAGGCTGGATTGGCGTGCCGCCGGCGATCCATTGCTGGATTACATCGAAGACAGGGCGACCACCGGTATGCAGCGTTCTGATCCCGAATCCAGAAAAGAGTGCTGATTGCTCTAAGCGAGCTATGTGCCGTCGCTCATCTTCAGTGAGGATAAAGGTTGACGCAATTTTAAGCATTTGATCTATCTCATGCCATTCGTCATAACTCACCCTGCTTACGCTGCCACCTCAATAAAGACCTCCGGATGATGTTCGGCGATCTTCAAGAGCTGCTTCGCAGCGCCGGACGGTTTGCGGCGGCCTTGCTCCCATTGCTCCAATGTACGTTTCGAGACACCAAGTGCTGCAGCAAATTTAGCCTGCGACAGCCCGCTCTTTAATCGCACGCGGACAACGTACGACCTGGCGTCAACTTTTGTCCTCTTGCCCCCACCGGCTTTGATCTCCCGTACGCCGTCCAGGATTTCTTGCCACACATCGCGTTTGGCCTCGAATTTGGCGAGTGCCTTGCCGGTTAGCTTCTTACTCATTTCGAAATGCCTCCACCAGTTGCTTGAGAATGTGCGTCGGCACATCCTCGTGCTTTGATTTTGCATAGAGCGTCAACCTCCAGAACTCGTTAGGTTGGTACCGCACGAAATAGATGATCCGAAGCCCGCCACGCTTTCCCGTTCCCGGCCGAGACCAGCGCATCTTCCGAACCCCGCCCGAGCCGGAAACCACATCTCCGGCCGCTGGATGGTGCATTAGGAACTGCTGCAACTCGGAATACTCATCGTCGTCCAGATAAGAAGGTAGTACTCTCTGGAATATAGACGATTCGATGAATGTGAACACGCCTGAACTATACGCCTTAGGCGTATAAAAAGCAAGGGGGCATCCTTGGTGTCAGGCTGCTCTATAACGTGATGAATATAGCAACTGGTGAGCGAGTCCTCAGATTCGGCAGGTCCTCGTCTTGACTGCCGTCCAACCGTTATAATTAGGTCCGGCCACCACAATGAAGCTGCTTCCTATCTTCCTTAAATTAAGTTTGCTCGGGCTACTGATCTTCTCTCTCGGCTGTCAGAAGGAGAGCGAGTCGATCGTGTCGATCGCGCTGCATCCGACGAACGCACATATTCTCTACGTGGCCACAAATGACGCCGTCTACAAGTCGCGCGACGGTGGCTCGACCTGGGAGCGGTTCACGAGTTTCAGCGCACGCCGGGTGACGACGCTGGCGATTGATCCTCTCCTGCCGGCCACAATCTATGCCGGCACGATGGGAGATGCGGTCTACAAGAGTCCGGACGGCGGCCAACATTGGCTGCCTCATAACGTCGGATTGAAGGAGCATGTCTCGTTTGTGAATCAGTTTGTGTTTCATCCCGCATTGAGCGAGGAGATCTATATCGCGACGACCGTGGGTGCGTTCCATTCGAGGAATGCGGGCCGTGAATGGGAAGCGCGGATGAACGGAATGAAGGAAGTCCACATCGTGACGTCCATTGCCATCAATCCCAAAGACCCTACTATCTTGTATGGAGGAACGACGGGCGGGATATATCGTTCGGATGATGGGGCAACGTCGTGGAAACGGATCAACAACGGCTTGATTCCGGACAGCGAACTCATGGCCTCGATGGCGTTGGGCGTCAATGCGATCGAAATCGTTCGGACGAACCCCGACATTCTCTATGCGGGGACGACGAAGGGACTGTTTCGCACGACGAACAAAGGTGAACAGTGGGAACGGATCGGGCAGTCCCTCTCCGACCCCTTTATCAGCAGTATTCTCCTTCACCCCACTGAGCCGTCGCAGCTCTATGTCGGTGGCCCGAAAGGAGTCTGGAAAAGTTCCGACGGCGGTAAGACGTGGCAGGCGGTGAACCAGGGCATAGCGACGCTCAACATTCGCGCCCTGGCCATGAATCCTAAGAATCCGCAGCTGCTCTACGCCGGCACGAACGGCAGCGGGCTCTATCGTTCCACCGATGCCGGCGCGACTTGGACCGGTGTTCCACTAAAAGCCACGCCCCAGGCTCAAAACTAGCTGCACTGGTCATCAGTCTCATTCATCAATCATTTTTCCGTCCAATAACCGATGATCGTTGACGAATGACTCCTAATAGCCCATCTTCGTCCCGGCGCTCCCATGTTGATAACGGCCGCTGTAGGAGATCATGCGATCCGAGAGCGCCTTCCACTCATCGGCCGTCATCAGATCTTTCATTTTGAACCGGAGGCTCAGGACCTTGGCCGAACTCTGCATTCGCTGAATGTCGGCCTCATTGAGAATTTTTGAAAACTCCTCAGGCGCCGCCGTATAGCTGGCGTTCAAGGTATAGATGTCCCGGTGATAGGCCCGTTCCTGCTCGCGGCTCGCCTTAAGCTCCTTGATGATCTCGCCGACGAGCGCATTGACCTGTTTCGCTTTATCGGAATCTTTCACGGTTCGATTGATCAGCCCTTCCATGTCTTGTTGGCCCTTCTGCCAATACGCCTCGCTTTTGCCGCCGTTCATCATGTCATGATGGTGATGATATGAAGAGCACCCGACTAAAACGGTCACCGCGAATGCGCCAAGCAACCCACTAACGATTCGTTTCATGCGTTCCTCCCTGAAAGAGTTGTTCCATTCCGTGTTCATACCGTATCATCGTGAGAAATACCATGCCTGACGCTGCATCGACTCAACCGGATTCACTTCAAGCGATCAAAGACGAATTCCGCCGACACCTCGAAACGTTCTATACCCAACTCAAACTGGCCCCTCCGTATGAGAGTGTGGAGAAGGCCATTCGAACACTGACGACCATCATGCATGCCCTCCCGAAAGAAGAACAAGTTCGAATCGTCTCCGATCCTGCCTTGCGATGGCAGCAATTTCGACTGGCCTTTGACGCATCAGGCCTCGCCAAAAAGCATCGCGGCATCATCGCCGGTCTAGCTCGTCACCGATCGACCGTGAACTTGCCGACTGAATATGATCATTTCTTGAACTTGTTCCTTATGTAAGAGAGAACACCGGGTTAGGTTAGGAAGAGAGGGGAAGCGCAACAGCGTCTCTCAACTCGCCGTACACTTTCATGAGGCGGCTGTCTTCGAGCCGATACGCGAGGGCCACTGTGACGAGTCCAAAGGCCAGCACAAGGGCGGCGAGGGCGATGACCGCCACGCCCGTAAGGGTTCCTCCCAGTGAAGCGAATCCTCCATCCATGGCATACTGAAACACGAACATCACGGACCCGATCAAGACGAGCGCAAACCACAGGAGCGTCATGAGGGCCGATGACCACGGCATACGCTTTTCACACTGCGTGTTCAGCGATTGGTCATCCGGTGAAAGATGAATCAGTCCTTTCACCGGCCAGGCGGTCCTGAACCGCCTGGAGAACAATCGATACTGTGGACGAATCGCAATCTGGGAGAGCTGTGGATAATACCAAGCCACCCCATGTGGAAGCATCAGCACACCTTCCGGAGTGAACCGATCGCCTAGTGTTGTGAGCACGGTTCCAGGCCACTGATCCGGGTTGTTCGCGACATGACAACCGTAACGGATAGCGTCTGGGGTCAGCCGAATGAAATACAGCCAGTCACCGACGATCAGCCCGATAAACAAGATCCCTGCAAAGAAGCCGGCCAGCAGCATAAACGTAGCTATCACATAGGAACAAGGCATGAATCAAGGTGACAAGGCGCGACATCACTGTTCTACCCGTGTGGCTTTAAGCAGTATTTCCATCTCATACTCTCCAAGAACCTGTTGACTCATGAAGATGAGATTGGCTAGAGTACATCGGTCTGCGTTCTGGGCGGGCATCTGCACCACTTAAGTTTCCCGCCTTAATTTTTCCCCCGCGTCCCGAGATGATAGTCTGCCGCCCTTGCACCTTCGGGGTATGCAGGATGCAAGTCGTTTGAGGTTTGGAGGAGAGCATGGATCCCAACAAGATTGAGCGTGTGTACACCTCTTACGCGGGGTTCTACGATAAGGTTTTTGGAAAAGTCTTCCATGAAGGGCGCGAATCGGCCATCCGGAATCTGAATGTGCAGCCGAATGAACAGATTCTCGAAGTCGGCGTGGGAACCGGCCTTGCCCTTCCGATGTACCCGAGGCATTGCCGGATCGTCGGGATCGATCTGTCCGAAGGGATGCTGGCGAAAGCTAAGGAAAAGGCCGAAGCCCACTGCCTTGATCACGTCCAGCTTCATCGCATGGACGCAGGCGCTATGGAATTCAAGGATGACAGCTTCGACACGGTGGTTGCGGCCTATGTCGTGACGGCGGTTCCAGACTATCGCAAAGTCGTCAATGAAATGATTCGAGTTTGCCGCCCAGGTGGCCGCATCATCATGCTGAACCACTTCAGCAACGGCAACAAGGTCATTGCCGCCGTGGAAAAAGTGATTTCTCCGTTGACGAAACACCTCGGCTGGCGAACGGACCTGTCGTTGAATACCGTTTTGGAGGGAACGTCTCTGGAGATTGCCCGCAAACAGCGGGTCAACCCATTACGGCTTTGGGCCTTGGTGGAATGTGTCAATGGAAAGGGCAAGCAGACCAATGGAAATGCCGCGATTCACCCTGTCTTGGGGTACGTAAACGGCAACGGGGCAGCCGGATTTGCAAACGGAAACGGCAACGGACACTATTCCGCCGAGCACGCGCACTGATCAGTTTCACCCTTCATCTCTCCAATCGGTTGTATCGCGTATAGCGCTCTCGAATCAGCCAGCCCTCCCATTCACGACCGGGGATGATCGTCGTGCCGACGAGGCAGTCCCCTGCAAAATGTTGGGTGATCTGATCGGTCAAGACTTCGAAGATTTGGCTCATCCGCCGATACTGCATCCCGAACACCCGCAGTATCAAGCCGAAACCCTCTCCTCCTGGTGGATCGTAGGCCATGACATGGACCATGTTCTCCCCGTTGACGCCAGAGTCGCCTGCCGGAATCAGATGACCCGCCCACTGCACCGCTGGATGAATCGCGGCAGCCAGCTTCGCGTCGCGCCAAGCACAGGGCAGCCCGGCTTGATCCAATTCGTGTAGCAGCCATTCCACCGTGGGGCCTTCGGCCGTTCGACCTTGGAACGTCCATCGAGCAAATTCGGCGGCCTGGTCGGCCGTCACAAACGGCGTGGCGATTTCATCTAAATGGGCCTCATCGCATACCACATAGAGCTCTCCCTGGGGATCAAACCAGAAACGAAGCTTCCCTGCGCTGAATTCCGTTTGAATGACGCCAAGAGCGGAACAATCGGCGCCATCCTGCTCGAAGATGGAAAAATCAGTTACGCCGGTCATGGTAAGTTTGGCGACTCGCACCATCCCGCGAATCTCATACCGGATGGCCACCGAAACGGTTGTACCGGCCGGCACCTCTCGTCCGGAACCTTCGTCGAAGAGGCGGCGTTTGGACATCTGTACGTCGGTCACATATCCTGAACGGAAGCCTCCCGTATGCCCGATCAGCCATCGAAGATCTTCAGCGTTCTTGAGAAAGTGTTTCACAATGCCAATTCTAGCGCATGGAGGGACTCACGGCTAGGCTTGCGAGTGCATCCAACGTGCAAGCCGGCGACGGTTTTCTGTTTCGTTGAACGCTTTTCTGACCGTCAAGTGGGAGACTGGCTGAATCCGATCGTCAAACCGTCCATTCGTTCAGGAGCAAGAGTGATTCTTCGGTCATCCTTGGGAATCATCCATCGTTTTTCAACGAGCTTCTGAGCGGTCGATTCGAGGTCGGCGCATGAAAACTCGATGCCGAGCAATCGGTTTCTTCCACCGGGATGAAATCGAAGCGATGGCCCCATGCTGAAAGAATGGATTGCACTGGTGTTCAAATCCGGCCGATCCAGGAGTCTTCCCCAACCGGCGGTATTGGCGGCAATCTCAATATCGACTGCTGCAATTCCGGTGATTCCATACGGTCCGCTCTGTCGTATCCTCCGCCAGTTGGCCTTCAATTCCGCGAGTCGTTCTTGATGACGATCGATGCGGTTATCGCAAATGAAGACCGCTGAGCTGCCCAATAGTTTCGAAAATGTTATCGAGCCGATTTCCGTGCCGACCATCCAGGTACTGATGGCTGCCAGAGTTCGACAGACTCGGGTATCTCCGCCCCAAGGCCGACCGAGCCAAAGCGGTGTATTCGGCTGGCCATCGAGAAGATTGCGCAAGAAGGTCAGTGTGGACCTTGTTGCAACCGGCTCTTCGAAGTGCAGTGTCACAGGGGGCGTGTGCAATACTTTTCGAGACACTAACCCGTTCACGGTCTCCCATGTCGTGTGCAATGGGGCAAGGCCAAGCCCATAGAACCAGGTTCCAGGCAACCCACATCCAGCGAACCGACCTATTTCGATAGTCATGTTGCCCGCGTGCAGACCGCCCGACACCAGCAGGCCACAGTCGGTGATGGGCCACGCAACCGGCAGGCCGAATTCATAACGAAATCGGGCGAAGACCCGCTCCACGTCCTGCGTGTAGATCAGGACGCGATCGATCCCAAGAATCAGCGACTGTGTCGTATCAGGTATGAACATACGGGCCGCATACTTTAAGGGAGAGAGAACGGAAAAGGGAAGCCACCACTCGTTGCATCGTCGTTCTGAAGAGCTAAGGATGACGGATCCCTAAGGAAAGCCTGCGATGAATAAACCTTAGCGGCAAAGATGTCTAACGAGCTAAATTTTGACCAATTGGAGAGGCATCTTATCCATCTCGATCGTTTCAGTGGTCGGTGCGACCGTGAGGAGCTACCCGCTTATCCCATTTCAGCAACGAGTTTGCATGAATCCACGGCAGAAGCGGGCTAGTTCTGTATAATGGACCCGCTCTTTATCCGTCGCGCCATTCGGTATATAAGACGAAGTCGCTCGAAGAAGATCAGGGTCAATGCGCGCCGTTTGTCTCCAACATGTTTCATTCGAAGGCCCGGGTGCTTTTGCCAAGGCTCTCGCCAAACATGGCGTGAGCCTTGAGTATTCTCTTGTGCCGAAAGACGGCTTACCTCGAAACGCAGGCGACCTATTGATAGTAATGGGCGGACCAATGTCAGTGAACGACTCCGACAAGTGGATTGCCGAAGAAACCGCCTTCATCAGGTCTGCATTGCGCTCCGGTACGGCGATGATCGGGGTCTGTTTAGGGAGTCAGTTCATGGCAAAGGCGCTCGGCGCCGTTGTGCGATCAGGCAAGGAATTGGAAATCGGTATCACGCCTGTTCGTCTCACTGACGCGGGGAAACAAGATCCTGTATTTGGGGCCGGTCCTGAATCCTTCGGTGTTTTTGAGTGGCATGGCGAAGTCTTTGACTTGCCGAAGGATTGTGTGCCGTTGGCTGGTTCCGACATCGCGCCGTTGCAGGCATTTCGGTATGGCGATCGTGCCTATGGCCTTCTCTTTCATTTGGAAATGGAGGAAGTCGGGATCGACTCGCTCTGTCAAGAATGTGCGTCGGACTTGATGAAAGCGGGGCTGACTGGACATCAAGTAAGATCAGCCGCTTTGCCACAGCTCCCGAAGCTGCATCTCACGGCGGACCGGCTGATCGGCCATCTGCTTCAATCCAGTCGTTGATTACCGGCTCATTCCTGAAGTAGTCTTGTTTCCTTCATCGATAAATCCCAGCGTCATCACGTCGAAAGTTCCAAAAGGTTCCCGACTGGAGATATGACGACCTAACGGAATAAGGACGAACTCATCTGTGAAAGGAGTAAGATCATAATGGCCGGTTTTCCAATCGAAGTAGCCACACGTATTAAGACTCTGCCGCCCTATTTATTTGCCGCGATCGACAAGATGAAGCAAGAGGCTATCGCGCGTGGAGTGGACATTATCAATCTTGGCATCGGCGACCCCGATTTACCGACGCCGATACCGATTATCGAGAGTTTGGCGAACGCGGCCAAGAACCCGAAGCATCACCAATATCCATCCTATGAAGGCATGTTGTCCTTCAGGAAAGCCGTCGCCGGTTGGTACCAACGACGATTCAATGTGGCGCTTGACCCGGCGAACGAGGTCCTCACGCTGATCGGTTCGAAGGAGGGCATCGGGCATATTCATCTTGCCTTTGTCGATCCTGGGGATGTCGTCTTGGTTCCGAGCCCTGGCTATCCCGTGTATCCCGTCGGTACCAGTTTTTCCGGTGGGACATCTCACGTCATGCCGCTCACGAAAGCCAACGGTTTCTTGCCAGATCTCGGTGCGATCCCGAAAGAGGTGGCCAAGAAGGCCAAGCTGATGTGGCTCAATTCGCCGAACAATCCCACCTCGGTGGTCATGACGAAGGATTACTTCAAGTGGGTCGTGGATTTTGCTCAGGAACACCAGATCATCGTGTGCCATGATGCCGCTTATTCAGAGATCTATTATGATGGGCGTCGCCCGGCGAGCTTTATGGAAGTCGAGGGCGCAAAGGACGTCGGAGTTGAGTTCCATTCACTTTCCAAGACCTACAATATGACCGGCTGGCGCATCGGCTTTGCTGTGGGCAACAAGGAAGTCTTGGCCGGCCTCGGCAAAGTGAAGAGCAACTTGGACTCCGGCTGTTTTGAGGCGGTGCAAGAAGCCGGCATTACCGCCCTAGGTCTGGATGATTCAATGACAGACGGCTTGAGAAAGAACTACCAGGCTCGGCGAGACACTCTTATTCCCGGTCTCAAGAGTCTCGGATTAGAAGTGGAGCCTCCTCCAGCTGCGTTCTACGTGTGGGTGACGGTGCCGAAGGGTTATACATCGACATCGTTTACCGCGCATCTTTTGGAGAAAACCGGTATCGTGACGACTCCCGGCAATGGATTCGGCGCACCAGGAGAGGGGTACATCCGCATGACGCTCTGTACCTCCAAAGAACGGTTGGCGGAAGCGGTGGGACGAATCAAAAAAGCCGGTTTTTAGTTTTGAGTGGTGAGTGTTTAGTTCCGCAACTAAAAACTCATACCGTACAACTCATAACTGTTTATATGAGTGAGACCGTCTTCATCGGATTCGGGTCGAACGTCGGCGATCGAGTCGATTTTTGCGATCGGGCGGTGACATTGCTCAGTCTCCTCCCGCATTCTCAACTCAAAGGTATCTCGCTGTTGTATGAGACGGAACCGATTCGGAATCGAACAGATCCAGGAGAAGGGTGGTTCCTCAATGGAGTTGCACAGCTAGAAACGAATATTACGCCACGCAGTCTCTTAACAACCCTCCAGGAAATCGAACGCTCTCTCGGACGGGATGATGACAACCGGTCCGGTCCTCGTACGATCGACTTAGACATCCTCTTCTATGGCGAGCATGTGATCGAGGAACCAGGATTGACCATTCCGCATCCTCGCCTCCATCAGCGACGCTTTGTCCTCATGCCGATGAATGAACTGGATCCGCTCTGGGTCCATCCGACGCTCAAACAATCGCTGGCTCAGTTATTGACCGAATCTCAGGACCAGTCACAAGTGCGACTCCTTTTTCCCCAGCCATCAACGAGATACGGTTCGCGTCCCGCTTGCAGTTCACAACCCGGCTCATGAAAATCATTCGCTCGCCCACGACCATGGCAGTTTGGAGCGAGAGACTTGTTCGCGAAGGAGTGAAGATTGGGTTCGTCCCGACAATGGGAGCCCTCCATGAGGGCCATCGGGCGCTGATCCGAGAAGCACGGTTGCGATGCGATGCGCTCGTCAGCAGTATCTTCGTGAATCCCGCGCAGTTCGGTCCTCAGGAAGATCTCGCCAAGTACCCACGCCCGATCTTGCAGGATCGAGCACTATGCCGAAAAGAAGGCGTTGATGTCTGTTTTGAGCCGACCGTAGAGGCGATGTATCCGAGCGGCTTTCAAACCATGGTGACATTGCCTGCAATTACACGCCGGTGGGAAGGAGAGGTGCGTCCTCATCATTTTTCCGGCGTGGCGACCGTCGTGACCAAGCTTTTTGGAATCGTCCGTCCTAAAATGGCGATCTTTGGGCAGAAAGATTTTCAACAATCGGCACTCGTCCGACAGCTGGTGAAGGATCTGAACCTCGGTGTGGAGATTGTCGTGCATCCTACGGTGCGCGAAGAAGATGGACTGGCTATGAGTTCGCGCAATGTTTATTTGACGCAGGACGAACGAAAGCGAGCCGTCATGCTCTACAAGAGCCTTCGAGCCGGTGCCGAGGCGATCGGAAGAGGCGTCACCGATGGGAAAGCAATAGGGTCAGCAATGGCCCAGGTCGTCAAGAAAGAACCGGCCATCACAATTGACTATCTGGCGGTCTGTGATCCAACAACTCTCGAACCACTCTCAACAGTTAGGGGGAAGGCGGTGTTGCTCGGAGCGGTTCGTCTCGGGCCTGTTCGGCTCATCGACAATATTCTGGTCGTCGCCAAACAGGCACGGCGTAAGTTTTGAGCAAGGTTGTCTGTAGGTCTCGTGTGCACAGGTCCCGTTTCTCCAGCAGACCGTATTGAGCAATTCAACATATTGAAGGCCGAGATCGTCGCCTTCGGGCGTGCCAGAAGCGATAGTCGATCATCGAACTTTCCAATCGTACCAGCCTGCACACCTGCGCCTCACAGGATCCTGAATTTGCCATATCCATTCTGAATGGTGGTTTCGACCGTTCCGGCTCCAGATTTGGTGATGACGTTCACACTCTGTCAATCGCGTACATCCTGGATAGCAGAAGCCGGTCTTTTCAGAACTTCAAATGCTGGACCAAAAGAGGAGAATCTCTTTCGATTCAGGGTGAATCGAAAGAGATTCAGCACAATGCCTGAAATTGAACCCTTACTCCTCACGTGGTTACGTAATTTCCACCAAAGAAGCCAAATATGCCTTCGTAGTCTTGCTCTCTAAGTGCCTAGCCCATTCACTCCGTTGGCACAGGGGTTGCGTGATGACGTTCACAGCATTTGATGCACTGAGCTAACGAGGTGGTTATGAGGAGCAATTTTTTTCTCATCCTAGTTTGCGCCGGCCTTGTCGGATGCACGATCGGCGATGTCCCTGCAGCGTTGCGTATCGACAGCGGTATGGACCCTGACAAGCAAGACCAGTACACCAGATTTAGAACGACGTACTATTTCCGAGTCCTGGACTCCTGCAAAATTGATGGAAATCATTCACTGGACGATTATGCCCCCGGAATTCTCAAGGAGAGAAAGTCAGGGAAGACGAAAGTCGTCAATGACACTGTGTACCGGTTTCGCATGACGGGAAAAGCGAGTGCTCTCTTCAATAAGATAACTTTTGGCTCGGGAGTACTGCGCGCCGACCAAATAGACCCGTTCGGAAGTAGCGTGGAATATAAGAATGGTCGTTTCGAGGTTAAGACAGGATCTATAGCGCGTCAAAAAGAGTTACGTGGTGGATTGATAGAAGAGATCAGGGAATTACGTGAGCTCCAAGACAGTCTGACGAAAGATCCAGCACAACCTCTCGCCTTGGAGGAGATTCAGAGAATAATTACAGATAGAGTGAAGTTGCTTAATGGCGGTGGCGCAGCCCCCTCCACAGCGCCCTCGGATGAAACATCTTCCAATGCTCTTTGCCCAGAAGGACGTCCGATTAAGAAAAGCTACTTTCTCTACGGCCCGGAAGGAGTACGTGAGCTCGATCCTGACGAACGCCTTCTCATGGCCATGTCGTCGGATAGCAAACCGCTCATCGGCATGCTGGAGGAATTGTCAGGAAGACAGAGAAAGGCTTTAAGCGCGGCCAGTGGTGGAGCCAATATCCTGGTTCAAGAAGAAAACTGGATTGCCGACAGCAAAGACAAACTGAACCAGTTTGAGAAAAGTCTGGAGAATAATTTGGAGAAAAGTCTGAAGAATGAAAAGAATACGAGTGGAAATCCAATGGATGTGGTCGACAGGTTAATCGGTCAACGAAGGACTCGGGAAGGTCTGAATAATTCTGGTTCCGAGACTAGGGAAGTTCAGGATGATTCTCGTTACGATTAGCCGACGCACAAAATGCAGGGAATCTGGCTGGGTATTATCTGAGACTCTGAATTAATCAGACCTTCGCTAAGACTGCATCGCCGACAAAGGAGACACCATGAAAACCTTCCGAAGGCTTGAGCTGCCGATTATTTTGCTGATTGTTGGTGTCCTGGGCCTTGCCGGCTGCAGCGCTCTCTCTGGGGCAGCCAATATGCGAATTGATGTCGAGGTCTACAAGGGTCCTCTCTCTGAGCGACCAATCGTCCAGTGGGGAATGATGAAAGGGCATTTGGAGTCCGCACGAAAAGCATTGATCGAGTCGAATAATTTCACGAGAGCGGTGATGGCAAATAAGGGATTTCAACCTTGGCAGGGGTTTGGGGGAGCTAATAAAAAGAATTGGGATATACCAAGAATTGTGACGAATCTTGAAGGACACCTCGTACCATTACCAGATCGGCTTGACTCAACGAAGTTGCAAGACGCCTGTAATGTTGTTAATCCTGACAATCCCTGGTATGACCTTAAATTTTGGCGCTTGTTTGGTCTCTTAGATGACATGGATCACTTCGATTGCTTGATCCTGATGACTTTGATATCAGATACAAACATGCTCCTTGAGAAAGTCCACGAGCTTGCCTCTAAAACTACACCACCTTGGGGACCGGAATTGGATCCAAGTAATCCAGTTTTTATTGAGGACGCAGCGGAACTTTCCGGGATGCTGCGCGATCAAGCCTTTCGGTGGGCTGTGGCCTCGACTCCTGGTCAGTCATGGAACCGTTTGGTCCGCATTGCAGTGGTAACCGGAATAGTCACGTTCTCTGAAATCGGCAATCAGTTGAAATGTCGGGTCAATGCACTGGCTAAACAACTCAATGATGACATCGGTCTCGATCGGCGAGAATTACCACCCAGCGTCGCGTTATGTGATGCCGATCCTACGAATTTCGTGAACTTATATGACTATTTTAATGGGACGATGCCTGATTGGTTGGGGAAGTATGCCCTGGGAATGGGGACTGTAGAGGACCGGGCCAAAATTGTCAAAGATCTCTTCGGTGACCATTACTGGTCGCGAATCAACACGGTCTATGCCAGCGGTCGAGGCAAGACGAGCATGGCTTTTATCAAGGACGATGTCGGCAATTGGAATCTCAAGAGTTTCGACAACGATCCCGAGGAGCTTTTAAAAGCCTATACGGATTTTTCAATCGAGGCTGCCAAGCGCGCAGCAATGGCCATTCAGAGCGCCAGCCCGGGAGGAGCGGTGACCCCCGCTCTTACACTTGCGACGAGCCTGATGGAACAAGCCACGACCAACGCATTTGGTCGAGAACCAGTCAGCGTGGAGGCGATGAATATTTCCCGTCTTCATAGAGAGGTCGAAGCCAGGTTGCAGGCTGTCGCCAAGAGATATGAGAAAGAAGACGCCACGCTCCTCAAAACCTACACGGAAAAACGCCAAACCGTTAACGAGTCTGAAAATCCACAAAAAAAGAGGGACGAAGAGGCGGCGATGAAAAAAGCTAAGAATGACTTGCTCACAAAACGTGGCAGCATGCTGAAGGAATTCCGCGCCATTATCCATGACTATGAAAAATCCGTATCGAATTATTCTGCAGCTGCGCGATGACTGTCTCGTGACTGTTACGAGACTAGAAATGAGCGCTCTCAGTCTCATGAGAAGCGGGGATCAATAAAGCGGTCAGGAAAAGAAATTGGAATGCAGGCTTTGTCCTACTAGCAAGCTGAGGATCACCTGGCTGAGGCGGTTCTTACCGTCCGCCACCATTTCGAGGAACCGAATCCCCATCGATTCAGAACGCGAAGAACACATTATTTTACACCACTAGTGGGGCTTACTAATCCCTCCATTTGTGGAAAAGCTTAGCAGCATTCGCTATCATGACGACGGTTAGCTTTCTGGAGATCTCGACGGATGACGAGCAGTCTCATATTTCCACCCGTGACGGACCAACTGCTGGTCGAAGTCGTCCGCCGCATTCTTACCATTGGTTCTCCCATCAAGATCGTGCTGTTCGGTTCCCATGCCAAGGGGACTGCCCGTTCGGACAGTGATTTGGACCTGCTGATCATCGAAGAGTCCGATCTGCCGCGCTATCGGCGTTCGGGACGCTACCGACGGGTGCTCTGCGGTGTGTTTCCCGCCAAGGATATTGTCGTCTGGACTCCCCAAGAGGTCGAGGAATGGAAGGCCGTGCCCAATGCCTTCATCTCCACCGTACTGGCGGAAGGCAAGCTGCTCTATGAAAGATAGGTCGGCTCTGGCTCAAGGGTGGTTTCGGAAAGCCGACAGCGACCTTGCAGATGCCCGGCGCACGACCGCCAGTGAAGGGCCCTACGACACCGCGTGCTTCCATGCCCAGCAAGCTGTCGAGAAGTACTTGAAAGGAGTGCTTGCCTGGAGGGGCCTAGAAATTCCCCGCACGCATGACTTGGAGGAACTTCAGCGTTTGTGCATCCAGCGTGAACCGTGGCCTGAGCTTGGGACCTGTGATCTCACCGACCTAACGGCCTATGCGGTCGAACTTCGGTATGATGCGGAATTCTGGCCGCCGCAACCGACGGCCGCCGAGGCCGTCAAGTTAGCTGATCAAGTGCGCGTCTGCGTGTTTGCTCATATGCCGGCGGACACCCGACCATAACCTTCGCAATCCGCATTCGTGGTTCGTTTCCAGCCTGTCGCAATCAACAAATGTACCAGAGTTTTGTTCGCTAATGCGCAACCACTGTGCTGCTTGAACATATAAGCATGTCAGGTGTGATGCATGATAACGTCAGGAAAGGAGATTAGAATGCAGGCTTTGTCCGACCAGCAAGCTGAGGATCACCTGGCTGAGGCGGTTCTTATCGTCCGTCACCATTTCGAGGAACCGAATCCCCATCGATTCAGAACGCGAAGAACACACCATGGCCGTCTCAATCTTAATCGGTTCTTCGTCGGAAGCCGGTTTGATGACGAGTTCGATAAATGTACCCTGAGGCAAGATTGTCGTCGTCTCGAGCGTGCAACCTCCCATGGAGATATCCGTTACCCGATTGTCTATTCGCACGGCGTTCTCTGCGAGAAGGTTGGCGCGAAATGATACCGGCAATCGTTTGTATTGCCGGCGATCCGCAACTGCTGTCTGGTCTGGGGTCTGATTCCGATAGGCGCGGAATCGAGTGGTGCAGAGTTGGCACCGGAATGAGAGTATCCTGAAGCGATTCAAGAGTCGCCCCATGGGTCCTTCGTCATAAACGACTCGGACGAAGGGTGTTCCGCAACTTGGACAGTGGGGATCTCTCATGAATTCAGGGGCATACCGGCCGTGGCCGCGTGCATAGACAGCCGCTCCGCCGACGGTTGCTCCCGCTGTATCTCCACAATCGATTCAATGTCGGCCGGCGAGTACGTGGACGGCTTCACCCATTTCCCGTCCGCCCGCTTGTAGCCCCCGACTTTGCTGAGATTCGACCGGTGCACTTCCTGAAACACGGGTTCCATATCGATCCCGTAGGAAACCGCAGTTCCATAGGTTACATACAGGAGGTCCGCCATTTCTTTGGCCACTGCGGCTAGATTTCCAGTGGCTATGGCTTCTTGTAATTCATCGAACTCTTCCTGCATGAGTCGCACGCGAAGTTGTTTCGTCTCCTCGTTCACATCCATTGGGGCTGTCTGTATCAAAATCCCGAACTTGCTATGAAATGCTTCGACCATGGCTTGTTCGTCGGTCATGCCTGCTCCTTCATTCATTCGATATCAAACGGCAAGGTCTTGCGTGGAACAACTTCCGTCGGTCCCAACACTGGAATGTCGCGATCCGACGACACCCCCAACTCTTTGAAGCGTCGTGCTGCCGGAAGAATACGTGTCTCAAGAGAACCGACGGCCCGGTTGTACGCAGACACGCTTTTGCCGAGAGCCTGGCCGACATCGTTCATATGTTCAGCCAGTATCGCCATGCGCTCATATAGTTCTTTGCCTAACCGACCGGCTTCTTCCGCGTGGGCGGTCATCCGTTCTTGGCGCCAGCCGTACGCGACAGCCCGAAGCAACGCAATGAGCGTTGCCGGGCTCGCCAACACAATGCCGTTTGCAAACCCCTCTTCAATAAGACGGGGATTCTGGTCCAATGCCGCCCCGAGGAATTGCTCCCCTGGGAGAAACAACACGACAAACTCCGGTGCACGGTCGAACTGAGTCCAGTACGCTTTCAGAGACAGTTCGTCCATGCGGCATTTCACTTGAGCAGCGTGGCGACGCAAGGCCTCAGCCTGTTGGGCCTCGTTCTGAGCTTCATGGGCATCGAGGTAGGCCGAGAGTACGGTCTTCGCATCCACGATAATTTGACGTCCTCCAGGCAATTGGACGACCATATCCGGTCGGAAACGCCCATCATCGCCGGTCACAGACAGCTGCTCGACGAAATCGCAATGGTCTACCATGCCCGCAAGCTCAGCCACCCGCTTCAACGTTAACTCGCCCCATTGGCCTCGTACGGTCGGAGCCCGCAGAGCTTTCACCAGATTCCCTGTCTCCTGCTGCAGCCGTTGCTGAGATTCCGCTAATGATCGGAGATGCTGATCCAATCCGCCATAGGCCGACTGGCGAGATTGTTCCAGCAAACGTACTTGCTCTGCATAGCGGTGCAGTGATTCCTGAAGCGGGCGTACCAAGGCATCGATTGCCTGCTGTCTCTGCACCAGGTCACCATCCGCTTTGACATGCAGGGTTTCAAACGATACGGCAGCGAGTTTCAAGAACGCTTCATTGTTTTGTTTCAATGCTTCACCGGAAAGGGCCTGGAACGATCCGATGAGTTCCTGATGCGTGTGGTCGATCAGGGCTTTCTGCTCCAGAAGTTGTCGAGCCATATCTTCCATCCGGGTTTCCGCCGTCACCCGGGCCTGTTGCGCCTCGTTCCATGCTTGGCGGACGGACACAAGGGCGTCTCGTTCTCTTTCTAGTTGCTTGCGCAGTTCATCCACGGTCGCTTCGGCTCGCTGAGCCTGAGACCGCAAGCGACCTGTAATCCACAGACCCGTCAACAGGCCGCCCAAGAACAGTCCCGCACCAAAGCCTAAGAGAATAGGGAGTATGTCTGTCATCGCTTCATCCGCTTAAAGTACAGGTACAGCGAACACCTGCATATAGCGTAAAAATAGAAAATTTGAGGCAGAGTACGCAAGGAATTGAAAAAGGTCAAGAAGCAGAAGGCCCCAATCGATCAGCTCTATTTGTCCTAGGGTTGTGGAGAGGGCTGGATACAAATGGTCCCTGATTCGGCGTCAACCGTGATGCGCTGCCCATCAGCAAGCCGTGCCATGGCGCCTTCAACGTTGGCAATAGTGGGCAGTCCATATTCGCGAGCGATGATGGCTCCATGAGACAGTGTGCCGCCCATTTCGGCGATCAAGCCTCCGACAAGACCGAAAAGAGGAGCCAATCCAGGATCAATAACCGGGACCACCAGAATCTCACCTGGCATCACCTTGCCCCAATCCGCCACCGAGCGAACCACTCGAACCGGCCCTGCCACGGTCCCAGCGCTGATCGGCGTACCCGACAGGATGCCGTTCCCTTCAGATCGGTCGGAGGTGAGGGACTGCTCGCTCGCGGTTTCCCAGTCGCGAATCGTGTCGGGTACTGCAACCGCTGCGTTGTACTCTCTCTCGGTTTTCCGAGCTTTGATCACGACTTTCCAGTCTCGTGTGTTTCCAGTCAACAGGTCGGCTCGATCGTCGATCGTCAGAAAAAAGATATCGTCAACCTGCTGGAGCAAACCCCGTTCGACCAGAAGCTCTCCAAGGCGCATCAAGAGGGTGCGGATGGCCGTCGAGTAATACATCAAGTGGTGCCGATTGGCTTCACGCAGCGCGAAGAACCGACAGAGTCTTCGGTAACACCACATGAAGATGATCCATCTATGGTACCGCCGGCCGATGCGTCGCTTGATGTGAGCCAGCGCAGCGATTCTTGTCTCGCTTTGGCGCAAAAGAATGCTCTTCTGTGAAGGAGAGCCGGCGATGAATTGGATCCGCACGATCGTCAGAATCGCTTCAGGGTTATCGGCGAGACGCGGTGACATGACGTCGGATTCACCGACGGCGCGATGCCCATAGTCGTTCACATATCTGTCGAAGGCCCGTAAGAGTTTCGTGCCGGCGAGAGTCTCGCGAAACAGTGAAGGGTTCCATGGTTCCGATGTGAGAAATGTGCCGGCCGCCGGTTCGTCTCGGGCGATATCCGTCAGCTCGGCGAGACGGAGAATTTGTTGTGCGCTGATGACGCTCCCTTGTCCTTGGAGAGCGGCATTCAACAAACCCCTCCAGTCCGGTCCGAGCCACCGAGGTAGGAATCGGCTGAAGATCTGCAGGCATTGTCCGACGCTTCCCGCAATGCCGAACGTGACGTCGCGGCCCTCTAACCAGGGGCCGAGCCTGTCGAGCTTGGGCACGAGTTCTTCCACCGACAGGCGCAGGATGTGCTCACGACGATAAGTTGTGGCCAGATCCTTCATTTCTTGAAACAGTCGTGGACCGCACCGCTCAACCCGTCTCATCTCCGCCCACATCATCCACCCGGCCCGAGCAAGCATCGCTCCGTTGAGCGGCTGTACCTGCGGGATGGCTTGCAGTGGTTCGCCGCCCATCTGTTCGGCGTTTAGTGACGGGTCTCCACCTAGTTGGGCCACCAACATATGGAACAGGGTTACGTTGAGATAAGGTCGCCCTCTCAGGACACGGACCGATGTGAGCCCCTCGGGAATCCGACATCCTAGTCGTCGATAATGAGAGAGGATGTGGCGGTCCATGAACTGTTCAAGAAATGAGAGGCTCAACAGGCTCGGCAGTTCGGGCAGCGTCTCTTTGAAATTCGTTCGCGACCACTCGCAGTCGTCATTGGTGAGGTTGGAAGAAGGGCGGACCGTCGTAATCGGCCGTGTCTGTACGAGCCATAGTTGTCCGGCATCGAATGCCCATTCGAGATCGACTGGGTGCCCGAAAACTTGTTCAACGCATTTTGTCGTCTGTGCGAGGGAAAACAGCTGCGCATCGGTGAGCGATGATTGGATTGGAGTCGTCGCGCCAAACCGTTCGACTTGCAGTCCATCCTTGGAAACCACCAGTCGTTGGGAGTGATGCGCGAGAATGCGTTTACGAACCCAAATCGGTTGCTTTTCATGAGTGACCTCCACGACATACTGGTCCGGCTTGCCTGTGCCATCGACCAGCGGCGCTGCGAGACCAGGTACGGCATTGATCGTCACCTGATTCGTTCGCCCGGTCACTGGATGGATCGAATAAGCCACTCCGGCCGATTGAGCATCGATCATCGGTTGGATCACGACAGCCATTCTCGGAGGTGTCTTGTAGCTCTGACGGGCTGTGTAGCTCACCACGCGGCCTTCCCATAGTGAGGCCCACAGATCCTTCACCGCGGCATCAATTTCAGACAGAACTACGCCCAGATGAGTGCGATAGAGCCCGGCGAAACTGGTTTGAGCCGTATCCTCATTCGTGGCTGATGATCGGACGGCCCAGCGTTCGCTCGGTGGCCGACCGAGAGTTTGGAGCGTTATTAACCATTGAACGGCGAGATGGGAAGTTTCTACCTGCCTGATGCGAATCCGGCAGTCGGCCAACGCCGATGCTCGCGCATTTCCTGATAATGCGTAGACCTTTTGCCACTCCTCGTTTTCAATAAATCCTGACGCATGCAGAGATTGTGCATATACCTCCGTTGTGATGCAGAATCCTGTAGGGACAGGGAAGCCGGACGCGATGAGCCGAGCGAGTCCCACAGCCTTTCCTCCCGTGAGATCGACATCGCTACACTGAGACAGCGGAAGGATAAAGGGACGGGGCATAAGTCGGCATAATAGCTAGAGCAGGAGGATGAGGTAAAGGTCGTTAACGTTCGTGCCGGTAGGACCGGTATAGATATGACATCCAAGCGTTTTCAAAGCCGGATAGGTATTATGTCGATTTAAGGATGAGCGGAGATCAATGCCGAGGTTCTTCGCTCGCGAGGCGGTGCTTCCACTGACAATCGCCCCGGCTGCATCGGTGGGGCCGTCGGTGCCGTCAGTGCCTAATGCCATGACCCATGTGTTGGGGAGGCCGGCTATCTCGAATGCGGCGGAAGCAGCGAATTCCTGGGCACGGCCACCCCTTCCACGGCCCGTGACCGTCACCGTGGTTTCGCCTCCCGCCACCACGCAACAGGGGCGTTTTAAGATGCCATGCCCCTTCGTAATTGCCATGGCAAGGTCCGTCAACTGTTTTGCTGCCACACGCGCTTCTCCCATGATAGGGTGAGATACGAACATGGTGTGGAGGCCCGCCTGTTGCGCGACACGCGCGACGGCCTCCAGCATGATCCGGTTGTTGCCGATGATGTAATGCTGTACGGAGCGCAACCGTCGTGAACCGGGCTTCAGGGTCTCTGGGGCCTCTCCTTTTTGACCACGGTACAAATAGCGTCGTACGGCTGCAGGCACGGCACGCCAGCTTCTATGCCGTCGCAGCACTCCCACTGCATCCGCAAACGTCGAGAGATCGCCTGCTGTCGGGCCCGAGCCGATGGAACCGAGGTCATCGTCGATAACGTCCGAAAGTAAGAGCGTGATAATCCTCGCCCGGGTCGAAGCAGCGAGCCCGCCTCCTTTGACCAATGATAAATGTTTCCTCACGATGTTGATTTCGTTGATTGTTGCCCCGCTGCGGAGCAGTAAGCGTGTCGTGCGTTGCTTATCGGCCAGCGTCACACCGGCGACTGGAGCCGGTAGAAGGCTCGACGCGCCACCGGACAAGAGAACGATCAGGAGATCTCGAGACGTCAGATGTTGTGTCAGACGCAAAAGCTGTTGGGTTGCACGAAGACCTGCACGATCAGGAATCGGGTGACTCGCTTCGACCACGGCGATTCGTTTGGTAACGAGTGTGTGACCTGTTTTAACAATAACGAGTCCATCGTCCAACCTTGTCCCAAGTACTGCCTCTAATGCCTGTGCCATCCTTGCCGACGCCTTGCCGGCTCCAACCGCTACTACACGGTCGACACGCGAAAGGTCGTGGTCCCTTCGTCCCACTCGCAGAGAATGTCTATGGAGTGAGATGCTGGTGAGTACGGCCTGGTAGGGATCGGCAGCATCCAGCCCTGAGGCAATCAACTTCCGAAGAAGTGATTGCGCAGGGGAACGAGGCAAATGAAGCGTCATTGGCGCGAATGCTACGGCATCTTTTCTTGTTTGAAACAGCGGCTAGGACAGGTCTGCCGAGGCACGCGGATCTGATAGCTGCCATGAGGAATCACATCCTTCTTAAACTCAGGATTCAGCATTTTGAGTTCGAGCAAATAGGTGCCGAATTCTTCGGCGATCGAAGTCAGCGCTCGCTGGGATTCCTTGACATTCACGGTGATGGTTTCGGTCTCAAGCGGTATATAGAGATCCTTCTTGGTCAGCCCAAGATACTTTTCCGGCTGGGAGTAGATTTCCTTAGCGGCGATGATACGAGGGACATACCGCATGGTCTCGCGTGGGCCATGCATTTTCCAATAGTCGGCGATTTTTTGCTCCTTGAGCAGCTTGCGGATTCGTTCCTCACCGGCGTTGTAGGATGCCATGGCCAAGAACCAGTCATTGTCCTGAAAATCTTTGAGGTACTTGAGGTACTTCACTGCCGCTTCAGTCGATATTTCGAGATTTCGACGTTCATCTCGGACGGCATCGCTCTTCAGTCGGTACCGACGACCGGTGGAGGGGATGAACTGCCATGGACCGGACGCCTTCGCTCTTGAGTAGGCGGCTGAAATGCACTTGCTCTCGACCAGTAACATGTACTTGAGATCATCCGGCAAACCGGCTTCAGCCAATTGCTTTTCGGCAGGAGGAAAACAACGTCCGGTACGTTTGGCCAGGATGATGCTTTCACCTTGATCTTCCAAAAATTGATAGAACTCGTATTCGATCCGTTCTCTCACTTGCCAGTTATCCAGAGGAACCGACACTCCGGCAAACGTGATCTTGTCGGGAAGCTTGAATGAGCTCAGAAAAAACCGTTCTCCCTCGCGTTTGATTTCCGGCAAAATGACCAGATGGTCTTCCGGCTCGGGCTGCGAATCCAATAGGTCCGGTATGAGCAAATCTTTCTCCGTCTCTGATTTTTGAACGCCATTATCCGCTGTTTCGGACGTGGCCAAGGCGGAAGGACACGTTGACAAAATAAAGAAACCGATTCCGATCAGAGCAACCCAGGGCTGCATACCACGGATGATCATTCTCAAACTCCTCCATTCCATCCAGATACAAGCCGTCCACAAAATGCGAAGTTATGCTAACAGCTCGCTCATTTACCAGCAAGCAGAATAGGGGTTCCCGTTCGTGTTACACTGCGCCCACATGCAAGCACTGACACTTCTGAATCAGACTATCTCCGACTGCACGTCTTGTCCCCGATTGGTCGTCTATCGACAGGCGATTGCACGGGAGAAACGGAAACAATATCGTGATTGGATTTACTGGGGTCGGCCGGTTCCCGGCTTCGGAGATCGCCACGCTCGGCTCTATGTTCTTGGACTGGCTCCTGCGGCTCATGGTGGAAATCGGACTGGGCGTATTTTCACCGGTGATCGAAGTGGGGATTGGCTGTATGACGCGTTGTATCGGTATGGGTTCGCCAACCAGGCTACTTCGCAACACAGAAATGATGGCTTATCGTTGACGGGCTGTTACATCGGAGCAACCGTGCGGTGTGCACCGCCGGGGAACAAACCTGCGCCGGATGAGTTTGAACGCTGCGCCCGATTCTTGTTGGAAGAAGTTCGTCTTCTAAAAAACCACCGCGTGGTAATTGCTCTGGGAAAGATCGCCTTCGATCATTACCTCAAGACCTGTCGGACCCAGGGGCATGTTATGCCGGCGCCGATCCCCAAATTTGGACATGGTGTCGTCTATCGCTTATCCTGGGGGGTGACACTCCTGGGTTCCTATCACCCCAGCCAACAGAACACATTTACCGGGAAATTGACTCGTGCGATGTTTCACGCGGTGTTTCGGAGAGCTAGAAAAGAAATTGATCGTGGGTAGCTTATAGAGAATATCAACAGGTACTCGTCTTGTTGACTGGTTTCTTTCTACCATTTCTTTGAGAGCGGAGTGGTGTTGGGAGCGGGGAGTGAATATCCACCGAACACGGAGATCACTCCCCGTTGTTGCCCGCTATTGCTGCCCCTTCGCTTTCCAGTCGTCCAAGAACTTCTTCAGTCCGGCCTCTGTCAGCGGGTGTTTGAAGAGCGCTTGAAACACACTGTAGGGCATCGTGCAGATGTGACCGCCTGCCAATGCCGCCTCGACAACGTGCTGCGGATGGCGGACGCTCGCTACTAACACAAGGGTCTTGTAGTCATAGTTCTTATAGATCGTCAAAATTTGCCGAATGAGTTCCATGCCATTTGAGCTGATGTCGTCGAGCCGTCCTATAAATGGAGACACACACCAGGCACCGGCTTTAGCCGCCAGCAACGCCTGGGTGGGTGAGAAACAGAGAGTCACGTTCACTCTGATGCCCTCAGCCGCCATCCGCTTCGTGGCTTTCAGTCCTTCAGGAATCAGTGGACATTTGACCACAATGTTCTTGTGAATTTTGGCTAACTCTTTGCCTTCTTTTACCATGGCGTCTGCTTCCGTGCTCACGACTTCGGCGCTGACCGGGCCATCCACGATCTTGCACACCTCCTGCAACATTTCCCTAAAACTTCGGCCTTCCTTGACGACCAGAGAGGGATTTGTGGTCACGCCGTCGAGTAAGCCAAGGCTTGCCGCTTCATGGATTTCTTTGACGTTGGCAGTATCGAGATAAATTTTCATAATTGCCCCTTTCCTAGCGATGAGATCGTGTGGCGATACCGTTACTATCGGTCATTTTATGGAGAACTCAACTTCAGTGCAAGAAGCCGGCACGAAGGTTTGACAGATTTTCGAGCGGGGAATAGAATTTTGCGGTTGACAGTGACCATTGATCGTAGAGGAGATATCACGATGCAACGGTTTGTCTGGTTGCTGCTCTTTTCCCTTATAATCTCATCCTGCTCGGGGAAGAACCCATACCTAGAAGCTTCACTGAAACCGGCCGAGCTTCAGGGAAAGGATAAGGGGTGGTTCGAAAGAAACTGGGGTGCTCCGGACGGCAAAACCTCCCGTTTTTTTGGTGGAGAGACCTGGATCTACTATCGTATTGCCGGAGGAACGTCAGGAAAGCCTCTCTTCAATTTCTCTCCCAATCAATGTCAAATCACTCTCAACTTTGACAAAGACGAGAAACTTTCCGACTATACCTACTCAGGCTGCTAAATGACTCGTTGTAAGAACCTGCTGAGTTCCTTCTACGGCAATGATTTCATGTAATTCTTGAATGTCCTGCTAGATGGGGTGCTCACTTCGGAACTTCACCGAACACTCCTGGCTGCAGAAACAGTACTCCCGTCCCTCAATTGTTTCGACCACTGCGATTCGCTTGGGGACGAATATGTGACACACTGGATCCTCAATCATCTGATCTTGTTCTTCATCTTGAGCCTGCGCAGCCGATTTCTTCCGACCAGCTTGGATCGGGGTTTTGAATCCGCGAAACATTTGACGGAGCAAGAAGTAGAGAACTGTGAGAAGTAAAACGACTAAAATTAATCTATACATAGTGGTATCTCGAGAGGGGCCCACAATCCTATGAGAGCGGTAGAAGTCTGTCAAGATAACGACTACCGGTTACTCTTACAGATATTACTGACGGAGATATGCACAAACGGCCTATGTTTATAGAGCCAATTGGGACTCTTGTTAGTGCCATCCAGTACTTCAGGAGGATTGGCTTACCCTGTCCTATGGTGCTAAAGTACCCTCCCATGAAAACCTGTGATAAATGCCATGGGGCGATGCTACCGGAACGAGCGGTGGATTTGGACGCTGGACTGGCGATCACCGTGTTTGCCTGTTTGAATTGTGGTCGTCGGAAAGCCGCGGATCAGGAACCTCGGCCGATCACAGCTCGGCATTAATCCTCAATCCTACCGTCGGACCCCAAGTCGCCACTTCTGATGAACAGAGGGCTGTAAGGTTTGTTTATAAAGGCACCTTCCAGGCCAATGTGGGTGCTGACTCTTGTCTTATCAGACACCCTAATACTCCGTAGACGAGCATTGGCCATTATACGATTACGACGTAGCTGACAGAAATCACCCGAGAGTCCTGGAATGCTTGACGGATAATCCTGCCTTTTCACATAACCGTTCCCCTGAGTTCATAGAATTGCCGCGTCGTCCTTTCAGCTGCACTGTTGCAAGAACAGTGACGAAATGCACTGTAGGTACCTTAGAGCGCGTAACAAAATGACCGTCGAGGGGCTGGCGGTATTTCGGCACGTA
>JACOEH010000037.1 GCA_024998685.1 Nitrospira sp.
ACGCTCTTGTAAACCCAGAAAATTATCCCGCCGCTAACTGATGACACGCCCTAGTTCTTGGTGCAACTTCTGTATACAACTTCTGTTGATGACACATTGGTTGGTCTTGGCGAGGGCTACCGTGGGGCGGCAAACTCGATGTTGATGTCCTTTCCAAGGTAATTCACCTGAAAACCTTGTCTGTCGTACGCCATGACGGCACCCATGACGTTTTCGTCGCCATACTCCTCTTGGCCTAATAACTTTCGGATGTCCTCTGGACTCTCACTATTAAGCACGTTACGAAAGATACCTCTAGTCTTATACGCGAACCGGTTATTAATGAAAAGGAGGTCGACCTTACCATCCTGAATACGCACCCCGGCCATTGGACCTGTTGGTTTTCGTTGATCAAGCAGAAAGATGAAAGCCGCTTCCTGCTCAGCTTTGACTCCGGAAATCTTTTCATTTACAAGCGTTTCTACGGCTTTGGACTCCGAGTCACCGAGTTTGACGCCGAACAGTGAAATCTCTCCGCTCGAAATTGCCTTTGGCTCCGTGACATCGCTCTTGCTTAATTCATACGGCTCGGCATGAGTCGAGCCAACCGTTGCTAGAATGCTTGCCAGTAGAATAATTGCCATCCGTGCCATAGGCGCTTTCGTCATGATATTTAGCGTTTCTTTCGTAAGGGCTCGTGACTTGATCAGAATAGATGAATCGATAGAATCATAACCAGCATATGACACATTGTAGCCAAGAGCTACTAGACGTGCAAGGAACGGGATGCGAGAGCGGCTGCTGGACAGACGGCTCGTCGGGGCGACCGGATGTTCTCACATCATGATTGAGGCTCATTGCCCAGCAACATCACCCCGAGTTCACGAAGCCGGTAGAAGTAGGCTTGGGGCTCTGTGTCCAATGCTTTAGTAAGTTCATCGAGATCTCCCAAACAGTCTTTCACGATGGCAACCCGTTGGTCGTCGAGACCCTCGGAACTATCGAGAAAATAGACCACACAACCGCTAATGACTGTGTCGATCGTCATCAATTGTCCTTGATGTGGGCTCGAAAACTGAGGCCAACCATCGGCACAATGCTGTTCCCACGCTGTTGCAATCATGCTTCGATCCATGAGGTGCTCCTTTCCCTCTCCGCCATGTGACAAGCCAGCTCCTTAGGGAAGGTGGTCGTAGGGAACAAGTATCAAACCAGGAGGAATCGCAGGATCAGGGATACAATCCACGCTGGAGATGTGCTTGAGCAACTTGATCAATTCCGTTCATGAGAGCTGCCATGCGCATCGACACGCGGCGCTCGGTCGAAAAATGAAGTGTTCGCCGAAAAGCGGACGTGATGATGTCTTGCAGTCGATTCCGGATGTCTGAGGCGCTCCAGAAAAATCGCTGCAGGTCCTGCACCCATTCAAAGTAAGAGACAATGACGCCGCCGGAGTTAGCGAGAATATCGGGGATGACGAAGATGTCTTTATCTGCAAGGATGCAGTCGGCCTCCAAAGTCGTCGGACCGTTCGCTCCTTCAGATAGAATTCGGCACCTCAAAGAATTCGCATTTTTGCTTGTGATCTGTTCCGAAAGGGCGGCGGGTACGAGAACGGTACACTCTAATCGCAGGAGTTCCTCGTTTGTGATCGCATCCCCGAGCTTGGTGTCATGCAACGGTTGGCTAGGATCGCGACGAAGCAACTCCATGACATTCAACCCCTTGGAGTTATAAATTCCACCGTGTACATCGCTGACGGCAATGACGCGTGCACCTTGTTGCTGCATGATGCGGGCGGTGTGTGAACCGACATTTCCGAATCCTTGAATCGCCACCGTGGCATTTTCAATCGGCAACTTGAGGTGACGGAGCACCTCTTGGGTCACATAGACGACTCCACGCCCCGTCGCTTCTTCACGGCCCAAGCTGCCTCCGATCGAGAGCGGTTTACCGGTCACCACGCCAGGAACGGCGTACCCGACTTGCTGGCTGTAAGTATCCATCATCCATGCCATGACCTGAGCGTCGGTCCCCACATCTGGGGCCGGTACATCCTTGTCGGGACCGATCAGGGGAAAAATCTCTGCGGCATATCGCCGTGTCAGCCGCTGTAACTCGGCGGGAGACAATTGCTTTGGCACAACGGCGACTCCACCTTTCGCTCCGCCGTACGGTAAGCCGGCCAATGCGCATTTCCATGTCATCCACATTGCAAGAGCGGCCACCTCACCGAGATTCACGTCGGGATGGTAACGCACGCCCCCCTTGGACGGACCACGTGATGAATCATGTTGTACGCGGTAGCCCGTAAAAACCTCCACGTGTCCGTCGTCCATCCGAACTGGAAGGCTGACGACGAGAGAACGCTGTGGAAGTTTCAGACGTTCGCGGAGATTTGGATCAAGTCCCATCGCTTCTGCGGCCTGATCGAACTGCGCGATGGCCAGGCGAAACGTCGGTGTATCAAGTTCCTGCATAGGACTTCTCTACGGCAACACCAGTCAGTTTTGTACGTCGGCGTGTCATGCGACAACAGTCGACCAGTTGAAGGCAAACACCGCCGCAAAGGTCTGAGCGAGTTCCTGCTTGACGATGTCAACTGGGACAGCTGCTTGACGTATGGCAGACATGGAGGTCACCCGGCAATCAGGAAATCCGCAGGGATGGATCCGCTGGAACGGCGTCAGATCCAAATCAACATTCAGAGCGAACCCATGCAATGTCACGCCGTGCTCAATTCGTATGCCCAAAAATGCGATTTTCTGTGGCTCAGGAGTCATGATCCACACACCTGGTTTGCCAACGACACGAGAGCCGGTAATGTTCCAGCGTTCGAGTACCTGAATAATCACTTCTTCTAGCAACCAGACCAATTGCCTGGGCCCCGCCGCATGCCGATCAAGCGTGAGCACCGGGTAGACGACAATCTGTCCGGGGCCGTGAAACGTCACAGATCCTCCACGATTGACGTGGTGCAGTTCCACCCCATCAGTGCATAACGCTGATTCACTGCCTCCCCAATGCGACGGTCTGGTCCTACGTCCGAGCGTATAGACCGGAGAATGTTCAAGAATCAGAACAGTATCCGGTTGGAGACCGAGGAGACGTTCCTCATGCAAGCGAGACTGTATTTCCCACGCGATAAGATAGGGAACCGGTTCTGGAAAGATACGAACCGCGCCCATATGAATGTAAGGAGACCTCAAATGCGGAAATATCACGGTGTTCGCGTCGATCATGATGATTACACGATCAAGGGGGACCGATACCATCTATGAGGATGGTAAAACATCCACCCGAAGTCAGCACCAAGGATTACGGTTGTGAAGAGAAAGAACGGGTTCAGCATGGTTGGAATATTGTTGCATAACTCACTATGTAGAGGGAAGTCGGGTTGCGAAGTGCCGAGACTGCCCTCGCAACCCGTGAATCGAAGAGGCTACTTGATGGCTGCGAAGAGCTCCTTGATCTGAGGGGTCTTCAGTTTCTTAAGTGCTTTCGCCTCAATTTGGCGGATACGCTCTCGCGTCACGGACAAGCTTTGGCCGACTTGCTCCAAGGTGCTGGCTTCATCGTAGCCGATCCCGAAGCGGAGCCTGATGACGGTTTGCTCGCGAGGTGTGAGGATGCTTAAGATACGGTCCAGTTGTTCCGTCAGTTCACTTCGGTGGACATGAGCGTCGGGCGGAACTGCCTGCTGGTCCGGAATCATATCCCCGAACTGTGTATCTCCATCACCGATCGGAGTTTCCAGAGCCACTGGCTCCTGAAAGGCCAGCACAGTCTCGCGGAGCCGCTCAGGTCTCATATGCAGCACATGGGCAATCTCTTCCAAGCGGGCGGGACGCCCAAACTGTTGTCCAAGTCTCCGCATTACACGCAGGATTCGATGCGAGGCTTCGGTTTGGTGGACCGGTATGCGGATCGTTCTTGATTGATCCGCAAGCGCCCGAGTGATGCCCTGCCGAATCCACCACGTTGCATAGGTGCTGAATTTGAATCCCTTTCGATACTGATATCGCTCGGCCGCTTTCATCAGACCGATGTTGCCTTCTTGTACGAGATCAAGCAAGCCCAATCCTCGCCCCGTGTAATGTTTGGCAACATCCACAACCAAACGAAGATTACACCGTACGAGCTCATCTTTGCCTTGCTCCAGGATCACCCTGGCGGAATGAATTTCATCGAGTAACGCTTTCAGTGCCTTTGCTGTAGCTGGAGTAAGTTTTAAGTCTGGGTCCGACGGATTAAGGGCGGTGTTTAAGGCCTTTTCGGCATTGTCCAACGCCGTAGCCGAAAGCCCGCTCAACCGTCTGACCATCTGGAGTACTTTAATGCTGTCGGCAAGAACGGGTGACCGTTTGGATTTGAACAAGGCTCTTATGGCCTGGCGCAGAGCGACACGAATGCGCCGTGTCCCATGGTCCACCCGCTTGGCGATCGCGGTTTCTTCTTCTCGAGTCAAAAGCCCCCGATCGCCGAACGATCGGAAGTATAAGGCTTCCAAGAGAAACGGGCTGGCGCCGCGGCTTGTACGCATGACCGGCTGGGTCTTCTCATCCGATCCGGACTCCTCAGCCTCACGGCTGATCATTCCCAGCATGCCGCTAGCCTTGGCGTCATCGGCATCGACGTCTGGAACGAATGTTTTCTGTATCTCCATCTCGTCAGAGACTCGCAGTCCTTCTTTCATCATGTCACCTTTTGCTCTGGTTGAACGTCATCTACACGTATTGGAGCCGTATTCAGCGGAAAAGATTCAAACGAGTCCTTGCGTGTATTGCTTATACGAAGCAAAAGGGATGCTGGATTGAAGATGAGAAACGGCGGGTGCGATCAGCTGGAAAAAGCACAAAGATTAGACCGAGCTAATGAGGAAAGGAAGGACGGACTGTCCCACTTATGCGGCATCTATGTAAAATCAGCATCAAGGATCGGGCAGAAATGACACGTTATTTCTGTAACAGCCCTTTTATGAAGGGGGCAAGAGTGTCGATTGGAATCGGGAAGATGGTCGTCGAATTCTTCTCCGCCGCGATCTCGACGAGTGTCTGAAGATAGCGCAGCTGAAGAGCCGCGGGGTTCTGGCTGATGACATTGGCGGCTTCAGCGAGTTTCTGCGCCGCTTGAAATTCGCCCTCAGCATGAATAATTTTGGCCCGTCGTTCCCGCTCGGCCTCAGCTTGTCGGGCGATCGCGCGTTGCATATCTTGAGGAATATCCACGTTCTTCACTTCGACGGCAGTAACTTTGACTCCCCATGGCTCAGTCTGTTGATCGATAATCCGCTGCAGTTCGGCATTGATATCATCGCGCTTCGCTAACAAGTCGTCGAGCTGGCTCTGGCCAAGCACGCTGCGCAGGGTGGTTTGGGCTACTTGCGACGTGGAATATAGATAATCCTGGACTGCAAGCACGGCCGGTTGAGGGTCAACTACCCTGAGGAAGATGACGGCGTTCACTTTCACGGAAATATTGTCCCGCGTGATGACATCTTGGGATGGGACTTCCATTGTCACAGTTTGGAGGTTGACGCGCACCATCTGTTGAAGGACCGGGATCACCAACCGAATGCCGGGTCCTTTCACAGTCTGAAACTTGCCCAGCACGAACACCACGATCCGTTCGTACTCCATAACGCGCTTAAAACTGGCATAGAGCACGAGGCCCAGGAGGACTAACGGTACGAGCAATGACATAAAGGCTCCTTGTCTTGGAACGGTTTATCTGTGAGTGGGGGCCACCTTCACGGTCAGTCCCTCGACCGACATCACCTCAGCGGCCTCACCCTGCCGAATCGGGGTTTGGCTGACCGCCTCCCAGATCTCTCCCTGGACTGTAATCTGACCGCGTGGGTTGAGATCCGTCCTGGCGATCCCGATCGAGCCGATCATCCCTTCAGCCCCCGTGACTGGCCTGCCACGGGTGCTCTTGACGGCCGTCCATGCAATGATTCCGATCAGGGCGCCGATCGCCATGACAGTCGGCAATAAAAAGAATAGCGAAACTTGCAGAAAAGGCGCGTCACTCTTGATGAGGAACAGACCACCCAATATCATGGCTGCCAAACCGCCGAGCGCCAGTAATCCATAGCTGGTGACCGAAATTTCGAGTAGGAGGAAGACCGCGCCGAGTATGACTAGAAATGCCCCTGCGTAGTTTACGGGGAGCGACTGAAGGGAATAGAAAGCCAAGATCAAGCTGATGGCTCCGATGATACCGGGCAAGATGGCGCCGGGGCTGTAGAGTTCGGCCATAATTCCAATCGTTCCGATGGACATCAGCAGATAGGCGATGTTGGGGTCGCTCAAGATTTTGAGCAATTCCAGCCGAGTTCCCATCGGGAATTCGCGGAGCGTTACAGTCTCGCTTGAGAACGTGATTGATCCATTGGGAAGGGCTATCTTCCTCCCATGCAGGCGTTTCAACAGTGTAGGGATGTCTTCGGCGATCATATCGATGATTTTGAGCTTCAAGGCTTCCTGCTCTGTCGCCGAGACGCTCTTTCGAACTGCATCTTCCGCCCATGACACATTACGTCCATGCTGTTCGGCGATGCTTTTGATATAAGCAACCGCGTCATTCTCCACTTTCTCTTTCATCGTATTATCCATCTCACCGCCCATCGAGACTGGATGTGCTGCGCCGATGTTGGTGCCCGGCGCCATGGCGGCAACATGGGCAGCCATCGTGATGAAGACTCCTGCAGAGGCAGCACGGCCTCCCGAGGGGGCGACGAACACGATCACCGGGACGGGCGAGCCGATAATATCTTTGATCATCAGGCGCATGGAGGTATCCAATCCCCCAGGAGTATCCAGCTTGAAGATAAGAGCCTGCGCGCTCGATGACTGAGCAAACGTGAGGGCGTCGTGAAGATATTCAGCTGCAACGGGGTTGATGACACCCTCATAGGTTGCGACGATGATTTCTTCGGCGTGAGCGGGATCGGTTGGGAGAATCAAACCGAGTACTAACCCCGGTCCTACAATCGCTGCTGTGAGAAAACGGCCAAGCACAGCTCTCGTTTTTCTACCACCTCTAAGCATCGTAAGATATTGAATGATGAGAGGATCTTACAACCTACTTGTTACCCTATCAAGGAAGGGCGCTTGGTTGCAAACCATGAAGCGAACCTCCTAGAATGCGCCGCATGTCTCGCTTTTGTAATGGTGAACGCATCCATCTTGTCGATCACAAACGGCGACAGTATGCTCTGACGTTGAAAGCGGGGGAGACGTACCAATTCAGTGGGCAGAAAATCGCACACGATGTGCTGATCGGCCGTCTCGACGGGTCCATCGTCACACTGTCGGGTGGTAAGAGGATGGTGGCGCTCCGGCCGACCTTCGGTGACTATGTGCTCAAGATGCCCCGAGGGGCGCAAGTCCTGTATCCCAAGGATCTCGCGATTATACCTATGTGGGCTGATATCTACCCAGGTGCTCGAGTATTTGAGGCCGGAACCGGTTCAGGAGCCCTGACCATGGCCTTATTACGCGCAGTGGGGCCGGACGGCTTGGTGGTGACGTATGAGATCCGGGAAGATTTTGCACAGACGGCAAAGACGAACATTGCTCGTTCTCTGAATCCGATTAATTTGATGTGCGCCAAGAAAAATGCCTATGAGGGCATCGATTTACTGGATGATCAGGTGCCTTTCGATCGCGTCGTGCTGGACCTCCCTGAACCCTGGCAGGTCGTACCGCATGCCATTCACGCCCTTCGATCCGGCGGGATCTATCTGAGTTTTGTTCCCACCGTACCTCAAGTCATGCGAACGGTTGAGGCGCTTGAACGCACCGCCGAGTTTGGAATGATTGAAACGTTTGAGACGTTGCTGAGAACGTGGTCCGTGCGGGGCAGGAGCGTGCGGCCTGATCATCGCATGGTGGCTCATTCTGGGTTCATCACGGTGGCTCGTAAGGTCGAACCGGGCCTCCTTGGACCCATGCCTGACATAGGAACTCCCGCAGAAGAAGACACACAGGATGAAGCAGAAGAGGGACTCAACGTATGAATAGATTAGAAGGCAAGGTCACTGTGGTGACGGGAGGCAATGCTGGGATCGGCGAAGCGATTGCGAAACGTTTTGTCGAGGAGGGAGCATCGGTTGTCATCACGGGACGTCGACAACAGGAATTGGATCGTGTGGCCGGTGTCATCCGACTCAACAAAGGAAAGGTACTCGGAATTGCTGGTTCAGTGACGGATGAAACCCATGTGCAGGATATTGTCCGTCGAACTCTCGATAGTTTTGGGCGGATCGACGCTCTGGTCAACAATGCGGGAATCGGTGAATTTGGAAAGCGGCTCCACGAAACCGATGATGCTATCTGGGCGCATGTGTTCGACATCAACGTGACCGGAGTATTTCGCATAACACGAGCCGTCATCCCCCACATGTTGAAGCAAGGACGAGGCTCGATCATCAATATCTCGTCAATCGCCAGTTTAGTAGGTCTCTCCGGTTCAGCCGCATATGCGGCATCCAAAGGTGCGCTCGACGCCTTGACACGTGCGCTGGCGGTCGAATATGCGAAGGACGGGATTCGCTGCAATGTGGTGAATCCTGGCCTGATCGATACGCCTATGGCAGCTCCCCTGATGGCCAATCCCGACATGCTTCAGCCCATTCTTGCCCAATATGCGATCCCTCGGCCAGGGGCGCCGGAAGAAGTGGCAAATATGGTTTTGTATCTGGCCTCGGATGAATCGGCCTGGGTTACTGGGGCGACCTTCCCGATTGACGGAGGCATGACCGTTTATAAAGGATAATGGTTGCTTCAGACGAGCAGTAACAATCTCCGTTCCAGGTGAAGAATGGACATTAATGCACGAACACAGTTTTGCGGAGTGATCGGCAATCCGGTTGGCCATTCATTGTCACCTGCCATTCACAATGCTGCATTCCACAAATTGGGGCTCAACTTCGTCTATCTCGCCTGGAAAGTAGAGACGATCGGCGATGCCATCAAAGGGCTTTGCGCACTCGGAAACTTTCGTGGAGCGAGCGTGACGATTCCTCACAAGGTGGCTGTCATACCATTTCTCGATCATGTGGAGATGACGGCTCAACGGATCGGCGCGATCAACACGATCGTTGCTGAAAATGGCGAGCTCACTGGGTACAACACGGACGCTACAGGTGCTCTAAGGGCGTTGAGGGAGGGGGAGGCTGAGCTCAAGGGCCGACACATTGTCGTCCTCGGCTCTGGGGGTGCCGCGAGAGCGATCGCCTTCGCACTGGCGGGTGAATCTGGTGTGGGAAAATTGACGTTGCTGGGGATTGACGACTCCGAACGGGTTGGGTTAGCTCAGGATATTCGTTCTCACGCGACGTTGAAAGTTGAGGAGCGTCATCTTGATGAATCCGCTCTTCGTCGAGTTCTTCCCGACGCGCAGGTGTTAATTCATTGCACCCCGGTCGGTATGGCTCCGAAAGCTGATATTACCTGTGTCCCCGCCTCGCTCCTACACGCGGACCTCTCTGTCATGGATATCGTCTATAATCCACTGGAAACCAGATTGCTGAAAGATGCGAAGCGTGCAGGGTGTAGGACGATTCCAGGGTTGGAAATGTTTCTCAACCAAGCCGTCACTCAATTTGAGCTCTGGACGAATCAGTCTGCTCCAGTTGATGTGATGCGCATGGTCTTGGAATCTCATGCCCGATGAATGTGGTACTTATCGGCTATCGTGGGACGGGAAAAAGCACTGTCGGGAAGATAGTGGCGGCTCGGCTTGGACGTGTCTTTGTGTCGACGGACGCGGAGATCGTGAAATTGGTCGGTCAAAGTATTCCGGAGATCGTTGAAACAAATGGGTGGGAATACTTCCGTGATCTCGAAACCAAAGTTTGCCAAGAACTGGCTGGCCGGACAGGGTTAGTCGTTGATACGGGTGGGGGAGCCATCCTCCGACCACGAAATGTCGAGGTATTAAAAGAAACAGGAAGGTTGTTCTGGCTGATCGCCTCAGTGAGCACGATTGCCCAGCGTATCAGTCAGGATTCACAACGTCCTTCCCTTACGGGAGTCAAATCATTCGTGGATGAGATCCAAGATGTCCTTCGTGAACGCATACCAAAGTATCAATCGGCTGCCGATTATATCATTGAGACTGACGGAAGATCTGTCACGCAAGTTGCCGATGAGATTCTGGCACGATTGTAGCTCGTCTCTCAGCCTTGACAAGCCGCGCCCTAACATGCTTGATGTATTCCCGCTGCGCCCGTAGCTCAGTTGGATAGAGCGCCGGGCTTCGAACCCGTAGGTCGCAGGTTCAATTCCTGCCGGGCGCACCATAGAGTTTACCCTGCCATTTTCCCCTGTGAAATCCGACGAGTCCGGTCAGCATTCGACCGAGCGCGACCGTTCCGCTGAATCGGTAGGTCCCATCGGATTCGCGTGACAACTTGATGCGGCTGGGGAGCAACTTTCGCAAAACCTGCCGCGTGGCGGACGAGTTCCGGCTTGCCAAGTGCCCCCAGTCGCTCAAGTAGCCTTTCAGCTCCTGTTCGGTGTCGGCCAGGTCGAACCGCTTGCCTGGTCCGCTGTCCAGCAGACTCAGCTCTGCCAAGACCTTCACACGCCGGGCCTCCCGCTCCTGGATGGCCGACATGATCGTCGGTAACGAGCCTCCGGTCGCGATGGCCTGGGTGAACCGGGCCAGCTCGGTCTCCAGGTGGCGCAGTTCCTTCGTGAGGACCTCACGCCGCTGATCCGGATCGTCGCGGTCGCGCTGCAGTTGGTCGATGGCTTTCTCGATGGCCCTGGCGACGACAGCAGGGTTCAGGACGTCCTGCTCAAGGGCCGTCAGGATCGCGCGGTCGACCTCCTCGACGGGCAAGCGCAAGCGTTCGCTGCAGACCGCGTGGCCTCGGAGGTAGAAGCCCGAGCAGCTGTAAAAACACTTCCGCGCCTGCTGGCCGTTGGCATGGCTCCGCACGTAAATCGAGGAGCCGCAATGGGCGCAGGTCGTGAAGCCGCACAGCAGATAGCGGCTCTCGTAGCTGGCGGCCGGTTTGCCGTAGAGGCGGCCGTCGGTGGCGCGCAAATACAGTGCACGTACGTTCTTGAGCCGGGCTTGGGCCTCCCCCCAGGTCGTGTCGTCGATGATCTTCAAATCCGGCACGTCGGTCGTGATCCAGTTCGTCTTGGGTTGCTTGCGCACCTTCCTCGCGCCCCAGCGATCTTTTTTCTTCGTGGCGCCCCAGACCAGTCGGCCGTTGTACAGCTCGCGGTACAGGATCGTCCGGACGGCGGACTCGCCCCAGTCGCTCGACTTGCGCGCGCCAGCGGGCCGTGCACCCGCTCGGCGTTCAGTGTTCTGGCAATACTCATAAAGCCGTGGCCGGCGATGTAGAGGCTGAAAATCGTCTTGATCGTCTCCGCCTCGGTCGGATCGATCGTGCAGGTGACGTGGCTCCTCCGCCCGCTGGCGTCGAGGACCTCAACGTTGCGATAGCCGTAACACGATCCGCCACAGATGTGCCCCTGCTTGGCCTTGCGGACCATCGCGTCGTAGGTGCGTTGCCGGCCGCGTTTTCGTTCCATCTCGTCGGCGAAACTCTGGAGCTGCAGCATGATCTTTTCGATCGGGCTGTCGAGGGTGCGCTCGCGATCTTCCAAGTAAAAAAACAACCGGACGCTCGCCCCGATCAGTTGCTTGATGCAGTAGCCGACCTCGATGCTCTCGCGACCCAGTCGCGATTCTTCCGACATGACCAGGACCTGGAATGCGGGCTTGGGCTTGAGGCTACCCAGGAGCTGCATCAAGCCTTTCCGCCTCGCGAACTCCGCACCTGAAATGCCGTCGTCGCTGAAGATGAACCGCTCGTCCACCGTCCAGCCTTTCTTGGAGGCATAGGCTCGCGCATGCTCAATCTGGCGGACCACGCTCTTGGCTTCGTCGGAGATGCCATTTTCCTCGGTGGATTTTCGTGCATAAATGGCGGCGATCATGATTGAGCCTCCTCGGCCACGCGGGCCTTCAGTTGCGCTCCTACCCAGTGCAATGTCTCTTCAGCATCCCGGAGAGCGTCTTGGGTGTTCCGCAGGAGACGCCGAAGCCGGCGGTTCTCGTGCTCGAGCCGTGCCATCGTCATGATGTCACCGTGCCTTTCTGGCTGTCTTGGCAGCCGGTTGTTGTGGGTGTGCCAACTCTCGTTCGATCAAATGCACGACATAGCCGTTGATCGTGTAGCCGCGGGCTCGTAAGGCGTCGAGCTGCTGTTTCAGCTCGAGGGGCAATCGCACACCACCAATGCTCGCAATGCGCGTTTCGCCATGTCGTTCCCTCCTTCGATTGTGACGTTCTGACCATGAGAGCGGCGCTACTCCGCTGTGGACGCGCACAGCCCTGTGCTCGGTCGGACTGGCCCCACCTTGGCTGAATGGTACCAGCGGTTCTGCCGCGCCGATTCGACCGTCACGATGCCGTGCGGGGCCACGTACAAGACCGTCTCGATGGTCCCATAACACGTCCTCACTCGGTCTCCGCGTGTCATGTCCGCCTCCTGGGTGATGGGGGCTGCTGTCGGCCACACACATGGCACATGGCGGATGCGAGTAGCTAGCGCTACTTAGGACGGGGTACCGCTCACCCCGAAGACCCGCCCGACCTGATCGCGGGCATCGCCGGCTTTAAGGTCCGGTAAATTTGCCGGACCTTTTTTCCCGCGGCCTTCACTCAATCTCTGCCGCTCCTTCGCCTGTTGGTTGCCGGGATGGTCGGGTCCCCAGGGGGACGCCACCATACGCCGCGTAACCTATTGATGCCGGCGCTCCACGGCCGCCTCGAAGGCGCGCCCGCTACCCAGACCACCCCAGTACGCGGGCATTTGGACAACCGGGATAATCACCCGGCACGAGTGACGTTTGGACCAGCAGCCCGGTTCCGGTGGGTGCTCCGTCGGGCGCCCACAGCACGGGGCAACAATGCGAGAGGATCTTGCGCCGCACGCCTTCCTGCGCTTTCTCGGCTAGGGCGCTATCAACAAAGGACGCCTCAGCAATGATGAAATCGCCGTCCACGTCCAAGGGAGCCTTGAGGCCGAGTCGCGAGGGAATCACACTGCGCAGGTCGTCGATGCCGATGGAATACTGGTATACCGTGCCGATGAGAAACCCCTCATGCGCCAACTCCAGGGCACATATAGTCGGCAAGGCGATCTGCTTCGGGCGCAGACGTGGCTTTCCAGCCAACCGTGTTTCTGACTCATCACAGACAATGAACCTCACGCGACCTTGGAGCCGGTCGCTCCGAATCCGCGCCATGGCTTCCCATTCCTCGTAATACGTCGGCAAGCCGAGTTCCTTCGCCCAATCGCGGGCCGTCACGCTGCCTTGCTGTTCAACGGTCAGTGTGCGACCCCGGAAGCTCTTCATCCGCATCCCATCGGGGCTCGCCTCAACTGGATCGGAGAGAGGGGGGGTTGTGTCATGCGGCCTCCGTCAACGCCCGCCTGGGAGCGGCGGTGGAATACGTGCATTTATCGCGAGCGAGCCGCCGATCAACAATCCACCAGCCAGAGCATTCGCGCCGAACAGTCCCTTGCCAAACGAGGCCCCTAGAAGGCTTTCGACGCCTCCGCCAGCGAGATAGATCGAGGCCACCGTCAACGCGAGCATGGCAGCGATCTGCACGGCTTGTTTCCCGCCCTGGCCGTTCCCGCCACCCTGTGGGATGGCGCGCACCACGACGGCTTACCCGGCCTGCGGCACCACCGTTTCCCATTCCGCCTCCGGCACGAGCGCCCCGTCGATTGTCACGCGCGCGGACATCCGCTCTGGCTGCCAGCCCAGCTCGCGCACATAGTCGCCGACCGCGCGCCCTGCGTCACAGTAGCGGTCCGTCCGCCGTTCATGGGAGAGCGACGGACAGGCGATCATCCGAAATTGCCCGTCTGTCGCGGGCCCCAACAGCTCGGTGGAGTCTGCCATCGTGCTCATCGCAGCAAGTCCCCTTGCTCGGTCATCCTCAAACAGGTCCAGTCGATTGCCCGCAGCGCGGTCGTCGGATGGCTTTGTAGCTTGGTCGTGATCGCGTGCGCCAAATCATGACGGATTGCGTCTGGATTCCGGTCTGCGCCGAGGCACACATTCGCCAGAATCTCCTGCTGCCGATGGGCTAGCTTTTCCTTTTCGCTAATTGAGTTCGCGATCAACTCGACCGCTTCCGTGATGGTCCGGAGGAGGGCGGCCTGTTCGATCTGGATTGTGTTCCAATGCTCGGCCTGAACCGCGCGTTCGGACATCACCATCTCGCCCGTGGCCAGTTCCATCTCGCGATCGAGCCCGGGTAACGCGCGCTCAAGATCCTGCACGGATTCCTCGGCCTCTCGGCGGTTGGCCTGCAGGCTGGTCAGGGTGTCAGCGGTCATGCAATAATCCCCAGGTGTGGTCATTGAATTCTCCCCACCCTCCTCACCGAAGGAGGAGAAAGATGGGACTTGACGAGACGAGAGCATCGACGATCCTGCGCGCCCAGGTAGACCAATCTGGGGAGGTGTGCATGGTGAATCAGGAACGGTGGGCAGAGATCCGACGGTTGTTTCAGGAGGAACGGATATCCATTTCAGAGATCGGGCGGCGGTTGGACCTGGATCGGAAGACCGTGCGTCGCAGTGTACGACAAACGCCGTGGCAGCCCGATCATCGATCGCAATACACCTGCAGACCTTGCAACGTACTCCAGGCTTCCGGGTGTTGTGTCTCTGCGTAGAGTGCTTCGGCGCGCGCGACGAGTTCGCTGCTGACCAGCGGGAGGCCAGGTCCGTTGGTAAACGCTCGCATGAATTCAGCGTCACCACGCGTGGCGGCCGCCGTGAAGGCCGCCTGGCGCTCGGGCTCCGACTTGGCCCGGTAATCCATCCGGATTTCCATCTCACGCCAGTATTGGAGCTGTTTGTCCACACCATGGGGGACCGTGAGATAATCGAGTGCAACGGCGCGCACGCGGGTCAGCGCCTCGCGGGTTGTGTAGATTTCCTTGCCTAGATACCCGACATCGTCGGTGGTCGCGGTCCCCAGTTTCTGCAATTCCGCATCGATGCCGACCGGGCTCAGCTTGGGGTTTTTTCGAATGGCCGCGGCGTTCGCCACGACGGTCTGAACCAACTTGGTCGTCATGGCGAGAAAGTTTTCGAACCGTTCGAGATGAGCCTCTGCCTGCCGGTTCCCATGTCGGCCGAATCCACGGCCCCGCTGGGCCTCCAACGATCGAAGTAAGGTGCCAACATCAAATGCTACGGTAAACCTCCTTGTGGGTAGGGGTGATGGGTTGTTAAGACACTCGTCGCTTCTCCGCCTCCGCCAGCATTCGTTGCCAAGCCGGCGGGCTCATGATTGGTGTCGGCTGGCTTACGTCGTCGATCTTGAAAACGTACAGGCGGCATTGCAGCGTGACGGCCTCCATGGCCACGCCGTACTGCTTCATCTCCATGGCCTTCCGGAAGATCAGTTCGTAGCGCGCGCGCAGGCGAGTCCTCGAAGGTAGGTCCGGCTCGCTCGTTTGAGCCGACGGATCTTGCCCATGCTATGGCTCTCCCGAGGGCGTCGAGGCGGTAGCGGCTTGCCGGGCGGCCAGTTCCTGTCGGCACTGTTGCGACCATGTCTCGTTGTCCTTTGCGGGCTCCGGCATGACGGCGATGAAGTGTTGCGGCTTCCCCTCGAGGTCGGTCAGGGCGACCTGCTTGGGGGCGTAGAGGCCCATGATGGCGTTGAGTTCTCGCTGAGCCGCGAGGCATGTCTTGTAATCCTGGATCCGGTAGCTCCGGCTTAGGATGTCGGAGGTCGTGGCGATCGCCCGCCCCAGCTCCACTTCCCGCCGACGCTTGGATTCTGTGGCAAAGCGAGCCGTGGCGCTCGCGATCAGATAGTCGATGGCCCTTTCCTTCAGGCCCCAGGCGGTTTTTTGCAACAAACTGCATGATGTCGTGCCGAGGGACCCGCATCACCAGGAGTTTGTAAATCTCGGTAATGCGGGCCTCCCGTTCAAATCTCGTGATGCGCGGGGCCTTCGTGCAGCCACCGCTATGATCACCCGTACCGGTCATCGGTCTGGTCCTCCGGTCGCCTGGTTGGCCGGCTGGGCTCGTTGGACTTTCCGGCGATCAAGCTGGTGTTTCGCCGTGAGGTAGGCGTCGACCTCCGTGGCCCAGTCCTGCATGGTCGATCGGGCGGGCAGCAGGCGGACCCAGATCGGCGCGAGGTCCTCGTGCCGCTTCGTGGTCCTGCTGCGTGCGCTCGCTCGCCATGGCTATCGCGCCGCCGGCTCCCCTTCGGTGTTCGTGCTCATCGGGCCAGTGCTCCCGCCATGCGACTAAGACGCTTCTTCTTCCTGGCGGCCCGCAACGCCTCGACTTCAGCGCGCGAGAAAATTCTGATCCGGCCAGGCGTCCGGATGGGATGCAGCAGCCCCTGAATCACGAAGGCATTGATCCGCGCAGTGGAGACGTCGAGGGTTCGGATCACATCGCCTATCAGGATGGGGTCGGATATTGTCGGGGCGTCGGTCGTCTCGTCCATAGTGTTCCTCCTTGGTTGAGTGACGCGCATTAGAACGCATACGGCACCAAGTCTTAATACAGCGGCGCGAGGCATCTCAACGGAATGGGAGTTCCGGTAAGTCAAAAAATCATGGGCCGATAGGCCCAGCGCGGAGGCGTTACGGCTTGGGGGTGGAGCGTGTCGTGCGCGGGGATCAGGTTGTTCGAGAGGATTGTTTCAGTCGAGAGAATGTGGTCGTGGTCGGCTTCTTCTTTGGCGGCTTCGCCTTCCAAAGTTTGCACGGCTGGCCGTCCCATGGCCGCGGTTGGCCCTGTAGCTTCAAAAACGCGTCGTAGGCCTGCTCCACGCGGTTGATGGGGATCGGCGGCAGATAATACTTCCCGCTGAAGGACTCAATGTCCGGGGGTTCGAGCTCCCACGAGCCCGTCATCTCCAGGCCGAGCTTGAGAGGATCACGGGTCCATTCCGGGATGCCTTCGGCCACCCGGGCGATCGCGTGCCGGAGTTTCATTCGGTATGTGTGCTTGCTCTCATACAGGCTGGGACAGCAGTCGCGATAACGGCAGGCCTCCTTGAGGTCTATGCTGCCGATGAGGTTCCGCACCCACATCCCGATCTCCATGATCTCGTTGTGGGTCAGCGGTGTGGGCTTCGGGCGGTGCTTCGGCCGCTTGATCTTGCCGGTCAGGAGGTCGATGCAGAGCTGGGAGAGGTGGGGCGACGGGGCGATCTCGGAAGAGGAAAATCGCGTGTGCCGGAGCGCGAGGAGCGGGGCGAGATTGCCGTCCAGGAAGGCCTGTCTGGCTCGTTGGACCCAGCGTGCCGTGACGATGTGCCGGCCATCGTCGATGCACTCGTATTCAATAACCTCTGCTGCTGTCCGGGTGGCCGATGTCCACTCATGGACTTCGAGTTTCGCCATGTCCCTCTCCCTTTGAGGGTTCCTGGTCCGGAAGGGGGGAGGCTCGACGGCCAGGGTTTCCGTCGCCACGTCGAGGATCAGTCGACGTGTTGCCTCCCGGTGGGTGCACGATGCCTCGCAGCCGGGCTCGCTGTCGAGCTCGATCGGTTAGCCGCGGTGGCCGCCATAGTGTGGATTATCCAATGAGCAAGCGTCCCCTGGGTGCTTAGGCCATCACGACAGGTCCATCGTCATGCGGCGTTCCGTCCTCGGCGTGAGCGGACGCGGGGCTTCGGGGCACGGGATCGCGTCTGATGCTCCATCGCCGCACGGAGGATGAAGTTCAGGCGCGTCTGATAACCCTTGCCGGACGCTTTCAGCCAATCAAGCACATCCGCATCCAGGCGCACGGTCACTTGTTGCTTGCCAGGCGGCCACGCGACCATCGTGGCCTTCCTGAAAAACGCATCGTCCAGCGGCGGGATATCGGAGTAGTCGATATCCTTGTCTGCCATGCGGTCCAGTCGCTTCAGGTCGCTCTTGATCGTAGGTTTTTTGCTCACGGTGGTTCGCCTTTCTCATGGAGATGATGCGCGTCACGTCCAGCCCGCGCGGCGTGTGGGTGATCACCACCACCCGCCCGGCGAGCGTACCGAGACTGACGAGCCGTGTCTCTCCATACTCGACACGGTCGTCTACGAAGGTGACGCAGCGCCCGTTCAACACCAGGGGCGCATCGGCGAAATCTAAGCCGTGTTTAGCCAGATTGCGGCGGTTCTTCGTCTCGTCCCATTCGTAACGCATACCGGAATGTAGTTACTGTTGTAGTGACATGTCAAGCTCCCCGGCAAGGTCAGCGGAGCACATGACACAGGATCGCGGGAGCGTGGCTCGCCAGGCCCTTACGCGACGGCACCGGGCGGGAGGTCGAGCGTGATCGGCACGCCGGTCTTGATGGCCTCCTCGACGTGCTGGAGAAAGGCGGGCCGCTCGGCATCCAGCAGACCGAACATCGGCGGATAGCTCTTGAAACGCCGGTAGTATTGCTCGTAGAGCTGCTCTTCGCGCCGTTGAGCGGCCGAGACCGGCTCCCGGTCGGGGTCCTGTGAGGGATCGAGGTAGGGATCAGACATGGTGCAATGCTTCGGTGATCAAGCGCGTGAGATCCAAGAAAAAGCGTTCATACAGTTCCGTGGTGCGGGGAACTGCTGCGGGCGATTCAGCCGGCGAAGAATCAGCATCGAGATGCTTGTAGGGGCACCCCTACAAGCAGATCTCAAGCTGCGAGGGATGCTGGGCTCTCCGATGATCAGCGGAAGTTGCCCTGCAGATCGTCCAGATCGCCTCCCTGGGCCGCGATCGCCGATAACCCTAAGCCCCCCCCCACAAACCGAGAAGACAAGTCTTCATGGTGCGCCTCCTGGTTCGTTTCTCGTGGCTTCAAGCCAATCTCCCTTCGAACGGAACAGTCCAGTTTTCGAGGTCCGGTAACATCGTTCGGGCCCGCCCTGGCGCACCATAAATTCAACGAGTTAGAAGAATCCCCCATCCCGATCTGCCTTCCTGGTTGCGCGGGGGTTGCAGGTCTCACTTTTCCTAGCGCAGAGCCACCGGTTTTTACTGCCTGTCGATTCCCACCAGGGATTAAATGCCCGTATGAGTGGTAAGCGACTCAAGCGGGTAACGATGTCCATGGAAGCGGCCACGAGGCCACACATGCTTCTTGTGCCTCACCTACCCAGAGTCTTAAAATAGCCTGTTCTCAAAACAGTAGACCGGAGCCCATGTCGTTTGTTATCCGTCCCTATTGTGTCATTCCCCGTGACGGCCTGGTCTTTTATTCTCCGGACCATTCCACGATGGTGGGATAGTATTGAAACTCTCATTCCCATAGGAGAGACTGATGCTCTTCTTCAAACAACTACGGGCTCCGGTATTCATGACCATGTTGGGCATGCTCTTAGTCGGATGTGTGGCTCATCATGCAGACGAACCCGATCGACAGGAACAGGAGCGAGCAAGCAAACATGATCCTGCGACACCAACCATTGAGGCAACCAACGACGATGAAGACCAGCGATCTATCCAGCAAGGGAAAGCGCTCTTTCATGGGAAGGCCGCTTGTTCCGAATGTCATGGAGAAGATGGGAATATCAACCGTGTATCCCATTCACAGCTCGCGCGGTTAAACCCACCCCCAACCGATCTCCGCACACCGAATGATAAGTCCCCGCGTCAACTCTATCTGATCATCAAGTATGGCATTTCAGCGACGGGAATGATCCCGATCCAGGAAGCCGCTGAACTCAACGATGAAGAAATCCTCCATGTCATTTCCTATCTCTCACATTTACAGGGACATTCACCTTCGTTCGATCTGATATCAAGTCAGAGTTTTCTTCCGCATACCGACACTGATGTAGCGATTTCACTAATATGCGAGCAGGAAGCCCTTGCTGATGTCGACAAGGAAGAACGCTGTGAGGACCGCTATGCCAAACGATATCGTGATCTCATTATTGGGCGTCCTCCAGATATTTCCATTGACCGATATGCGGAGATCGAAGCAGGTTGTAAGCGGCAAGCCGTCAAGGATCTGGATACGTTGGCGCTCTGTTACCGAACGGAATATTTGGCATCGAGACCGGCAACACATAAGGTGGGAAACGATCAATAGCCCGACCGGGCGATGTAGACCAATGTCAGAGCCGCGTCCCAAACGCCAAAGCCTGTGCCATGGGAAAAGCCATCATCTCTAACATGCGGGAGATTGCGGCATTAGTCGAAGCGTTTGAACGAAGGGACCTATGCACGAAGCAAGATCTTGTGAATACGGTGATCGAACTACGAAAAAAGAATCCGCGGCGCGCATCCCTGAAGCCGTCTTTCCGTCAGGGGTGACTTCGAACCCCTAGGTCGCAGGCGCATTCCTGCCGGGTGCACCAAGTTCAACAAAGCTACCGGATCTTCACGTGAAGATCCTATTCCCGCGTGAGGCACCTGACTTGTCGAGTCAATCTATCGCCTGCCGATTACCACGAGGGAGTAATGGTCGGGCAAGCCGACGGCTATCACGATCGAACGTATATTGCAGCACGCTAAATGTGAGGCAACATGATGACGAAGCGGCAAGTAGGGAGACTGGTCATGTGCCTCCTTATCCTCATGACGAGTCTGTCGAGCGCATGGGCAACACCAGACGACACGCCTGACAATGACGGACCGTCGCTGGAAGAGACGGTGGCATTCATCAAAGATACGTGGGACGCATGTGCAACGATGCACAGTGGTTTGCAGCTTATGGTCGCTAAGGACGGATCCCGCTGGCATATGGATAGAATGGCGAAGGTTGACGTGATTATCATGTCTCCGTCATCTCTCAAAATTGTCACACGCCTGAATGAACGGAGGAAGTTGAGCGGAATATTCGCACTCCAATCGCCGTCAGAAATAATTCAGGAGTTCGACTTGAGCGCTCTGTCTCCTAGCGTGAGTCCGGATCGGGAAGGTGAGAATATTTTTGGAGTTCGGTTACGCTGTGCACGCGGCGCGTGTGTAACGGAATGGCTAGCGTCTCTCGCAATACCTGGCAAACCTATGCACGAACTAAAAACCGGCAAAGTGGCCGTCACGAGCCTTGAGGAGCTTGTGTACGAAGACCGCGCCCCAAAAGACAAACCGGGAGAAAAAAAAGGGGAGGTGTATATTCCCGTCTGTGACATGGCAACCTTAGAAAGCCTTTCGAAAGCCTTTAACCATGCCATCATCAAAGCTGGCGGAAAGAAGCCGCTGTTTTAGTGCGTGGTATGAATCAGACTTGAGAAGACAGCGGAGCGGATTTCTCGGTTCACAGCTCTTAAGCAGTGTGCCATCGACTGAAACTCCTGCCAACACCGATTCGCTTGATGTCTCGGGATCTTATCTATTATCTCGACCTGGGCTCCTGAACTCTGAGTGATCCGGACGGGCGCGGCTGCTTAGTTCCTTCCCGACAGCATCGTTACCGATGGTTGCAGCATTGAGCAATTCCTGCCTTGATTTTCATTCATCTGCCTGTGTAGTCTCCCCACATGTTGCGATTCCAGTGTTCGAATCACATGGATATGGTTTCAATTTCTGCCGGGCACAGTAGACAAGTGCTGCTATCTCCATATATTTCTACTGGGTTAGGAGTTGTGCGGATTCCAGCAACCATTCCGCTAAAGCTGGATAGATCTGTGATGGAGTATTATCTACTATAACTCTAACTCTACGCGTGAAAGAGGTTATGCCGTGCAGTGGTTGTGCCGATATAGAAAACAAGCGACGAGTGGAGCGGTATACTTTGAACAGAAGAAGCGGTTTGCCTGGATGAGACAATGTCCCTGTTGTGGAAGACCACTTGAGAAGACGGACCCAATGAGTCCGTGGATCTGTGTATGTGGATGGCGCAGTCAATGAATCGAGCAAGAAGAGGGAGGTACCATGATCCCCGTTTTGCACGACGTGAGGGCAGCATTTTTTCTGGTAATCGCACTCGCCATGCTGTTGTTTATCTGTGCGTTGGCCGGCATGGGAGCAGTGCTGCAACCAGTCCGTTGGTCTGACCGAAAAGGGTATCGATAAGCAAGAGGAATGTCTGGTCAGTTTGAGCCAGCAGCATTGCTTGATTGGCCTCTTTCTCTCTTCGTAGTGTTTCTCCTTCCTTGCTGATCCGATTTCAGTTTCCTATCGAGCCTAAGACCCCCGTTCGTTCTGACAAATATTTGAATTTATTAGCCATCCTGTCATTCATCAGCTAGCCTCTTGCTAAAGCATCCCTTTTCCATAGCGGTGCTATATTTGTTGGAAAGGGAACCGGCGAGCATCGCAGACGATCGTCCATGCACAATCGTCTATGAGCTAATTGAGTCGCTGGAATATCATATGGAGGAGCAGGAGCATGAATCGACTGATTATGAAGTCCGGAGCTGTGATGGTGATGGGGTTAGCCTTGTTGTCGAACCAAGGTTGTAATACGAAGTGGCTCCAATCCGATGGTGAAGGAAAAGCCGGGAGTGGAAGTTCGAAGCTTCCCAATATGTCGGGAGGAGGCTCACGTGGTGAATTGAGCGGTTTCTCTCGTAATGCGCCGGAGGAACGACTTGCGCAAAGCGGATATTCGACGGCGCTGAACCCATCAGGGTTCAGTGCACGTCAGCGTGCCGAACTGACAAAAGAAGAGACGGCTGCAGTAGAGGCGGGTTTGCAGGATGTTTTCTTTGGTTATGATCAATGGACACTGTCGGATGCCGGCGCGGAAATACTCAATCAAGACGCTGTTTATCTCAAGGATCATCCAGGCGCTCTGTTGAAAATTGAAGGGCATTGTGACGAGCGAGGCACTGCCGACTACAACATGGTTTTAGGCGACAAGCGCGCCAAGGCTGCTCGGAGCTATCTTACGGAAGTCGGAGTGAATCCCAAGCAGGTAGCGATCGTGTCATATGGCAAAGAGCGTCCCTTTTGCTTTGATCGGGATGAAGCCTGCTACCAACAGAATCGCCGCGGCCACATGCTTCTGACGAACAAGAAATAAGGCGTTTCACGGTCAGCCGTCATCCGCATGGAGCACAGGGGCCTTCGAAAGATCTGTCGCATCAGATCAGATCCTAAACTTTTGAGGAAGATCTTCGTTGAAAAAGCTCGGTTCTTTCTTCAAAACAGAAACCGTCGATCGAGCTCCGTCAAAACCTGGACCACAGGACCGACGTGTCAAACCTAGATTCACCGCGCAATTTCGCAGCACCTTTTCTGGGCAGAGGCAGGAAGGGCAGGGGCGAACTTTGGATGTATCTGCCGGCGGTTGTAAAATCGAAAGCGACATGAAAGTGGAGCAAGGTGCGAAGTTCGAATGCCGACTCCACATTCCAGGCCTTAATTGGCCGTTGCGGATCGATGAAGCCACTGTGCGTTGGATTGATGACAAGAGTTTTGGAGTGGCGTTTTCGCGTGTCACTCCAGAAGAGTTTGCGAAGCTCAAGACGGTACTCGCTGAACTTGAACAGGACGAGTAGATTCCTCCCCCCTGGTCTACAGTACACACACTTCCATCCTCGTAAGCATTTTTTGAAGAGTTGCTCGGGCGGGATCGTGTCGATCTCGAGTCCCATCTGTGTGCCTAAGCGATTTTCACAGATGCTATCCTGAACATGGTTGACATGGCTATCGTAACTGTCAGAAAGTACGGAATAGTTGATATCTGAATCTAAAACTCGGCATGAGGAGAGAGAAAGGAGTCGGGAGTGGAACAGAGGTATGCAATTACCGTGAAGTTTTTGGTCGATGCCGATTCAGCGGAAGATGCTGAAGAAATGGTCGAAACCGCCTGTGAAAAAGCGTCGGCCTCATTCCCGGAAATGAGTTACGAGGGGATTGAGGATATTGAGGAAGAAGAAGAGGAGTAGTCGGTCTTCGTCTACTGAAAGAATCCTATAATTCGCTTGACCAATCATGCAATGGGAGACGAACTACGAGCAACCTTAGCTGAGAAGGAAGTCGCCATTCTTGCAGGCGGCTGTTTTTTGTGTCTTGAGGCTGTGTATGATCAGGTAGAAGGCGTGGAGTCTGTTGAGTCTGGTTATATCGGAGGTAACCTCGATCATCCTACGTACGAAGTTGTGTGTAGAGAACAGACCGGCCATGCCGAAGCCGTGCGGATCACCTTTGATTCTCGGGTGATCACCTATAAAGAGTTACTTGAGATCTTTTTTGCCGTTCACGATCCAACGATCCCCAATCGGCAAGGAAACGATAAGGGAACCCAATACCGTTCGGCGATTTTCTTCTGTGGCGCAACACAGCTCCACACAGCCGAGACCTTGTCAAAACCCTAACCGAAGAGAAGCTGTACGGTGCTTCGATCGTCACCCAAGTCGTCCCGGCTGGGCAATGGTATGAGGCGGAGCCCTATCATCAGGAATATTTTGTTCGAAACCCTTCCAAGATTACTGTCAGTTTGTGGTGGGTCCAAAAGGCGCCAAGTTTAGAAAGCAGCTTGCTCATCGCCTAAAAACTTAAGCCGCGCCCACTCATCGGCTGAACAATCCAACCAAGATCTCTCGTACCGTCCCAAAGACCGCCGGCTTCTGGAATACCTGATGTGTTTTCAGCAGCACCTCGGTATGCACGGGGCAAAAAGGCCATTCGGTGGCTGGGTTGCCCTGGACGTGGGCAATGATAGAGCCGTTTGTGTCGGGATTGAATGAGTGAACGACTATGAGAGGACTGTTCGGATCAAGCAAACAGGTATTGTCCGTAGCCTCCCGGCCTGTCTCTGTATGGCGAATCTGAACGTGCTGTTGCCCATCTGAAAACACAGTATCCCCCTCCCGTATAGGTCCGGTCGGCGCCCAGGAATACAGAACCAGCGGAGCAAGCAAAATGATGATGACGGCAATGCCGATCGACCAGAGTGGAGGCTCAGCTCTATTATTCTCATCGTTTGTAGAGGCTGTAGTCATTTTCTGATCGACTCTTCTCATTGATTAGGACCGAGTGTAGCCGGTGCTATGGATTTTACGAGACGTGACGACCACCCTTTCGTTCTTGCCGCATCAGGTTATTAAGGAAAAGTTAACAGTCCTGTAATACTGCGGTTACCCTCTCGCAATCCTGCGCGATTACAACAAAGCCGACAGCAATGGTTACCTTAAACAGGGAGGAACCCGATGATACGGCCATTTTGGAAAACGATCGCGCTTGGATTTGTTGTGCAGTTCGCTCTTCATCTTATCTGCTTTGCTGAGCCATCGTCGGCTGAGCTGAGCGATCCATTGGCCGTTGGAGGTACGAATTCAGAATTGGCTCATTATAGCTCGAAGAAGCAGGTCGCAGGTGCGTTCAAAGTTCAAAGCTCGGAAGCGCTGTATCCATTGCTCACCCGCCTTAGTGCCGACTTCCAGCGATTTCAGCCGAAGGTGAACATCGATGTGAAAAAAGGAAGCCCGAAAGCGGTTTCCGAGTTTCTGCAGCCTCCGCTCAACAAGACCGGAAAGATCATGATGATAGACGATCGGGGATCCAGCTTCCAACTGCTGGCTACAACGCATCAGCTCTCTGACGCCGAAGTGAAAGAATTCGTCGCTCAACATGACTATGAACCGACTGCCGTGCCTGTAGCCGTCGATGCCGTCGCGCTGTATGTACACAAGGAGAACCCGCTGCCTGGTCTGACTCTGGACCAAGTTGATGCCATGTTCTCATCCACGCGGAAACGAGGATTCAAGACAGCCATCTCCCAGTGGGGACAACTCGGATTGGCTGACGGCTGGAAAGAGGCGTCAATCCAGCTTCATGGCCGTGATAGACGGTCGGAAGCCTGGGCAACTTTTCAGGAACATGGGCTCATCGGCGGTGAATTCAAATCAGGCATCCAAGAACATCCCGGCGCGGCGACAGTCGTCTTCAATATCGATCGTGACCCAACGGGGATTGGCTATAGCGGACTGGGCTTGCATGCGTCAAATGTACGAGCCGTCCCAATTGCGGAGAAGGAAGGGATGCCGTTTGTATCACCGTCTCGGGAGACGGTCATTGATCAGACCTATCCGTTGCGACATGGGCTATATCTGCATTTCGACAAGTCGCCCAAGATGTCTTTGCCTGAGGCAGTCCAGGAATTCTTAACCTTCATCATGAGTCGAGAGGGGGAAGAGACCATGATGAAGGCAGGATTGTTCCCCTTACCTCCCACCCAAGCTGAGCGCAGGGCAGTTGCCTTCGGCCTTCCTACCGGACTGCGTCAATGAATCAGTAGAAATCCGGTGAGAACAACGCAATTCGAGTTTCGACGCGCTCCGCAATTTTTACCCAGGAGGATTTCGCATGAGAGGATTGTACAGGGCGACGGATACTGCCCGAGTGATGCTTGTTACCGCACTCACCGCCGCAACCGTCGCGTTATTCCAGCAACCTATATCGGCCCAGGAGCTTTCAACAAGTACGAAACCGTTGTCGTCTCCAGTACGAATGGCTCAACAGGTCGAATCAGGACCGGAAAAACAAGGAGCACCGCCGACAGGCCAGGCCACACAGGGCGGAATATCGCTGGAAGATCTTCTCCTCCAAAAAGGAACCATTACCAAGGATGAGTGGCTCAGAACTCGCGCAGAACAAGAATACAGGGCCATAGACCAAACAAGGAGGTTGGAAACCCTGGAGGATTGGAAAAGCAAAACCGAAGTACTTCCGATCCTCAGAGACAAGATCAATTTCGGCCTGAACTCGCTGCAATTTCTGTATGGGCACGTCAACGCCAATGTTCCCGAAGGGAGAAGCCAAGATAGCTTCTCTGTTCGTCGAGCAGAGCTGGTTTTCTGGGGAAAACTGAGCGACTATCTTCCCCGGTGGCATATGTTGATGGAGTTCCAAAGTACCGGTCTGATCAACAATACTCCGACTGGTAATAGTGGTAGTTCAAGCGGAACTCCCAGCGTGGCCAGCTTCTTTCGCGAGGCCTATATTGATGTTCGGCCGGTCCAATCATGGGCGCCCAACCTCAATATCATCAGGATGGGGATTTTCCGGATGCCCTTCGGCATCTTCACTGAGACGTCCGGCGGTCTGCGCGATATCATCAGCTCTCCGTACTTGAATGGTGTGGGAGGCGGCGGTGGACCAGGACAGAATAGGAACGGTACGGGTGGGACCATTGAGTTTCTTCAAGAACGCGACTATTTTGTCGATGTGAGGGGGAAACTCTTCAATCGGCTGGAATACGTTGTCGGTATCATGAACAACAATAACTTTGCGGCGAACGGCATCGTCAGCAACACGTCGGGGATCGGTGGAGCGAACCAACCTAAGGCGGTGTATACCCGCATTCGACTTTTCGGCGATGATGTCTCGTTTATTAGTTTCAACATGATTCAGGGGACATCAAACAACGCCGGCACGTTCATTAATGGTCGTGGTAAAGGCCACTTTGACCGCTATGGCGTAGATTTTCGTTACAACCCGAAGTTCTTGCCCGGTTTCATGGCCTACGGAGAATACTGGCAAGGCCATGACGGCTCGAATGCGACTACGGTGGGGACTCCGGCCAATGGAGCTTGTCTTGATACTGCGGTTTGCGGCGGCTCCGGTGCACCAGGGGTGCAGCGACGCACATGGTACGTCCTGGCAAAGTATCTCTTTACAGAAGGGCCGCTCGAAAACTTTGAACCGGTCTACATGTATGAGGAATTTGATCCCAACACCAGACTGTCGAATGATCTCTATACCAGGCATATTGTCGGGTTAACCTACTATTTTGAAAACTTCCCGCCGAAAATGCAGTCCAAGATCCAGTTCAACTATGAGTTCCGACACCATTCAGGGCTAGGCCCCGGCATTCCGCTTAATGCCGCGACGGATCCCTTCGCGCAGAATGCCTTCTTCTTACAATGGCAGCTGCGGTACATGTAGTTGGTATTGCGGTTCCTTGCTTCACCATCAGTTTGACACAGAGTAATGGAAGGATGTAAGGAGGTGCGTGTGAGAATTATTGTCAGTCTTCTCGTCATATCATTGTCGATGGCGAGCGCCTGTGCTTCCACAGGCAAGGTATTTCCCTCCAAGGTTATGGAGGGTGTCGACCGCAATTTTGATTTTTCCCGCTGGCGTATGATGACCGATGGGGCTGAATCGAAAAAGGTTCAGCTCGGTGGGCGGATCGTGCAGTCGCAGGTATCCGGCGACACAATAACCATCGTCGTCGGTCAGTTGCCCATCGTCGACTACCCGGCTTACGGACCAAAGGATAACAGGAAGAATAACGGAGATTTTGCCATCATCTATCAGGGACAAATCGAGAAATCGGATCTCCAGCGCGGCAATCGAGTGATGGTTGTCGGGATGACTCATCCGCCGAAAGTCATCACTGTCGACGATTTTTCACGAAGCTTTCCGATCGTGGAGGCCCAATGTCTCCATTTCTGGAACACGCAGGGGCGTGACATCGAAGATTTTCCCTTCTATGAGGCTGGATACGTGACCCTTAGGCAAGAGACGGTTTGTGCGAAGAATCCATAGTTGTGGCACTCAATAGAAGGCTCATGAATATTGCCGATGGTTTTAAAGGTTCACAGTGTGTCAGGTTTCATTCAATCATCACGTCGACCCCTTTCTGCTTCTTGTCTCTGATCCTCACAATCGGAAATCTATCCGGCTGTGCCCTCTTTGACCATGGACGATCGGTGTATGACCGAGAGGGCATCAGGATCGGTATTGAAGCTGATCCCTCAGTTCGCCCCTCCAGCCAGGGGGGGGTGAACAATCACCCGATGGATCTAACTCCCACAGAACTCGAATTGTTACTTCAGGTCATTCAGGTCAGTGGCTATAGTGGGACCATGGTTGGACTGATCACAAAGCCCGAACCGGTACCACTCTTCACGCCCAAGGAGTTATCGGTAATTACGGGACATCTCGCCACGGCCTTCCGTGAGGCGAAGCCCACGGAGCGAGTGTCTTTCTCGTTGCCGAAGCCGGACGTGACCTATAGTGAAGATCGAACGGTCGGCTTCCTGTTTTTTCGTGGGCGCTATCTCCACGTGGTTCTGACCGACCATTCTTCCTTTATCCGTACCGACACCGGCGGCGGTGAGTATAAAGACATTCGGGATACCAAAGGCATGAAACTGTGGGTGGCTGGTCCAGCTCGCGCGGCAACCGTTCCGGATCTCGAAGAGCCACAATGGGCGCACTTCGAGAAGGTTCATATTTCTCTCGATGTCAAACGAGTTCTGGCCCGGAAAGAACACGTTCCAGCTGCGTCTCTGGATCAGACTGACGCGGGGACGCCAGTCCCCCTGCCTGCCGCAGTGTCACCAGAAAGTCGTCAGGGTGGTGCTTCGCCTGAGGATCAACAACTGCAAATTCGAGAACTCTCCGACGCTAATCAAGAGCTCAAAATTCGACTGGATGAGCAGAATAAGCGTACGCAGCAGTTGCAAGATCAGATAGAACAGTTGCGCCGAGAACTTCCTCAGTTGGCGCCCAAGAGAAAGTCTCACAAAACTATTCCTGCTCAATAATTCCTTCCGGCTCCTCTGTTCATAGAAATTGTTGCCATACGTACCAGCCCTTCCCCTTTTTGTTTGTCATAATGAATCGCTGAGCGAAATTAGGCGTCGGAGTCTACAACGCCAGACCATCAATGTCTTGGAACGCAATGACAACAAAGCATATGGTTCTGCACGCCACCTACCACATGGAACTGCCCTATGTTCGTACCCAGTTGCAGTGGAACTTATAATGCTGAAGGCATTTTTATGAGAGGGGCGGACAATGATTCCGTGCTGAAAGCCTTAGGGCGAACAAGGTAAAGCCTGCCACATATGTAACATTCTTGTAACGCTCATGTAATGTGACGGCAATAAGACAGGGTTATGATGAACTGGTAATTATGAAAGGACTAACTCATTATGAAAATAGCGACTGCCAAGCCTGGTCTGTCCTGGTTCGCCCTCCTGTGGGCTCTTCTTTCGACGATTCCTTCGGTCTATGCCGATGACGCCATCGTGCTGGATCCGGCGTTAAAAGGTTACGTTAAAATCACCGGGGTATCCGGCAATGTCAACAGCATCGGTTCCGACACGCTCAACAATCTGATGACGCTTTGGGCCGAGGGGTTTCGCAAGCAATATCCGAACGTCAAGATCCAAATCGAAGGCAAAGGATCGAGCACCGCGCCTCCGGCCTTGATCGAAGGCACAGCGCAATTGGGGCCGATGTCGCGAGCGATGAAGAATACCGAGATCGATTCCTTCGAAAAAAAATTTCGGTATAAACCCACGTCATTTCCTGTCGCCATTGACGCGCTTGCAGTCTATGTCAATAAAGATAACTCGATTCAGGGACTCACCATGACGCAGCTCGATGCGATCTTTTCCAAGACTCGTCGACGTGGTGCTTCAGAAAACCTGGACCGATGGGCTCAGCTCGGTGTTACAGGCGAAGTGGCGGCTTCTCCAGTCAGTATCTATGGCCGCAACTCAGCATCCGGCACCTATGGATTTTTCAAGGAATATGCGTTGAAAAACGGAGACTACAAGGATGAGGTCAAAGAGCAGCCGGGCTCTGCATCCGTCGTGCAGGGAATCACAGAGGATCAAGCGGGCATCGGCTACAGCGGGATCGGCTATTTGACATCCGGGGTGCGAGCCCTTCCATTGGCGGAAAAAGAGGGCGGAGCTTTCGTTGCTCCCACGCAAGAAAATGCCATGAACGGGTCGTACCCCATCTGGCGCCATTTGCTGATCTATGTCAATAAGGCGCCGAACAAGCCTTTTGATCCGCTCGTGAAGGAGTTCATCAAGTTTATTTATAGCAAAGAGGGACAAGCTATCGTGATCAAGGACGGCTTCTTCCCTCTCCCGCAGCCTGCGATTGAGAAGGAATTACCAAAACTCGAATAGGTTCAAGCCAGATGTCTGGTCTGCATCGATGGATGCGATGTGGGAACGTCGGGGAGAAGCCTCAGGTAGAGTATGAACGTACCGCCATTCACTCCGACACCTGCTCTTCAGGGAGAGCCTCCATCCGGCAGGGGGGCATTTCCCAGCTCGACCCTTGTGGGCGGACTGTTCAGTCGACGCCAAATCAGATCCATCACCGATGGGTTCACAAGTTTCATCATCAAGACGGGCGGGATCGGCATCATCCTCTGCATTCTCGGGATGTGCATCTTTCTGGTCAAAGAGGTCATCCCGCTCTTTCAGCCGACACAGGCGACTTTCACAAAACCGATTTTGCTTTCAGCTCCTGAGACTTCATCTCCTGCGGCGATTATTGGAATCGACGAACAGCAAGAACTCGCTTATGTGCTACGTGGTGGTTCTCTTGAGTTTGTTTTTTTAGCAGGAGCGACTCCGGCGACACCGGAAATCCCTTCACGTACGCTGGTAACTGATGAATCGGTGACGGCCGTAACGCGTGCCCTGGGCAAAGGGCACTATTTGGCCGTGGGTACCGAGGACGGGCGTGTGATTCCGGTGGCGATCGAATTTACCCACGAGTTCAAAGGCAACGATCGTTCGATCTCTCCGTCCGTCACGGTCGGGACCCCGATCATGGCCGCACCGAGTCCGCAACCGATTACAAAGATGGCGTATCAGAGCACGGAATCCGATGTTCGGATCGCGGCGCTGCTACAAGACCAGCATCTTTGGCTGACCACGAGCCGAACAACATCGCGCCCGGATGGCACGGCCGCTGCCTCTATCACGCAAGTCGACCTCACGCCCATTATCCCAGGCCGGGTCATGGCGCTCACGCTCGGGAGTCGGGCGGAGATCCTTGCGGTGGGAACGGCAGAGGGCAATCTGCATCACCTGGACGTAGCAGAACCGGCGAGCCCAGTTCTTGTTGAGACGACTCGGGCTTCTGAGCAAGGCAAAGCCATTACCGCGCTTGCGTATCTCATGGGTGATCGGAGTCTTATCGTTGGCCATGCGTCAGGTGAGGTTTCAGTGTGGACGCCAGTGAGGGAATATCCTGGAACCAATAAGACCCATATGACGCCCATCCATCGGTTTGCCGCTCACCAGAGCGCTGTGACCGACATCACGATCTCCCAACGTGACAAAGGGTTTATCACCACCGATACGGGAGGAGAAATCCGGCTACACCATTCGACGTCTGAACAAACGTTGCTTACTCTCACTCCACAGCAGGGGGCGCTCCGCAACACCTATTTTTCTCCGAAAGCCGACGGCTTGGTGAGCGTGACCGAGGATAATCGGCTGATCCACTACCACATTGCGAATCCTTATCCGGAAATTACATGGGCGACCTTGTTCTCACCGATCTGGTACGAGGGGTATGAGCAACCGAAACTTGTCTGGCAATCCTCGAGCGGGTCGGACGACTTTGAGCCCAAGTTGAGCCTGACTCCGCTAATCTTTGGAACCATTAAAGGCACGGTCTATGCCGTGTTACTCGCAGTCCCATTGGCAGTATTAGCAGCGATCTACACCGCAATGTTTATGCATCCGAATCTCCGGGCAAAGATTAAGCCCACGATTGAAATCATGGCGGCGCTCCCCACTGTGGTCCTTGGATTTCTGGCCGGACTCTGGTTTGCGCCGATTCTCGAGAGGAACTTTCCGGCGATGACGGCGATGATGTTGGTTCTTCCCTTGGCCATTGCCGTTTCTGCCGGATTCTTTCTCATCCTCCCGGCCTCTCTTCGGCGTCGTATTCGGCCTGGCGTCGAGGCCTTGCTCATGATGCCGATCATCGTCGCCGTTGTCTGGGGCTGCCTTGAGACCAACGCATGGTGGGAATCGTTCTTATTCGATGGCCATTATAAGCCCTGGCTCGAATCACATCTCGGTCTGACTTATGACCAGCGCAACGCCGTCGTAGTCGGCGTGGCCATGGGGTTTGCCATCATTCCCATCATCTACAGTATTTCGGAGGAAGCCCTCTCAAACGTTCCCAAGAACCTGATCGCCGGCTCCTTGGCCCTTGGTGCGACTCGGTGGCAAACGCTCGCCCATCTCGTCCTGATCTCAGCCAGTCCAGGCATTTTCTCGGCGTTGATGATTGGGTTCGGCCGGGCAGTGGGGGAGACCATGATCGTCCTCATGGCGACCGGCAATACACCGATCATGGACTGGAGCCTAGTGAACGGATTCCGAACGCTCTCCGCGAATATCGCGGTCGAAATTCCTGAAGCCCCGCAGGGTGGGACCTTGTATCGTACACTTTTCTTAGCGGGGCTGCTTCTTTTTATGGCGACCTTTGCCCTCAACACAGCGGCGGAATTGATTCGTCAGAGACTCAGGTCGAAATACAGTCAATTCTAGTCGACACCAAATGGGCGAGGACGATTCTTACAGAACGGCATGAGAGTATTTTATGAAACTGTGGGTGAAGCACTTCTTCGGCAGCGGCGAACTCTTCGTCTGGGGCTGTGGGGCCGGACTTTCCCTGTCGCTTCTCATGATCGGGGGACTCCTCGCGCTCATCCTCCTCAACGGCTTCGGCTATTTCTGGCCCGCTGACCTCCTCGAATTGACACTGAAGGACGGAAAACATGTGATCGGTCAGTTGGCCGGCGAGGAAGTGAGTCCCAAAGGGATCCCACGAATAAGGATGAAGGTCGGCAATCGTGACCTGTACGGGCTGGATTATCGGTGGATCAACACCGATCAGATCATCGAACGGGTCAAGCCGTCTGATCTCGTGATGGTGGAACGGCGCGAATGGGGGAACTTCTACGGGCGTCTCGGGACGCTCCATAAGGAAGACCACATTGTGGCCGAAGGGTCGGATGCCGTATGGCGGTCTTTGCCGCCCCTTCTTCGGCATGCGGAATCGAGTGAGACCGAAAGTGTGTACACATTGCGTCTCATCGATGCCAATGGCAAGGAAAAATCCGTATCGCTTAGCCAAGTGATGCGGGTCTTGCGACCCAACGATCTTTCGACCTTGGAAAAGCTCCGGGTCTATGTCGGCAATGTGTGGACGGTTCTGACCACGGAACCTCGAGAAGCCAATACCGAGGGAGGAATCTTTCCGGCCATCTTCGGCACGGTCATGATGGTGATCATCATGAGCTTCGTCGTGGCCCCCTTCGGTGTCATCAGCGCGCTGTATCTCAGGGAATATGCCCGCCAGGGAGTGATCGTGCGTACCGTCCGCATTGCCGTCAACAATCTCGCCGGGGTTCCTTCGATCGTTTTCGGGGTGTTCGGTTTGGGGTTTTTTGTGTATGGGGTCGGCGGTACGATCGATGCGCTGTGGTTTTCCGAACGACTGCCGACTCCTACCTTCGGTACGGGCGGTATTCTGTGGGCCTCATTGACATTGGCGCTCCTGACGGTCCCTGTTGTGATCGTCGCAACCGAGGAGGGACTTGCTGCAGTGCCGCGAGAGTACCGCGAAGGATCCATTGGTTTGGGCGCCACCAAATGGGAAACGATTTGGCAAGTCGTGCTTCCCACTGCGCTCCCCGGCATTCTGACCGGTCTGATGCTTGCCATGGCTCGTGCTGCCGGCGAGGTCGCTCCGTTGATGTTGACAGGCGTGGTGAAACTCGCACCTGCCATGCCGATCGATGGGACCTGGCCATTCCTGCACCTAGACCGAAAGTTTATGCATTTGGGCTTTCATATCTATGATGTGGGGTTTCAATCGCCGAACGTTGAAGCCGCCAAGCCCATGGTGTATGTAACCACGTTGGTATTAATTCTTGTCGTCGTGACGCTTAATCTGACGGGTATCGTCTTGCGAAATCGGATAAGGAGGAAATATGCTGGATCAACAGTCTGAACTGAGGTCCGGTCTCTCTCACTATCCACCCACTTCTTCCTTGCTGGAGATGGAGCGTATGGATTCTCGCGATTCCAAGGTGTCGGACCAACGCAGTCCCCAAGGAAAGCCCAAGCTTCGGGTGCAGGGCTTCAACTTTTTCTATGGGCTTGTCCAGTCGCTCTTCAAGATCGACCTGGAGATTCCGGAACATCAAGTGACCGCATTTATCGGACCGTCCGGTTGCGGAAAATCCACGTTGCTCCGATGCATGAACCGCTTGAATGACCTCATCGAAGGCGCGAGGCATGAAGGGAATATCCTCCTTGACGATGTCGATATCTTTAACTCGAAGGTCGATATCACCGATCTGCGCAAACGTGTGGGAATGGTATTCCAAAAGTCCAACCCCTTCCCCAAATCGATCCATGAAAATGTTGCGTACGGCCCGCGTCTGCAAGGGCTGAAGAATCGGGCGGTGTTGGAAGATATTGTGGAAGGAAGTCTTCGGGGGGCCGGGCTCTGGGAGGAAGTGAAGGACCGGCTCCACAAGAGCGCACTCGGTTTGTCGGGCGGTCAGCAGCAGCGACTCTGCATTGCGCGTGCCCTTGCCGTCAAACCGGACGTCCTCCTCATGGACGAACCTTGTTCCGCGCTCGACCCCATTGCCACGGGGATCATCGAAGAGTTGCTGTTTTCACTGAAAAAGGAGTTGACTGTCGTCATCGTGACGCACAACATGCAGCAAGCGGCACGAGTCTCCGATAGCACCGCGTTCATGTATCTCGGCCAATTGGTAGAGTTCGGGCTTACGAAGCAATTGTTCACCAACCCGTCGAACAAGCAGACGGAAGACTATATCACCGGACGATTCGGGTGACCTGATGGTTCAACAACGACACTTCGACGAAGAACTTGCGGAATTAAAGGCGAAGCTGGTGCAGATGGCCGGTCTTGCTGAAGATCAGATCGACAAGGCATTGACCGCCCTGGTCACGCGGGACGCGGCGCTGGCCTGCCGTGTCATCGAACGAGATCACAAGGTGAACGCGCTGGATGTGGAGATCGACGAAGCCTGCATCGAGCTGTTGGCTCTTCATCAGCCGGCTGCGCATGACCTGAGGCTTGTCACAACGGCGATGAAACTTTCCACTGAACTCGAGCGCATCAGCGACCTTGCGGAGAGTATCTGTGAGCGAGCGATCGAACTGAACGAAGAGCCTCAACTCAAGCCCTATATCGACATCCCGCGGATGGGGAGTCTCGCGCGGGTGATGGTGAAAGAAAGCATCGATGCCTTCGTCAAGGAGGATGCCGCGCTGGCCAGGAAAGTGATCGTGAACGATGACTTCGTCGATGATCTCATGGAACAATTGTTTCGCGAGCTGCTTTCCTTCATGGTGGAAAACCCACATACCATTTCACGCGCGATTCGTCTCAGCTTCATCGCCAAGTCTCTCGAGCGGATGGCTGATCATGCGACCAATATCGCCGAGTTGGTCGTCTATCTCGTGGAAGGCAAGATCATTCGACACACATCGCCACCGGTTTCGCTGTAACGCCCCGAATGCATTCCCGTTTGGAACGCATGTGATCAGATGCATGAATGCCCGATTGTTTGAAATGACCCTCCCCCTGTGCTAGCATCCACCGCATGGGTGCCACCACCTCGGCTAGGCGGAGAGAAACCCGCCGCGCACCATCTCCCCCTTCTCATATTCAGCGCGAAGTGATCGGCGTCATGTTGATCGCGTTGAGCTTGCTCATGCTCTTGAGCCTGCTGTCATTTGTGCCCGGGGAGGCCAAGAATGTGGCATCCGGTGTCCCGACGGCCGACCCGCCTCGCAATCTCATTGGTTCATTCGGTGCCCTGCTAGCCGGTGGATTCTTTTATGGTATCGGTGGAGCCGCCTATCTTTTTCCTGTGCTGTTGGGGCGGTTGGGATTTCGCTGCTTCTCCCAGGTGCCGGTGAGTCTCAGGCTGCGGACGGCCGCCAGTTCCCTCGCCGCCGTTTTCTTCTTAAGTGCGTTTCTGCACCTTGAGACGACGGGGGTTCCGACGCTGACCAGCGGGATGATTTCCCGTGGGATGGCCGGTGGTGTCGTCGGCCAGACAATCGCCGAGGGGCTTCGTGCCGTCTTTGCCGGAACCGGGGCTCATATTCTGGTCATTACGGGATTCCTTGTCTCTCTTCTGCTGACCACTCCACTATCATTGGCTGAAGCCGTGCGTCGCATGCCGGAACGTTGGGCCACTCTCCTTGAAGGAGTGTCCGCAGTGATGCCTGAGCGATCGATTGAAGTCCAGAAGGAGGTCGGCAATCGACGGTCGCGGAGTAAGCCTTCCAGGTCAATCGCCGTCCCCCTGGAAGAGTCGGATGTTGAAAGAATCGAGGAGGCGGAACCAATTCCAGCCTCGACTCCGCTGATTCCGATCATTCAGCCATTCCCCGTCACAACTCCGACACTGGAAGCGCAAACAACCGAGCCGGAAGTGATTGCTCCACCGGCTGAGCCTGCAGATTATCAGCTGCCTGACCCGGAGATTTTGTTAAGCGATCCTTCCGGACCGATGGATCGGATGTCGGATGAAGAATTACGAGCGCAGTCCGAGGTCTTGTCACGAGCATTGATGAGTTTCGGCATCGAAGGCATCGTGACGGAAGTGAGGCCCGGCCCCGTCGTCACGATGTATGAATTTGAGCCGTCGCCCGGCACGAAAGTGGCCCGCATTGTGAACCTGACTGATGACCTTGCGTTGGCTCTCAAGGCGACGAGTTTACGAATCGTGGCGCCGTTGCCGGGGAAATCGGTGGTCGGGATCGAGGTGCCGAACCGGTCGCGGGAGACGGTGTCGCTCAAGGAAGTCGTCATGAGCGATGCCTTTCGTCGGGCAAGATCCAGATTGACGCTGGCGTTGGGCAAGGATATTTTCGGCGCTCCGATGACCGCCGATCTGAAAACGATGCCGCATCTCTTGGTAGCCGGCGCGACCGGTGCCGGGAAGAGTGTCAGTTTGAATACGATGTTGCTCAGCATCCTCTTTTCCGCCAAGCCCAGTGAAGTAAAGCTTCTGCTCATTGACCCAAAGATGCTCGAATTTCAATCGTACGAGGGCATTCCTCATCTGTTGCGGCCGGTGATTACGGAGCCCAAATCAGCCGCGAGAGGGCTGGGCTGGGTCGTCGCTGAAATGGAACGACGGTACAAACTGCTGGCTGAGGCCGGTGTACGGAATATCGATGCGTACAATCGAAAGGTTGCCGGTTTGCAAGAGGTGTTTACTGAAAATAATCCGGCGGGCATCGAGCAGCTTCCGATGCGGTTTCTTTCCGAAGAAGAACGCCTTTCTGCCGGTGAAACATCGATCGCCGAGGGTGAACGGGGTTGCATGCAGCCAAAACCGACGCCGCCGGAACCGCTGCCTTTTATCATCGTCATGATCGATGAGCTGGCGGATCTGATGATGGTGGCTCCCAAGGATGTGGAAGACAAGATCGCCCGACTCGCGCAGATGGCGCGGGCTTCGGGCATTCATCTGGTGCTGGCCACTCAACGCCCATCCGTCGATGTGCTGACCGGCTTGATCAAAGCGAATTTCCCGGCACGGATCGCGTTTCAAGTTTCTTCGAAGACCGACTCACGAACCATTCTCGATGCGAACGGAGCGGAAGCTCTGCTCGGCCGGGGCGATATGCTGTACCTGGCCTCCGGCACCGGACGTCTTGCGCGTCTGCATGGGTCTTTTGTATCGGACGACGATGTCCGTTCAGTTGTCGAGTTTGTGAAGAAACAAGCGCTCCCGATCTACAATCAGGAGTTGCAGTCGCTCAAGTCGGAGGCGGCGGCGGAGGAAGAGGCAAAAGACGAAGTGTACGAACAGGCTAAAGAATTGGTACTGTCGACCGGACAGGCGTCGGCCTCGTTGATTCAGCGCCGACTGCGGGTCGGCTATCCTCGGGCGGCGCGCATGATCGAACAGATGGAATCGGAAGGCATTGTGGGGGCGGCGGGTCGTGATGGGCGTCGGGAGGTGCTTGGCCGTCGCGGCCCGGTCGGTGCGGCGGAAGCATGATGCGCTGGTGGCTGGCAGTCCCATTGAGTGTCATGGTTGCCTTGTCGGCTTGGGCGGAGGGGCCGACCGATGAAAAGGCGTGGCAGGAAGTTCGTGAAGTCGTCAAACACTTGCAGGCACGATACGAGAAAACGAAGGATCTGCAGGCGGACTTTTCTCAGAAAACCAAGATCGAAGGGTTTGAGCGACCGGTGACGTCGTCCGGCAAGGTGTATATCAAAAAGCCCGGCCGCTTACGGTGGGACTATGTGGATCCGGCAACCGAGCAAATTTATGTGAACCAGGATGATGTGAAAGTGTATGTTCCCGAGCATAAGCAGGTCCTGGTCGGCAAACTCACACAGATGGCTGCTTCCAAAGCGCCGTTGGAATTGTTGCAGGGAGCGGCCAAATTGGATGAGTCGTTTGAGATTGAGCCCACCACGGGAAAAGACCGGGGAGTCGGTGGCACGCCGCTTATCACGCTGATTCCAAAAGCCAAGGAACAGGAATCCACTCAGAATCTTCAAAAGATCATCGTCGAGGTCTTTCCTAAGACCTATTTTATCCACACGGTGTCACTCTATGAGATCAGCGGCAACGTCGCTGTCTTTGAATTTTCGAACTTGAAACCAAACCTGGGATTGGGTAATGAGGTGTTCGACTTTAAAACACCGTCCGATGCGGAAGTCGTCAGGGCCCCCGTGTTGAATGGGCCGTGAGTGGCCACTGGTCGATAGTCATGTATCATTGGTGAGAAGGGCCGGTCCGGGTGAGTTGTTGCCAATGACCAGTGACCCATGACTGTTGACTGCATTCAACCATCAAAAGGATTGGATTAGGTGCAAAGTCTCATGAGCAACGTGACGGAGGCTGTCGACCAGGCGGTCGCCGCATTGGATTTCGACCGTCTTCATCAAGAGTATTGGGAGCAAAATGAGTTCTTAGTTATCAAGCAATTCCTGCCTCGTACCTTCGTCGAAGACGTGTTCGTTCCCCAGGCACAAGGCATGAAAGCGGAGCTCAATCGAAACTACATTCCAGGCCACAAGAAAGGAGGCAGTGTCAGCTACTACACGGTGCAGGAAAAAGCTCCCCGCTTTCTCGACCTCTACCGGTCTGAGTCGTTCCGCACATTCCTGAATCGCCTCGTTGAGGCGAAGTTGATGTACTGTCCGGACAACGATCCCCATTCCTGCGCCCTCTACTACTACACTGAACCGGGCGACCACATTGGGTTCCACTACGATACGTCGTACTATAAGGGCGCACGGTACACGATCTTGATGGGGCTGGTTGATCGATCAACCCAGTGCAAGTTGGTGTGCGAACTCTTTAAAGACCACCCGACCAAACAGCCACGCCATCTTGAGCTGATCACTGAACCCGGCGACATGGTGATTTTCAACGGGGACAAGCTCTGGCATGCGGTCACGCCTCTTGGAGAAGGTGAGGAGCGGATCGCACTCACGATGGAATACGTCACCAATCCGGAGATGGGGGTGGTCAAGCGGTTGTATTCGAACCTCAAAGATTCCTTCGGCTATTTCGGCTTCGCAAACGTCTTCAAGCGGGCTTTGGGTTTGAACCGGCCCAAGTGATGAAACTTGCTCTGGGCTTGATTGCCGTTCCTGATCCAACTCACCGGTGAGACGTCGACGTCCCGACGGCCCGGTGAAGTATCCCGCATAACTCTCTTCTCTTCCACGGTTTAGCCAAGCGAGCATACGGGCGCAGAAGCCCCAGATTCCTATTTGAAGCCGATAAGATGATCACGGGGAGTGAAGGATGAGAGACTTGGAGCTTCTCCAAAATCGAACAGCCATCTCCGTCCGGTAATTCGAGATCAAGGAGGACTGCATTGTAAATATTCTGTTCTATGGATGAGAAAGCCTGGCGACAGGTCTGTACACAGTCCACTTGGAATCCTTCGAATTCGAGGAGGTCTTGCAACGCCATCGCGATATCCGGCTCATCTTCGACAACCAACAGGGAACGCAACGTGTTCAGTTCGACCCTGGCGTCCGTATGTGGATTCTGCTCTTGAGCCGGCTGTAACACCCGCTGCGGAGAACTCGTCTTACCTTCCAGAGAGAAAAGAGCTGCCTGAATCGGCCCGCTCGATTTTGCACCAATGGCATGAGCATCATCAGGCCGGGCTGTACCTCTTCCAAAGCGAGGCACAGCCTCGGTGGCAATGATGGATTGTAACTGTGCTGCTCTGGACGGACATGATCCAAAGGGGATATCAAATGATGAGGAAGAGGGACTCCTCCTTACCATATGAGTGACTGCCGGCTTCATATCGTGCTCCATTTTGTCCGGTAGTTTCGAGATAGACCAATGTTTTGTGGCTTTCACCAGTAGATGAAGCAACCTTCATTCCAGGATGGCGGACAAATAAATATGCGTCGATGTCGTTGATTCTTCGGAGTATGTATGGAAACCAGCTGTTGTCTGTGGTGTAGGACTGTATCGAACTGATACAATGACTGTCTCGTTTGAGACAGTCTGTCCTGAAGCCTGTCCCAAGATGTGACCAGGACTATTGATGCAGGTGCTTCATCGCGGCGGCGCAGAGGACGATGAAGAAACCCATCCAGAGGGCGGCGCGCTGGAAGGGGATGGCTTCATAGGACTCTCCCTCATCGGCCTCATCGTCTGACTTGAAAATAACTGTGTAGAGGAACAGCGTGAGGAGGCCCAGCACGAGAAGAAGTTTGATCATGAAGACCATGAGATACTTGGAGTGGTGTTGCACTCCGCTGCCGGTTTGCGAGACCAAGACTTGATTGACGTAATGAAGGTTCACACCGCCGGTAAATAGTAGGACGATCAGTAGAATGCCGGCGACCTTTTTATAGTACCGATAAAAAATGTCCGTGATGGGTTTGATCTGATCCCTTGGAACGGCTTTTTGCAGTCCGGGTGTCACTGCCATGACGAGAAATGCCAAGCCGCCGATCCAAATGATCGCCGAGAGCAGATGAAACCAGTGGTTGACGATCGGAATGAGGATATTGAGATCAGTAGTGATACTTTGGAGAGTATCCATGTGAGAGTTATTCGTGAAGCGTGAAGCGTGAAGCGCGCCAGTCTTGAGTCTGAGCATTCATAATTTCGTCTCTACGAGTACGCTTCACGAACAACGAGACGCGGCGTCAAAATTTAAATACAGGCGCATCATTGCCGAATCGCTTCTTCCGCAGCTCCTCCATCAATTCGACGGTGATGAGCTGCACATTGTTTTCTCGGGCGTGCTTCTCCACACCTTTTTTGACCATGGCGCGTAAGAAGTAGGGGATACGGCTCAATCTGAGCATGGATGCTTCGTCCCATGTGACGTCGGTTTCTTCCAAGACATTGAACGCGACTTTGATTTTCTCGCCGCCTTTCGGGGTGTAGAGACACCACTGATCTTCATCCAGCCAGTCGCCATGATCAACATAGGGACGGGCACGGCAACCACCGCAGATGTCACTATATTCACAGTCGCCACACTTCCCCTTGAGCTGAGGATAGCGGAATGAATTGAAGACATCCGATCGTTCCCAGAGATCGACGAAGCTCTGTTGGCGGAGGTTCCCCGCCGACAGCGGCATATAGGGACAAGGAGTCAACTCGCCGTTCGGCGTCACCCGGGCGTAGTTGGTGCCCGCGAGACACCCACCCCCCATGTATCCGGTAGCTTTGGTGATCGGCGAGTTAGGATCTTTCTCGTAAGCCAACCGTTTGAAGTGCGGAGCGCAGCGGGCCCTGACCAGCATGCCTTTGTAATTATCCTGGCATTCAACCAGGTATCCCAGCACCTCTTCATACTGAGCGGGGGTGATATCCGTCAACTCCTCGCCTCTTCCCGTACAAACCATAAAAAACACATTCAATACGCGGGCTCCGAGTCGGTGTGCCCAGTCGATGACCTCAGGCAGTTCGGTATAGTTCATCGGCTGAGCGCTGAAATGCACTTGGAATTGGAGTCCATTCCGCTTGCTGGCTTCTATGCCGGCGACCGCCGCTTCCCAGGCTCCCGGCACGCCACGAAAGGCGTCATGCTTGGCGGCCTCCAGAGAATCAATACTGATGCCCACACCCATCACGCCGATCTCGACAAGGGTCTTGGCCAGGTGGTCGTTGATCAGCATCCCGTTTGTCCCGAAGACGACCATAAAACCGAGTTTGACTGCGTAACGAGCAATGTCGAGGATGTCGGGCCGCACGAGTGGTTCGCCGCCCGTGATGACAAGGAGACAGCCCTTATTCACTTCCGCGATCTGCGCGATGAGCCGATAGCATTCTTCGGTACTGAGCTCGTCGTCTCCACCGGCGGCTTTGGTCGTTGCATCGAGATAACAGTGATCACATTTGAGATTGCAACGCTTGGTCAGGTTCAGCGCAACGAGGTAGGGCTTGAAGTCATCAACCGTCCGACCGTCGAACGGTCCGTTTCCCTTTGGAGTGGGGGAGAAGAACTGAGCAACCTGTTGCTGCAAAGAGCCCAAAGTGCCGGAAGGGCCGTTGAAGATGGGAAGAGATTTGCCCATGGATGAGTCCTGAGTGCTGAGAGTCGAGTGCTGAGTCGGTAGGCTTTCGCCCGTGCCTCCATGCTCAGCACTCAGCGCTCAGAACTATGTACTGGTTTTACCGGTGAGGTCGGCGATCATGTCCTTGAGATTGCCGGTCTTCATAGCTTCCGCCATGTACCCCTTCGCCTGTTCGATGCCTTCATTCGCGACGTCCAGGGTGATCATGGTCGCTCCGATTTTTGCAGCGTGCTTGAGAATGAGCGCTCTGGTGCAATCGCGCATGAAACCTTCCGGCGCTCGATCCAATCTGGTTTGTGCTTCCTCAGTCCAGGTGTAGGGTGACGTGGCTTCGACATGACCGCTCGAACCATTCTCATCCGTGGCTGCCGGCGTGGATTCCGCCACCGGCGATGTGCCGGTGCCCTTGTTGGAAAAAATGGGAGTGTAGTCCTCTGCCGCGGCTTCCTTGATCATCGGCGCTGCATATTCAAGCGTGATGGTCGTCATTCCCAACTTACGCGCGCTCTTTTCAATCCTGGCCTTCGCACGCCTGCGCTGGAATCCGGCCGGTACGGCGCGGATCGCCTCTTTCGCATCCTTGGTCCATTGCATCGGCACGTCGTCATAGGCAACGTCCGTTTCCAACTCACCTTCCGACGTCGCAGCCACTTCGAAAATCTTTTTATCGACCTGCTTGAACTTTGTCCCGTCCACACCGCACACCGGGCATTTGACAGGAGTCTCTCCCTTTCCGATGTAGCCACATCCATCACAGACGAAATAGGTTTGATCCATACGGTCCAGGTAGGCCTGCGTGGAGGCAGTGATCTCTTTCGGTTTCTCTTCAACGATCTGGGTCATGATTCCGCTCAATGTCGGACCCATGAGATCTTTCGTGACGGCCTGGTCGGCCTGCATCTTGTCGCGGTCGATACCTGCCGCGTCCAGGCTGCCGCCGAGCGCCCGCATGGCGTCCATGGCTCCTTTAGGCAAAATATGTCCTACCGCGGCATCCACGACGGTGTTGCTGATGATCGTATGGCCTTTTTCGATGGCATATCGATGAATGGCCGTTTTCGCCACGCCTCGTGCAAAGACCGGAATCTTTTCCATCCGCCGCAAGGCCTCTTCCGTCCAGGCGATCGTATACTCGGCCTGGGTGTCGATCGGAGGCACGTACTTGCGGTTGGAAACCAACACATTACAGGGGGCGCTCCGGAGCAGGTTTTCGGTGTTGCTGCCGATGTCCATGTCGTCGTCGCTGTGGACCCCGATGCGTCCGACGATGAGCAGGGCCGGGACGTCTTTGCGGACATACTGAATGATTTTTTCAAAGGCTTTGCCGTCCAGCAACGTGGTTTTCAGGTCGGTCTGCTCGGCTTGGGCGATTTCGCGGGAAATGTCCAGATGAGATTGATAGATCTTTGCCAGGCCGCTGTCGATGATTTCTTCGTGCAGCTTTTCCTGCTCCTTGAAACGAAATACTTTGCCGGCTTCTTCGTTGAGGACTCCGGAAATACTGTGGAATGCCGCGTAGTGGAAATAGGGATCGAACGCCGAAATCGCCTCCACCGGCATGTTGAGCGCCTTGCCGAGCGCCAAGCCGGTCATCAGTCCGCCGAACGAATAGGGGCTACCGTCGACGGCAACGACGATCTTCCCGCCGGTCATCGGCTGAACGTTCTTGATGATCAGCATGTCGGAATTACGGACTCGGCGGATCACGCGCTCGGTGTTGCTCCCGATGACGCTGTCCTTGACCGCGCCGACTCCCAATGCTCCCATGATGACGAGGTCATACCCGTTGGTGTTGATGTCCTCGGCCAGTACCTTCCAATTGCGTCCTTCGAGCGATCGCCGTTCGACCGGAAGATTCGCTTCGTTGCATTTCTTGTCGACGTAGTCGAGGTAGGAATCGGTGATGATCTGGAGTCCGCGGGTGATCAGCGAGTCATGGATCTGCCGTTGCCGGTCGAGCTCTTTTTCATCGTGATATTCCTCCGGCAGGCCCGCTTCCATCTGCTTGAAGCGCTTGTCATGCATTTTCGCCGCATAGACATGGCTTCCCACGATCTTGGAACCGAACATCTTGGCCATCTGGACGCCGGCATCCACTGCAGTATTGGAATGGTCGGAATTATCGACCGGAATATAGATAGTCTTATACATTGAGGCGCCTCCTTAAGGCGCGAGTTACCTATAAGATGAAAGGGATTGTAATTATCTGAAAAACCAAATGGTTGACGTACTGTCCCCCTTCACTAACAGAAGCAAATGTTAGCACCGGCTTAAATCGGAATGCAAGGTGTCGCAGAAGCGGGAGACACCGGAAATCACCCGGCTGAAGTTCTTGGTTCAGGTGTCTGCGAAGGAGATGGAACCGGCCGGCGCGAGCGAAGGATTTCTTCGAGTGAGAGGAGCGCGTCCCGTCCCGAATTGCCCTCAATGCCTCGGCTGAGGTTCTGGTCGGCATAGGTAGGTGACTCTGAAGTTTGGGACAGAGATCCGGTCCATCGACGAGGATCACGGCTCCCTTGCTTCCGTTCCCAAGCCCTGAGACAGGCCTTGGCGATGAACTTGTTGAGGGGAGCAGGGTTATAGAGCAATTTTCTGATACTCGTCGGCGTCAGCATCAAGGGATTGTAGCCGGCGGAGAGGTAGCCCTCCTCCAACAGTCGCTGCTCCAGATCGGTGTTCGGCTGGATGCCGAGGAAGAACATCAACGGGAACACACGCTCTTCTCCGATTATTGAGGCCACCTTCTTGTAGGACTCGACGCTCTGCAGGAGACTCTCTTCCGTTTCTTTGGGACTGTTCAGCGAGTAGTTCAGGATTACCTTGCCCTTGAAGCCGGCTTCCGCCAGATAACGACAACCGTCATACAACCGTTCCAGCTTGAATCCCATATGGAGATTATTCAGAACTTCTTGCGAACCGGATGTAATGGCCACCTCCAGATCGCCCACGCCTGATCGGACCATCAGTTTCGCGAGTTCCGGGGTAATCAGCGAGGTTCTGATGTAGCCGGACCACTCGATATCGAGTTTCTCGGCCACGATCCGCTCAAGGATCTCCGTGCACTGAGGATAGGCCTCTTTCCCAGTGATGAATTGGGCGTCGGTAAACCAGAATCGACGGGCACCCCACTGATGATAGTGCTGAGCGATATCTTTGACGACCATGTCGGGCGGCCGATAGCGGACTCGTTTGCCTTCGATGTAGGGATAGAGGCAGAAGGCGCAATCGTATGGGCAGCCCCGTTTCGACTGCACCCCGATTGACTCACCGATATACTCACCGTACTGGGGAAAGATCGACGTGAGATAGGGCAAATCGACTGTCAGCGCGTCGAGCAGCGCCGGCGAACCCTGTCGGCCTTTCCGAACCTGAGTCCCTTCTTTGACGATGTACCGTTCATCCTCAATGGACCGGCCTTCAATGACCTTCAATATGGCGTCTTCCCCTTCACCGAGGATGCCGATGGTTCCTTCCGGGAGCCTTTCGATCAATTGATCGGCGAAGGCCGTAAAAGCCCCCCCTCCGATCATGATCTGGGCTTTGGGGAACTCTTTGCGGATCAACGCAGGGTACGACAGGATCGTATAGATGTGGTTGTAGTAGCGATAGAGCTGCTTGACACCCTCGACTGACGCCGCGATGCGCTTGAGCGGGTTACTGGCAAAGTAAAAATTGAAGGCATGCTCCAACGAGGTGTCGCCTTCATGGGGTGAAAAGATTTGAATATCGCGCCAAGAAAAGCAGACCAAGTCCGGCTTGAACTCCGTGGCCGCATCCCGGATGGCTTGGCTTCGCTGTGCGACAGGAAACAGAGACAGATCGAGAATGCGCTGGCGAACCTCCGGCTTTCGCCGATAGATAAAGTCCGCCAAGTAGGTGATCCCGACGGGATAGACCTTTTTGCAGGGGAGAAAAATATAGAGAATGGAATTCATTAGTGCTGAGTCGTCACTATTTCGTCGCGACATGAATGGCGACAATGCCGCCGCTGAGGTTCTTGTACGATACCTGACGAAACCCGGCTTCTCGTAGGATCTGACACAACCGTTCTTGATCGGGGAATGTCCGGATCGATGCCGGAAGATACTCGTAGACGCCAGTGCGATCACGGGCGACGACAGTGCCGATCCAGGGCAGCAGTTTGAACGAATACCAATCGTAGCCCTTCCGTAGCCAACCGAATACCGGCCGTGAAAACTCCAGGCACACGAAGCGGCCGCCGGGCTTCATCACGCGGCGGATCTCCCGCACCGCTTGTGGTAAGTCACCCACATTCCGCATGCAGAAACCGGTGGTGACCGCATCGAAGGTATTGTCTCCAAATCCCAGATGTTCCGCGCTTGCCTGGAGGCATGTGATCTTGTCGGTGAGGCCCTTACCTCCGATCTTCTTGAAGCCTTCGGCCAGCATCGCGTGGTTCAGGTCTGATGCGATCACGCGCCCCTTGGGTCCCATCCGAGACTCGACAAGGAGCGCGAGGTCGGCTGTGCCGGATCCGACATCGAGGGCCGTGCCCCGTCCGACAGGCGTAATGAAGGAAGCGGTAATCTTTTTCCAATGGTAGTGCAGACCGAAACTCAACAGCGTGTTGTTCAGGTCATAGACGCCTGCAATGGATGTGAACATCCGTTGCACGGCATCTTCGCGGGCCTGGCCGGACCAGGTCGAGACGATTTTAGCCGGGCTTTTGGAATCTTGTGTCAATGGACGATGCTCGGTTCCCACCATGCGACCGTGGTAGCACCCGGTTCAAGGCGGTGTCAAGCGGGTCCTCGCTCTACTGGTAGCGCAAGGACGCCAGGTATTCTCGTTGCCCAAGTTGGGTGAATTCGTTAGACTTCGCCGCCGGTATGACCAAACTCACTCTTAGCCAGCTGTCGAGCCTCCTGTTCCGCGCGTGCGATGACCTGCGTGGGAACATGGATGCGTCCGAGTACAAGGAATACATCTTCGGCATGCTCTTTCTAAAACGGATGAGCGATCTGTTCGATCAGGAGCGCGAGCAGCTGGCCAAGAGCCTCCAGTCGCGAGGGATGTCTGAGAAGCAAATTGCCGTACAACTCATCAACCCGGACAAATACACCTTCTTTGTTCCGGAGATCGCTCATTGGTCGAAGATTCGCCACCTCAAGACCAATGTCGGCACAGGACTGAATAAGGCGCTTGAGGCTCTGGAAGACGCCAATATCGAACCGCTTCAAGACGTGCTCAAACACATCAATTTCAACCGCAAGATCGGGCAGCGGACGTTGGATGACGACACGCTCGCCAATTTCGTCCAGAACTTCGAGAAGATTCCGCTGCGCGATGAGAACTTCGAGTTTCCCGACCTGCTCGGCGCGGCGTATGAGTATCTGATCAAGTTTTTCGCCGACTCGGCGGGAAAGAAAGCGGGCGAGTTCTATACGCCTGCTGATGTCGTCCGCACTCTTGTCGAGATCGTTGATCCCAAGCCGGGCATGAGCGTGTACGACCCGACCTGCGGCTCCGGCGGGATGCTCATTCAAACGCGTGACTACGTCCGGGAGTGTGGCGGAGATCCGAGGGATCTCTCGCTCTTCGGGCAGGAAAGCATCGGGACCACCTGGTCCATCTGTAAGATGAACATGCTCCTGCACGGCATCTCGCACGCCGATATCCGTCAAGAAGACACGATCCGCCGTCCCCAACACAAGGCCGAGAATAACGAACTGAAGCGGTATGACCGCGTGCTCGCCAATCCGCCCTTCAGCCAGAACTACATCAAGAAGGACATCGAGTACCCTGGCCGCTTTGCCGTGTGGCTCCCGGAGAAGGGCAAGAAGGCCGATCTTATGTTCGTCCAGCACATGCTGGCCGTGCTCAAGGCGGACGGGAAGATGGCGACGATTATGCCGCATGGCGTGCTGTTCCGCGGTGGGGAAGAGAAGGAAGCACGCAAACATTTCATCGAGCGCGGCTGGCTTGAAGCCGTCATCGGTCTACCGGCTGGACTCTTCTACGGCACAGGCATTCCCGCCTGCGTGCTGGTGATGAACAAGCAAGGTGCGGCTGAGCGCAAGCAGGTCTTCTTCATCAATGCGGATCGGGAATATCGCGAGGGCAAGGCGCAGAACTTTCTCCGTCCCGAAGACATCTCGAAGATCGTTCATGTGTATCGTGAGCGGAAAGACGTCGAGGGCTACGCCAGGCTGGTATCAGTCAAAGAAATCGAAACCGAGGACTTCAACTGCAACATCCGCCGCTATGTGGATAACGCGCCACCGTCGGAACCGCACGACGTGCGTGCACACCTGCACGGCGGCGTGCCGGTCGTGGAGATCGATGCGCTCGACCGGTTCTGGAAGAACTATTCGGGGCTGCGCGAGCGGGTCTTCGTTCCTCGCCCAAGTAGCTCCCTCTCCCCTTGGGAGAGGGATGGGGTGAGGGCAGAAGACCCAGCATCCAGCAAGCATCCTAAAACATTGATGCCTCCTGAACTCTTACGGTTGGCTCGCAACCTCCGTCACAACGGCACGAATGCCGAGCAGCTCATCTGGCAATGCTTGCGTGATCGACAGATCGCCGGAGCCAAATTCCGCCGCCAGCATCCCCTCGATCCGTACGTGCTGGATTTCTATTGTCATGAATTGAAGCTTGCCGTTGAACTGGACGGCGGCCGGCATAACGAGCCTACGGGATGTGCGCATGATGCGCGAAGGGACGAGTTTCTCGCCGCGCAAGGAATTCGGACGCTTCGGTTCTGGAACAACCAAGTGCTGGCTGAAACCGAGGCCGTCTTGGAAGCGGTGTATCAGGCGGTGACAGAGATGCAGACAGAAAAGCCCTCACCCTCCCCTCTCCCGGCGGGAGAGGGTGGGGCTGGCAGTGGCCCTCTCCCTTTGGGAGAGGGAAAGGGTGAGGGGCGCTATGCCGATTTCGCCTCCGCCGTCACTGATCGACGTGCGATTGCGCAGTTGGTCAAGACCGATCCCGGTGTTGCCAAGGCACATGCCCGCTTCCTGGATCAATTGGAGTTGTGGTGGAAGGAGTATTTGCCGTCCATCGAAGCGCTGGCGCCGATAAACGGCCAGAAAGGCAATGTCTATGAACTCCGCCGCCAACTATTGGTCAGCATCGCGCAGTGTTTCCCCTCTCCCGTTGGGAGAGGGCAGGGTGAGGATTCTCTTTCTATTCTGAATGAGCACCAGATTCGTGGTGCGTTGGCCAGCTACTTCGAGTTCTTCAAGCCGGAGTTCAAATCCATTGCCTTCAGCGGCTGGGGACCGGAGTTGATTCCCGACGACGACATCCTCCAAAGCCAGTTCCCCGAGATTCTCGCCGAGATGGAGCAGAAGCGGATCAGGCTGGCCGAACTTGCCGCGCTCTTTGCCGCCGCCGATGAAGAGGATTACGAAGACGCAGACGATACCGGCCTATTGCCGGACGATGAAGTGAAGGTCCTCAAGGCGGAGATCAAGGAAGCCAGGGCGCAGGCGAAGCTTGCGAAAAAAGAAAAGCAGGATCATTCGATATTTCTGGTCCGTGCTGAAGTAGCCGAGAAACGGCTGGCGCGGCATAAGGCTCTGGAGGATGAAGGCAAGCAGTTGAAAGCCGATCTGCGCGCGACGGAAAAGAAGGAAGAAGAATTGGTGGCCGCTGCGCGCCAAAAGATCGATCGCAATGAAGCCCGCCGTGTGATCCTCGACCGCCTCCATCGCATCCTCGTCCAAACCTACGAAGGCTATCTCCGCGCCGATCAACGAGCCTGTACTGCCGCGCTGGAAAACTTGCATGCGAAATATGCCGTGACCGCCAAAGCTATTGAGGCAAAGCGCGATGTAGAGGCCGCGAAACTGAAAAAGTTTCTGATGGAGTTGGGGTATGAGTGAACCGCTATTGCATGGCTGCGAAGTGGGGACTCGTCCCTTGGGTTCGATGGTGTCGATAGATCCAGAGTCATTACCTCTCGGAACCAATCCCAGATTCGAATTTCACTACATTGACATCTCGTGCGCAACGAATGGTCGACTTCAAGTGCCAAGCACGTCCACATCGTACGCACAAGCGCCAAGCCGAGCCCGCCGAATTATTAAAAACGGCGACGTGTTGATGTCTACAGTTCGGCCAAATCTGAAAGCATTTGCATACTGCAATATGCCAAAAGGTAACTACGTGGCATCGACCGGTTTCGCCGTACTTCGAGCGATCGAAGGGAACGACCCTCAATACATCCTGTATTCCATTCTTAGCGACGATGTCGCTAGGGCCTGTTGACAATTAGGGTTCACAGAATCTCCATTTTCTGATTCACT
>JACOEH010000038.1 GCA_024998685.1 Nitrospira sp.
CATCTATCTTGCCGCCTCTGTGCAATGGGTGCTGTAATTGTCAACAGGCCCTAGGCAGATCGACTCTTATGTAGTGGGGTCAAACTATCCAGCGATCAATTTATCAGATGTAAGACGTTTACAAATACCAGGTTGGAAGCCGCCTCAGCAGCGCCGCATCGCCGAAATCCTTTCGACAGTGGACGAGGCGATTGAGCAGACGGAAGCGCTGATTGCGAAGTATCAGCAGATCAAGGCGGGGCTCATGCACGACCTCTTCACCCGCGGCGTCATGCCCGACGGCCAACTCAGACCCACCCGCGCTCAAGCTCCCCACCTCTATAAAGAATCCCCCCTCGGCTGGATTCCGAAAGAGTGGGATTGTTTTACTGTCGAAGAGCTTCTTGAGAAATCAGCGTGCCCGATGCGTAGCGGGCCGTTTGGAAGTGCCTTACTGAAAAACGAATTGGTCAACGAAGGGATTCCACTTCTTGGAATCGATAACATCTACCAGGAGCGGTTTGTTCCGACTTTCTCTCGATTTGTTTCGTATCGGAAGTTTACCGAACTGATGCGGTATTCAGTATTGCCGCGCGATGTGATCATCACCATCATGGGGACAGTTGGCCGTTGCTGTGTCGTCCCCGATTCAGTGACACAAGCGCTGTCATCAAAGCATCTTTGGACGATGACCTTTGATAACAATCGAGTGCTTCCTGACTTAGTTTGCTGGCAACTCAACCATGCCCGGTGGGTCAAAGACTGGTTTGCCAGGTATTCCCAGGGCGCTGTGATGGAGGCCATCCAGTCATCAACACTTCGCACTCTTCGGCTTCCTGTACCGCACATTGAAGAGCAAGGACTCATTCGGAGTCGATACCGCAGTAGCTCCCACCGTATTGACGTAGAACAGCAGCATCTAGACAAGCTCAAGCAAATCAAATACGGCCTCATGCACGACCTCCTGACCGGCCGCGTGCGGGTGCAGGTACCCGAAGTAGCTCAAGCCTCAGCTCGCTGACCCGCCCAGTTTATCAATGTAGCGTTTTGCAGGGCCTGTCTATGCAAACCGGCCCATCGTTAAACCATGGTTTATGAAACTTGATATTTATAAACCATGGGTATATTATTCACGAAATATATAAACCAATGGCTCATGTTGGTTTACACTCTTTCAAATACATAAACCATGGGTATACAAAACAACTCTGTTCCAAACCGGTTGCTGAATCACTTGCTCAAAGAGCTGCCGGAAGGGGTGGCGGTTCCCAGTGCCTGGTTGGTGAAGCAGGGGATCTCTCCCCAACTCGTGCGCAAGTATGTGGCGAGCGGCTGGCTCACTGCCCTGGCGCACGGTGCCTATGCGCGCCCTGCAGTACCGGTCGACTGGCAAGGGGTAGTACTGACACTCCAGCGACTGGCGCGACAGCCGGTTCATGTAGGCGGACTTTCGGCGCTGAATCTCCAGGGCCTGGCTCACTACCTGCCGTTGGGCGGTGAGGTGCGTATCCATCTCTGGAGTCATGGGAAAGGTCCGGCACGCCTACCGGCCTGGCTTTCGGCTGTCTCTCTCCCGCAGCAGTTTGTGTTCCATCGCCAACAACTCTTTGCCCCGGCTGTCCTCGGTGAGGGGCTGGCGTCCGTGCCGGCCCGTGTGCGCGACTGGGGTCTTCTCGTAGCTGCGCCAGAGCGGGCAATTCTGGAAGTGCTGAGCCTGGTGGATGAGGCGGTAGCGAGTTTTATGCACGCGGCCGAGTTATTCGAAGGATTGCCCCCGCTGAGGCCTGCGCTTGTGCAGCAATTGCTGGAAGGCTGTCTCAGCATCAAAGTCAAACGGCTCTTCCTCTTTTTAACCACCCGTCACGATACGCCGTGGAGCCGCAAGCTGAGGACGGAGCGTGTCGCACTGGGACAGGGCAAACGGCTCGTGACACGCGGGGGGCGGCTGGACAAGAAATTTGGGATTACGGTTCCGGAGGCCTACCGTGTTGCCCAGGGATAACCGCTATCGTCCAGAGGTCATACTCCTGATGGACGTATTGCCTCTTGTCGCGGAAGAACGTTGTTTCGCCCTGAAGGGCGGCACGGCCATCAATCTATTCGTGCGCGACTTGCCGCGCTTGTCCGTGGACATCGATCTGGCCTATGTCCCGGTGCACGATCGGGCGACCAGCCTGGATGAAGTCGGAAAAGCCTTGGAACGCATCGCGTTGTCTATCGAACGACAAGCGAAGAATATTCGTGTGGATCGAATGCGTACTGATGGAATGGTCGTCAAGTTGATGGCTTGGCGCGGCCCCGTGCGCGTCAAGATTGAGGTCTCACCTGTGTTGCGTGGTTGTGTGCGCGAGCCGGTCGTGCGCGGTGTCTGTCCATCGGTGGAAGCGGAGTTCGGCTATATCGAGGCGCCGCTGCTGCATCACCACGATCTCTATGCCGGCAAGTTGTGCGCCGCCCTGGACCGACAACATCCGCGTGATCTCTTCGATGTACAGGTGCTGCTGGAGCATGAAGGAATTACTAACGAATTATTCGAGGTTTTTCTTGTGTACCTGCTCAGTAGTGATCGCTCTCTTGCCGATATGCTGGTGAATGTCCGGCGCATGACGCCTGCGAAGCGTGAGCAAGCGGTCGAGCGCCTGCGGCGAGTGCTATACGCGTAGCCCTATGTCTGAGTACCTGCACGTCGAAAAGCCGTTTCTCGATCACCTTGCGTCGCTGGGCTGGACGGTCATTGATCAGGGGCAGGGGCTGATTCCCACGAATCCGACCGATAGTCTGCGCGGCAGCTTCAGGGAATGTCTCCTCCCGGATATCTTCCGGCAGGCCGTTCGCTCGCTCAACCGCACCGCTGATGGACGGCCTTGGCTCACTGATCGGCAGCTCGACGATTTGCGGGATCAGATCTTCCGGCAACCGAACCGTACGTTGTTGGAGGCGAATGAGGCCGTGCAGGCGTTCTTTTTCAAGGCTCAGGTGGATGTGAACGAACTCACCGGAGAAGCCGATCCAGTGGTGCAGTTGATCGATTTTGTCCATCCGGAGCGCAACGTCTTCCACGCCATTAATCAATTCCGGATCGACACGCCAGGATGCGTGAAGACCTGCATCATCCCGGACATCGTCCTCTTTGTGAACGGGCTTCCGCTGGTGGTGGAGGCGAAGATCGGCGATCCCAACACGGCTAATCCACTGCATGCCGCCTTTGAGCAGTTGCTCCGCTACCGCAACGGACGGCCCGAAACGATTGCGGCAGGTCTCCGCGAGGGCGAACCACGCATGTTCTATTCCAACCAACTGGTAATCAGGACCTGCGGTGAGAAGGCTCAGTTTGGAACCATTACATCTGGCCATGAACATTTCTCTGCTTGGAAAGACATCTGGCCGGAAAGTCGACGTTTGTACAAGCCGCCGCTTGGGATGGAACGGGAACAGGAACGACTGATTCAGGGACTGCTTGCTCCCGACACGATGCTCGATGTGCTGCGGACCTGCACGGTGTTCATGGATACGGATTCTGGCAAACGGGTGAAGGTGCTGTGCCGCTATCAGCAATACCGGGCAGCCCGACGTATCGTGGAGCATCTGCGAAGGGGGACAACGGCGGAGGAACGGTCCGGCGTCGTCTGGCATACGCAGGGTTCCGGTAAATCGCTGACGATGGTGTTTGTGGCTCGCATGCTCCGAGCTTCACCTGACTTGGCCGACTTCAAGATCGTGATGGTGAACGACCGCATTGATCTTGAAGAGCAGCTGTCCACGACCGCTCGTCTAATCGGCGGGAAGGTGAATGTCATCGAGAGCACGGCGCAGCTTCGAGAGCATCTGAGCACCGATGCTTCGGACGTGAATATGGTGATGGTTCACAAGTTCATGGAGCGCACTGAGGAGGTGCCGCTCATGGTTGCGGAAACGCTGGCCCGGTACGGCAAGCCTCCAGTGGCTACAACCTTCGGCGTCGTCAACCGGTCAGAACGTATTGTCTTGATGATCGACGAGGCGCACCGGACCCAAAGCTCCGATCTTGGAGACAACCTGTTCGAAGCCTTCCCGAATGCCGCTCGGATCGCGTTTACCGGCACGCCGTTGATCACGGAACAACACGGCAACAAACGCACCGTGAAACGCTTCGGCGACTACATCGACACCTATAAGCTGATGGACGCGGTGAGCGACAGGGCGACGTTGCAGATCTTGTACGAAGGGCGAACGGCGGACAGCGCGCTCCGAGATAAGCATGTGTTCGACGCGAAGTTTGAGGATCTTTTTCGTGAACGCTCCGAGGAGGAGCTTCTTGCCATCAAGAAGAAGTATGGCGCGAGCGGCGACATTCTCGAAGCCGAAAAGCGGATCGAGGCGATCGCGCGGGATCTCGTTCATCACTATATCGACAATATCTTGCCGATGGTTTCAAAGCGCAGGTGGTCTGCCACTCCAAACTTGCGGCGGTTCGTTACAGGAAGGCGATCCGTGCGGCGCTGGCTGAACGGATCGACCGGGAGAAGGTCAAGCCTCGACCGGATCACGCGCTCATCCGGCGCATCGCATTCTTGAAGCCCGTCACGGTCTTATCCGCCGATGCCACCAACGAGCTCGCCGTGGTCACTGAGGCCCGCAAGGAAGCGAAATGCTGGAATGCGGTGGAGAACTTCTGCAAGCCGTTTGATTTTGACGACCCGGACAAAGAGTTAACCGGAATTGCATTCCTCGTCGTGTGCGATATGCTGTTGACCGGATTCGATGCGCCGATCGAACAGGTGATGTATCTCGATAAGCGGCTGCGGGAGCATAATCTTCTTCAAGCCATCGCGCGAGTAAACCGTGTAGCGACAGGGAAGCACCGTGGATTCGTCGTGGATTACATCGGGCTGGCCAATCATCTGAGTCATGCGTTGTCCATCTACGCGGCCGAGGATGCTCAGGATATTCAGCAGGGGCTCAAGAACCTGCTCACTGAGCTGCCGATTCTGGAGGAACGGTATCAACGGCTTCTCCAACATTTCCGTTCGTCCGCGGTGACCGACATCGAGGCCTTTGTCACAGGGGCGCTCGCGACTCCGGAAACGGAAGTCGCCGTCGTCCACGCGGCCGTCGGCGCCATGAAGGACATCAAGCGGCGGGCGGACTTCGAGGTATACCTGAAGAAATTTCTTCAAAGCCTGAATCTGATCCTGCCCCACGAAGCAGGCCACTTGTACCGAGGCCCGGCCAAACGCTTCGGCTACCTGCTTCGGATGGTCAAGGAGCGGTACAAGGACGACTCGCTCGACCTGGCCGATGCCGGCGCGAAAGTGAAGGCGCTCATCAACGAGCATCTCATGGATCTCGGCATCAATCCCAAAATTCCTCCCGTCGAACTCCTGTCCGACGACTTCATGGCCAACGTGCGGAAACATGCCGGCGGCAATCCCGAGGCCAAGGCCAGCGAGATGGAACATGCCATCCGGAAGCACTGCACGGTGCATTTCGAGGAGGATCCGGCGTTCTACAAACGTCTGAGCGACAAGTTGGAGAAACTCATTCAGGAACATAAGGACAACTGGGAAGCTCTTGCCGAGGCGTATGAACAGCTCAGAGAAGAGGCGCTGGGCGGGCGCAAGGAGGTCGTCGAGGGTCTTACGAAAGAGGCCACGACCTTTTATGAGTATGTGCTGCACCTTGCCTTTGATCGCCACGAGGCGCCGGCTGAATATCGGCAGCCGCTGAAGCACGTCATGACTCGCATCGTGGAGATCTTGCAGGAAACGATCGATATCATCGATTTTTGGAAGAAGCCCGTCGAGGTGAAAAAGCTCAGGGGCACTATCGACACGGAGCTTCTCCTGTCGAACATTCCAGCACTGATTGAGCGACACGAACGAATCGCGGTCGAGATCGTGAAACTGGCGGAAAGACGACACAGGGACTTAATCTCATGAGAGCTTCTCGACCAGCCGATCTTTCCTATGAGGTTGTCCGAAGTCGGCGAACGACGGCTGATATTGTCGTCGAACGGGACGGGCGAGTCGTCGTGCGTGTGCCGCAATCCACCCCACATCAACGGATCGAGGATCTGGTCGAGGCGAAGCAGTATTGGATCTACAAGACGCTGGCCGAATGGCGAGACTTGAACGCGACGAAAGTCTTACGAGAGTATCGCAATGGGGAAGGATTCCTCTACCTCGGTCGTTCTTACCGTTTGACTCTCGTCGGTGAGCAAGACGAGCCGTTGCTGTTGAAGGGAGGACGATTTTGGCTATGCCGCGCGTTAGTGGAGCGTGGCGAAGTCACTGAGGCCAAAGCCGCCTTTCGTGACTACTTCATTGCACGAGGCTTGGAGCGAATTACGGAGCGTGTTCGGTACTTTGCTCCCAAAGTCGGAATCAAACCGCGTCACATAGACGTGCGAGAACTCGGCCATCGCTGGGCCTCCTGTTCGCCGAAGGGGAATCTCGCCTTTCATTGGAAGTGCATGATGGCCCCTCCCACCATCATCGACTACATCGTTGTGCACGAGCTCTGTCACTTCCATCATTTGAACCACACAGAGGCATTCTGGAACGAAGTAGATAAGATCCTGCCTGCGTATCGGGAACGGAAAGAATGGCTCAAAAAGAATGGGGCAGCGATGGATCTGTGATTGCCGGGGGCCAAGGCATCTGCTGTTGTGCCTGCTTGACCGGCCTGTCGATACTGGAGTAATCGTGACAGGCCTCACCTTACGATCTTGGAGCGCATCGTGGGCGAAACCCGCGTTGACTTGCAGCACCTGCTCGAAGACCTGCGCGATGCCTATCCTGGTGCGCTCGAAGAAACCATCTTGACCGAGGTCGTCGCCAATTCGCTGGACTCCGGGGCCACCTGCCTCTGTTTGAAGGCAGACCCTGCGTCATCCACGCTGACCATCGTGGATGACGGATCGGGGATGAGACGAAGAGACCTTGTGCGCTACCACGATCTGGCCGCCAGCACCAAGGCACGGGGACACGGCATCGGCTTCGCCGGGGTCGGAATCAAGCTGGGCCTGCTGGTCTGCGAAGATGTCGTCACCGAAACCAAGCGTGGCAAGGAACATGTGGCGAGCCTCTGGCATTTGGCCGGACGGCACAAGGCGCCGTGGAAATGGATTCCTCCGCCTGGGTTGGTGCACGATCGCGGCACGGCGGTGCAACTGAAGCTGCACAATGCGCTGTCGCCGCTCTTGGATGAAGGTTATCTCGAAGGGACGCTGCGTCGCCAGTATCAGCCGCTCTTCCAGCCGGAGTTCGGTGAGGTGCTTGCTGTGCATTATCCGAAGGGTTTCCGATTCGAGATCAATGGACGAGTGTTGGACTGTCAGCATGTCGTCGGCGCGGAGGTATCGAAGCTTGCGGTCTGCCTGCAACGGAAGCGCAAGCCGGTGGCAATCGGATATTTGGCTCGAAGTGAGTCCTCATTTCTGGAGGACCATCGGGGCATGGCGATCAGCACGTTCGGCAAGGTCATTAAGCGAGGATGGGACTGGCTGGGGATTACGCCGGCTGCGCCGGACAGAATAGCCGGGATGATCGAGGCTCCGGCCCTCGCCGCCGCCCTTACGCTTAACAAGGGCGACTTCGTCCGTGTCGGCTCGCGGGGCGCACTGTACCTTGGATATCGCAAGGCTATCCAAGAGGTGGTCTCGCGGCAACTGACCCATTGGGGCGATAGTCGCGAAACGGACGACAAAACCAGCCGCCGAGCCGTACGGCCGATGGAGCGCGATTTGGAAGCCGTCTTGGTCGAGCTGGCCGAAGAGTTTCCGCTACTGGCGTCGTTGGTCGAACAGCGAGCAGGTGGCCAGAAGCGATTGCCTATTGGACGATCAGGGTCGGCGGAGAATGGGCAGGAACTCCTCGCTACATCCATTATGGGCGGGGCAGAAGTTTCTGAAGAAGTCGGGATTGCTCCGACAATACCGCAGGAACCGGACGCACTCCCGCAATCGGACGAGGGATCGTAAGATGGAGCCCAGCGTGAATCGGAATCGTCGGCTGGTGTCGCCACCGTGCCGGGTGCCAGAGCTAAGCCTCGACCTGGCCGCTATGGACTGAGTATCCGATTCGAATCATTGGAGGGAGATCCGGACCTTGGGCGTCTTGTCGAATCGACCGTCGTCATCAATGATACACATCCCGCCTATCGCCGGGCTGTCGCGTCCCGCTCCGAGGGTTACCACATCGCTCTGACGGTGTCGTCGGCTTTGGCAAGATTGACCGTGCCGCCGGCTGAGGAACACGAATTCGTGACGGCATTTCTGACTCACTGGGGTGAAGCTCTGGATCGAGTTCCGCGCAGACCCCGCAAGCGCCGGTAATCCGAGTACGTTCAAACTATTCGCCAAAGAGAGGAAGGTCTTCAACGATGCGGAAGTGTCGTTTGTTTCGAGTGACGAGAGGGAGGCGTTTGACGAGGGCGGTGGCGGCGATGAGGGCATCAGCCTTGTCGAGCGAGGGGTGCTGACGGCGAAGATTGCAATATCGCGCAGTGATCGCATCTGAAAGGTTGATGAGTCGGCATCGGCTCAATTCGGCAACAATGGCTTCTCGTTCGGCTTCACGGAGGCCGAGCTTCGTCAGCAATTCCTTCCTGGTCACAATGGAGTAGTAGACCGAAAAATGGGAGGAGTCGAAGACTGAGGAGAAGCGGCCGTTGTTCAAATAGTCGATGAAGACATCCGTATCTACGAGGACTGAGACTTTTGCCATGTCTCGATCTCTGCGAGAAATTCCTTGTCGGATTGATTGCGCCCGCGCTTTCGAATCGCGGTAACGTACTCGGCGCTATCTTCTACATCCGTATGTCCGTAGGGATTGAATTTCTCCCGCACAAGGTTCTCGAGCATGGTGACGGGGTACACCCCTTTCCGCTTCGCGGCTTTCACAACTAAATTTTTCAAGCCGGGGTCAAACGATAACGTCCACTTCTCTTTACGCAGCGCAGATTTTCCCACCTAAGCCCTCACAACCATACGTATAGTAGACGTGCACCTAGTGAGTGTCAAGATTCTTCAGCTCAATGGTATAATCCCGTCCCTATGGGCAACTCCATCGTCATCAAAGGTGCGAGAGAGCACAATCTCAAGAACATCGACGTGGAGATTCCGCGAGACAAGCTGGTGGTGATCACCGGTTTGAGCGGCTCCGGCAAGTCTTCGCTGGCCTTCGATACCATCTATGCGGAGGGACAGCGGCGCTACGTCGAGTCGTTGTCGGCCTATGCCCGGCAGTTCCTTGAACAGATGGGTAAGCCTGATGTCGATTCAATTGAAGGCTTATCCCCCGCGATCTCTATCGAACAGAAAAGCACCAGCCACAATCCCCGTTCCACCGTCGGGACGGTGACGGAGATTTACGACTATCTCCGGCTGCTTTTTGCCCGCGTCGGGCGTCCCTATTGTTTCCAATGTGGAGAAGAGATTACTGCACAGACTGTCCAGCAAATGGTCGATGCCATCGCCTCCCTGCCTGAAGGGGAGAAGTTCCAGATTCTGGCCCCGATCGTGCGTGGAAGAAAGGGTGAATACAGAAAGGAACTGCTGGAGATGCGAAAAGCGGGCTATGTGCGCGCCCGCGTGGACGGCAAGATCATAGATCTCGGTGAGGACATCTCGCTCGATAAACAGAAGAAGCACACGATCGAAATCATCGTCGATCGGCTGGTGATGAAGGCCGGCGATGCGCTCATGCGCCGGCTGGCGGATTCCGTTGAAACGTCGGTCAAGCTGACGGGAGGGTTAGTCGGAGTCTTAACGGAAGACGCTCGAACGAGACTGTATAGCGACAAACTGGCCTGTATCACTTGCGGTGTGAGTTACCCGGAGGTCACCCCCAGGATCTTTTCCTTCAATAGCCCCCACGGGGCCTGTCCGGCCTGCGACGGCATCGGCTATGCCATGATGCCGGGTGACCAGGAGGAAGAGGATTTCACGCTATTGGAACCCTGCGAAGTCTGCCACGGTGCGCGGCTCCGGCCGGAAAGTTTGTCGATTAAACTCGCCAAAAAGTCGATCGCTGAAGTGACCAGCCTTTCGGTTCGCGCGGCGGCGGATTTTTTTCTGTCGCTGAAGTTTACTGATCGGGAACTGGTCATCGCGCATCGGATTCTGAAAGAGATACGCGAACGGCTCGGGTTTCTCGTCAATGTCGGCCTGGACTATCTGACGCTCGATCGTGCCGCGGCGACCTTATCCGGAGGCGAAGGGCAACGCATCAGATTGGCTACGCAGATCGGGTCCGGCCTGGTCGGCGTGTTGTATATCCTCGATGAACCATCCATTGGTCTGCATCAGCGCGACAATCGGCGATTGTTGCAGACGTTGCTGAGGTTACGGGATCTCGGTAATACCGTGGTGGTCGTCGAACATGATGCCGAGACGATGCAGGCCGCCGATCATCTTCTCGACATGGGTCCCGGCGCCGGCTCGCATGGTGGGCATGTCATTGCACAAGGGACGCCTCAACAGATCATGGGCGATCCCAACTCACTGACGGGCCAATACCTGCGCGGCGCCCAGACTGTGTCCGTGCCGCAACGGCAGCGAAAGCCCAGAGGTATGCTTTTTATAGTCGGGGCACAGAAACATAACCTGAAAAACCTGACGGCGCGAATCCCTCTAGGTCTGATGACCTGCGTGACCGGCGTATCGGGGTCGGGCAAGAGCACCTTGGTGTTGGAAGTGCTCTTTCACTCGCTCTCCCAGCTGCTCTATCACAAGAAGCCGAAAATCGATGGGTGCAAAGAATTGAGAGGAGTCGATGCGCTCGACAAAGTCATCGACATCGATCAATCGCCGATAGGGCGAACCCCTCGGTCCAATCCGGCCACCTATACGGGCTTGTTCGGTTATATTCGCGATCTTTATTCGAACCTCCCGGAATCACGTGTTCGTGGCTATAAGCCGGGGCGTTATAGCTTCAATGTAAAGGGGGGACGGTGCGAGTCTTGTCAGGGCGATGGACTCATCAAGATCGAGATGCACTTCCTGCCGGATGTCTATGTGACCTGCGAGGTGTGCAAGGGCCAACGCTACAACCGCGAAACACTGGAGATTTTGCATAAGGGCAAGAGTATCGCTGATGTGCTGAACATGACGGTGGATGATGCGCTGGAGTTCTTCGAGCATATCCCATTGATCAAGGCCAAATTGCAAACGCTTCACGATGTCGGACTGCATTATGTGAAGCTCGGACAATCCGCGACGACGCTCTCCGGTGGGGAAGCGCAACGAGTAAAGCTGTCACGCGAGCTTTCCAAACGCGCAACCGGGCGTACGATGTACATCCTCGATGAGCCGACGACGGGGCTACATTTCGCCGATGTACAGCGCTTGCTCGATGTGCTGGATCGGCTTGTCGAAGCAGGGAATACCGTGCTGGTGATCGAACACAATCTCGACGTCATCAAGAATGCCGATTGGATCATCGACCTGGGGCCGGAAGGTGGGGATCGAGGCGGCGAGATTGTGGCCGAAGGACCGCCGAATGAAATTGCGAAGGCGAAGCGGTCGTATACGGGGCAGGTGTTGAAGGAAGCGGGGGTGTAAGGGCGGATCGTTCGAGAGTCGGCATGATGTGATGGATAGTGGTTGCAACTGGTTTCTTACGCTCAGCCGAGTGCGATTCTGAAGCGCGATAAGAATCGCATGCCATCGCACTCGGCACCCTTACGGTTGTCATATCTCCCGCACCTGCTATGCCGACTCCCGACGATCCATCCTTACACCCCCGCTAAAGGGAAGTAGATAGCTGCTGATGGTGCTCGCAGCCACCGAAGGAGCCAATAAGGACAAATTGTCCCGTACATCACAACTTATCGATTTAACAAAAGATTACAAAATCTTTCCTCTCCGTCCTCGGACACATTGTTTCTAAGCTCTCATCCCTACCTTCTTATTCGTCTCTAAAGAAACCAACGGATCATAAGGGCATTTTGTCCTAATATCCTGTTGGCCCATCCCTTGCCTGCTATTCCTATAGGACTTGGCTTCCACGGAGGTTTTTATGAAGAGAATCTGGTCAATTTCAATTTTCATAGCCGTCCTTATCGTCACAGTTCTTTCAACCAGTTCGGCTGTCTCCGCCATGGATATCGGAAGCTTCAACATGCACTCAGAGAGCTTTCCCGGCGTTCTGATTGTGAATCAGGATCAATTCGAGGGAAATTGGAAACAATTCAAAGGCGACCTAAAGAAGCAATGGGGAAAATTAACCGATGATGATTTGCTCATTATTGAAGGCAATTACGACAAGTTCGAAGGCAGAGTGCAGGAACGTTACGGCAATAAGAGAGAGGACGTGAAACGATGGACCGATGAATGGTTTAAGAAACATCACCCTGTTCAGTCAGAAAAAGACCGATAAGCGAGCGGATGATGAGAGCTGAACGCCTAGGATGTGGTGCTGACGGCATGTCACATTGCGAAAGCGACGATCGACACGATTATCTGGTTTATCTCAGGCACTAGTCCGGATTTCAGAGGGCGAATCGCGTGTCTTGAGCGGCAAGGATTGCTGGTCAAGAGAAGAGCGGGAGTCTAAAAGGAGGGGGATATTTATGGGTACGATGGGAAAAGGTTTCATTTTGTGGATCCTTGGAGTTCCGGTTAGTCTATTGGTCTTGCTGTGGTTTTTAGGAATTCTTCGATAAGGTGACTTGCGGGAGGAGGCTGAGCGACTCCTCCCCAGGCACTCTCCCATCTGAGTCATTTCTTTCCATTTGTGCCGGCCACACACCTCAATGCGGTTTTCCCGTAATTGATCATTCGCTTTCCTGCTGCGCGAATTCAAGAGACAATATGCCACCATTGCGTAAACGAAAAAGGAGCGTGCTCGATGCAGACTGTCGCGTTGCTGACGATTTCGAACGTGTTCATGACGCTTGCGTGGTACGGTCATCTGAAGTTTAAAGAATATCCCTTGTTCACGGTCATTCTGGCAAGTTGGGGAATTGCCTTTATCGAATACTGCTTTCAAGTGCCGGCCAATCGGATCGGCCACGCGCAGTTCAGTGCGGCGCAGCTCAAGACGATCCAGGAGGTCATCACACTGGTTGTGTTCTCAATCTTCTCCGTCGTTTACTTGAAAGAAGCGATGAAGTGGAACTATGTGGTCGGGTTCGCGCTTATCGTCGTGGCGGTGTTCGTCATCTTCAAGGAATGGTAACGATTGACGGATTAACGGCGATGTCTTGTTTCTCAAACCATCATTCGATCTTCCCCAGATCCTCCTCCCTGAGTCCTCATCCTCTCGGTCGATGAGGTCCTTCTACCCCCCCGCTTGCAGCGCCTCCTTTCGGCTACTAAAATACGCCGCAATTCATTCCAACCGCCGAGCGAAGGGGGATATCGGTATGCCGAAGGTCAAAAAGACCGATGGGAGTGCGAAGACCGAGAGGGTTGGGAAGAAATCCGTCCCGTCACCCGCCTCTGCTGAAGATTTCGAAAAGCTCGGTGTGTTCTACTTAGGCCGGCCATACGACCTCGCCGTCAAACAAGCCAAGCCTGGATGGCTGCTCTATGACTCGAAAGATCTGGTGACTCACGCCGTCTGCGTCGGCATGACCGGCAGCGGCAAGACGGGTCTTTGCCTTGCGCTCCTCGAAGAAGCCGCGATCGACAACATTCCCGCGATCATCATCGATCCGAAGGGTGACCTCGGCAATTTGATGCTGACATTCCCGTCTCTCAAGGGCGAAGACTTTCAACCCTGGATCAATGAGGACGATGCGCGCAAGAAAGGCTTGTCATCAGCCGACTATGCCGAGGCTCAAGCTGAATTGTGGACCAAGGGCCTAGCTGGTTGGCAGCAAGACGGCGCGCGCATTCAGCGGCTCCGCGATGCAGCGGACGTTGCGATTTATACGCCGGGCAGTAATGCCGGGTTACCGGTTTCCATCCTCAAATCGTTCGCCGCGCCGGCCGCCGATGTGCGTGAAGATGCGGAGTTGTTGCGCGAGCGTATCAGCACGACGGTCACCAGTCTGCTCGGGTTGCTCGGCATCGAGGCCGATCCGATCCAAAGCCGCGAACACATTCTCCTATCCACCATTCTCGATCAGGCCTGGGAAAAAGAGGAGGATCTTGATCTCGCGGCATTGATCCAGGCCATCCAATCACCGCCGGTCTCAAAGATCGGTGTGATGGATGTCGATTCCTTCTTCCCTTCGAAAGACCGTTTCGCGCTTGCCATGAAATTGAACAATCTGCTCGCAGCGCCGGGTTTTCAAGCCTGGCTTGAAGGCGAAGCTCTGGATATTCAACAGCTCCTCTACAGTCCGTCGGGCAAGCCACAACTGGCGATCTTTTCCATCGCGCACCTGAACGATGCCGAGCGCATGTTCTTCGTGACGCTCTTACTCAGTCAAATGGTCGGGTGGATGCGGGCGCAGTCTGGTACCACCAGCCTGCGGGCGCTTCTCTACATGGACGAAATTTTCGGCTACTTCCCGCCGGTCGCCAACCCTCCTTCGAAACTTCCGCTGATGACTTTGCTCAAGCAGGCGCGTGCGTTCGGGTTGGGCGTCGTGCTTGCCACGCAAAACCCGGTGGATCTCGACTACAAGGGCTTGGCCAACACCGGCACCTGGTTCATCGGGCGTCTACAGACGGAACGCGACAAGGCGCGGGTGCTTGAGGGATTGGAAGGGGCTTCAACCAGCGCCGGAAAGAAATTCGACCGTGGCCGTATGGAGCAAACACTGGCGGGTCTCGGCAATCGCATCTTTCTTATGAACAACGTGCATGAGGACGAACCGGTCGCGTTTGAAACGCGGTGGTGTCTTTCCTATTTACGCGGTCCTCTCACCAGGACACAGATCAAGACGTTGATGGATCCCGTAAGACGCGAAGCGTTCGGTGTGAAGCGTGAAGTATCAGGGGTTCCCAGCTCAGCACTCAACACTCAACACCCAACACTCAAATCCCGTCCCATGCTGCCTCCCGATGTGCCGCAGCACTTTGTGCCGTTGCGGGGCAGCAAGCCGGATGGAAGTGAATTGGTCTATGCTCCGATGCTATTGGGTGCGTCGCAAATCCGTTTCTCCGATGCGAAAAGCGGGATCGACAGCACGCTGGACTTAGCGGTATTGGCGCCCATCGCGGACGGTGCCGTAGCTGTCGATTGGGACAAGGCAACAGCAGCGGAATTGGCCGTGGCCGATCTTGAGCGGGATCCTGAACGGGACGCGCAATTTCTGGCGCTGCCGACGATCGCCGGCAAAGTGAAGAGCTATGGCGATTGGAACAAGGAATTCGGTGGCTGGCTCTTCCGGACACAGAAGATGGAGTTGTTCAGAAGCCCCGGCACCAAGGAAATATCAAAGCCCGGCGAATCCGAGCGGGATTTTCGAGTGCGGTTGCAGCAAACGGGGCGGGAACAACGCGATAAGAGCGCCGAGATACTTCGCCAGAAATATGCGTCAAAGATCGCGACGCTTCAAGAGCGCATTAGACGGGCGGAATTAACCAGAGAAAAGCAGCAGGCTGAATCCCGCTCCAGCCAAGTCCAGGCGGCGATTTCCGTGGGTGCTTCCATCTTAGGGGCGTTTCTCGGACGGAAAACGATCAGTGCCTCGAACATCGGTCGGGCGACGACCGCGATCCGGAGTGCCGGCCGCGTGATGAAAGAGTCCAAAGATGTCGGGGTTGCGGAAGAAAATGTGGCGGCACTACAAAAACAACTGACCGATCTTGAAGCGCAATTCAAATCCGAGAGCGATGCACTCGCCGCGGCCACAGACCCTTTGAATGAAAGGCTCGAAACCCTCTCCATCAAACCCATCAAATCCAACATTGCCCTCAAACTTGTGACGCTCGCCTGGACACCGTATTGGCGGGATGCACATGGCAGCCTCATTCCGGCCTGGATTTAGCTCAACTGTCTTATCAGCGAAAGTGCCTCATAAGTTCCGAGTAGCTTAGGTATGCGTATTTGGCTATAGTGAATGGGAGAGGTTCGGCCGCCGGAGATCGATGAAAGGGCTGGCAAAAACCTATAGTAATTCGGAGTCCGAACTGATAATTAAGTCCGGCGTTTCCTGATGACTTCTGAGAGGAAGCGAGCCTATGCTGCGGCTCGTCCACAAAGAGTGATTGTTTGGATGTCACCGAAAAGTCATGGTCATAGACCAGCGCAACGGAACAAGAAACGGAGTGTCCCGGACTCCTTACGCGGCACCGCGTCTCCCTCGCGGTCGATCCGCGTTTTTGTCGCTGAAAGTCACGAAGTCGTCAGAGCCGGGATGTGCGCGCTGTTGGAGGAAGAGGGAGATCTCGAAGTGGTTGGAGAGGCGGACAATGCCGAGGATATGTTCTCCGAATTGCGACGAACCAAGCCGGATGTGGTCATACTGAAGTCCGGACTCTCAGGCGGTTCGGAATCCGACGTCTATAAGGCGATCTTTAACGTCCTTCCACCGGTTCGGATCATCAGTTTGATGAGGGACGGTGAAGCCGAGGCGTTCCGCAACGCGATCGAGGCGGGTGCCCATGGATATCTGCGGGAGAATACCGGACGGATAGAACTGATTCGAGCGGTTCGCGCCGTCGCAAAGGGAGATTCTTACCTAGGCCCGGAGACCGCCGATCAGGTCTTTTACTTGCTGAAAGCAAGGCAGGATTCAATCGGCCCTCCTTTCGCGCTGCGTATCCTATCGCCCCAGGAGCGGCGAGTGATCGCACTCATCGCTGGAGGGGACACCAACAAAGAGATCGCCGCCAAGCTGGAGTTGTCGGAAAAGACGGTCAAAAATTACATTGTCAGCATTTTTGCAAAGTTAAAAATAGAACGCCGCACCCAAGCGGCGGCCCTTTACATGAAGGTGCGGCAACATCAGAACTCGATACGTGAAGAGATTTCCGTGTAGAGTTCTTCTCTGCCTCCGGTCATGTCATCCATCAAGACGGCAGAGGATCGTTCCTACGGCAAATTGTCGGACCAGTCGATGAAGAAGGCGTTCTTTCCATTGATCAATGCTTCTTGTCCTTCTGCATGATCTTATCGGTCCATGCCAGCAAAATGGCGGACGCTAAGAAGGTCATGTGGATGAAGATCTTCCATTTCAAGTGCTCCGGGTTTTCATTGGCGACATCTACAAATCCTTTCAAAAGATGAATACTGGAGATGCCGATCAGGGAAGCCGCCAGCTTGATCTTGATGGTGCCGGGATCGACATGGGTCAGCCAGTCCGGACGGTCCGGATGGTGCTCTAAATCAAGCTTGCTGACAAATGTTGCGTATCCCCCTATCACGACCATGGTCAGCAGATTAGCGACCATCGTGACATCGATCAATCCCAGGACTCCCAGCATGAACGCCGTTTCCTCCATCTGGTGGATATGCATTACCATGTGCCAGAGCTCGACAAGAAATTTGTACGCGTAGAGCAGTTCCGCCACGATGAGTCCGGCATAGAGCGGAGCTTGAATCCATCGACTGGCAAAGACAATGGATTCGAAAAATGCCTCGACTTGATTGCCGGCCGAGTGAGAGGGCTTCAGTGATGTATGGGCTTCTCGCGGTTCGAGCGAATGAGAATCGGGCATCAAGACCTCCTGGCAGTCCGACAAGGACATGCCGTCAAGCGACGGCTCGACGGCGAGGCGTATCCTAGTCAGTGAATTCAAAGCTGTCAATTCAATGCGGCGCCTTGTTCGTCGGCTGCGGAAGCGGTGTAAAAAGAGATCGCCGCTATTGAGCAGATGGGGATGTCATCTGCTATGGGCTGATCTTTTCCGCGCGGGAACAGAAGAGCGTCAACAAGAGTTGAGATGAGGAATCGTCCTTTCGCGGTCCGGTTTGCCCGGATCAGTGAAGCTCGATGGATAAAGGGGACCCTGAACCCTTAAAGCTCCCGGCGTAGAAGGCAGCAATCTGGGATCGGCGTCCGATATTCAGCTTTGAATAGATATTTGCGAGGTAATTCTTGACGGTCTTTTCGCTCAACTGCAGATTATGAGCGATTTCTTTGTTCGTGAGGCCGTTGGCCACCAACGGCAGAAGACGTTGTTCTTGCGGAGAAAGGAGAGGGCGCTTTGATTGTCCCGGCTCGCTATTCACATTCCTCAGCCATTCCGGTGTATGTTTCGTCAAGCGAGGATCAATGAGGGCTTGACCCGAAGCGACGGTCCGAATGGCACGGATCAAGGCATTGGAAGCAATGTCTTTCAGGATGTAGCCCTGAGCGCCGGAAAGAATAGCCTCGAGTACGGTATGGTCGTCGGCGAAACTGGTCAAAAATAGCACGCGGGTAGCGGGACACTTTGCGAGAATCTTGCGGGCGGCTTCCACCCCGCTGCCGTCCGGCAATCGAATGTCGAGTAATACGAGGTCCGGCTTAAGACGATAGCAGAGTTTCTTCGCCTCTTCCATCCGCCTACCTTGCCCCACCACCTTCATGCCGGGTGTCAAATTGAGGACCGCACAGAGTCCGATACGCACGACTTCATGGTCATCCACCAGCACCAGCCGAATCGGTTTGGACTTATTCATACACCGTTCCCTTCTTCAGCGGAACATCGACCAGGACACTGGTTCCCTTCCCCAGGGCGCTCTGCAGCGTAAAGGTGGCGGAAATTTGCTTGGCTCGGGCGACCATGTTGCGTAATCCATGGCCACCGCGACGTTTGCGCTTGGGGGAAAATCCGACCCCATCGTCGCCGATGATCAAGTGGATCGTGTTATCCGCCAGACTCAGTCGAACCCAGCGATGGGACGCGTGCGCATGGCGGGTGCTGTTGCTGAGGGCTTCCCGGACGATGTTGAGCAATTGTTCTCCCAGCTTGGGGGTAATGAAGGACAGGACCGGATTTGTCAGGTCGAGTTCAGGCGTGGATTGGCCGGCGCCGGACATCGATGCGATGAGCTGCCGCAGGGCCTGTCCGAAGTCCGGCTCCGCCGTAGTGCGCTGCGTCAGCAAGGCAATGAACCGCCGGACGTCGAGCATCAGACTATTCAGTTGGTCAACGGCTTGAGCGATGTGGATTTTGGATCGACGAGGAGATTTCCCCATCGACAATTTACCGGCTTCCAACTGCATGCCGACCGCGTAGAGGGCTTGTAAAATATTGTCATGCAAGTCTCGGCTCAAATGCTCACGCTCTTCCATTGCCAGTTTGCGCTCGGTAATGTCCTGAACTGCGGCAAGGAGGAGCGGCCCTGCATGGCCGGATAACTCAACACGAGTCGCTTTGACCGAGACCCAAATAATTTCACCGGACTTTCGGATGTATCGTTTTTCGTGGGTATATTCCGATCGGATCCCGCGGAAAAACTCGTCCGTCAACACGATGTTGGCGGAAAGATCTTCCGGGTGTGTGTAGAGGGCATAGGTGCTGCCGACGATTTCATGTTCTTCATACCCTGTCAGCTCGCACAGGGCTTTGTTGGCGCTGACCATTCGCCAGTTCTCATCGAGGATACCCAGCCCGACCGGGGCTTCAGCCACGAAGCGCTGAAGCCGAAGCTCGCTTGCGCGTAAGGCTTTCTCAGCGCGCCTGTGTTCGGTGACATCTCGGAAACTCCAGACGCGGCCGACGATTTCACCATCGAGGATCTGCGGTCTGGCATAGCGCTCGAAAACCCGTCCGTCTTTGAACTCAAGCACATCAAAGCTCTCCTGATCCGGATGTGCATAGAGTTCGCGGACTTTGCGTAAAAATGCCTCGGGGGCTTGAAGTTGGTCGACGACAAAGGCCAACAGCGCCTCGTCGTCCCCACTGTCCGCGAGTGCTTGAGGTATATTCCAGAGGTGCAGGAAGCGCCGGTTGACACTGCTGACATTCCCTTGCCGGTCGATAACGAGCAAGCCGTCCGCGACCGAATTGATGGCGGCTTGGAGAAGTGAGTAGGAACGTTTGCGATCATCGATATGCTGAACGACGGCTATGAGATAATCCGGCTCGCCGGAGCGGGCACGGACCAGCGACATAGTCAAGTCAACCCATAGCCAAGTACCGTCGCTGCGACGATACCGTTTCTCCATGGAGAACGAAGGGCGTTTGCCGGCGAGCAATTCTTGGAGGTAAGCAAAGTTGGTGGAGATGTCGCCAGGGTGCGTAAAATCTTGGAAGCTTCTATGCAGCATGTTCTCCAAAGGGTAGCCGAGCGTTTCGCAGAGGCGGGGGTTCACGCGGAGAAATCGCCCATCGAGACCGAGCTGGGCGATTCCGACACCCGCATGTTCATAGAGAGCCCTCCACAGCGACTCACTTTCCCGTACCTGTTCATCGGCGAGGCGATTTTCGGTGACGTCGCGTACGACGCAGCCGACCGTCGCGCGATCAGCTCCGCATGCTGGAATCAACGTCAGAATCCCGGAGAAGTAGCGTAATTCGTCACCCAACGACACCCTGTACTCGACAGTTGCGGTTTCGCCTGTCGCGACAACATGGCGAATCGTTTTGAGATACTGGGCGCCGGCCTCCGGTCCGAAGATGTCGATCAATCGCTTGCCGATAAGGTCCTGCTTGGGAAGCAGCAGTTTATCTTCATTGCGGGTCCACACATTGAGGTATCGTCCATCCTCGTCAAATTCAAAAGCGAGGTCGTCCAACGCGTCCAGAAATGAGCGGAGCCGAGCTTCGCTCTTGGTCTTGGCCTCTTCGGCCCGCTTCAGGTCCGATTGATCCACATAAATCCCGACGGCGATGGAAAGCTGTCCAAACTTGTCATAGACAAAGACAGGCCAAAGGAGGAGGTCGAGCATCTTGCCGTCTTTGTGTCGGCGCCGCAGTTCTATCGGGCCGGTCACCTCTCCACGGATTCCTGCTTGCCACAGTGCGTCGGCGGATGCTTCTTCACCCGGCTGAGTATAGGGGAGTTCGTGACCCAACACTTCCTCTTCAGACCAACCGAATAAGCGCGTCGCCGCCTGGTTCCAACTGGTTACCCTGGCGTTTTGGTCAAGGCTGACGATCGGCAGGGCCGATTCCTTGACGAGGGTACGGAGCATGCGCGAGGTTTCTTGGAGCTGGCATTCCGCCTGCCTGCGCTCCGTGATGTCTTCGCAGACCAGCAAGATGAAGATGTGCCCGGTTTGGTCACGAATCGCCCGCGCTCGTTCTTTGGCCCACAGCTTGGTTCCGTCCTTTCGGATTCTTTCAATTTCCCACTGAAACGGCATGTAGGGACTGGCTGCGCAGTCCTTCAACCGAGTCAGCATGGTTTGCCGGTCGCGCGAATCAAACAATTTCTCGATAGATTGGCCGATGAGGTCTTCTTTCAGGTATCCAAGTTGATCGGCTCCAAATCGGTTGACGGACAATATGGTGCCGTCGGCGGTGAGGGTGAAATACATGAAAGGGTTCTGTTCATAGAGTGATTGGTAACGCTGCTCACTTGCCTTGAGCACAGACTCGGCCTGTTGTCTCCGCTCGACTTCCTGCTTGAGGTCGGTGATAGCTTGTTCGAGTTCCGCTGTACGTTCACGGACTTGAGCTTCGAGTGTCTCTCGCCGTAGATCGACAAGTTCGGTGGACTCGGTGTCCATCGGCGCATTCATAGAGAAGAATTCCGGTGCCATACCAGATGAAACGACAAGACTAGCCCGCTTCCCATCACAGATGAGTCTATCATGAGTGAATAGTATAGAACCTGCCGGTCCGCCAATGCCAGAGGAGTCGTCGGACAGGTAGTCGTAGGAGGGAGGAGCGTTACGGACGCGAGCGGATTGCAGGAGCGTTAAAGTTTTTGATTTCTTGCAGCACCGGGCATATGGGTTTCTTTCATGAACCAGGCGACGGCCTCCGTACGACGTTTGACCTGGAGTTTATCAAAGATATTTGCCAGGTAGTTTTTCACGGTTTTATCGCTCAAGCGAAGCTGGACGGCGATCTCCTTATTAGTTTTTCCTTCAGCCAAAAGCGGCAGGATCAAGCGCTCTTGCGGGGACAGTCGGGAAGTCCCATGGGAAGCCGCTCCAAGGTGTGAACTGGCACGAATCCAATGCAGGGCTTTCTGCGTGACGCGCGGGTCCAGATAACCCTGGCCCCCGGCGACGGTGCGAATGGCACGAATCAGATCATCCATGCGGACATCCTTGAGGACGTATCCGTGGGCTCCGTTCTGAACCGCGGCCATCACCGTGGAATCTTCCGCGTAACTGGTGAGGACGAGAATCCGAAGCTTCTGAGAAATAGTCAGAAGCCGTCGGCAAGCCTCAGTGACCGAGGCGTCGGGAAGCTTCACGTCGAGTAATACCATCTGAGGCGCGAGTCGCTCAACGGCTGCTACGCCGTTCGTCACGGTTGAGGCCTCTCCGACGATCGTCAGATCCGGTTCGAGGTGCAGCAGCGCACGGAGCCCTCTACGGACCATCTCATGATCGTCAATAAGAACGATGCTGGTCGAGGACTGTTTCATATGGAAGTCAAAAGAGGCTCCAAGGAAAACTCCGCGATGACTTGCGTGCCTTCTCCGGTCTTGGACTGGATCCTCAACATCCCACCGAGTCGTTTGGCTCGGGCCTCCATATTGGCAAGCCCGTATCCTCGAGACCGCCCGGTCGCCGTCGAAAATCCGATGCCATCGTCATGAATGCTCACCCGAATTTTCGTTTGTCGCATGCGAATCGAAACGACGGCCCGTGTCGCATCGGCGTGGCGGGCGCAGTTGCTCAGCGCCTCCCGCACGATATTGAGAATCTCCCGCTCCTCCTCGTTCGTCAGAACATCAACGGCGCCCTGTTGGAGATCCAGCTTTATGTGTAACCGCCCTGTTTGCTCATAGGTCGTGCACAAGGCGAAAAGCTCGGACGACAAGTCGAATTCTTGGACACTTCCCGACTCCAATTCTCGAATCATCCCACGGACCTCATGAATCAACTGATTGATCTGCTGGATCATTCGGTCGTCGGCTTCTTTCGCTTCCACCTTGTGATCGTTTCGGGTCCGCCGAGCCGTTTCAATGTTCAAACCCATGGCATACAACGATTGCAACACGCAGTCATGCAAGTCTCGACCGATACGGGTGCGATCTTCCAGGAGCTTACTCAAACGGCTTTCAGTGGCTTTGAACGCGGTGGTTAATTCACCGACACAAGGCTTCAATTGGTAGAGGTCGAGAGATTCCTCCCCTGGCCGTGCCGACTGGGGCAATGCCGGAGTTGATCGGCGCCCGCCGTTTAATAATTGAAAATTCGTTTTGCCTTCCGTCACGCCGGCACCCTCCTTCCGCATTCGTCGAAAATCAACCTGTTCAAGGCTGAATAATTGTGTTTGTACCCGAAACGGACAAAGAACACACCTGGCGGACTCGCCAGGTCACGCCTTGTGCCTGAAGATGAGGCCGTTTCGCCTTCTTCCGTCACGGCAGCATCCTCCACGCCGTCTCTCCTGCAGGTGTCTTCAAAATCACCCCTATCTCACAACAGAGCTCTTTTACCCGAAGTCCACTAGGAAATCCCCTGGCTGACCCGCCAGGTGACGGTCTAGCCGCTTAATGGAACCATCCCGCCACCTCTTCACGACCCAGCGGCCCTATGCCGACGGCAAATCAACTCAAACTGAAAGGAGACAGTCATGCGAGGGATGGAAGTTATTGAAGAAAGAGCCGTGGAATTCTTGGAAGGCGAGCTTCTGGTCAAGACGATCAAGACCAAAGAAGAATTGACTCAAGCGTATCACTTGCGACATCGCGTATTTGCCGAGCGGCTGAAGTGGGTGCCCGAGCGGGCCGACAAACTCGAAGCCGATGTCTACGATGCTTGGAGCACTTCAATCGGAGTATTCGCGAATGAAACGAAGTTGTTGGGATTGGTCCGTATGACCCATGCGCCGGTCCCATTCATGCTGGAAAGTGAGTTCAGCGCCTGTCTTGTGGGGAGCCATCGAGTCCGCAAGGAGACGGATACAGCGGAGATCACGCGACTTGCCGTTGACCCCGCGATTGCGGATCGCGGCCTGTCCGCAAGGCTCATGAAAACTCTTTTCAAGGGCATGTACCAGTGGTGCCTTCTCCATGACGTCCGCTACACGTACATGGTTGTGGAACATCGGTTACTGCGGGTTGTTCAGCGCATGGGATGGCCATGCCACGCCATCGGAGAGCCGGTGGCGTTACCGCCGGCTGAGGTACTCTCTATCGGGGGATTACTCGACCTCAATGAATTTCGCCTCCAAGCCTCGATAGATCGCCCCGCCATGCTGGATTGGCTTACAACAACGACGCCGGTCTTCGGTCAGGCTCCGGCTTGCAAAAACCATCAGGAAAGCGACATGGGGGAATATACAGAATTGGCGGAAGATCGGCGGCTCGTACGCGCGGCGTAGCCTCTCGTGGAGCACCGGAGGCCAATGTCCACGCCTCCATGTGCGCCCGAGGTGAAGGCTTACATGGCGGACGGCAAGCCGTGGAGCGCAGGCAGGCCGTGTTCGATGGCGGTCGCCACGGCCTGAGAGCGAGAAGTCACCTCGAGTTTCGAGAAGATGCTTTCGATGTGGAATCGGACGGTTCGTTCGCTGACTCCGAGGATCTTGCCGATTTCCCAGTTGGTCTTGCCGTTCTTCATCCAATTGAGAATCGTGACTTCTCGCGAGGACAGTCCCTTGACGCATCGATCTGCCTGCGGGAGAGACTTTGGGGAGATTTTCAGAAGAGCCATATGAATATGGGACCCCAGGTACTCGACGAGCGGAACCAGTCGCTTTCCATCGAGGGTCTCCTCGCTGGCAAACGAACAGAATGTCGCCACACCGCAGGCCTGATCGATAGAGCCCGTGGTAATGCCGTCGCATAGGCCGAATCGGCGCGCGGTCGCGATAAATTCCTGTTCTTTCTTGGATGACATGTTCTGATAGATCTCGTGCCAATGCTGGGTGCCCGGTGATTTCAAGGCAGACTGGAATACCGGGTCGATCTCCGCAAAACCGCTCTTCCAGTATAGATAGAGCCATTCATCCGGATAGCTGGCGTTGACGACGTTACCGAACCCGGCAAATGTCTGATCCGGTCCAAGGCGAACGAGCCCCCCTAAGGCTCTCGTGAAGGAGAAATGACTCTGAAATCGAACGAGCACATCCCGCACGTGATCCGGAGTCTCCGCCTGCGTCGCGTAATGGAGAATCTCGATGAAGTTCCGACATTCAGTCTTGGAAAGCGCATCGAACGTCTTATGCGGGAACGGTCGCATTATTGGAGTGTGAGACATAGGCGAGCCTCCTGACCTAGTGAGGGTTCATACATATACCATACAATCAAGTCAAAAAGCGCAACAAAATTCCCCAGGGTCGTCTCATGTCTCGGAATAGAGCCGACTGTCTCTATACTTGAACCAATGCCGCCGTTACGCTTATGTATCGAGCGAGGAGCGGTGGCGGGGATCACAGCCGATCATTGTAACCTTATCATCGGGCGAGATAAACGCTGTCGTGGAGAGTTCACATTCTGACGCACGCGCGACATCTCGGCGGCAGTACCGTCCTGGTCATCCTCTTGGCTTGTCTCGTGGAGTCGACCGATAGTCAAGCCCAGGCGCTACGTTTTCAGCCTCAAGGAGCGCGCGCGGCGGGGCAGGGCAACGCATTCGCGGCGGAAGCAGATGATGCATCAGCCATTCGCTACAACCCGGCCGGATTGACCCAAGTTCACGGCATTCAAAGCGTGGTTGGGATCAATGTGCTCGGCGGATCCGTCAAATTCACAAGCCCGACCGGTCTCGATAGCCGTGGCGACTTCAATGGCAGTGTGAACTGGCCTCCTCCGAGTAACTTTTATCTCAGTGCCGATCTTGCACGTGTCGGATTGCCCATTCTTTCGCCGGTGACGGTGGGAATCGGGTTGACTTCGCCGTTCGGCATGAATACTCGTCACCCGGTCGATGGTCCGTTCAATACGGCTGTAACCTCGGCCGCGCTCCCGTTGATCGCTATCAAGCCCACCATTGCCTACAAGATAAACGAGGATCTGTCGGTGGGTGTGAGCGCTGATATTTATACCTTTGCGAGCTTTCTCGGCGAAGGCCACGTAGAGCAGAAACAGATAAGCGCCGGAGCCTTGGGAATTCCGGTTGGAGCGTCCGTCGAACTAAACGGGAAAGGGACCGGGGCAGGCGTCACAGCCAGCCTGCTCTATACTCCCGTGAGAAACGGAGCCGGCAAACCCATCATGTCCATCGGGCTGGTCTATCACAGTCAAGCCGTGTTGCCGTTGAGTGGATCATTATTAGTCAACGGAGCGAAAGTGGCCGATGCTTCCACCGATCTTGTCCTGCCGCAAATAGTAACCGGAGCCGTAGCTGTCTGGCCTGTGCGCACCGGCGAGAAAGAGTGGAAGGTCGAGCTCGATGTCGAGTATGTGGGCTGGAGTTCAAACAGGAATCTCGATGTGCGACTTTCCAATGGGGCGACGATTCCCCAGCCGCAACAGTGGAACAACGTGCCGGTGATTGCATTCGGAACCGAATATAAGTGGTTGAGCCCACAATGGTTGCCGCACTGGGACGTTGCGGTGCGTTCCGGCTATACCTATACAGGAGACCCTGTTCCAGATCGAACGTTCAATCCTGCGACTATTTCCTTGTCGGCTCATACCCTGTCTCTTGGCGCCGGTTTCCTTTGCACGGGAACAGGTCGGTTTCTGGGCATCATTCCTTGCAGTGGAGAGTCGGCTCTGTGGCCGAAAGGCATCGGGCTGGACCTGGCCTATCAGGAGTGGTTCTATGAATCACGCACCGTTGTCGATAATTTGAATCCGACCGTCAACGGAACGTATCACCCCTTCGTGCATTTAGGCACGCTTAGTTTGCGTACGCTATTCTAGGCAGCGGACCGGAGGATGCCATAGGCTACTCGGCAAGCGCCCGACGGAGGTCCACGATAATCTTCGCATTGAGACCGATTTCCCGTAGTGCTTCATCGCTGGCCGAAGCCAGTTTGTCAAGGCTGCCGAAACGCTCCAGGAGTTGAGTGCGCCGAATCTCACCGATTCCGATGACCTGATCCAGTCTGGACCCGATAAATGATTTGCCGCGCAGCTTTCGATGGAACGTGATCGCAAAGCGATGGGCTTCATCGCGAATGCGTTGGAGGAGATGGGTGGAAGGAGATTGCGCTCTAAGCACGATCGGATTTTTTCTCCCCGCCAGGAATATCCGCTCCTCTTTGTCGTTGCGGGCCTTGGCCAGCCCGAGGATCGGCAGACCCTGTCGTCCGACCTCTTTGAGCCCCTCCAGTGCGGCAGCCAGTTGGCCTAACCCGCCGTCGATGAGAATCAAATCCGGCAGAACCAGGTTCTCCTCCCGCCCATAGCGACGCCTGACCACCTCGTTCATGCTTGCAAAGTCATTGGCCCCCGTGACCGTTTGGATTTTGAACCGCCGATAATCCGCCTTCTTCATTTGTCCATCTTCCCAGACGACCATCGAGGCGACGGATTGGTTACCCATTGTATTGGAGATATCGAACCCTTCGATCCGACGTGGAGCCCGTTCCAGTCGCAGCCACCGTTTCAGTTCTTCGCCGGCTTGCCGGTCAAGTTCCTCGTCGCGCAAATGATCGGCGACAGCCGCAGCCGCATTTTCTTCGGCTAAGAGAATGAGCTGATGCTTGGCGCCTCGCTCAGGCGAACGCACACGAACGGATTCTCCTCGCTTATCGGACAGCCATTGTTGAATCAGCGCGGCGTCCTCGAGTTCGGTCGGGACGAGGACTTCTCTCGGCGGCTGCCCGTCCTTATTATAAAATTGTTCGATTGCGGAGCGGACAAGCTCCTCGTCCGGTGCATCAGCCGACTGAGGCCAGAAGAAATCTTTCCGTCCGATCAACAAGCCGCCGCGCACGAACAGAATCTGGAGATCCACTGCCGAACCTTGTCTGGCTAAGCCGATCACATCCTGGTCGGTTGCCGAGGTCTGCGTGATCCGCTGCTTTTCCAGCATCCGTTGGATTTTGAAGAGACGGTCGCGTAGACGGGCTGCTTCCTCGAATTCCTCCCGTTCCGCCGCCGCTTCCATACGGGCACGGAGGTCGTCCAGCAACTCGAGGTCACGGCCTTCCAGAAACTGCCGAACCTGTTTGACGATCTGATGGTACTCTTCTTTCGACTGATTGCCGGTGCAGGGCGCCATGCACCGCTTGATTTCAAATTCGATGCAGGCGCGGTCGGCCGTCCCGTCGATATCGATCGTGCACGTGGCAAGGGGAAAGACATGTTTGATGACTTTCAACGTCTCCCGAAGCGCGTTCGCCGGTGTATAAGGGCCGTAGTAGAGGGCTCCGTCCTTTTGTACGCGGCGCACGATCGAGAGTCTGGGGAAATCGTCTTTGATGGGCAGCCGCACGTAAGGATACTGCTTGTCGTCCCGCAACACGATGTTGAAGCGGGGTTTATGACGCTTGACCAGGTTGCTCTCAAGAATCAAGGCTTCGAGCTCCGATCGGGTCACCATCGTCTCTACGTCGGTGATGTGGCCGACGAGAAGACCGGTCTTGGGATTATGGTCTGCACCCTTCTGGAAATAAGATCGGACGCGGTCGGCGAGCACCGCGGCCTTTCCGATGTAAATGATGTCTCCGTGCTCGTTCTTGAACAGATAGACGCCGGGGCTACCCGGCAGATGGGCGAGTTTGGATTGGAGGAGTTCAGTCATTAGTCACTGGTCATTAGTCATTGGAGGAGAAAAGGACAACATTGTCCTATTGTACAGCTCGAAGCACAATGGAGCTATTCCGCGTCGGGAAATGTCTTTGAGGAACCTATGGATTTGATATACGCGTTAAGTGTCCGTAAGAAAGTCGTCAACTCTTGGTCCAGTTCTTGGTACTGACCTGATGAAATGTAACGTTCATCAAGACACGTCAGAAGATGGTCCCGAGCTTCGCAGGCAGAACCGCGAGCAATCCGACAGAACTGCACATTTTCTTTGTAGTGAAACCGTCCGAAGCCCTCTGCGATGTTCGATGTGAGAGAGATGGCCGCCGCTCTGATTTGACCGGCAAGATTGTAGCGCTCGTGGGTCGGTAAGGTTTTGGTAATCTCATAGAGTTTCCTGCGGAGTGATCTGCCGATTTTCCATACCTCAAGGTCCTGAAATGTCTTGGCGATAGCCATTTTTCGAATGACCAATGACTGCTGACCAATGACTCTTTACCGCAATCCTCGCACAAACGACGGGCTCAATGTCCCTCGCGCGACTTCGGCCACCGGCCCTTTCATGGTGAGGCTGAAGTCCGGAGCCACATCGATATTCAGCACGCCCCCCGGCATCTTCACGGTGACGGGGCTCCGCACGAGTCCTAAGCGTACTGCTGCACTTGCTGCGGCACAGGATGAGGAGCCGGAAGCCTGCGTTTCTCCCGCGCCGCGCTCCCAAATGAGAATAAAAACCTCCTTCGGTCCGGTTGGGACTGCCAGCTGCACGTTAGTCCGTTTAGGAAACAGCCCATGGTTTTCCAGGGCCGGCCCAAGCGCCAAGAGTTCTTCCCGCGACCAGGATTCTCCAACTGGCTTGAAGACGACACAATGGGGATTACCGACGCTCACGCCGGTAAACGTCAAAGTCCGTCCGACTGCGTCGATCGGCTGCTGAATCAACTCAGGCACATCAAGCGAACAGGGGAGAGCATCCGGCGTGAACCTGGCGACCCCCATCTCAACGGTTGCGGCAGCAGCATCCCCATGCCGGTCTACATGCAGGTCAATGCGGACCAGCCCGCCTTTTGTCTCGACGGTGAAGCGCTTTTTCTTCGTCTTGCCGGTCGCATGGAGATAGCGCGCAAAGATCCTGAGGCCGTTGCCAGATTTTTCCGCTTCGCTGCCGTCCGGATTGAAGATGCGTAGCCCGAAATCAGCCTTCTTGGAAGGAACCAAGGCGAGAATCCCGTCACTGCCTACGCCCCAATTTCGGTCGCAAATAGTTTTGATGTTTTTGGGAGTCAATTTAAAGGTCATTTCCTTGGGATCCATTACCAGATAGTCGTTGCCGAGACCGTGTCCGCGAAAGAAATCGTTCTTCATGCAGAGCTCCTTTGGTATCTCGTCGTTCGTGAAGCGTAAAGCGGGGGGAACATTACTGAGTCATTAGTCACTGGTCAAGATCTGGAAGGGGGTCACTGGTCACTAGTCAATGGTCATTAGGAAGGATGGACTCAATGACCAATGACCATCTTTAGACGATCTTCACGTCGGCCGGCCGTTCGATCAGCTCAATCTCATAGCCGTCCGGAGCGTCAATGAAGATGAATCGGCTTCCAGAGGAGGTCTTGGTGGGGCCGTCGGTGATCCTGACTCCCCGCGCATTGAGCGAGGCGATCGTTTCGTCGAGGTTTTCGACTTGAAAGGCCAAATGGACGAGGTCCTCCTGAACCTTCACCGGACCACTTGGGGGAAAGCTGGTCAATTCAATCAGCTCGTCGCTATTGGGTACTTTCAAGAAGGCAAGCTGTGAACCACGGGGAGAAGTTTTTCGTTCAATAACCTCAAGGCCCAAGACAGCCGTGTAAAACCGGATGGTCTCATCCAAATCACTGACCCTCATGCGGGTGTGGAGAAACTTTTTGACTCGCAAATCAGTCATTGGAACAGCGAATATGTTCTCATCATACCAGTGAGGAATGACCCAATGGCTATTGACCTTTTTGTCTGGTCGGTCCAGCGGTTTTTCGCAGCAAGACCTCCGCGCTGCCTGGAATCAGAAAGTTCGGCATAGGGCCGATTTCCTGATAACCGTGTTTTTGATAGAAGACCCTTGCCGGTTCGTTGAAATCCGACACACAGGCAAAGAGGTTCTTGGTTCTCTTAAAGACCAGCTCCTCTATGTGCCGCAACAGCTGACCGCCGATTCCCTTCTGGCGAGCCCATACAGCCACTCCCAAGAGTTCCAGATAGTCACCCAGGAGAAATTTCTGCTTCACGATGGCGACGCCCGCCACTTGCCCGTTGAGGAGAGCAACGTAACAGTCTCTCCCCTGCGGGGTCGGGCAAAAGATACGGTTCCAATCATTTTTCGAGTAGCCAAGTCTTTTCCAGGGATCGGATTCACCGAGCAGTTGGACGACGGAGTCACGATCGTCCGGATCCATGTTCCTGATAACCGGCTCGGTCATTGGTTCGGCGGTGTACAGTTCAACAGTCCACTGACCGTCATGGGCCGGAGTCCTTTTCGGGGCAGGATGTCCGATGTGAGCTGTTCGACCACCTGCCGAGTTTGCTTACCTTTCCCGTTCGCGTGGAAGACGATGATGCTTCCCGGCTTCGCACGCTTGGCGACCCTGGTGAGGATTTGCTCGGCGGAGAGTGTGGGGTCCGGATCGCCCGATTCGATATTCCATTGGATGAATCGGAGGCCGAGCATGTTCACCACGGAAACGGTCACATCGTTGTATTCTCCATACGGAGGCCGAAACAACGCCGCCTCATGGGCATAGTGTTCCCACAGCATTTTGACGGGGCCAAGGATCTCCGTGCGTTGTTCATCGGCATCGTGCATAGGAAGATGGGCATGCACCTCACCGTGCGTTCCCACCTCGAAAAAACCCATGCCTAACAGATGGTCCACTTCCGGCTCATGTTTCACCATCCATTTGCCGGACATGAAGAATGTGGCCGGGATGCGATGCGTGATCAGATAGTCCATCAACGGCTGATCGTAGCCGGGCCCCTTCCGCACGGGACAGAGATCAAACGTCAATGCCACACCCGGGCACGTTGGTGGGCCGGACTTGATAACTTGGGCAACACCGTCAACCGGAATAAATAGCCCGGGAGTCGAAGCTAAAAGGAGGCCGAACAATAGGTATGGCAGAACATGTCGCCGCATGGGGGCTAGTATACCTGAACCCATGGCGGAGAATTGACCCTTTGCATATTCGGCTGTTACGGTAGGCCTATGCGCATACCTTCCTGGGAAGTCGGCCGAGCATTGGGCATTCCGATCCGTATCCATGCCTCATGGTTTTTGGTCTTTCTCCTGGTCACCTGGACTCTCTCGACCGGATATCTGCCGGAAAGTTTGCCCGGGCTCACTCCCGAGCGTTATTGGGCCATGGGCGGCCTCGCAGCAGTGCTGTTATTCCTCTCCGTGCTCTTGCATGAGCTCGGCCATTCCTACGTCGCGTTGCACTATCGCATCCCGATTGAAAAGATCACGTTGTTTATTTTCGGCGGAGTGGCGCACATGCGGAAAGAGGCTCCGACACCCCTTGCGGAATTCCTCATTGCGTTGGCCGGGCCGGCGGTCAGTTTTGTAATCGGCGGCCTCTGTTTTGTCTTTGTGGGGTTGGCCGAGGCGATTCAACGGCAACATGGTCTCCAGGGCTGGATCATGCTCGGAGCCTTGCTGGGGTTCGTCAATATGCAACTCGGGCTCTTCAATATGATTCCTGGTTTTCCGCTGGACGGCGGGCGGGTGTTGCGGGCGGGATTGTGGGCGTGGGGAAACGATTTTTATCGAGCTACCAAGCAAGCCGCAGTGGTGGGTTTGGTGTTTGGATTGCTGCTCGGACTGGTGGGTCTTGTTGTGATGTATGGAGCCGTGAGCGGCGGATTGCCTGCCTCGATGGCATCGAACGGCGGGTGGATTCTCGTCATCGGCATGTTTCTCTTCGCCGCGGCTCTGGCGAGTCGTCGTCAAGCCGTCATACGTCAGTCACTGGCGGCGGTCCCTATTCGAGATTTAATGGTGACGACGGTCACCACCATCCCATCGCATTGCACGCTGGATGAGGCGGTGAACCGGTACTTCCAGTCCTATGGCTACGGCGGCTTTCCGGTATTAGAAGATGGACGACTGGTGGGACTCATCACCGTTTTGGAAATTCAGAACGTGTCGCCGACGCTGTGGCCTTGGCGCCGAGTCGAACAGGTGATGCGCTCGCGCTCGGAATCGTTGGTGATCGAGCCGGACATTCCTGTGATCCATGCGATGGAGCGCATGGCCCGTGAAGGATGGGATCGATTAGTCGTCATGAAAAACGAGGAAATCGTCGGGCTCGTCACCCATTCAGCCATCGTGCATTTTCTGCAGTTGCGGGGTTCTTCCAGCCGTTGAGTCACGGCCTCGACGGCATTGGCTCGCTCCAACATCCCTGCTGAATACCATCAGCCGGCATCTGAGGCGGACGAGCGGGCGAGCTGTTGAAGCTTGTGGGCGATGATGCCGCCGAAGAGGAAGAGCCCGGCGGAATAATACACCCACAGCAGCAAGAGGACGACTTCCAGCAATGATCCATACAGTCGAGCATAGACCGTGGCATAGTCGCTATAGCTGACGAACAATAACTTGGCCGAGACCCAGAGTAGGCTGAACGTAAGTGCTCCCGCCATGGCGGCTCGCCATCGAGGGCGGCGGCGAGGAACGAGACGGTACAACAGGCTGACCGCCAGGAATGCGAGGGTAAAGGGCAGAGTGTAGGTGAGGTGAAAATCATGCGCGGCCAGGGCGACAAGATCGAGCCCCCAGAGCCTGGGTGCGTAGTCGGTTAAAAAAGTGATGGTTTGCGTGCCGACATACGCCAGAAGCAGCAGCAGTCCGGTGGATCCGACCAGCGCGATGGAGATTGCCGTTGAAATCAGCGGATGGCGCTGATGCATGCTCTCAAAGACCACATTGAGGGTGTAGTCCAACTCATAAAAGACCAGCCCTCCGAACCAGAAAAACGACAAAAATACGAGCCATCGCACACTCTCCAACGCACTGATCCGATGGAGCTCTTCAACCAGGCGCTCGCCCAATGACGGCAAAAATTCTTTGAGGAAGCTCAGCATGAACTGCTCCCCGATGACATCCTGGCTGACGAAAAAACTCACTCCATACAGGAGAAGAAATGCGAGCGGAAAGAGCGAAAGCAGCGAGAAAAAAGCCAAGGAGGCGGCGAGGCTGGCGCAGCCTTGCCGTAAAAAGGACTTCAGAACATCAAGCAGGAAGCGGAGGACATTCATGAGGCTCCGCATTGCGGATCGTCAGTGTAACATGGCAGGTGCTTGAGAATGCTGAAAAAGCTCGTCCAGCAAGGCCGCAGCGAGGTCCGCGACGCGAAGAATAATGAGCGTCACGTCTAGGGACGGGCGCGAGTCGGTGAGCGCCCAGTGTCTTACGGCCGAGGCGTAACCTTTCTCACCCGGCCCACCCCGAGCTGCCGGAGCAGCTCTCTCCCGCTTCGTACGTTGAGGCCTTAAGCGACGCGAGAACGAAGCTGGAGGGCTATTGTCGCATTCTCACTTTAACGTCAACACCGCCTGCATGGCCAGCTGCACGAGCGGATTGGGGTAGAGTCCGAAGATCACCACTCCGGCCACCGCGCAGGCCAGCACGATGGAGAGAGCCGGGGACATGACCAACTGCGGAGCGCTATCGGTGACGTCACTCGGCTCACGCATATACATGACCATCACCAATCGGAGATAGTAATAGGCCGATACAGCGGCAAAAATCAGCGCGATGACCGCCAGCCAGGTCATGCCGGCTTCCACGGCCGACATAAAGACGTAAAATTTTCCGATAAACCCCGCAGTGGGAGGAATACCGGCCAAGGAGACCATGAAAATCAACATGAGCAGCGCCGCCACCGGATGGCGTTTGGACAGACCCGTGAAGTCCTCGATCTCATTTCCTTCGATTCCGTCTTTGCGAAGCATGGCGACGATGGCGAATGCGCCGAAGGTCATGAATGTGTAGAGCGCAAGATAGAGCAACACGCTTGCGATGCCCGAAGAGTTTGCCAACCGTCCGGCCGCCACCACGCCGATCAAGGCATAGCCGGCATGGGCAATACTCGAATAGGCGAGCATCCGCTTGATATTCGTCTGCACCAACGCCACGACATTTCCCAACACCAGGGTGGCGAGGCACAGGAGGAGGAAGATGGCGGACCAATTGGCCTTCAAGCCGCCTAGCCCCTCGATAAATACCCGGAGGAATGCGCCGAAACTGGCGGCTTTGGATGCCACGGCCATGAAGGCGGTGACGGAAGTCGGGGCGCCTTCATAGACGTCGGGCGTCCACATATGAAACGGCACGACGGCGAGTTTGAACCCGAATCCCACCGCGAGCAGAATTGTGGCGAACAATAATAAGGGATCGTCCAGACTCCGCCCCGAGATTGCCGCGGCGATAGCCGGAAGCCTGGTGCTTCCGGTCGCGCCGTAGAGGAGGGAGATCCCGTACAAGAGGATGCCGGATGAAAACGCGCCCAGTACGAAATATTTTGCCGACGCTTCGAGCGAACGAGGTTCCGATCGCTTCAGTCCCGCCATCACGTAGAGCGAGAGGGACATGAGTTCAGTACCTAGATAGATCGTCAGCAAGTCGGCTGCCGAGACCATCACCATCATCCCTGCGAGGGCGAGCAGGACAAAGCCGTAGTATTCGCCGAAGTACAGCCGCTCTTCCTTGAGGTACGAATGCGAAAGAAGAATCGTGAGGCCGGTGACAAAGTAGAGCAGCAGTTTCCAAAAGGCTCCATAGGGGTCGATGACCACCAACCCGCTAAAAGCCTCGACGGGAGCGCTTATCTGCGAGGCCGTCAAGCCCATGCAGATAGCGAGTGTTCCCAGGCTCAGCCACACCAGCCCGTCTTTGTCGGATGGGCGCAGTACCGGGTCAAGCACAAGCACGATGCAGGCGGCGGTGATGACCAACAGCTCCGGCAGAATGAGAAACAGGTCTCCGACGGCGAAGGTCATGGCTGTTTTGCCTCTGCCTCGGTACTCGTGAAGCCTGCATCGTTGTGAAGCCCTTGGCTTACGGTTGAAACCTGCTCAACAGCCGGCGGCAAGAATCTTCCAATGACTTTCTCGACGCTTGGGTGCATGCGGGTCAGGATGGGGTTCGGGAACAACCCGATCATAAAAATCAACAGGACGAGCGGCACCAGGGCCACCATCTCGCGCAGGTTGACATCACGGAGTTTCGGAAGCATATGGGGAGCCGGCACCCCGAACGCGACACGTTGGACCATCCAGAGCAAGTAAGCGGCGGCGAGGATGATTCCCAATGATGCGAAGGCTGTGGCGACCTTGCTCCAGAGGAAGGTGCCTATCAAAACCATAAATTCTCCGACAAAACTGTTGGTGCCGGGCAATCCCAACGAAGACAACGCAAAAATGACGAGGAATGTCGCATACCGCGGCATAGGCTTGGTCAGCCCGATATTGTCGGCGATCTGTCGGCTGTGGGTGCGCTCGTAAATCACCCCCACGCAGAGAAAGAGTCCCCCGGTGGTGATGCCATGGTTCACCATCTGCATCACGGCGCCTTCGATTCCCTGAATGTTGAACATGAAGAGGCCGAGCGTGACGAATCCCATGTGGCTTACGCTCGAATAGGCGATGAGCTTTTTCAAGTCGGCCTGGGCCAACGCCATGTAGGCGCCATAGATGATGGCGATAATCGAGAGGACTACCATCAACGGCGTAAACGCTTGAGAGGCGTCCGGCAACATCGGCAAACTGAAGCGCACGAATCCATAGGTGCCCATCTTGAGCAGGATGCTGGCGAGAATCACGCTGCCAGCCGTCGGCGCTTCCACGTGCGCGTCCGGCAACCAGGTATGGAAAGGGAACATGGGCACCTTGACGGCAAATGCGGCGAAGAACGCCAGGAAGAGCCAGAATTGCAGAGGCTTGGAATAGCTGCCTTGGCTCAATTGAAGAATGTCGAACGTATGGCCGCCCTGGAAATACAGTACCAAAATTGCGACCAGCAGCAAGACGCTGCCGGCAAGGGTATAGAGAAAGAATTTGATCGCGGCATAGAGCCGATTCGGTCCGCCCCAGACACCGATCAAGAGATACATCGGGATCAGCATCGCTTCCCAAAATATATAGAACAGCACAAAATCTAGGGCTAAGAACACGCCGATCATGGCGCCTTCCATGATCAGCAGCATGGCCATGAAGCTTTGGACCCTCGATTCGATGGAGTGCCAAGAAATCAGGATGCAGAGCGGCATCAGGACCGTCGTCATGAGGACCAGCGGCAGACTGATGCCGTCGAGTCCCAGCCGATAATGTATCGGCGGCGACGAAATCCACAGGGCCGATTCCATGAACTGCATGTTGCCGGAGGAGGCATCGAACAACCACCAGAGCGGGAGTGAGATCAGCAAGTCGGTCACGGCGACGGCGAGGGCGACGAGCCGAGCCGAGGTGTCCTTCACGAAAAAGACCGCAGCCGCTCCGATCAGCGGGAGAACGATCAGTGCCGTAAGCCAAGGAAAGGAATGGGTCATTGGTCAATAATCATTCGTCAACGGGCAATCGCTGATGGTGACCGGTCCTAGTCGAACGGCGGTGGAACGAAAGAGCAGCGCTATCATACGCTCTCATGGCCCCTGACTACCCCCCAGTGATCAGTGACGCTCCTCCTACGAAATCAGAAAGACCGTCACAATCACAACAATCCCGACCGCCATCGCCAGCGCGTAATGTTGAGTCTGCCCGCTCTGGATGAGCCTCAACAACCATCCGCTCCACGCAACACCGCGCGCGACGCCGTTGACCGCTCCGTCGATGAGGTTGACGTCGACTCGCTTCCAGAGTTCGGAAGCTGCCGCGAACGTCGGCTGTACGAACAGACGGTCATAGGCTTCATCCACATACCATTTGTTCAGCGAGCCGCGATACAGGCTACCCCACTGTCTGGCCAAGCGATCCGGGAGATCAGGGTTTCGTACGTAGGCATAGTAGGCCGCGGCGATGCCGATCAGACCCATCGCTGTCGCAGCAGCCATAATCATGAACCCATCCGAACCATGATGAGCAGCCGCGTCGCGTCCGCTTGAAAACACCGGCTCGAGAAAGGATGGAATGCCGAGATAGCCCGTCAGAATGCTGAACAGTGCGAGAATCAGGAGCGGTGTCGTCATCGTCTGTGACGGCTCATGGACGTGAGCTGCGTGGTGTGCATCGACACGTGACGGACCCCAAAAGACCACGAACACCAACCGGAAGCTGTAGAAGGCGGTCAGCAGCGCCGTCAGCAGACCGAACACCGTCAGTATCCGGCCAAGGTCGCTCGACGACCAGGCGGACACGAGAATGTCATCCTTACTGAAGAATCCTGCCGTCAGAGGGAAACCGGCCAGTGCTAACGAGCCGACGACGAACGTCCAGTAGGTGATCGGCAATTTATCTTTGAGACCGCCCATGTGTCTCATGTCCTGTTCATGATGCAGCGCGATAATGACCGAACCGCAGCCTAGGAACAGCAGGGCTTTGAACGCGCCGTGTGTCAGTAAGTGATACATACCGGAGGCGTAGGCTCCGAGTCCGCAAGCCATGATCATGTAACCGAGCTGACTGACCGTCGAATACGCGACGACACGTTTGATGTCGGTTTGAGTCAACGCAATCGTGGCGCCGAGGACCATCGTCGCCGCGCCCGTAATCGCGACCACACTCATCGCGGTCGGAGAAAGGTTATAGATCGGGGCGAGACGCGCCACCATGAAGACACCGGCTGTGACCATCGTGGCGGCGTGAATGAGCGCCGAAATGGGTGTCGGTCCTTCCATCGCATCGGGCAGCCATACGTGAAGCGGAACCTGTGCCGATTTACCTACCGCGCCGGTAAACAGGAGGAGCCCGATCAGCGTGAATACCGACACCTCCCATGTTCCACCGAAAGGGCCGAGGAGGTTCATTGTCAAATCAGTTGCCTCATGGAGGGCAGGAAAGATGTCGAGATAGTTCAGCGAACCGAATTGGTACCAGACGAGCAGCATGCCCAGCATGAATCCGAAATCACCCACGCGATTCACGACAAAGGCTTTGGTCGCCGCCGCGCAGGCGGACGCGCGTTCGTACCAATGGCCGATCAGCAGATAAGAGCACAGTCCCACGGCTTCCCAGAACACGAAGAGCTGTAATAAGTTGTCGGCCAATACCAACATCAACATGGAAAACGTGAACAGGGCGATGTAGCTGAAGAAACGGGCATAGCCCGGCTCGCCGTGCATGTAACCGATCGTATAGACGTGCACGAGCGAGCTGACACCGGTAACCAGTAGGAGCATGACGGCCGTCAGCCGGTCGATATGGAGACCGATGTGAATATCGAGACGCCCGGATGTCAGCCAGGTATACAGCGGAACCGAAATCACGGAGCCGGACACCGCCACTTCTAAAAATGCCGCCACCGACAAGACGAGCGACAATACGACCGCCGGGACCGCGACAAGGTGCGCACGGTCCTTGATGCGCCAGCCGACTAATCCTAAGGCGAGAAAGGCGGCCAACGGAAGAAGTGGGATGAGAGCGTACAGCATCAGAGTCTATCCCTCGTCGTTCGCCGTTGGTGGAGTGCAATGGGAAAGAACGGCCTCGGCTCCCTGGGATTACCTGCGAGGGACGCTTCACGCTTCACGAGAGACGGCTTCTTTACCATTTCAACAGGTTGAACTCCTCAACGTTGATCGTGGATCTGGACCGATGCAGGGCGATGATGATCGCGAGTCCGACGGCAACCTCCGCAGCGGCCACCGTGAGAGCAAAAAAGACGAACACTTGACCACCGAGATCCTGAAGGTGGTCGGAAAAGGCGACGAAGTTAATGTTGGTCGCGTTCAGCATCAGTTCCACCGACAGCAGAATGGCAATGATATTACGCCGAATAAGCACGCCCACCACGCCTGTCAGGAAGACAATGGCGCTCAAGATGAGATAGTAGGAAATGGGGATGGTCATTCCTCAACCGCCGTTTGTGTCATGCGTTAAGCATCGCTTTCGCCGATGTCACGTTTCGCGAGGACGATGGCACCGATCATGGCCACCAAGAGAACCAATGAGGCCACTTCGAAGGGGAATAAGTAGGTTGAAAAAAGCGTCTGACCGATGGCCAACGTATTGTCGGTGACGACGGGATCATGCGGTTCGGCGTTGCGGCTCGAAACCATCGTTCCCCCTCCGCCGGCGAGCAGCACGATGGCTTCGATCACCAACGGCACACAGACGATTGCGGCGATCCGCCATTGGCTGTGATAACGGTCGTCTTGCTTGACGTTGAGCAACATGACGACGAACAGATACAGCACCAGAATGGCCCCGCAATAGACGATAATCTGCACGGCTGCAAGGAATTCGGCATGGAGCGTGATGAAGAGCCCCGCGACGTGGAAAAACATGACGAGTAAGGAAAGTGCGCTGTAGACGGGGTTTCTCAGCGCGACCACCAGTATGGAGGTCATGGCGATCATCCCGGCGAAATATCCAAAAAACAGCTGCGACATGAGACGGTTCCTGGGTCAGCGAGCGATCAGGGCCGGACTAACGCAACGGTGTTGCAGGCATCGTTCGTCCGATGAATAATCTTTGAGAATCAGTCCGGTTTGGGTGGCACGTGCTTGAATGCCACATTGAAAAACGCGACGTTCGGATGTTGCAGTTCCAGGCGTTTCTCACGGACAGGGAATGAGCGATCGCCGATTGCGAGCAATTGTTGCTTATTCAGGTGGAGCTGGCGCTTGTCGTATACCGCCCACTCGAATTCTCTCGTCATGCCCAGTGCATCGACAGGGCAGGCATCCACACACATCCCACAGAACAAGCAACGGGTCATGTCCATGTAATATTCTTTCGAGTAACGCTTCGTCGGTTCACCCGGCACTTCGGCACTGACGACCCGGATGACGCGCGACGGACAGGCTGCTTCACAGAGATCGCATCCCACGCACTTCTCGGTTCCATCGTCGTATCGGAGCAGCGCAAGCATGCCCCGATAATTATCCGGCAGTGTGCGTTTTTCGTGAGGGTATTGCAAGGTCACGGGACGGTAATGGAGCAGATGCGATAAGGTCGCCTTCATGCCGACGAGAATCTCGTAGAATGTGATCGTTTTGAACCATTCGTACAGGTTCACACGTTTGGTGGTCGCCGTAGATGCCATATGGGTCTCGTCCGCTACTTCATCTGTTGGTAGAAAAATACCGCAAGGGACGTCACGACGATGTTACCCAACGCAATGGGCAGCATCACCTTCCAGCCGAATCTCATCAGTTGATCGTATCGCAGTCTCGGTAAGGTGGCCCGAAGCCAGAAAAAGAGAAACAAGAAAGAGTACGTCTTGACCGCAAACCACATCGTGTTCTCGACCCAGGCCACGGACGGCAAACCGATGAGCGCCATAATCGTTCCGGGGTACGGTGCGTTCCATCCGCCGAGAAACAGCGCGGCGGCTACACAGGACACTAACACCATGTTGGCGTACTCGGCGAGGAAGAAGAATGCGAATCTGAGACCGCTGTATTCGGTGAAGAAGCCGGCGACGAGCTCGCTCTCCGCCTCCGGCAGATCGAAGGGGACCCGGTTGGTTTCAGCCACCGATGAGATCACATAGACGACAAAGGCAAAAATTTGCGGGGCCGGTAACGCGAAGAGATACCAATTCCAAAAGCCTCCGGTCTGAGCCTCGGTGATTTTCACCAGACTGAGTGAACCGGCCAGAATCAACACGCCGACAATGGACAATCCGACGTTGAGCTCGTAACTGATGATCTGCGCCGCCGATCGTAGACCGCCGAGCAGCGAGTATTTGCTGTTGGAAGCCCATCCCCCAAGGATGATGCCGTAAGCTCCGAGCGAGGCGAACGCTAAGATGTACAGAATGCCGATGTTGATGTCGCTGATCACAAACGGCCTCACGGTGATGCCGTCGACTTCAAACGTCTGGTTGGGGCCCCAAGGAATCACGGCAAATCCGATGAACGCGGGAATTAAACAAAGGATCGGCGCGACGGTGAACAGGAACTTGTTGGCCCCGGCGGGAATAATGTCTTCTTTGAAGAAGAGCTTGATGGCGTCCGCAAACGGTTGGAGAATGCCGTAGGGCCCCACTTCCATCGGACCCATGCGGTCCTGCATCCAGCCCAGGACTTTTCGTTCTGCAAGGGTGAGAATGAGTACCGTGACGACCACGACGCCCATGACCGCGGCGATCTGGGTCAGTGAGATGGCGAGACGTAATCCGAATTCAGTCACAATTGGACTCCTCGATTAGCGCATCAACGATGAAGAGAATCATCACGCCACCTTCATAATGGACACCGTCGCCGTCCGGAACGCCGGCGCATGGGTGATCGGATCGATGACGCATTCAAATAGTCGGACGGCAGCTTGGCCGAAGTGATACGGGAACCATGCCGTTCCTTGTGGGACCCGCTCCATAATCTTGACCTCGGTCGTCATTTCCCCGGACGTGCTGGAGAGGCGGACCCGATCTCCATCCGACAAGGCAAAGCGCGCGGCGTCAAGCGGATTGATACGGAGCCGGCCGCTTCCTTCGACCTGTAACAACCCTTTCGATCGTGTGGATAATTTTCCTGAATGGAACAGGCTCTGAGCCAATTCCAACCGCACGGTTCCATCCGGTCTGGACGTTCGCGGGATAGGTTGATATCTCATTGCGAGGTCACGCTGATAGCCGGCAGTGAGATAACGGTCCACAGCCGAGAGATCAACTTTAGGCGGCAACGGTGTGGGCCCCAGCGAACCATAGCCGGGAATGAGGCTCCGAATTTCCTTGAGGATCTCTTTGCTTTCGGCGTACTCCATCGGCGAGTCCAATAAGATAGAAAGCGCGGAAAAGACTTCCCAATCGGGGCGGCTTTCTCCGATGGGTTCGATCGCCGGACGAACGGCCTGGACATGTCCCTCGGTATTGGTAAACGTCCCGTGTTTTTCCAGAGATGAAGCGGCCGGCAACACGACGTGGGCCAAGGCGGCCGTCTCCGTTAAAAACAGCTCTTGGCACACCAAGAGATCGAGGTTGCGCAGTGATTTCTCGGCCTGTATCGTCGCGGGGAGGCTTCCGACCGGATTCTCTCCGACGATGAACATCGCCTTGAGGGAGCCCGCGTCGGCTCGATCCAACATTTTGATGAGGGAAACTCCTCTTTCGGTCGGGAGTTCGGCTTTCCATTGCTTCGCGATCCTCTCGCGATCCGTGCTGTCGGCGATGGGGTGGGCACCGGGCAGACATTCGGTGACGGTTCCCATTTCGACCGCTCCCTGGTCGTTGTTTTCCTCGGCGAGCGGCGCAAAGCCACAGCCGGGACTATCCAACTTCCCTGTCAGAAGAAGCAGATCCAAGAGGGTCAAACATCCGCTGTAGCCGTGTTCGCTCCGCAGCAAGAGCTGTCCGGCCAAGATAACGACTCGACGTGCTCCCGCCGTCACCTTGGCCGCCCTCACAAAAGCATCCGGCTCGATTCCGGTCGCCGCCTGTAGGTCCTGCCAAGAGGTCTGTCGCAGCGCGCTCGTCACGGCGTTGAGATATGCCGGATACCGTTGCGCGAGGTCCGGCTGTACCAGATTCTGTTCTACGACGGCCTTCACCAAACCAAGAATGGCATTGGGCGTGTCGCCGGTCGGAATACGGAAATGATGGTGAGAGAGATTGGCGATATTGCTCATCGTGTCGACGACCGGTTCCAACGACTCGATCGTAATCAGCGTCGCCCGGCGTTTCTTCACCGCTTCTTTGACTTTGAGGCCCGTGATGGGATTCGTCTCGGTAATGTTCGTGCCGACGAGAATAAGGACGTCCGCATCCAGGATGTCGTCGAAGGTGACGGTCCACCGATGTGTTCCCTGTACGAGTTGCATGACATGCAGACCGTTGACATGGCCATAGCGCGCGCTGCTGTCGATATGGTTGGTGCCGACGGCCACGCGGAGAAATTTCTGAAACAGGTACAATTCCTCGTTGGTGCAACGGCCGGAAATCAATCCTGCGAAACTCTGTCCCCCATAGGCTGCCTTAATCTCGCGGACACGGTCGGCGACGTATTCCAGAGCTTCTTCCCAGGTCGCCTGCACCAGCATGCCGTCGCGCCGAATGAGCGGATGGGTCAGGCGATGAGGATCGCCGGCCGCATGGAACCCAAAAAACCCGCGAGCGCACAGGTCGCCGTTGTTGCGCCCCGCTCCATGCGCCGAGTTCACTTCAATGAGCTCCTGCTCCTTCGTCTGCACGGTGATCTGGCACCCGTCACCGCAGTAGCCGCAGATGGTCTCGGCTCGTTTCAGCATCCAGGGCCGGTACTCGTACATGGACAGTCGGCTGGTAATCGCTCCGACCGGGCAGATCTGAACGCAGCCCCCGCAAAACTCACAATCGAGCGGGTGAGAGCCGAAGTACTTGATTTCGGTCATGGTGCCGCGGCCGACCGGCGCCAACGCTTTGACGTCCATGACTTCATCGCAGTATCGGACACAGCGAAGACATTGCACGCAGCGATTCATCTGCGTTTCGATGAGCGGACTGAAATACTCCTTTTGGAAGATGCGCTTGGTTTCAACGAACCGGCTGGTCGCCGTGTACTGGTGCGAAAAGTCTTGAAGGTCGCACTTTCCCCCTTGATCGCAAACCGGACAGTCCAGCGGATGATTGGCAAGAATAAACTCGAGCACCGATCGATGGGCGTCGTCGACCACAGTGGTGGCGGTGCGCACGCTCATTCCTTCGTCGGCCGGCGTGCTGCAAGCCGTTTGGAGTTTGGGCATCTTTTCGATTTCGACCAGGCACATGCGGCAATTGGCGTCCGGCTTGAGTTTTGGGTGATAGCAGAAGTGCGGAATCATAACGCCGACGCGACGAGCCGCTTCGATCACCAATGTCCCTTTCGGGACGTTGACCGCCATCCCGTCGATCGTGATGCGAACCATCTGCGGTGTCGTCTCAGGCATGCTCTCCGTTATTCGTTCAACGTGAACCGTTCAACGCATGATTCTTGCGAATAACGGTTCGACAAGCTCACCGTCCCGAGCTCAGTCGAGGGACGATTCACCATTAACGTCCTATTCCCACTTGCCCGGGCATGATCAAATTCGCCGCTTCCGCTTCATTGATGAGGTCGACGTACTCCTGCCGCCAATGTTTCAGCGTGCTTTGGATCGGAGCGACTGCCGCGTCGCCGAAGGCGCAGACCGTGCGGCCTGCGATGTTTTTGCATAGATCCGACAAGGTTTCAAGATCCTCCATCCGGCCACGCTTTGCCAAAATTCTACGGAGCGTCTGTACGAGCCACGAACTGCCTTCCCGGCAAGGACTGCATTTCCCACAGGACTCATGGTAGAAAAATTCCATCAGCCGAAGCGCTGCCCACACCATGCTGGTGCCTTCTTCCATCACCGTCACGCCGCCCGATCCCAACATGGATCCCGCCGCCGCAACATGTTCAAAATCCAGTTTCACGTCGAGATGGGCCGGTGTCAGAAAAGGCGCCGAGGCTCCTCCGGGAATAAAGGCTTTCATCGGCTTGTCGGACCGCATGCCGCCGGCATGTTCGTACACCAACTCTCGGACCGTCATCCCCATCGGAACTTCATAATTGCCCGGTCGTTTGACATGCCCGCTGACACAGAAGACTCTGGTACCGGTGCTCTTCGGCGGAGAGCCGATCGACGCAAACCACTCGGGTCCTTTGTTGACGATATGGGGAAGGTTCGCCAGCGTCTCGACGTTATTGACCACCGTCGGTTTATTGTAGAGTCCATGCGTGGCTGGAAACGGCGGCTTGATACGGGGAAGCCCCCGTTTGCCCTCGAGTGATTCCAAGAGCGCCGTTTCTTCGCCGCAAATATAGGCTCCCGCTCCCCGGTGCACCCAGACGTCCACATTGACGCCGGTGCCGAGAATGTTCTGTCCGATATACCCCGCGACTCTCGCTTCGCCGATGGCATATTCCAAGATCTTTGAGCCCAGGACCATTTCCCCCCGGATGTAGATGTAGGCAGTTTCCGCGCCGATGGCATAGCAAGCCAACACGATGCCTTCCAATACTTGATGGGGATCCCGCTCCATGAGTTGACGATCCTTAAACGTACCCGGCTCGCTCTCATCTGCGTTGCAGCACAGATAACGGGGACCTTGATAGTCTTTCGGCAGAAATCCCCATTTTACGCCGGTCGGGAAGCCGGCGCCGCCTCTGCCGCGTAATCCGGACTTGCGGACCATCGCCGTCACATCCGGCGGAGCGATCTTTCCGAGCGTGTTCCGCAAGGCTTGATAGCCGCCGGTCTTCTCATAGTCCGTCAGCGACCCGGTGTAGCCGGGTTGCATCATGTTCTTTAAAAGAATGAGCTCGTGTTTAGGCATGTCAATCTCGTCACGCGCCCCGCCCCGAGGGCACCGGTTCCGGCCACATAAACGGCCCGCTCTTCAGTGGACTGGTTCCTGTCGATCGCAGATCGGCCAAAATCCGGTCCAATTTGTCCTCGGTCAGCTGCTCATAGTAGTCATCATTGATCTGCATCATGGGACCGGTCCCACAGGCGGCCAAACATTCCACCACACTGAGGCTGAACAGGCCGTCTGCCGTCGATTCACCCGGGGCAATTCCGAGCTTCATTTTAATCCATTCGATCACCGTATCCGAGCCGACGAGAGCGCACATGAGGGACTTGCATACCTGCATATGGAATTTGCCCGTCGGCTTCAGGTTAAACATCGTGTAAAACGTGATCGTCTCATAGACCTGCGGAGGCGTCAGCCTGATAAGATGCGCGATCTCCTGCATTGCCGACTCGGTCACGTAGCCGTGATCACGCTGAGCGATGTAAAGGAGCGGGATCAAGGCGGAACGCTTAACCGGATAGCGGCTCAGGATCTCATCGATTTCTTTCCCGTATTTATCCTTCAGCATAGTTCCTCCGCACATCCCCTACCGGGGCGGCGGCCAGGATATTCCAAATTGCGCGCATTGACCGAGCACGCCGTTTATACCCGCCCCCCGCGTTGCCAAGACTCCGCATCCGAGCGTGCGCGGGCAGCGAGCACTGGAACATCCTGGCCGTACGTCTCATCTATCACACTCCCCCATGACCACATCGTAGGTCCCGAAAATCGTGATGATGTCGGAAATCAAGTAGCCGCGTGCCATATGGTCGAACGCCCCCATGTGGATGAAGGAGGGTGAGCGAATTTTCAACCGATACGGGCGTGGAGATCCATCACTAATGATAAAAAATCCCAATTCTCCCTTGGGCGCTTCAGTCGCGCAATAGGTTTCCCCTTTCGGCGGCTTGAATCCTTGGGTGAAGATGATGAAATGATGAATCAAGCTTTCCATGTCGCGCATCACTTGCGGCTTGGGCGGCGGAATGTATTGCGGCATATCGGCGATGATCGGCCCGGGCGGCATCTGGTCGAGACATTGCGAAATGATCCGCGCGCTCTGACGCATCTCTTCGACACGAATCCAATAGCGATCGTAGGTGTCGCCGTTTTTCCCGACCGGCACTTCCCAGTCTACTTTATGGTAGACGCCGTAGGGTTCGAGCTTACGTACATCATAGGACACACCGGATCCCCGCAAGGCCGGGCCGGTCATGCCGAAATTGATCGCATCTTCCCCGGAGATGACGGCGACATGCTTTGTCCGACCCAACCAAATACGGTTGCCCGCGAGCAGTGAATCATACTCGGTCACTTTTTGTGGGAACGTCTCCAGAAACGCCTTGAGGCGAGCCACCAATTCGGGAGTGAAATCGCTGTCCACGCCGCCGATTCGATAATAATTCAAAGTGAGCCGGGCTCCGCACAGCTTTTCGAACATGTCGAGTAAGGTTTCCCGCTCGCGAAACGTCCAGAAGAAGATCGTCATGGCGCCGATATCCAGAGCCTGAGCGCCCAACCAGAACAGATGTCCCAGAATGCGCTGCATCTCCGCGACAATGGTTCGGATATACTCGGCTCGTTCAGGCACGGTGATGCCGAGCAGCTTTTCAACGGCCCGCACATAGGCATAATTGTTGGCCATCGCGCAGACATAGTCGAGTCGGTCGGTGTGCGGAATGATCTGCATGTAAGCGAGGCCCTCGGCCAGTTTCTCGACGCCCCGATGGAGGTATCCCAGATCCGGCGTCGCCTTGACGATCCGTTCTCCGTCCAGCTCGAGAACGACCCGCACCACGCCGTGCGTGCTCGGATGTTGTGGGCCCATATTCAGCAACAGTTCTTCCCGCCGGTTCGATGAGGACCCTGTCGGCTCGGAGAGGAACAACTTCTTCTCAGCCTCGGGAACCTCGCCTTCGATGTGCTCCACCGGCGGTTCATCGAGGCGCGGAATAAAGTCGAACTGACTCCGCCACCCTCGGCCTTCCGTCGGGAAGTCCTTTCGCAGCGGATACCCTTCCGCATAATCTTCCGGCAGGAGGATGCGGCGTAGATCCGGGTGGCCTGAAAACCGGATCCCCATCATGTCGTAAACTTCGCGTTCCAGGAAGACTGCGCCGCGCCAGACGCTTGTGACGGAGTCCAGCGACGGGTTCTCTTCGGTAACCCGCGTTTTCAGCCGAATTCGTCTGCCGTGCGGAAGCGACAACAAGAGATAGATGACTTCAAACCGTTGCTGATCCGCCGGATAGTCGGCGGAGCAGATATCGGTGATATGGTCGAAACAAGCCTCCGGGTCGTCGTGCAAAAAACGAGCGACCTCCAAGATTTTCGGGGCAGCGACATGAACGGTCACTTCCGATCGAGCCGTGTCGACATCGACGGAGAGCACCGCCTCCGGGAACTTATTGAGTAACGTTTCAATGAGAGATCGCATAGGGTTCACACTGCGAGAAAGGCGCGAACGGCCCCGTTACGCATGTCGCGCGACTCGCGCGTGTCTTGCTGGCTTATTTCACGAACACTCTCTCTCGCTGGATCTTTTCCTGTAACTTCAGCAGTCCGTCCAGCAGGGCTTCCGGTCTCGGAGGGCAGCCGGGTACATAGACATCAACCGGCACGATCTGATCCACACCCTGGACGACCGCATAGCTGTTGTAGTGATTGCCCGAGGTCGCGCACGAGCCCATGCAGATTACATATCGAGGCTCAGGCATTTGGTCGTAGATCCGTCGAATGACGGGCGCCATCTTGCGCGAGACCGTTCCCGCGACAATCATGAGATCGGATTGTCTGGGGGATGCACGAAAGACACCGGCGCCGAAGCGGTCCAGGTCATAGCGGGAGGAGACGCTGGCGATCATTTCAATGGCGCAGCAGGCCAGCCCGAAAGTCATGGGCCACAAGGCCGACTTCCTCGCCCAGTTGACGACCGCATCGAGATTCGTCGTCACGATATTCGCGTCAAACTGTCGTTCCAGAAGGCTCACGTCCTTTATCTACCTCTTTTACGGAAGGATGATGGGCTTCTTTCACTGCGCGCGTTTTCTCACCCACCCTAACCCTGGTCGCGCCGAGACGCGTCCTTTGCCCATGCGAGCACCGCCCGTTATATATTGCTTCAATAGACCTTGAGTGCGCGGTGGGCGAGCAAGAAGGATAGGTCCACCGCCCTTCAATCCCATTCCAGCGCTCCTTTCTTCCATGCGTACCAGAACCCGACCACGAGGATGGCGATGAATAGGACCATCTCTACTAATCCAACCAGCCCAAGACTGTGGAATGCAACGGCCCAAGGAAACATGAAGACGATCTCGATATCAAAAATGACGAAGAGCATCGCGATGATGTAGTACCGAATCGGAAACTGTACGCGGGCGTCCTGAAAAAGCGGACTGCCGCTCTCGTACGGGGCTAACTTTGCCCGATAGGGCTGGTTGGGACGGACAAACTTCCCGAGCAAGAGGGTCAGCGTTCCGAGCGCAATACCCACCCCGATGAAAATGAGGATCGGGATATAGTTTTCCGGGACGGCTGCGTCACCCATACAGACCTCAGAACACGTTATCGAACGTCGGTAATGCCGTCATGCGAATTCCTCACGCGGCTGATTGCTCCGTGAGGGCCGAATCAAAGAACGGTTTGTACCGTAAGCCGTCAAGTTCGGGCTGCTGGATTTCCTTGTGTTGGATGAGGACCTTAAACGTCGTACCCATGCCGTTCGGTCTCAGCAGATGAATCGCCGCTTTGAATTGCGGACTGTCCTGTTCCCACTCCGCGATCATCTGTTCGACGCCGAGTCCCATGAGAAAACTCATCTGGTTCGTGAATCCGGTCAAGTGGAGTTTTTGCTCTTCACCGGCCGCCGCTAAGCTCGAAAAATCCACATGGGCGGTCATGTCCTGTTCGCCCACGCGCAGAAACGGGTCTTCGTTCACGGATTGTCGGGAATAGCAAAGAAATGTGCCATGTTTTCGATCGGACCGATAGAGATCTTGTTGGCTGTGTCCATAGTCTATGGTGAGCACGAATCCACGATCCAGACGCTGAGCGACTTGCTTCATCCATTCCGATGCCGGGAGGTTGATCTCGGTTCGATAGCCTTCCGGCCAATCGGCGTTCATGCGGCGAAGACGATGGATCAGCGTGTCCGACGACAAGGGCATGAGACACTCAACGAACTTTCCGTCTCGATAGTCCACCCAGAGTTCCTCGATGCCCTTGGCTGTGACCTGAACGCGGTGGACCGGAAACGAGTCCACGAGTTCATTGCTGAAGAACAGACCGGTCAGACCTTGATGGGGCACATTCGCAAGGTCGTCCATCCATGTCAGTAGGGCTGCTCGATCCAGCCAGGGAGTGAGATTCCGGCGCTGCAACTCGCGCATGGCCGGGCTTCGGTCTACCAGGACATACCGAAGATGCTGAAAAAACGAACGATAACGATGTGCGCATGTCATCAGGATGTGCTTCGCCAGCAAGCCCTTGCCGGGCCCCATTTCAACGATGGTAAAGGGATGGGGTTGACCGAGTAATCGGTACATCTGTTCAGCTTGCTTGGCCAGAGCTTGTCCAAGGATAGGATGGACATCCGAGCTCGTGTAAAAATCACCTCGCCGGCCGATCCGTTCTTGCGGTGGCTCAGGGCTACGCATGTAATAGCCGAATTGCTGGTGATAGAGAGCCAACTCCATGAAACGAACAAACGGAATCGGACCGGAAGCGGCAATCTCAGCGGCAATGGCAGCAATGAGTTCCGGATGCCCTGTGCTCACGGAAAGCTCCAATTCACCATCAAGACGGAAAAAAGCGACACCCCTAGCTCATGGGCAGCGTCTTTGCCCATCGCTGGGTGTCAAAGGGGAAATAGAGTAGCCTTTGGAAGCGCGTTAAGTCAAGGCGAGATGAGGAGAAATAGAGCCGGGACCACCGTGCCTGGCCTCTCCCGCTCAGCAATTCGACCGTTCTCGTCTTACGCACAGCTTGGCGCCGAAACTCGTTCCATCCAACGCATCGCGGGACGGAACTTCGAACATCGGCGCCACTCGCCTGCGACGAGCCGCAGTGGTTCGCCGGAACGGTTCCCGAATTGCTGCACAGGTCGCCAGCCAGGCACAGTGATCCCGGCTCTATGAGAGGTGGGAGTAGGAGGTTGCGCCACGCATCACTGGCTTGCAGTCGGGCTGTAACCTCTGTTGCCAAAATAGTGGCGATCTAGGGCGTGTCATCAGTTGAGCCATATGACCGAGGCGGCGAGATAGATCGCGC
>JACOEH010000039.1 GCA_024998685.1 Nitrospira sp.
GAGCATGCCAGCAGAATAGCACACCACGCACTATTTAGTGAACCAATCAGTAAGAATGTGGGGATCGAAATAACCGAACGATGTGGGGAAGAGCACCTGGGCACCGTCCAGCTTGACCATGCTTTCCATGGTTTTTTGGACCTCGATGGTCTCCGGCACCTTTTCTTCGTCGAATGCTTTCACCCAGTCGAGCTTGGCCACCGCCGCTTTTCCTTCAAAATGTGCCTGATTGTACCCGTAGTCGTCTCGTGGACCCACAAAGATAAAGCCCATTTTTACCTTATCCGATGCGCCCCATGCCTGACCGACCCAGTCCAAGCTCCCTAACATTCCCAGCGCGCCGGCAGCTGCAGCCCCCTTCAGCACTTGGCGTCTCGTCAGTTTGCGTGATTCGGACATATGTCCTCCTTGCGGTGAAATGTGTATGACTGCATGCGGTTCCGCCGATGCGGAGGATGCTTCCCGGCAGGCGACGATTGACCGACTCGAAGGAGATTCAGGAAAGTAGGTTGAGATGCGGTATTCAAACGGATGCCGTGCGGGATGTCGTCTTTCTCGGAGGGAAGGAAGGTCGGCATCGCGTCAGACTCAAGCCTCAGGTTACAGGCCCGGTGAACCACGCTATGCATGGTCCCGCCGAGATAATGGGCCGGCACCAGGGCGCCGATCGAAAAGGCCTGGAAATGCATGATGGACACTTAAGCTTTCGATGAGTACGCTTTGGCCAGCGCGTCTTTAATCGCTGTATGAACGTTGTTCCTTCCTTCTTCGATGTTTCGTTGCATCGCGGTTCGTGCTCCTGAAGCATCTCCGGCGGTTATACACTTTAAAATCTTGAGATGCTGGCGGCATGTGCTTTCCGCGCGATCCGACTTATCGAAATCGATCATTCGAAAAAGCATCAACCGCTCATTGATGGCGCGGAGGTGCTGCAGGAGAGGGGTGTTTCCTAAAGTTTGGGCGAGTGTCTCGTGAAACAGGGTGTCCAGCCTGGCGAGCTCTTCGGCTTTCTTGCCGGGTCCGTTCAACAGCCCGATCCATGTGCTCTTCAGTTTACTGATGGCCTCCTTGCCGTTCTGGTGGAGAGGACCTTTTGTCGCCAAGCGTTCGACGGTATAGAGTTCCAACGCCAAGCGAAGATCGTACAGCTCCTCGATCTCACCGAGGTTGTACTGTCTGACGACATAGGCTCGATTCGGCAATCTCCTCACGAACCCATCGGATGCCAGCATGCGAAGCGCTTCCCGGACCGGGCTTCGACTCACCTCGAACTTCTTGCATAGTTCGGCCTCAGTCAATCGATGTTCGGGCGGGTAATGCCAATGAATGATCTGGTCTTTGAGTGCGGCCACGATCGACAAACTAAGATTGGAGCGTTCTCGTTCTCTCATCCGGCCATCTAGGTTTGCCATGTTTTCGGTATCTCAACGATCAAAGAACGACTTCTCCGTTTTAGCGCTTCTGAACCTGGGAAAACGGACATAACTGTATACAATATAGCGTACCAAATCAAATCTGCCTTTGGATGTTCTAAGCTCGAGAGGATTGCGCTTCGCGTCAAGCAAGGGCAACACTTACGAACGGCGAGTGACTCTCTAACAGGATGCTGAAAAAGTCCGCCAGCGGCGTTCTCGCATCGCTCAGAGGCTCAACGTACCGAAGCGTACGACTCGCCCCTTCGCTTGCTGCGGCCTTGCTGGACAGCCTTTTTGAGCATCCTGAAAGGTATCCTAGCGGTGGCACTGTACGGACAATTCCAGCTCTATTGTCGGCATCAGCCGAGTTTTTCCGCAGCCTGCTAAGTTTTCTTGAGATAAGCTCTGGCCAGCGCGTCCTTAATCGCTGTCTGGATGTTGGTCCGACCTTCTTGGATGTTCTCCTGCATGGCGGCGCGTGCGCCCGGCGCATCCTCGGCCATAATCCGCTTCACGATCTCGAGATGTTGGCGACAGGTGCGTTCGGCTCGCTCCTGGTTCTCAAAATCCAGCATTCGAAATAAGGTCAATCGCTCATTGATGGTTCGAAGGTGCCGAAGGAGCGATTTATTTCCTACGGCCCGGGCCAGTGTATCGTGAAAGAGCGTGTCCAGTATGGCAAACTCCTCGGGCTTTTTGGACGATTCTTTCCAGAGGTCGGTCCAGGTGTGTTTGAGCTCTCTGAGCTCGGCAGCAAGCTGCGCCGACGGCCCTTTGGTTGCTAAGCGTTCGACGGTGTAGAGTTCCAAGGCCAAACGCACCTCGTACAGCTCCTCGATTTCCTCGATGCTATATTGCTTGACCGCATAGCCGCGATTCGGCAGTTTTTTTACGAAGCCGTCGGACGCCAGGACTCTGAGTGCCTCCCGAACCGGACTCCGACTCACACCGAACGTCTTGCACAATTCGTCTTCGGTCAACCGATGTTCCGGCGGGTAGTGCCAGTGAACGATGTGTTCCTTCAGTGTGGTCACGATGGACGAGCTCAGGTTCGAGGACCCACGCTTCTTCCTGCGATCCTTCCGACCGGCCGTCTTCGCCATGTGTGTTCTCAATCGGGCGGGCATCTATGTCCTTCGTCATCGTCCGGCAATTGTGATGCCTTTGGGATGGCGACTCTTAGGCGCCTCGGATCGATAGCGTTCACCAGTAGTAGGGCCAAGAATGCCAGTACGGCGACCAGTACGGGCTCCAATAGGGGCCGATGGGCCGGCGAATGCGAGGCGGCTCCTCGTCGTCCTCCGTCCACACACGTAGATTGTTGATGCGCACCAGTGGATACGTATATTCCGTTTCATCGAGCGGCAAGGTGAGGGAACCGGCCATCTCTCCGGTCACGGTGACGAATGTGCCGGGCGGAACCGTCGCAGGGTCGAGAAATTCCTTCTGCTGGGCGACGAACCGACCTTGGGACTTGCCGAGGTCCACTGTCGGTCGGAGGGAGTCGGTCAACGGCAATTGAAGTATCTCGATTCTGGTTCCTTCTTTGAGTCGACGTGCTCCCAGCACTTTCCCGCCGAATGTGACCGGCTGTCCGCTGTACGATTCGGGAGCGGCTTTTACCTGCGCATAACTGACGGAAGACGCGCCGGAGGGGAGCGTGCCGGCCTGATCACCGGTCAAGGCACAGCCTGTGAGCATGACGAATGCGGACACGAGGGGTGCACAGGGAGGTGGACGCATTGCTCGATTATAACAAAGGGAAAAGGCTGCTCTCTATCCGCTATAATGAGCATCGATTATTCGCTGTGAAAGGAGTACGAAATGAATGGTCGGATGACGTCGATGTGGAAAATGGTTTTTATGGTGATGGGAACGGTCGGACTGCTCAACGTGCCGGTAAGTGCGCAGGCGGCCAAGCCGGAGCTGAAGGGGAAGTTCGAAATACTCAAGGATGAGCCGTCGACCCATCAGACGGGGAAGGTGAAAGTCGTCGAGTTCGCGGACTTCTACTGTCCGCATTGTCATCATTTCGAGGAAAACGGGGTGCCGCTCCTTCTAAAAGAGTTCGGGAACAAGGTGGATATCACGATGGTCGGATTCCCCGTCATTCCAGGAAAACTTCCGACCGTGTTCGATATGTATGAACAAGCGAAGCTGATGGGGAAGGGCGATCAAATGAAGGCGATCTTGTTCCGCACGATTCACAAGGACAAAGTCGACGGTGTATTCGATCGCTCCATACGCTCGTTGTTGATCAAAGAGGCCGGCTTGGATATCCCGGCGTTCGAAGCCGGAATGGAGAGCGGAAAGCCGGCCAAGCTGTTCGAAGAAGGGCGCCGCTGGGGAGAGCGCATCAAGGTATCGTCCACGCCGTCGCTCCTGCTGGACGGGAACATCAAAGTCGATGGTGCCAACATGACGCCGGAGAACGTCGTGACCATCATCCGGAGCATCCTCGAAGCCGACGCGAAGAAGTGATGGTGAGGAATGAGGATGCAGGAGGGTAGAACGAGCGGAGTCATTCAACGACTGCTGGAGAACGAGTCCGCCTTCAGGCAATTTGTCCGCCGCCGAGTCGGCGATGACGTTGTCGCGGACGATATCCTGCAACAAAGCTTCATCAAAGCGGTCGGGCGCTCCCATTCTTTGAATAACGAGCACAGTGCGGTCGCCTGGTTCTATCGCATCCTCCGCCATACGGTGGCCGATCATTATCGTTCTCATGGAGCCGAGACTCGCCGGAATGAGGCCTTCCTGCGGGAGTTGACGATTTCGGGCAATCATCAGGAACCGCCGCCTGACGAACTACAGGCTGCCGCCTGCGCTTGTCTTCATGGTCTCCTTCCGAGTCTCCATGGGAACTATGCGGAACTCATCAAACGCATCGATCTCGACGGCGAATCGCAGGCTCAGGTCGCGAAAGAACTGAGGATATCACGGAACAGTCTCACGGTTCGTTTGCACAGGGCTCGCCAAGCCCTACGCGGAGCCCTCGAAGCATCCTGCGGCATTTGCAGCAAGCATGGCTGCTTGAATTGCACCTGTGGCTAACTGTCCCGCCTGTTTCGCCTTTTTTCCGATCGTTTTCATCGTACCGACCGGCTCTCTGTAATATTCGGCGCCTCCGTCCGTCTTTAGTGGTGAAGGAGACATTGAGCGAGCAGACCGGATAAGATGAAAGGAGGCGGATCATGGCCCATCGATCGACAGGCGGCTGTTGCGGGATTCATCATCCAGGAGAGCACGATATGAGCGAGCAAATACCGATGACTCACATGTCTTCGCACGCTGGATCGGACATCGATCCGGTATGCGGGATGACGGTGGACCCCGCCGTTGCGGCAGGGCATTACAACTACCAAGGCAAGACGTACTATTTCTGCTCGGTATCCTGTCTCGATACATTCAAAGCCGATCCAGAACGGTTCTTGAAGTCCGCGCCGGCCGGGCTCATTTCCTTGGGGAAGAAAAAGCCGTTGCCCATGATGATGGCGACTGAGCCGGCGCCGGCAATCGGCGAGACCGATCCGGTTTGCGGGATGACGGTACAACCCGCCACGGCGGCCGGTTCGTACGAGTATCGCGGCAAGAAATACTATTTCTGTGCCGCCAGGTGTCTCGAGAAGTTCCGAGCCGATCCCGACTATTACCTGACCCAGCCGGAACAACGGGCTCCGAAACCGATGCCCGTACCGGCGGGCGGAGTCACGAAGTATGTCTGCCCGATGGATCCCGAGGTACTCGAATCTAAGCCGGGGGCCTGTCCCATTTGCGGCATGGCCTTAGAACCTGCCGATGTGACGGCAGCGAGCACTCGCACGGAATATACCTGCCCGATGCATCCCGAGATCGTGCAAACCGAGCCCGGCACCTGCCCGATTTGCGGGATGGCGTTGGAGCCTCGCACGGTGACGATGGAGGAAGCCAATCCCGAGTTGATCGATATGACTCATCGATTCTGGCAGAGCGTAGTTCTCGGTGCCCCTATTCTTGCGCTGATGATCTCCGAGATGCTTCCGGGCCGACCGTTACAGCAGCTCTTTTCAGGGAGAGCATTGATCTGGTTCCAGTTTGTGCTGGCGACGCCGGTGGTGCTCTGGACCGGCTGGCCGCTGTTCGAGCGGGCCTGGGCTTCGATTGTCAATCGGCATCTCAACATGTTTACACTCATCGGCCTGGGGACCGGTGCCGCGTACCTGTACAGTGTTGCCGCCACGCTCGTCCCTGAAATGTTCCCCGACTCGTTCCGGGTCCATGGCGGCGAGCTGGCCGTCTACTTTGAACCGGCGGTCGTCATTATTGCGCTGGTCTTATTAGGACAGGTGTTGGAGCTGAGGGCCCGTAGTCGAACCAGCAGTGCCCTGAAGGCCCTGTTGGGGCTTGCGCCGAAAACAGCCAGTGTCATACGCGGTGATGATCAAGAAGAAGATATCCCATTGGAACAGGTGCAGGTCGGTGATCGGTTGCGCGTGAGACCTGGTGAAAAGATCCCCGTGGATGGTGTGGTGGTGGAAGGGACAAGCGCGGTCGATGAATCCATGGTCACCGGCGAATCGCTTCCGGTGGTGAAGCAGTCAGGTCACAAAGTGATTGGAGCAACGGTCAATGGGACAGGCAGTTTTGTGATGCGGGCCGAGAGGGTCGGTCGGGAGACGCTGCTGGCGCAGATTGTCCGCATGGTCAGTGAGGCACAACGCACAAGGGCTCCCATTCAACGATTGGCCGATGTTGCGGCGGCGTATTTCGTGCCGGTTGTGATTCTGGTCGCTGCCGTCACTTTTCTCGTCTGGGCGTTCTATGGGCCGGAACCGCGGATGGCTTATGCCTTGCTCAATGCGGTTGCAGTGCTGATTATCGCATGCCCCTGTGCGCTTGGGCTGGCGACTCCTATGTCGATCATGGTGGGGACCGGCCGCGGCGCGACCGCCGGCGTGTTGATCCGCAATGCCGAAGCGCTCGAGACCTTGGCGAAGGTTGATATTCTGGTGGTCGATAAAACAGGGACATTGACGGAAGGCAAACCTCGTCTCATGACGGTGGCGCCGCTGCCGCATGTCACGGAGACCGAGCTATTGAAGCTCGCAGCCGGGCTTGAGCAATCCAGCGAGCATCCGTTGGCGTCGGCCATCGTATCCGGCGCCAGGGACAAGGGAATTCTTCCATCGAAGGTAGAGGACTTTCGTTCTCTCACGGGGAAGGGCGTCACCGGCATGATCGAAGGTCGTTCAGTGGCCGTCGGTACCATGCTGCTTCTTAACGAGCTGGGTATCGAGACGAAATCGCTGGTAACCCAGGCTGAGCCGCTCAGGCAGGAAGGCCAGACCGTCATGTTTGCGGCGATCGATGGGAAGCCGGCCGGTTTACTGGGCGTCGCTGATCCGATCAAGACTTCTACGCCGGAGGCTATTGATCTGTTACACCGGGAAGGTCTGCGGATCGTGATGCTGACCGGTGACAATCGGACGACAGCCGAGGCTGTGGCTCGCCGGCTCAAGATCGATGAAGTGCAGGCCGAAGTCTTGCCCGAGCAAAAGGCGGCGGTCATCAAGCGGTTCCAGGCTGAAGGGCACATTGTGGCGATGGCTGGAGACGGAATCAACGATGCACCGGCCTTGGCGCAAGCGCAAGTGGGGATTGCCATGGGAACCGGAACAGATGTGGCGATGGAAAGCGCGGGAGTCACGCTCGTGAAGGGCGACCTACGAGCCATTGTGCGGGCCCGCCGGTTGAGTCGCGGGACGATGCGCAATATTCGGCAGAACCTGTTCTTCGCCTTTGTCTACAATATGCTGGGCGTGCCTGTCGCCGCCGGAGTCCTTTATCCATTCGTCGGGGTACTCTTGAGCCCCATGATCGCCAGCGCCGCCATGACCTTCAGTTCCGTGTCGGTCATCGCGAACGCGCTGCGCTTGCGGAAGATAGCTCTGTAACGTTTCATGAGTTTGTTCGGGAACGGCGTCCACCGAGTACTGACGGATGAGAAAGACCGTTGACGGTTAAGTTGACGGAAGCATAGACTGAGCCTATGCGCTTGAGTTCTCATCATTCCCGATCGTTTCTTGCCGCGACCATCGTGGTGTTTCTGCTGGCGTTCAGTTTCAATGCCTACGCTTGTCTCCTGCCGCTGTCGGGGACCGATGATGTCTCGATGGCAAACGGCTGTTCAACTCCCGTGGAGCAGCCGGTTCGGCAGTTGTGCGATGCCTTCAAAACTCTAGGCGTTGAGTCTTCCCCTCAGTCGTCTTCGTCACACATGGACAATCACCGGTCAGCGGCAGACCAGGCGCCGGCTGCGCTTCCGGCCGTGAGTTACAGGCTCGCACGAATTTCGAGTCCATATCACCCCCACGAATCGAGTTCTCCTCCGCATCAGTCTCTTTCCGGCACAGTGCTTCGTATCTGATCTCTCCGGTTCTTCCTTATACCGGTTCATCATCACGTCATCTGCCCGGCGCTGGATCTCGGTTCATCCCGCCGCTTCTTCTGTATCAAGACGGGGGCTGAGATCCGCGATAGTCGTGGGCAGGAAAGTATCGAGGAGGACCACCCCATGACTCGCTCAATTCAAATTGTTCTGTCGGCGATAACAGTCCTGAACATGACCTTCGCGATGGATGAACGCCAGGTCGTCCATGCCGCCGATCAGACTGCACAATCGTCTTCGGCATTACCGGATTTGATCCAGGAAGCCTTGGTCAAAAATCCTGAGATTGTGGCGGCGCGCAAGCAATGGGAGGCTGCCACGAATCGGATAGCCCAGGCGCGATCGCTGGATGACCCCACTCTGTCCGTCCACTTGTGGAATTTCCCGCAGACCTTCAATGTCACGCAGACGCAGAACGGCATCTTCGGTCTTTCGCAAAACCTCCCATTCCCGGGCAAGCTGGCCTTGAAAGGCGAAATCGCGAGTCGGTCGGCTGAGATGACCGAGCAGGCGCTGCACGCGAAGGAACGGGAATTGGTCGCCCGCCTCAAGCAGGCCTACTACGACCTGTTCTTCGCGCACAAGGCGATCCAGATTCATCATGAACAGGCCGAATTGCTCAGGCAGTTCTTCGAGATTGCAAACGCGAAGTTCAGGACTGGAAAAGGATCACAGGCGGATGTGCTCAAGGCCCAGGTCGAGCTGTCTGTGTTGCATCAGCAACTTCCAGTCCTGGAACAGGGTCGGGAGACCGCTGCAGCGCTGCTGAATACGATTCTGGACCGCGCCCCCCTCTCACCATTCGGCATTCCTCAGGAGCCGTCTCTGATACCGCTCGACGCCACCATCGACGATCTACACCGTCTTGCGCTGAATGCCAGACCGGAGTTGAAAGCGGCAGAACTGGCGGTCCGACAGAGCGAGCAGTCGCGGGCGCTCGCCCGGCGTCAGTACTATCCGGACTTCAACGTGATGTTTCAGCGTTTCCAAAACTTTCAGGCCAACGATGGATTCGGCGCCTATGTGGCGATGACCGTCCCCTTCGCGTTCTGGACCAAACAAAAGTATGACGCCGGCGTGCAAGAAGCCGCGGCGTCGGTCGCAGCCGCGCAGGCACAACAGCACCAGCTGGAAAACCTGACTCGTTTTCAGGTCAACGACCTCTTGGCCAAGGTCCGGGCGAGTGAGCAGGTGGCCAGGTTGTATCACACCACGATCCTACCCCAGGCCGTACAGAACCTTGAATCGGCGCGAGCGGGATATCGCGCAGGAACGGGAGGGTTTCTGGATCTTATCGATACCCAGCGGGCCTGGCGAGGATATCAGCAGGAGTACTACCGAGCGCTGGTCGAGCGGGAGCGTCGTCTCGCCGAACTCGAACAGGTGATCGGAACCGATCTGAATGGGGGCTAAGAAAGGAGAAATGGCCATGAGTCAGGACCTGCGCAGAAAAGGTCTTGTTGTCGGTGTCGCAGCAGCATGCCTGTTCGTCGGAGCCGTCGCCGGGTTCTTCGCCGCGCATCGAGGGATGAGCGACATGTCGGGGACAAAGAACCGTGGGGAGATGAAGGGCCATGGGATGGAAGGTATGTCCATGAAAGAGACGGACATGAAAGGGATGCCGATGGAAGGCGCGAAATCCATGAGAGACATGGAACCAATGCCGGGCATGTCAGACGCTTCATCCGGGGCTGTGGCGAGACAGTTGATCGGCGTCCGCAGCGCTCCGGTTGTCCACGCAACGCTGGAGGAAGAGATCCGTGCGGTCGGCACGGTCGGCTACGACGAACGGAGTTTCACACAAGTCACGCTGAAAATCTCCGGGTGGGTTCGAAAGGTCTTCGTCAATTCGATCGGTCGACCGGTTCGCAAAGGTGAACCACTCTTCACTGTCTACTCGCCGAATCTCTTGGCTACGCAAGACGAGTATCTCCTCGCTCTGAAAATGCGTGCGCAACTGGCCGCGAGCGCGCTTGACGAAGCGAAAGCCAACGCCGATGCGCTTGTGGCGAGCGCTCGGGAGCGTTTGCGGCTCTGGGATGTGACCGATTCACAGATCGAGGCTCTTGAGCGTCGAGGCCAGGCCGATCCGGTGCTTATGGTCTACGCTCCTTCCTCCGGTATCGTGCTGAAACGCGAGGCTTTACCTGGGAAGTATGTCGAGCTCGGCACGACGCTGTACGAGATCGCGGATCTCTCCATGGTCTGGATCTCCGCCGATATTTATGAGTCGGAGGTGGCGGCCACGAAAGTCGGTCAGCCGGCAACGGTGACCGTTGCTGCTTATCCGGGAGAAACGTTCAGCGGTAGGGTGGCCTATGTGTACCCGACACTGAATACCGAAACCCGCACAGTACGGGTGCGGCTGGAATTTCTAAATCCTGAGCTGAAATTGAAGCCGGGCATGTATGGGAACGTGACCTTGCAGACAGATGCGGTCAGGACCTTAGTGGTGCCGAAGGAAGCAGTGTTGGACACGGGGCTTCGTCAACTCGTGTTCGTGGATCGGGGGCAAGGCCGGTATGAGCCTGCTGCGGTCAAGTTGGGGCGCCGGAGTCAGAATGCAGTGGAAGTCATGGAAGGACTCAAAGAAGGAGATCGGATCGTCACCTCGGCCAATTTCTTGTTGGATGCGGAGAGCAAATTAGCCTCGGCTTCGACCATGCAGGGCATGATGGGCCGGATCGGCATGGCGGACTGGCAGATGCGCGGCGCACACGAAGGCAAAATGCAAGGCGGAAGAGATATGGAGGGCATGGAAGGCATGGAACTGGGAAAGGGGGGCGTCTCAGCGCCCCCAGGGCCGGATGATGAGAAAGGCGGCATGAAATGATCGCGCGACTCATCGAAGGGAGTGCCCGCAATCCGGTCCTCGTTATCCTCTGCCTGTTGCTCCTAGTAGGGTGGGGATTGTGGGCCTTGTTTCAAGTTCCGCTGGATGCCATTCCCGATCTTTCGGATGTTCAGGTGATCGTCTACACCGAGTGGCAGGGACGAAGTCCGACCCTCATTGAAGATCAGATCACCTACCCGGTTGTGACCTCTCTACTCGCGGGCCCGAGGGTCAAACGGGTCCGAGGTGTGTCGGAATACGGCGTCTCCTATGTGTATGTGATTTTTGAAGACCGAACCGATCTCTACTGGGCAAGAAGTCGTGTCCTCGAATATCTCCAGAAACTCACCGGCAAGTTGCCGATCGGTGTTACGCCGACTCTCGGACCTGATGCAACCGGAGTCGGGTGGGTCTATCAGTATGCGCTGGTGGATGAGTCCGGGACGCACGATCTGGCGCAGCTCCGGAGTCTTCAGGACTGGTACTTGCGGTATCAACTTGAGAGTGTGACTGGTGTAGCGGAAGTGTCGGCGATCGGTGGATTCGTCAAACAATACCAAATCGAAGTGGACCCCAACACCTTGGCGGCTTATCGACTGCCGATTCAGAGGGTCATCGAAGCCGTCCGCAACAGCAACGCGGAGGTGAGCGGCCGCGTTTTGGAGATGTCCGGCACAGAATACGTGATCCGAGGGAGAGGCTACCTGCGCTCAGTTGACGAGATCGAGCTGATTCCGGTCGGCACGGATGGACGAGGCACGCCGATTCTCGTGCGAGACATCGGGCATGTCCAACTCGGGCCGGATCAGCGTCGGGGCATCGCCGAATTGGACGGCAAGGGCCAGACGGTCGGAGGCATCGTGATCATGCGGGTCGGAGAGAATGCGCTCGCCGTGATCGAGCGAGTCAAGGCGAGACTGGAAGAGATCACACCTGCCATGCCGAAGGGCGTACACATCATCTCCACCTACGATCGGTCTGACCTCATTCATCGTGCGATTGCCGTCCTCCGCGAAAAACTGCTTGAAGAAAGTGTGATCGTCAGCCTGATTGCGCTGATCTTTCTGTTTCACGTTCGCAGCGCGTTCGTGGCCATCCTGATCCTACCGGTCGCGGTGTTGCTGGCCTTTATTCCGATGGCCTACTTGAAGATTACGTCCAACATCATGTCGCTGGGCGGGATCGCCATTGCTATCGGCGCCATGGTCGATGCCGCGATTGTGATGGTCGAGAATGCCCATAAACGGTTGGAGCAATCTCCATCAGGCAACCGAGCGGAAATCATCATCGCTGCCGCGAAAGAAGTTGGGCGGCCCCTGTTCTTTTCACTTCTCGTCATCGCTGTGTCATTCCTGCCGATATTTGCCCTGGAAGCGCAGGAGGGACGGCTCTTCACGCCACTGGCCTACACCAAAACTTTTTCGATACTCTTTGCCGCCGCGCTCTCTGTGACCTTGGGGCCCGTGCTGATGGTGTTGTTGATTCGTGGGAAGGTTCGTCCTGAAACCAAGAATCCGCTGAACCGGTGGCTCATTGCCTTCTATCGACCCATCCTCTCTGGGGCGTTGCACGTTCGGTGGCTCACACTCGGAATAGCAGTGGTGACGTTCGGGCTTACAGTACCGGCATTCATGCGACTCGGCGCGGAATTCATGCCGCCGCTGAACGAGGGCACCATCCTTTACATGCCGACCACCGTCCCAGGCCTTTCGATTCCAGAAGCGACGAAGGTGTTACAGGTTCAGGATCAGTTACTCACGACCTTCCCGGAAGTAGAGCGGGTGTTCGGCAAAATGGGGAAGGCCCCGACTGCGACGGATCCAGCCTTCGTGGGAATGGCCGAGATCACTGTTACGCTCAAACCGGAGGCACAATGGCGACCAGACATGACCTGGGACCGATTGTTGGATGAGATGGATGCCAAACTGCGCATCCCTGGATTTCCGAACATCTGGTGGATGCCGATCCAGACCCGCACAGAGATGATCACGACCGGTGTCCGGAGTCCGGTCGGCATCAAGGTGCTGGGGGCTGATTTAAAGACGATCGAGCGAATCGGCGTAGAAATCGAGCAGGCCTTGGCGACCGTGGCCGGCACAAAAAGCGCTTTCGCCGAACGGCTCAATGAAGGCTATTACTTGGATCTAATCGTGAACCGGCGCGAAGCGGCCCGCTATGGCCTGACGGTGGGTGATGTGCAAACGGTGATCACCTCGGCCATTGGAGGAGAAACCGTAACCACTACGGTCGAGGGACGGGAACGGTATCCGGTCAACGTTCGCTACAAGCGCGAGTTACGCGACGATCCGGACCGGCTCAAACGGGTACTGATTCCTACATCAACCGGCGCGCAGATCCCTCTCGACCAAATCGCGGAGATGGTGATCACGCAGGGGCCGCCGTCGATCGCGGATGAGGGGGGATCGCTGGCAGGCCTGGTGTCGGTATCGGTGAGTGGACGTGACTTACGCGGCTATGTCGAAGACGCTCAACGGGCAGTCCACGAGCGAGTCACACTCCCGTCCGGTTACCGACTGATTTGGGCCGGTCAATACGAACATCTGGTGCGGGCGGAAGAACGGTTGAAGCTGGTGGTCCCTGTGACTCTGGCCGTGATTCTGCTGCTCCTGTACCTCAATTTCCGATCGCTCACGAAATCGTTGATCGTGCTCTTGTCCGTCCCGTTCGCCGCGATCGGAGCCATCTGGTATCTCCATTACCTAGGTTACAACCTCAGCGTGGCGGTCTGGGTGGGGATCATTGCGTTGGCAGGCGTGGCGGCGGAGACAGGCGTGGTCATGCTGGTCTATCTCGACGAAGCGTATGAGCGGCTGGTGCGCGAAGGTCGTATGGCCACGGCGCAGGACCTCCGCGACGCCATTATGGAGGGTGCGGTTCAACGAGTACGACCCAAGATGATGACGGTGGCGGCGATCATGGGCGGCTTGTTGCCGATCATGTGGACGACCGGCACCGGGGCCGACGTGATGAAGCGGGTTGCCGCCCCCATGATCGGCGGCATGGTCAGCTCGACGGTGCTCACATTGCTCGTCATTCCCGTCCTCTATTCCATGTGGCGCCGTCTGCAACTCCGTTCCACGATCTGAGTCCTGCTTCTGAGTAGCTTTTTGCATAGCAGGCTGCGGAAAAATTCGGTTGATACCAAAAATATGGCTGGAAGTTCCCGTTCGGTGCTAATGCCAGAACCACTTCAGGATGCTCAAAAAGGCTGTCCAGCAACGCCGCAGCGAGGTCCGCGACGCGACGAATAAGGAGCGTCACGCCTGCGGACGGGCGCGAGTTGGTGAGCGCCCCGTGTCCTAGCGGCCGAGGCGTAACCTTTCTCATCCACCCGCCCCGAGCTGCTTTGGCAGCTCTTCCCCGGTGGTACGTTGAGCCTCTGAGGTTCACGCCGCGCCGAATAAGGCGCGGCATGTTTGTGAACGCCGCCGAGGTGGTGAGGCGGCAGTGTCTCGCGAGAACGCCGCTGGCAGACTTTTTCAGCATCCTGTCAGGGTTTGGGTACGTCCGGCCGAGGATCCGGGAGGAAACCCCGGCGGTTCGGCATGGAGATGCCGGGCAGCGAATGGGCATCGAGCACGGTGTCCTCTGCAATAATGCCGTTCTGATAAAGCAACCAGGCCACGACCGAGTAGACTTCGTCCGGCGAGAGGCTTTGTGGAGCAGGAAACGGCATGGCGCGATGCACGTAATCATACAGCGTCGTTGCATAAGGCCAGTAACTACCGACGGTTTTGATCGGGTGCTGGCTCGCCAATGTGCCGGCACCGCCGATCAAACGGTCCATCGGGCCTTCCTTCCCCGTCGGCCCATGACAAGTCGCGCAACGTGCGGCAAAGAGGGCCGCTCCTTGCTTGGCTGTCCCTTGGCCGGTAGGCAACCCCTCGCCGGTCGGCGCCACATCGATGTTCCATACTCGGACTTCCTGATCTGTGGCGAGCCGCCCTAATCCATAGCCGTGCGTTTGTTCCTGTCGCTCTGCCGGGCCGCCAGCCCACAAAATTCCTGCGCCCAGGATGGTGGTGAGCCCCACCATGAGAATGTGACGTAGGATGTTACGCATGGACATTGCTCACCTTCCCGTCTGCGGCAATGTGCCAGCTTTGGATCGCATTATAATGATAGACCGAGTTCACGCCACGCACCGCCACCAAGGCGGTGCGATCCGGCTGCCGATATCCGGTGTCGTCCAGGCAACGGCTCTGCAGAATCACGTCCTCACCGTTCCACCGCCAAGACAAGTGAAACCTGGTATGGCACTTGGGCAGGATCGGCTCTTGTAAGGCCGCCTGCCGCCAGGATCGTCCGCCATCCGTACTCACCTCAACCGACGCGATGCGGCCCCTGCCGCTCCATGCCAAGCCACGGATCTCCAGGAAGCCGGGCTGGATATGTTGTCCACCCGAGGGAGAGGTAATGACGGATTTGGCCTCCATGACCATGGTGAATTGACGAGCCGTGCCGTCCGGCATCAGATCCGTATATTGCGACGTTTCTTCGCGGGTCATGAAGGGCGCCTTGCCGAGCTTCAGCCGCCGCAACCATTTGATGCAGGTGTTGCCTTCCCAACCGGGAATGAGCAGGCGGAGCGGATAGCCCTGTTCCGGGCGGAGCGGTTCGCCGTTTTGGGCGTAACAGAGGATCGCCTCCTCCAAAATGGACGCCAGCGGCAGGCTGCGCGTCATAGCCGCCGCATCGCCGCCCTCGGCCAACATCCAGGACGCCTCGGGATTCATTCCGACTTCTTGCAGTACGGTCTTCAAGGCCACGCCGGTCCATTCACTCGTGCTTGTCAAGCCGTGGGTTTGCTGCGCGGTCTGCCCGGTCGGTCCACGCCATTCGGCCGCCGAATTGCCCGAGCATTCGATGAAGGCCAACCGCGAGACGGAAGGAAACCGCTTCAAATCTTCCATGGCAAAGGTCCATGGTTGATCCACCATGCCGTGAATGAGGAGGCGGTGCTGTGTCGGGTGAATGGTCGGTACGCCGTTGTGATGCCGCTCGAAGTGCAAGGAGGAAGGAGTCAAGATCCCGTGCGAGTCTTGCAAGGGTGTCAGCGACGACCACCAGGAACGTGGGATACGGACGGCTTTTTCGAAGGCGGATCGCTGTCCATAGGCAGTCGGTGTCGCCCCAGGCACCCGCGTGGGATCTTCCGGCGAATTCTCTGTAGCCGCTTCGGCGGCCGGCGTCATCGATCCCATGAGCATCGCGCTCACTAAGCCTGCCGTTCCTGCCAGAAGGCTCCTGCGATTCAGAAGAGATTCATCTTCAGCATCGGGCCGGCCGTCGCCTCCTGATGGTCCTTCTTCTTGAAGGTGCTTTGTCATGAAATGCTCCTCTGTTACGGGGTGGCGCAGGGGGTCTTATGCGGTGCCCCTGTTTCGAACGGAGAGTATTTCAACTCAACTATAAAAAATTGTCTGCAGTGGTTTCAACGGCAAAGTCGAAGATTGACGAGCCGAGTGGAGCAGTGGGGATTTGCTCGAAGTCATACAGGGGCCGTGTTCATTGATGCAATTACGGGATTGTGCTAGGCTGAATTCACAATGCAATCGAGATATAGCAACTGGTTTCGGATGGCAGTCCTTGCATGGGTTGCCGTATGGATGCTTGCCGCACCGTTGGTGCACATCCACCCGGAAGCCGATCATCTCCATGGAGAAGCCGGTCATGTCCATGGCGGCACGGTCCATACGGTGTTTTCGCCGGACCTGAGCTGTGAGTTCTCAGCTTACGACCATGCTTCAGTTGCAGCCAAGGAATCCAGCTGTCCGCTTCATCTGATTGCACAACCGTTCCACGGAGCGGAGCACTTTGAAATCGATTTGGTTCTTGCGTCTTCCGCTGAGCCGCAAGTCGGCAAAGGCACCGCCTTGGATGTGGCGGCACATTCCTTTTCTGCGAACCAACCTATCAGAGCTCCTGCCGCCTGGAGGCCGCAACCCAATCTTTCACTAACGAATCTTTCCCTCGCGACCAGTCTTCCATCTCGTGCACCTCCTTCCGTCTGACCTCGCTGTTTACAGCTACTGACCGGTTCGATCTATTTTGTCGGCGCTCCGTGTCCGTCTCTTCCTCATGGAGGTGAATTGCCATGACGCCGGCAGGGGAGGACAGCATGAGACCTGCACTCGCTTGCGGGATCATCGCCGCGTTCGTCTGCGCGGGGATATCTCACTCTTGCCCAACGAGTTATGCCGCAGAACTTCACCCAAACGGATACACATTGAATCAAGTCATACAGCTTGCGCTTCAACACAACCCAAAGATGAAGGGCGCGGAAGCAGCCTTGGAACAAAGCCGGAATCAACGAGTTACGGCCGGCGCCTATCTCAATCCCACCATCACCGGGTCCATCGGCCGAGGATCGATTCGCGATCCTCGAACCGGTGTCTCCATCGCCGAACGGACTATTACGGTGGAGCAGCCGTTGGAGTGGCTGGGCAAGCGAGCGGCCAGACAGCGCGCCGCTGAGGCAGGCGTAGGGGGCGCTCTTGCCGGATTCGATCACATAAAAGTGTCGGTCATGGCCGACGTCAAAGGCGCGTTCTTCCGATTGCTCTTTGCGCAACAGGATGCACGGCTTGCGGGAGAAAATCTGAAGACAGTCGAAGACCTCGTGAAGTTGGTGAGCGCGCGTGTGAGTACCAAGGAGGCGCCGAAATTCGAGTTGGTCAAAGCGACCGTCGAACTCCAGAAATCCCAAAAAGATCTGGCGAGAGCGGACAATGCCCTCCTCGTCGCTCGCGCGCAACTCAATACGGTGACAGGCAAGGCCATGGGAGAATCTTTTGCCGTCCAAGGAGAATTTGAAACAGCGAGGCCCGGCCTGGAACTCCACGCACTGGTGAATCAGGCACTCGAGCGACAGCCCGCGCTTCGCCGACAGCAGAAAGCGGTCGAGCAAGCCGAATACACGATCGAGCACGAACGCGCATCGCGCATTCCGAATGTCTCCGTGATCGGCCAGTATCACCGGGAAGCCGGCGATGAATCCGTCACGGCAGGATTCAGCGTGGCGTTGCCGGTCTGGTATCGCCGGCAGGGAGAAATCGGGACGGCGATGGGTGCTCATCGGGAAGCGCAGGCGGAGCGGGATCGAATACAGCAGGAACTGGAGCAGACCATCATCCAACATTTTCAGGACATGCAGACCGCTCAAGCGCAGATGAAGGTTTTTGAACAAGGGCTGCTGCATCAAGCTCAAGAAGCCCTCGACATCGCCCAGTTCAGTTTTCGCCATGGAGCGACCAGCCTGCTCGAAGTCATCGACGCGCAGCGTGTCTCTCGCCAGACCCTGCTCGAATATGCCCAAGCGCAAGCCGATCATTCCATCGCGCTGGCCCGATTGGAGCGGGCGGTGGGAGAATTGCCATGAGCATTCACGGTGTCATGCGCATCTCGTCGGTTTCTCTCCGGATCATTCCGTTACTCTTCATCGCTACGGGCCATCCGTCGTGTCAGTCAAAGCAAGAGGATGCTCCGAAGCCGCCGCCTCCGGCGGCTTCGGCATCTCATGTGGAACTCGGTATCCTCGAATTGCCGGAAGGAAGTCCGACCCTCGCTCACCTTCAGACGGAACGAGTCGCTCTCCGACCGATCCGGACCGCTCTCAAAGCCCAGGCCGGGAAGATTTTGGCCAATGAGAATCGATTGGCACACCTCAGCGCAAGAGTTCCGGGCCGTATCGTGGCCGTGTATGCCGATTTGGGAGCCCGAGTGAAAGAAGGCGACCGGCTTCTCTTGCTCGATAGCCCCGCCTTTGGAGAGGCTCAACTGGAATATCGCAAAGCGCGGAATGCCCTGGCTGTGACGGGAAAGTCTCTCGAACGGGCTGAAGCGTTGTTGGACCGCGGGGCAATCGGCGCGGGTGAACATCAACGACGCGAGGCCGACTATGAGAACGCGCGTGCCGATTTGCACGAAGCGGAAGAAAAGCTGCATTTGCTCGGCATGACGGAACGGGAAATCCGGCGTCTGGCGGCCAAGACCTTGCCCCATGCCGAAGTCGCGCAAGTTTTTCTCCGAGCGCCGTTTCGCGGTGAAGTGATTGAACGAAATGCGACGATCGGCGAAGTCGTCGATCCCAATAAGATGCTGTTCACAGTGGCGGACCTCTCGATCGTGTGGGTGCGCGCCGATTTTCCGGAACAACAGGCCGGTCGATTGAAGACCGGTCTCACCGTCGAACTGCGGGTGTCGGCCTATCCGGACACGACGTTTCGAGGGGGCATTACCTATGTCGGCGCCGTGATCGATCCGACCACAAGGACAATCATGGCACGCGCCGAGGTACCCAACCTTGATGGTCGATTGCGCCCGGAAATGTTCGCCGAGATCACCTTGCTGACGGACGAGCAATCTGTCTTGAGCGTCCCGCGCGCGGCGGTGCAGCAGATGGGCAACCGGCAGGTTGCCTTTGTCGTGCGAGGACCGCGTCGGTTCGAACCTCGCGAGGTGACCTTCGCCCAGACCGCGACCGAGTATGTCCAGGTCATCACAGGGCTGGCCGCCGGAGACGAAGTGGTGACACAAGGCAGTTACGCCTTGAAGTCCGAACTCCTTCGGGAGCAGATGCCGACAGGAGGCCCGCTATGATCGAACGGCTGATCCGTACGGCCTTAGAGCAACGACTCCTCGTGTTCCTGGTTATTCTCGGACTTATTGCCGGCGGCATGGCGGCATTTCGCTATCTGCCGATCGACGCGTTCCCCGACGTCACTTCCGTCCAAGTTCAAGTCATCACTCGAGCGCCCGCTTTAGCTCCTCCGGAAATCGAACGCTTGGTGACCTTTCCGTTGGAGATCGAGTTGACGAATTTGCCGGGCAAAACCGAACTCCGGTCGGTATCGCGATTCGGGATCTCGGTGATTACGGTCGTGTTTGAAGACAGGATGGACATTTATTTCGCTAGACAACTCGTCTTGGAACGGATACTTCGAGCGCGATCCGTTCTTCCACAAAGCGCTGAACCAGTGCTGGGGCCGGTCAGCACGGGATTGAGTGAGGTCTTCATGTATCTCGTCGAGGGACCGACGCAGACCCTCATGGACTTGCGGACCCTACAAGATTGGGTGATCCGCCCGATGCTGCGGGCGGTGCCGGGCCTCGCGGATGTCGATACATTGGGCGGCTTCTCGAAGCAGTATGAAGTGCTCGTCGATCCTAATCGATTGACAAGCTTTGAACTCACATTGCGACAGGTACAGGCTGCCGTAGCAGGGAATAACCAAAATGCCGGGGGCAGTTACATCGAGCAGGGCGGTGATAAGTTGGTCGTGTACGGTGTCGGGCTGGCCCGCTCTGCGGCGGATCTGGAACAGATCGTGGTGGCGGCGCACAAGGGCACACCGATTTATCTGCGGGATGTCGCGAAGGTGCGCCAAGGCACCGCGATTCGGTTAGGTGGCGTCACACGTGACGGGAAGGGGGAGGTACTCGAAGGCATTGCCGTCATGCTCCGAGGTGGCAATAGCCGGGAAATTGTCTTGGGAGTGAAAGATGCGGTCGAGTTGGTCAACCGGGTATTGCCGGCCGGTGTCACGCTATCGCCGTTCTATGACCGCATTGAACTGATTGCTCGAGCGCTTACAACGGTCGAGCGTGCCCTGTTGGAGGGTGCCACGGTCGTGATACTCGTCTTGTATCTGTTCTTGAGAAATCTTCGTGGCGCGCTTGTCGTGGCTCTGACCTTGCCTCTGGCCACGTTGGCCACGTTCATCATCATGCAGCAGGTCGGCTTGTCGGCGAATCTGATGTCCTTGGGCGGTTTGGCCATCTCGCTGGGAATGATCGTCGATGCGGCCATCGTGCAGGTGGAGAACGTGGAGCGTCACTTGCGTGAGCAGTCAGAAGGCCCGGTTCCTCTGAACACCGTATCGGAACGGCTGCCTGTGGTTTTACGCGCCGTCCTGGAAGTGCGGCGGCCGAGCCTGTTCGGGGAATTGATCATTGCGCTGACCTTTGTACCGCTCCTGACGTTACAAGGCATGGAAGGCAAGATGTTCGTTCCGCTGGCCCTGACGGTGGTCATCGCGCTCCTCAGTTCGTTAGTGCTCTCGATGACGGTGGTACCGGTGCTGGCGGCCGTGCTTATGAAACCTCATGCCGCGCAGGAGGGCGGGCCTGTGTTGGCGCGCGGGCGGCGGCTGTATCGCCGGATGTTGGAGGCAGCCGTCGGCAGAACTCGACTGGTCGTCTTCGTGGCGGCCGGCGTGCTCGTCGGCGGGGCAGCTCTGGTCCCGTTCATCGGTCGGGAATTCGTGCCGATCATGGACGAAGGATCGATCGTGGTGAATTTGGTGCGCCTTCCGAGCATCGGCCTCAGTGAGTCGCTGAAAATTGCGGGGGAAGTCGAACGGTTATTGTTGGATATACCGGACGTGCGCTCCGTGATTTCGCGCACGGGAGCCAATGAATTGGGGACGGATCCAATGGGGATGGAACTCAGCGATATGTATATCTTGCTCAAGCCGGAGTCCGCGTGGCAGGCGCAATCCAAAATCGAGATCGAGGAACAGGTCCGCCGGCGGCTGGAGCAAGTGCCCGGCATCGCGTTCGGGTTGTCCCAACCGATCGCCATGCGCGTCGATGAATTGGTCTCGGGAGTCCGATCTCAGGTCGCCGTCAAGCTGTTCGGCGATGACCTCGAGACATTGCGGATGAAGGCGGATGAGATCGCCAGGGTTCTGCGGCAGGTGCGCGGCATGTCCGATCTACGAGTCGAGCAGGTGTCTGGCCTGTATTATCTGAAGATCGACATCGACCGTGCCAGGATTGCGCGATATGGGATCAACGTCACGGAGATCACGGAAGTGATCGAAGCCGTCGGTGTCGGCATTGCCGCCGGAGAGGTGTTCGAAGGACAGTGGCGTTTTCCGATCATGGTGCGGTTTCCCGACGATCGGCGGACCGATGTGGAGACGATTGCGGCCTTGTGGGTAACGGCCCCGGACGGCTCACGAATTCCTCTTCGTGAGCTGGCCGACATTCGAATCGTGGAGGGACCGGCGCAAATCAGCCGGGAACATGCAAGCCGCCGGATCGTGATCGAAGCGAATGTGGTTGGGCGCGATCTGGTCGGTGCAGTAGAGGAGGCTCAAACAGGAGTTGCACGTCTGGTGCAGCTTCCGCCGGGCTATTATTTGACTTGGGGCGGCCAATTCGAAAATCAGCAGAAGGCCATGGCACGTCTGGCTGTGGTCGTGCCGCTGGTCATCGGCTTGATCTTCTTGTTGCTCTATTTCACGTTTGGAACCCTGCGACACGCGGCGCTCATTCTCCTCGCGATTCCGTTCGCCATGGTCGGCGGTCTCGTGGCGCTGCTGGTTGGTGGGCTGTATTTATCGGTCCCGGCGTCCGTCGGCTTCATCGCCTTGTTCGGTGTGGCGGTGCTCAATGGGGTCGTGAAGATTGCCTACATCACTCAGCTGCGGGAACAGGGGATGCCGTTGGACGAGGCGGTGTTGACCGGCATGGTCTTGCGACTCCGCCCGATATTGATGACTGCCTGTGTGGCGGCACTTGGACTGACTCCGTTACTCTTCGCGAGCGGGCCGGGCTCTGAGGTCCAGCGACCGCTGGCGACAGTCGTGATCGGCGGACTGATTTCGTCGACCGCGTTGACCCTGGTGGTGTTGCCGGTGCTCTATCGGTGGATGGAGCGGCGGATTGTTCAACGGTGCGAAGCTGATTGCCAAAGGCTCGCCTCGCGGCCTGTCATGGAAACGAGACCATAGTGGAAGCGCCTTATGAGCTCGATACGACCGCGCCACGTGCTTAAGGGCCAGGATCACTCACCCAGTCGGCGGCTCATTCCCGTTGCTCTATTGCTTCCCCTCCGCTGTTCGATGCCGTGGTGGCGGCGAAAGCTCGCATTGTGTCGAGGCGTTGCCGGCTCCGGTGACCTCAGCGGTCTTCGCGGCCGATACTCAAAGGGCCGGTCGCCGTTCGCAGGCAGCCTGTTTCCGTTTCTATCGCTTCGCGACCGATCAGCATTTGATCGCCAACCTTCGAATCCGCCGCTGATTGTTCTCTTCAACGTACACTGACAGCAGTAAACAGTCTCGACAAGCCCGCAAGGCGATTTTCTCAATCTCGCATTCTCGTGACTGGAATGTATGCAGTACGCCGCATTCATTCAATACAAACGCTTCGAAGCGACCGAAACAATCATAGATAATCTCGACCACCTTCCCAGTATGCACGACCACGTCCTTGACGCCGGTGGGCCCCGGAGCCCCATTGGGCGACGGGGGAATTGCGTTGGGGTTGCCGCCAAGCCCCGCGATCCGAGCCGATACATATTCGATATAGCGCTTGAGCACGAGATGCCAGCGGTTGGCCGGCGACATGGATTGTAGACGCCACCTCATCACGGCTAGCGCGTCTTCATCTGGACGTAGCATGATTTGCGGAGTCGTGACGGGAATTTTCACTTGGAAGGTACCGGTCACGTAGCGCCAGTTTCGCATCGGTGGAACGGGGCGAGGTTCTTTGGGCTCCTCGATCGGCCCGGATTCAGTACCGCGTTTGTCCAGCGAGAGTTCAAGTAGTGGATTGACCGCCGGCTCGCGTCCGGCGGGGATAGGATCCTGTTTGAACCGCCGCGTCGAAATGCGCCGCACGATAATGTTGAACTCTTGCCCGATCGACACTGTTTGAGGCAAGTCCACTGTCAACAGTCCGGCGATGTTCTCGATATTCCCCGGCGGTATTGGAATATAGCTCACACCGTTCGTCACTTGGCAATCAATCGTATTGCTGTCGCCGGCGGAAAGGAGGTGCGCGCCGTACAAACGACCGGCCAAACTTAAAACTTTAGCGGTATTGATCTGCGGCCAGTAGATGTGGGCGACGGCTCCTGCTGGAGTGCGGCCCCAATCAATCATGAGCTCGTCGGGATAATCAAGCAAGGCTCCGGCACGGGATGCGATGGCCGGAGCAGGCCGCAAGTCGAAGGTTTGTGGTATGCGGTGGGTGTCCGCCGGACCCGGATTATCGGAAAAGGTCAACTGTAAATTACGTTGCGCGAGCTTATCGGATCTTTCAGGTCCGGCTACGATGCCATTGGCACTGATGATAGGTGCATCATCATAGGCGATTTCGGCGACGAGACAATGATGCGTGCCCGCCAACAATGCCTGTACTTGCGCACCATTCACCACATTCCCTGGGTCATATACATTCAGGAAGCACCCGAAGTATGCATAGGCCTTATCGCCTGAGACGATCGCAATGGTCTGGTTGTTGATCCCATCGATTCCGTATTCGGGATTATTCGGATCGCTGAGATTCGGGCTATTGCCCATGGCGAAAAACGGAATTGTATGGGCGTCGGGCGCGGGCAGCGGCCAGTGCGGATGCCCGCCATCCTGATGACTCAGGTAGGTGGAACCAGGATCGAAGCCGGTATCCGCTGTCTGTGTCGACCAGAGCCGGAAAAAGACCTTGACATGCTGAGCCTGGCCGGCCGGGCCTGCGGTACCGCGCAAGCGGACGCGCGCGACGGCGAAATTGTAGTTGCTGTGGAATTGAGGCGGGAAACCGGCAAGCGTGAATCGAGATACGGAGGAATCGGCCGTGAGGGATCCCGCCTGGTCGGGGATGACGCCCGAAGCGAACGGATCGTTGGTGCCGTCGGTAAAATGGTTCGCGGGGTTGTTGAGAAATGCAAGCAGACCCTGGATGTAGTTGTATGCGCCGGAGAAACTATCGGAAGAAAAGGCGGGCGCGCCCGGAACGGGTGTATTGTTCAGGCTTGGCGATGCCGTGAATACCCGTAAATCTTGGCTCAGCCAGAAGACATTGTTCTGCGTGGTGTCCATATTCGTGTAGTAGGGATCGGCGCCGGAGATCAACTCGAACTCGGTGAGTGCCGATGCGCCCAACAGTGGAGCCCCGCCCACATTGATCACTGCGGTGAGCGGTTCCTGAAGGGGGGCGTTGCCGGGGGCCGGGAATGAACCTAATGTGGCGTTCGTAAAACCGATGTCGAAAGGGAACCGGATACGCTGCGGAATTTTAGTGTCGGACGTCTCGAAACTAACGCCGGAACCGTCGGCCGAGAGCCCGATGCCGGGGAGGTTGGCAAACGGACCGACGAACGTCGGCGTGATTATGCCAAGGCTATTGAACTTGTTTTTGTTGAAACCTTCCAGTACAAGCCAGTAGGCATTCGGGAACGTGCCGTTGCTCGCCGAACTGATCACGTCCGTCACTTCATCTCGACCGAACGTGCTCTTATCCACCCAGAACGAGAGAATGCCCAGCGGGAAAGGATTGTCAGGATTGGCTCCGCCAATGGTCGTTGTGCCAGGGTATGCCGTGTCGAGTAGTTGCTTGAAAAAGGGAAAGGGATCGCTTCCATCACCGGTGACGTTTGCATAAACGCCGGCCAATTCCGAGGCGGCTGCGGCGACGATCTGATTAATCGTGAAGCCAAGTTGGGTGAAGAGGTAGTAGATAAAAAGAATAGAGCAACCGGTCTTTGCGTCTATCCCATGATCGCCCGTATCTATGTGATTGACGAAATCCTGTCTCGGGCTATTCATCCAGCCGTTGGCCAAACCAAAACCCGGCATGGCAGGTGGTTGACCGATGGATACGAGGAACTGGGAGGCAAGGAATCGGGAAAGTCCCTCTCCTGCGCTTCCTTCATTGCTGCCGTCAGGGGCAAACCAGCCTCTGTTCTGGGCGAGCATGAACATTTCCGTCACCTCGGATACCAGCAAATATCGGCACAAGATGGCATTAGATGCGTTACCCGGCTTCAGCGTAATCGGAGGACCCCAACCGGCGCTGGCATAGGGGCCTGGTACGACGTTAACTGCGATGGGAGTGGATACAGTCAAGGCGATATTGCCGAACCAGCCGGACATGAGATTGAAGTCGTTCTCACACGCGGCCATCATGGCATTTGTCCTCGCCGGTTCCGGCCCTCCGGCTCCAGCAAGAGAATCATCGTATTGGAATTGATAGTGGGTGGTCGTTCCGCCATTCGTGAGGCCGGTCGTTGTGAGTGCCATTGACTTATCCCTCTCTTCCGGGTTTGTGTCTATCCGCCACACTCAGTCGTATTTGCAAGTAGTCTTCTTGCGAAAATCGACGCACGACGTCCCTCCGTTGATCGTGCACAAGGGAACGCTATGTGAGCTTATTCCAGCCGCTCCATGGACCGGCGTGCGGCACGGTCGCCAGACATTGTAGAGAGCGCCGTCGCCGCCGATGCTGAACACAGACGTCCGTCCGAATTGATCGTTGACGCATTTTGTGAGACGTCGATTCGAGGGAAGCGCACCGGCTTTGCGCGGCGAGAAGGGTCGATAAATTCTGTGCTCGCGCCGCGCTGAGCTGGGTCGGGCGCCTGGTCAGGCTCCGTCCTCATGATCACCCTCCGAGCGCCTGGAGGAGCTTTGCGCCGTTAGGCGTGCCCCATCCTGTGCATGCATCCCAGTCCTGTTTGGCAGAGTAGACTCCGTTGTTGCCCGAAGAGATATCTCGGAAGGAACCCTTGCCGACGACAGGCTGATAGATGAGCGGGTTCAGAAACCCTACCGGATGACTGAGTTTCTGGTTCATCAGCGCGATCAAGCCGGCCCATAAGGGAGCGACCGCGCTCGTTCCGCCGATCACAAACTCCTCTCCGTCGACACGGACCAAATAGCCGGTGGCTGGGTCTGCATCGCCCGCGACATCAGGGACACCACGGCCCTTGTGGCTGCCGGGGTTTGCCGATGGCGGGATGCCGGCCGTGCTCTGGTATTGCGGCAGGGGAAAGAAGTCGCTCACACCTCCGCCGGTCGCGCTGTCGGCGGATTCGTTCCAGACTGTTTCATCGGCGATCGTGTTCCCTGAAGCGGTCAGCTTAGTACCCCCGCAGCCCAGCGCAAATGGGCTGGATGCCGGAAAATCTACATGTGCCTTACCGTCCGTCTCGCCGTCCGCTGATCCGTTATCCCCCGCCGCGCAACAGATCGTCACGCCCAGCGCAGCCGCTGTCTGAAATGCCTGGTCAAACGACGTCATGGCCTGCCCGGTCCAGTTGTTCTCCGCACTGCCCCAACTGATCGAGATCACCGATGGCTTGTGGGTCGTGTCATGGATCGCCATAGTGACGGCGTCGAGGAACCCTTTGTCGGTGTTCGGCGCGAAGTAGACCGCGATCAACGCTTTCGGCGCCACGGCGGCCGCCACTTCGATGTCGAGCATGACCTCTCCGTCGGCGCTCTCGGCGTTGGAGGGGTGGTTCTTTCCGCCATCGACCCGAACCGTTTTGACCTTCGGCGCGGGCCGATCGAGCTTTTGAAAGTACGCCTTGATGTCGGCCTTGCGATAGCCGCCGCCGAGTTCGATGACGGCGATACATTGCCCGGAGCCGTCCAAGTCGGTCGGGAAATTATAGAGTGTTGCCAGTTCGACCGGGGTAAATGATCTTCCCGTCGCGCGGGATTGCATACCGCCGGTCATTTTGCGCCGTTGAAAGTGTGGTTTTGCCACCGGTCGGTCGTCGATCCCGAACACCCCTTCTACGATTCCGTCCAACTCGGCCGGCACCGTCAGCGGGCCGACCCGACCGCGGTAAGTGCCCCCGTCATGTTCGTAATGTTCAATGGTCGTCCCGAAGGCTCTTGCAAAGTCGGCAGCGGTCCCCGAGAGAAACATGCTGCGCCGGGCCTGGCTCTTTTCGACGACGACGAGGTTGTGGGCTCGAGCGAATGCTTCGACCTTTGCCATATCCGCCGGGTCAGCGCCATGCGACGAGGCGTACTGTTCGCGTGTGAGGTAGCGCCGATTCATGGGTAGTTTGTCGGTATGAAATCCGTCGGCCGGACTCTGGAGCGCGGTCTTGCGACGAATTCTTACGGTCACTTCAAATCGCTCGTCATTCGGAATAGGACCGTCGACACGCGCTCCGTGATGGGGGCTGCGCTCGCTGCCGCGAATTGTGACGCGATTGTGATTTGTAGGCATGGTGTGCTCCCTCCCATGAATAGAATAGGGCCTCTGCCGATAGGAGACCCGAAGCCCCTCGTGAATAAGATAGACCGTTAGCCTTCCATGCGGGCTCGCTCGCCCACCTTTCCGGTTCAAAGACAGCCGCCTAATCTCCGGAACAAGATACGCCGCCTCTCAATGCCTATGCGGCCGAAGAGCAAGTAAAATGGAGATCATTTCGTTTGAAACGTTGGCCGCAGTCGCGTGCCTCTCGTCTTCCTCATCACTCAAGATGAACGAGTTCAGCTACGCCTTGTGCCGATGCATTTCTCTTGCCTCTGCCCCAACGAAATGGCCTTCTCGGTTTTCCTGTGGTTTCGAGAAGCCGCGTGCGGCCTGTGCGGATTCAAGAGAATATTATTAGATACAGGTACGTATACTATCAGATACATATTTCTTCATGCCGTTTCCGGAGTCGTGCGCGGTCGGTGCGGAGTCGCGCGAATCTGATCGGGTATAAGTACGTGTTTGTTTGAGCAACACGCAATGCTGTAACCCAAGAATAGATTTCTCAGTGCAAGCTGGAGTTAATCAGACATTCACTGACTGTCGCAGATCACAGACACAGGCGGCTGTTAAGGAGGGACGGTAGGTGCATGTTTGGCTGCTCAGCTTTCCTGAGCCACCCTATTTCGATCGAGGACCATATGAATACTCCCGGCTACTACATGTTGCACCAAGTTGTAAAAAATGATTGGAACCATGACGCGTGGGTAGGCGGCCAGAACAAGAGAGGCCAACACGAGGCCTGTTCCATTGTTATTCATTCCCAGGCTATACATCAATGCGACCGTTTCAGGCTGCTCCAGTCTAAACCGACCGCTGAGCCAATACCCGACGGCAAATGCCGTGAGACACAGGCCTGTCGTAATGGCGAAAGTGACGGCGAGAAAATCCCAATCGTGCTCAGCCACTGCTTTCGGGAGCGAAACCGAGGCATTCGAATAATTCAACAGCAGTAACACCACCGAATTCACGAGTTTGATGTACGGCATCAACGCCGTTAACCTGGTTTCAGGCACGGCTATGCGAATGCCAAGACCCAGCAAGGTGGGAAGCACCACCCAGAAGCCCAGAAACCCTCCTGACCCGTAGACAGAGACATTGTAGAGGACAGCTTCATATTCCTTGGAGGCCATTTCGCCGAATACATAGAACGCCCAGGGTGTGATGATAGGACTCAGGAGCGTTGAGAAGAGGATCAACCCGAGGGTCAGCGCCAGATTTCCGTTCGAATTCTGCGTCCAGGTGGACGACGCGCCGGCAATGGGCATGGCCGCGACCAGTGCGAGGCCTACCAGAATGTGTTGTGCCTCTTCGGGGTTATGCCACATCAGCAAAAGCAGGGTGATGCAAAAGATATAAGCGATTGGGATAAGGACATTGGCGGCAAGCCCGGTCATCAAGAGCCACTTGTGATCAGCGAGCGCTTTCAGATGGGATGTTTTCAGACCGAGCCCTGCATTAAACATGAGGATCGCCAGGAAAACCAAAAGCAGCGAGATTTGGGATCCGATTCCGGAGAATGAGAGAGTGCCGAACGAGAACTGTCTGATCGTGAGCCCAGGGCCGGGGAAGACGGCAGCCAGCGCATAGGCGCCGAGTAGGAACCAGAGCAGGTAATGATGAACGAACCGAGAGAGGCCGAGAAATGTGAATGTTCGCGCTTCCATCTATGACCTTTACCGGAGATTTTCAGTAAGGTGATGTCATCTGGCACCACCGACTTAAACTCGTATGAGCCGGCGTTAGGATCTCCCTCATGGGAGATAATAGCGAACCGTGGTCATGATCGTATGTTCTTCTCCCCACGGCCGTACGCCATTGGCACCCGACCACACGGTGCGGCGCGTGTAGGAATAGGACAGTCCGAGCGCGACACTGCCCACATCCGAAGTGATCACCCGGTACCAGAACCCAGGCTGAGCCTGGCTGATCGTCGCATTGGCCGCCTGGCACGGCTGAATGCCAGGATCTTCGACGGCACAGCCACTGAGATCCGCCAAGGGAGACCCGTAGCCGATCGGTGTCGTGGCATACGAGGTTCTCGCGTAATGTTCGATTCCATAATACGCATAGATATCCCATTCCTTGGTTGGGTGCCATTCGAGGCCTCCCATAAAATGAAACGCTGCAATGGGGACAATCTTGCCCGAAGGGCTTGCGACCACATCGGCGCCGATTGTGGAAGCATAGCGTCCAATCCCTTGCCCTACCAGCCCTTCCGCAATGAGGTTCAGCGTCGGTGTCAGCGGGAGCACCGCTGCGAGGCCTGCGCCGCCCCCGATCGCCACATGGTTATGAGCGTTTAATCGATCCTGAAAAAACCGGACAATCCCTTTCAATTCCCAGTGCCCATAGCCGGGTTCCCACACGAGCTTCCCGATCAGATCCGGCGCAAAATCGGTCGAAATCCCGTTGGCGCCGGGTGTGGTACTCGTCGTGAAGAAGTTCGATGGCGTCTTGGCATTGGGAGAGGTATTGAACCCCTGTACTCCGGTCGGTTGGACGACTCCGTTCACACTCGCTTCCGGATTTTCAATCGCAACCCCCATCAGAAGATTGGGCCCGAGGTTTTTGGTGACCCGCACTCCCCATTGCCGTGCCCAGTTGTTCCCCACCACTGTTTGGAGGTCGGTGTTCAGAGGAATGAATTCCTGTCTCGGTTTGAGTCCGATGCGGTGAGTGGTGAGCAGAGACCAGCTCTGGCCGAACAACAGGGAGATGCCGGTGGGAAGATCGACATGACCCCACAGTTGCCGCAACCTCGGATTCCAACTATTCGTCTCCAACTCGTTCCCGGACGTGGAGCTCCCGAGAAAGTCGAGTTCGACATAGCCGGCAATGGCCGTGCTCCGATAATGTCCTTCGCTTAACAGGTTTAGCCGGGAACCACGGGCCGTCCCCCGAAATTCCCGGAGATGGCTGTTGGCCGACCCGTGCAGCGGGATGTTTCCAAATGTACTTTGAATGTCGGCATTCTCATTGGCAGAACGAACAATCGCGGTTCCATCTAAAAATCCACCGGGCGCGAAAGAAATGCCCTTGTACTGAAATGTCTGGAATCCCCGTCCCGCAATCAGCTCCTCGGTCGCCCCTCTTGGCTCGCCCGCTGAGAGACCGGCTTCTGTGGTCGCAGGAACGTTCGGCACGGCTGTGCGCTCGGCCTGTTGGTTCGCACGCGTAGAATCCACAGAGGGATCCGCCCATGAATATTCTTGCATGAGCAAGAGCGCCAAGCACGCGAAGAGCCCTCCACCCCATCGATGACGTGTCGTCATGGACCTACCCCTCATTGGCGGGAATCGATCCGATACTTCGCCAATTGGAGAGCTGCGGCCTCTGCCTCGTCATGCGTGGCGAAGCTCGCGTCGCAGGAGCCCGTGACGCCGGAGTCAAGAATGAGATACCGGCACATCCATCGCCCATCTTGTTGTTGACCCGCTGTGAGGGCGATCAGGTGGCCCTTATATTCTCGTAGGATGGCTCCCCCTCGCGAATCCTGCGCCATTGAGATCCCAGAGGCCAGTTGCGTGGGACAGGCGTTGAGCGTCATTCCTGTCTCGACAACGACCTACCAGAATTCCCTTTCGACCGCGAAACACGCTATTCTAATTGAATGGGGCTGTAGCTCTCGCCGGCTTCACCCCCGACTCGTCCTTCCGCGTGAGTCGACTCATAGTCGTGCTTCAGGTGATCGTAGGGTTGCCCCGCCTGTCCGCCGATGCGTTCTCCAGGGTGTCTGTGCAGTCGTTCTTTCGTGTGGGCCGATTCGTCTTTGTAGGTGACCTGATCGTAGGACTGCCCGGCTTGGCCACCGATACGCGACTCAGGATGCGGGGTTTTCATCTCCTCTCCAGCCCAGGTGAGTTGCTGGGAGAAACCAATGCCCAGGGCAATCCCACACGCGAGAATATACACGATTTTAGATGGCCGGATCATGAGAACCTCCTTGGTTGGGATAATGGGCAGGGAAGCCAATCCCCCCTGCATCGATGCAGACAAAAAGGACGTGTTGAGGTGAGCCTTCAGGATAGAAGCCGCGTTTTTCAGGGGTATGTGAGAATGAAAAGAAACTGGAAAAGCGGAAGAAGCTCGACCGAGGAACCCCATAAAAAAACTCCTCCCCGACCAGATTGTGTCAGGCAGGAGTTATTATTCCCCTCCAGAGAGAGGACGGTTCTTGGTGAACTCCATCACCACGCCAATTTATTTATAGAATAAAAGCAGCAAGTCTCGCGCCAAACAAAAAGCATGACGAAATAGGCCGATTCTCCTGCTCAAGCACGACAACTGAGCTTTTCGCACAGTGCTCACTGTGCAAAATATCACCCATTCCAGTATACTTGTTTTTTCAGTATACTTACCCTTTGCAGGGGATGGAGTCCCCCGTATAAGCGCTTGGCCAGGCTGATGACTCCTACGCTACTGCCGTAGCCGTAGGATTATCGTCGATCAGGTGGCGACCGGCTCAAAGCAGCATGCGCCTGGCCGGAACGGAGGACTCATCAATGGAATCGATCTTTCTCACGGCAGCCCTGTGGCTCGCCCTCGCTGTTGTCTCTGCACTCATCGCATCCTCGCTGCGCCTCTCCATCGCATTAGTTGAAATCTGTGTGGGCGTCGTCACCGCCGCGGGACTGGAGTTCTTCGATCTCAGCCCTGTTCTCGCCGCCGATTCGGAATGGGTGAAATTTCTCGCCGCCTCCGGCGCTGTCGTCCTCACGTTTCTGGCCGGTGCTGAACTTGATCCCGACATCGTTCGGATGAAGTTGGCCGAGATCAGTGTTGTCGGATTCGTGGGATTCATGGCGCCGTTCCTTGGCTGTGCCGCCGTGGCCTATTTCCTCTTGGGGTGGGATGCGAATGCCAGTTGGCTCTGCGGCGTCGCCCTTTCCACAACATCCATGGCGGTGATCTATGCGATCATGCTCGAAACGGGATTGAATAGGACAGAATTCGGCAAAGGGATTCTCGCTTCATGCTTTGTCACTGACTTAGGAACAGTGATCGCTCTTGGACTCCTCTTTGCGCCGTTTACCTATAAGACTCTGGTGTTTATCGTGGGTGTCATTGTAGCGCTGATGAGTTTGCCTTATATGACCGCGTGGCTGACGCGGCACTATGCGCATCGTACGGCTGCGATCAGAACGAAATGGGTCATGCTGACGCTGTTTGGATTGGGCGCGCTGGCGCTATGGTCCGGAAGCGAAGCGGTGTTGCCGGCGTATCTTACGGGCATGGTGCTCGCGGGAAGCGCCGCGAGGGATACGCATTGGATTCGTCGATTGAGAACCCTGACCGTAGGATTTCTCACGCCCTTTTACTTTCTTCGCGCCGGAACATTCGTGTCCTTGCCCGCTCTCCTTGCCGCGCCGCTTGTGTTTCTCGCGTTGCTTATGGGGAAAGTGGCGTCGAAGATTTTTGGCCTCTATCCCTTTATCAGCCGTTTCCGTCAGGATCGCAAGGAGCGCTGGTACTACACACTGTTGATGTCCACCGGCTTGACGTTCGGGACGATTTCTTCTCTCTACGGCCTGACGCATGGATTGGTGACTCACGAGCAGTATTCTTTTCTCGTCGCGACGGTCATCGCGAGCGCGGTCGTGCCCACTCTCATTGCAGGCCTGTTTTTTGTTCCAACACACCTCTTGCCGAAAGCTGATCATGGGAAACGAGCAGTGAGACGGATCAATGACCTGAGCGACGAGGGCTAGAAGCGAAACCGGCGATACGGATCATCTGTTTTCATCGTCGACGTTATAGGATGAGCGATTAATCGATTCTCCACCCTTGTTTCCAACTTTGATGCAGTCACAGATGAAGTGTCCACCAAGTCACATCCCGTCCGGCGTCTGGGTGTTGGGGTTGGTCAGCATGCTGATGGACATTTCATCGGAAATGATTCATAGCTTGCTGCCGTTGTTCATGGTCACGATCATCGGCGCAAGCGCAACCGTCGTCGGCCTTATCGAAGGATCGGCCGAATCCCTTGCACTGATTGTGAAAGTATTTTCCGGCACGCTGAGCGACTATCTTGGAAGGCGTAAGGGGCCGGCCGTGTTCGGCTACGCCTTGGGCGCTCTCACGAAGCCCCTCTTTGCGCTTGCCTCAGGAGTGGGTATGGTGTTAACCGCTCGATTACTGGATCGGGTAGGGAAAGGGGTGCGAGGGGCGCCGCGCGATGCGTTGGTGGCGGATATCGCACCGCCACATCTCCGAGGCGCAGCGTTCGGCTTACGGCAGTCGCTGGATACCGCCGGCGCGTTCGTCGGCCCATTGGTTGCCGTTGGGTTGATGCTCCTCTGGGCCAATGACTTTCGGGCAGTCTTTTGGGTCGCCGTCATCCCGGGGTTGATGGCCGTGGCGCTCCTGGTTTTCGGGGTCCGAGAGCCTGTGCGCCGTCAAACCGAGACAAGGACAAACCCGATTCGAAGGGATAATCTCCGGCGACTCGACTCCGCCTATTGGTGGGTGGTGGGAATCGGATCGGTGTTCACGCTGGCACGGTTCAGCGAAGCTTTTCTTGTCCTCCGCGCCCAGCAAGGGGGGATGTCCATCGCTCTTGTGCCTCTGGTCATGACGGCAATGAATCTGATCTATGCCTTATCGGCGTACCCGTTCGGCAAGCTCTCCGATACGATGAGCCATACAAGGCTGCTTGTAGTAGGCCTGATCGTTCTGATTGCCGCCGATGTGGTGTTGGCCATCGACAATCACTGGAGTATGGTACTCGTGGGCGTTGTCTTATGGGGACTGCATATGGGGATGACGCAAGGCTTGCTGGCGGCCATGATCGCCGGTGCCTCACCCGCAGATCTTCGTGGGACAGCATACGGCTTCTTCAACTTGTCCAGCGGGTTGGCCATGTTGGCCGCGAGTGCGCTTGCGGGCATCGTCTGGGAAGAATTCGGCGCACGGTTCACATTCTATGTGGGGGCAACATGCGCCGCTTGTGCGATCGCGCTGATTACCGTTAAAGAGGGTCGATCTTCAAGTGATTGAATCGACATCTACAGTCGGGTTTCCACAAGAGCGGTTAGGACTCTCGGATGAGGAGGCATGAATGTCCGTCTTGAGTTCTTTAGGACTGTTTGTGCTCGCCGGCCTGTGCGAGATCGGCGGCGGGTATCTGATCTGGCTTGCGCTCAGAGAGAACCGACACTGGACGTACGCCGCGATAGGTGCCGTGGTGATTGTCCTCTATGGAATTATTCCAACCCTGCAGCCGGCTCACCTTGGACGAGTCTATGCGGCGTACGGTGGAATGTTTATCGTATTGTCTCTACTATGGGGCTGGGGTATTGACGGGGTTCGACCGGATCGGTATGACGCGATTGGAGCCATCATCTGTTTAAGCGGGATGCTCGTCATGATGTATGCTCCCAGGACATAGACGGTGCAGCGGTGAGGACCTCAATGGGAACCTCCTTGGAGTGCGTCATATCCAATTGTGTATGCGCATGCTGATTCCACATGGTAGGCTGGCCCACACGTTTTGATCACTGCTTAAGCAAGTCTTCGGGAGGAATAGCATCAGGTGAACAGCAACAGACTCGTGATGCAGATCGTCGTCTGGGGTGCCCTGGGCAGCCTGACGGTTCCGGCTTCTGGCCTGGCAGGCAGTCAACAGACGCCTGCGATTAACAGCCGCGATTTGCAAAGCCAAGTCAAGGGTACCGCTAATAAGGTCATTCCGGCGGTGGTGAGCATCGCGTCAACCGTCATGGTACGCGATCAGGCCTTCAGCGATGAGGCCTTGCCGTTCGGTCTATTCAAAGAGCCCCCGACCCGCCGTCAATATGGGCAGGGATCCGGAGTGCTTGTTACGCCGGACGGCTACATCATCACGAATAACCATGTGGTCGCCGATGCCGTCGATGTGGAAGTGATCCTGGCGGATCGCCGCCAATACAAGGGGAAGGTCGTCGCCACCGATCCAAAAACCGATGTGGCGGTCGTGAAGATTCAGGCGTCGAATCTTCCGACGGCGACCTGGGGGGATTCGAGCCATCTGGCCGTCGGCGATTTCGTGCTTGCGATCGGCAACCCGCTGGGGTTGAGCCGCACCGTCACGTTCGGTATCGTGAGCGCGGTCGGTCGCGCGGATGTCGGAGTGGCGGATTTCGAGGATTTCATCCAAACGGACGCGCCGATCAACCCGGGGAATTCAGGCGGAGCGCTGGTCAATATCCATGGCGAGCTGGTCGGAATCAACACGGCCATCGCGAGTCCGACAGGCGGAAGCGTGGGTGTCGGATTTGCGATTCCCAGCAACATGGCCCGTGCCGCCATGCAAAGCCTGATCAAGACGGGCCGTGTGGTGCGAGGATTCCTGGGAGCCTCGACCCAAGATGTCAGTCCTCCACTGGGGAAGATTTTTCGTTTGCCGGATGTCAAAGGCGCGATCGTCACCGATGTGCAATCCAAAGGGTCGGCTGAACGGGCGGGTCTGAAACGAGGCGATGTCGTGGTGCGCTTCGACGGGCGGGACATCATGGACAGCGGCCAGTTGCGGAACCTGGTGGCACAATCGTCGATCGGCAGCAAACACCGCCTGGATCTGATCCGAGAAGGGAAACAGCATCAGGCTGATCTGGTCGTTCAGGAAGCGCCGCGTGAACGCATGAAGAAAAGTCAGACGGCGTCCTCGGCGGTCTCGACGGCGCATCCGCTGGCGGGCGTCGTCTTCGATGACGTCACTCCCCCTCTGGCACGGCAGATGGATTTGCCGGTGAATAACGGCGTAGTCGTGACCGATATCGAAGACGGCAGCTTAGCCGAAACTTCCGGTTTGCAGCCGGGTGACGTCGTGCTGGAAATGAATCGACAGCATGTCAACAGCTTTGCCGTTCTCCAACGCCTCGCCGATCCTCTCAAACCCACCGATCTTGCTCTTCTACTCGTGAACCGCCAGGGGAACGTCATGTATATCCCGATTCAAGGGGAATAGAGGTGTGCAGGCCTGCCGTTGGTTTTTTAAGGCGAAGTTCCTCTCTGTAACGGTTGCGCGGCAGGTTCATGCTCGCCGCACCAATGCGCTTACGAGTTTACCCTGCAGGAGTGCCCGGGCCCCGACGCGTGCGCATCAGCGGTTCACCGCCATTCGGAGGATGGGACGGCGTGAGCCATGTCAAGCGCTTCTTCGTGGATTCAAGATAGTCTCGGGAATTTGTCCAGCGCCGCTGTAACCGCGCGTACATTGTCTCGATCCGCGTCTGTTGCTCGGGAGACAATTTCGCTTTGAGGTCGGCCATCCCTTTGGTCAGGATGGCTTCGATTTCGACTTGATGCGCAAACCGCAATTCCAGGACGGCCACATGGGCCCGCGTCACAATCGGCTCAATGGCTGTTCGCTGCTCGGCCGTCAGGGCCAATTCCTGCGTGAGACGTGTCATGATCAGATCGTGCTGTGCGGCTGCCCCCCGTTCCCCACGCCGCTCTCGTTCGTAGGTGTGATAGATGCTGGTTCCCGCAATGCCGCACAACACCCCGGCGACAAAGAGTGTGACCAGCCCTGCTAGAATTTTGCCTCGCGACATGACGCTTCTCTCCTTCTCACACACGCTTACTCGAGAAACAGCGAGCTCAGGTGGATCTCTTCAGCCACCAGGCCGCTCTCTTCAATCGCAAATTTAGGGGATACGATCATAAGCAGCACCACCAAGAGTACCGCCAGAGCAGCCGCGAAGCCGGCTGTCCGCCACACGAGGTGCGCGACGTCATCGTTTCGGCGGACCGGCGGCTGTCGCCTCGCTACGCGACGAATCTCCTGCATCACGCTCTCGTCCCATCTCCCTTCCCACGGCGGCATCTGTCGTGCCCGGTGGGTTTCAATAAGAGCCTGTTCCAACTTCTCCAGACGCTCGTCAGGGGTCCTCATCGTGTTTCTAATTCCTCCAGAATGTTCCGCAGGGCTCGCCGAGCCCGATGCGCGCGCACTTTGACGTTGATCATGCTCCATCCTAATAACGCAGCCGCTTCACGGATGGAGTGGCCGTCGAGATGCACCAAGGTCACGACCAGACGGTTCTCCGGCGACAGGCGCCCCAATGCCCACTGCAATACCTCACTGGCTTCCTGCCGGCGGGCCTGCTCGGCAAAGTTCTCATCCGACCGGGCCGCCATGACCCGGTCGATCCAGCGCTGATGATCAGCCGTGAGCGCACTCACAGGCAAGTCCGCCGCCTGCTGTGTTCGCCAAAAGTCGTAACAGCTGCGGACCGCGATCGTGGCCAACCAATGGGGAAAGGGTTCTTCAAACCGATAGGTCCCGAGTCCAGTATAGGCCTTCACAAAAATCTCCTGGGCGACTTCTGCCACCCGATCGTGCGGGACATGGTTCCCGACTATTCGCCTGACATGATTCCGATGGCGGAGCATCAAGTCTTCGAAGCACTCGGTTTCCCCCGCGACCACCCGACGAACCAGCTCGTCATCCGCACGGAACGACTGAGCCATCATGTCTCCCGGCAAAGTCTCAAGAGACATGCCTCTCGCAGGGTAGTCGTGCTCGACCATACGCGGGACATCCCCATGGAAAGGATGCTGACCCTCCCTCTGTGTATCAAGACGATACGGCAAGTCAAAAGGTTACAGATCTCCGGTCTATCAGAGCATAAGATGTCATTGTCCGCTCCGACCTTTACAACCACGTCGGTGATTCCGCATGACGAGTACGAGGGCCTGCTTCTTGCCTATGCTCGTGGCAGGGTGTCTTTCGCCCCAGATGGAAGGAGTGTACGATGATGGGATATGGCAAGCGCGTGTTAGTGGCTGATGATGAAGAATCGGTCGGACGCCTTCTTGTAGGACAACTGGAGTTGCACTACTTTGCGGCGGTGGCGGCCGCGGATGGATTGCGGGCTTTGAGGGAACTCCACCAACGTCATTTCGATGCGGTGATCACCGACATATATATGCCGTACCTCGATGGTCTCGATCTTCTGCGCCAATGTCAGATGGTGTGGCCTCAACTGCCCGTCATTCTCATGTCCGGTCATCTGCTCGATACTGTCTGGCCGGCGATGGCCCAGGGGGCCTTCGCGTGTCTCCCTAAACCGGTCGATACCGAGCAATTGATCCATGTCCTTTCCGAGGCCACGCACACGGGTGACACCCGATCCGGTCATGTCGATATGTTCTCGCACAGGTTGGAAGCCCGACGATGCCAGGTCCCCGGCGGTACGCTGACGGAAGAGATTCATGCGGAAGACCGTCTGGTGGATCCGGATGAACAATCGCTTGCTCATCGCCGACCACCGACCGCATCGGTATTGCGAAAAAGTAGTGGGAGCGGTAGGTTGCAGGCGGGCTCTACTGTGGAAACGTCGAGACCGACGTGATCCGTATCAAGCGTCTGGGACTCCGATTGCTGAACGGGGGTCTCCTTCGGTCTACAGCAGAAAGGAGAGTCGCCCATGCGTAGTATCGGACCCATGCGTAGTATCGGATTGGTAGTGATGAGTGTGTGGTTGAGCGCTTGCTCAACCACCCCGATGTTCCCACCGGCGGTTATGAAACACGTCGATGCCAATACTCGTGATGTCAAGGCCTGGGAGGACCAAGCCTATCACCCCTCGGGTGCCGCCTTTGTCCCTCACAAAGTGGAGTTAGCCGGTGAGATCATACGAGTGATTCAGAAGCCGGACGGTGTGGTCATTCTGGCCGAGGAGCAACCTCTTGATACCGATCCGGCGTCCAGCCCGACGAACGTCCAACAGGACGGAGCACCCTGGTTCGCGATCACTTTTAAAGGGCCTGTAGACCCGAGTCTGTTGCAGGCCGGTAATCGACTGACTGTGGTCGGCACGACGCAGAGAGCCGGCCCGGAAATGCTCGGCGGCGCTCCACGAATGCTGCCACATCTGATGGCGCAATGCCTTCACATCTGGAATACGCGAGAATCGGAAATGGCGAACTTTTCTTATTATGGAGGCCCCATGGGACATCATCCTCCTGAAGAGCGGACCTTCTGTCTTGAGGGTAGCAATGCCGGTTCCACACCCCGCGGCAGTCAAGGCGACATGAAGAAGGCCCCCGGAGGTTCATGAAACAGCGGCTATTGGGTCGTCCGAGAATGGGGCCCGTCGTTGTGTATCGAGGTCGACCTGAATGGCTCCAGGTACAAGCGTGTAACGTGCCGAGGACCATGACTTGGGTAGGGGGGTGCAAAGGCATAGGCCTCATGGATGAGTCTGTCGCGCCTGGTAGTTCAATTTTCTTCTAACCTCCCGCACCCTCCTGCTCGTCAATCGGCGGGAGAATGTGATGTATATCCCGATTCAGGGGAGTAGGGAAAGAGATAGCTGCCTGCCAGGAAGACTGAGGCCACGAGATTTGAAACCTCTACAGGGTCAGAGACTATAGGTCCGGGTAGTTCCTCATTGCTTCGCTCTCAATCACTTACAGAGGAGTCAGAGGCAGACGAAGAACCGATGAAACCACGTCGGACACGATAGTTCTATCACAGTTTAGCCACACATAACATTATTGGTCAGATTTGGATGAATGGAACGGTATATCTGCAATGCGTTCGACCCATGCATGCTTGAGAGGTGTGTTGTTAAAGGCCCTCCATGAAGTTTGGATCTGGCTGAACTCAGAAATGAACCAATCAAAACTATCTGCTGTTGGTCCTTTGAGGAGAATACTTGGGCGAGCGGAGCCGTCAATAGTTTGTATCGCATGGCTCTCGAACAGCAGCCAAACAAAACGATTGATGTATGCACGGAGCCATCAGTTCGCTGCCGGGTCAGTAGTTCACTCACTCTATATACAACAGCGTGTGGATTCAACACATCGATGTTCTCGTTTAAAAGAACAAGCAAGCCGACAGCCTTGGAAAGGTTAAAGATTTCTTCGGTATCTGAAATCTGAGTTTCTGCACTTCGAACCGCATCCTCTATCGATCGGGAGATATTGCGGTAGATTCGCTGATTGATCTGATCGCCGTCAGGCAAGTGTTGAAGAATCTCGGAGAGTTCAACTTGGCCATAGAATATTGGGAAATCAGTGCGGTCTCGGTGTTGAGACAGTGTAGCTTCTATCTTTGGCGATGGATCAACTTTGAGAGTTTTCAGTTCTACGACTATTGGCCCAAAGGTAATCGGCTTGCTGCTTGTGCTCGAATGAACCTGGTGGGAGTAAAATGTCAACCGACTCGACGCCGTGGATGGATGCCATGAATTGTTTGAATCGATTCTCCAATGTCACGATTGGCCCCAAAGGTGTGCGAAGAGGGAGTGTATGCGCTCACAAGAGCCTGGTCAATTCAGCGAATTGCAGATTCGCAGCCTCTGCCATTTTGATGGTAGCATCCATCGCTCAGCATCACACGGCGAGCACATAGTTTCTCCCACAAGGAACCTGCCGCTACAGAGAAAACAGCTCAAGATCGAAGACCCGCTCGGTGAACCAGACGAGCGCGATGGCGATCACCGCCAGTGATCCGCCGGTGAGGACCAATCTCGGATAGGACCATGAGCGGCGAATCAGGTAAGCAAAAGGCAAGAATGCGCTGACAATGGCGAGTTGGCCGACTTCCACTCCCACGTTGAAGCTGACCAGGCTGAGCAACAATGAGTCATGAGGCAGCCCCAGATCGGCGAGCACTGACGCGAACCCGAATCCATGAATCAGGCCGAAGCCAAAGGCGATCATCCATCGACGATTCATCATAGCTGGATACAGATTGCCGACTGCCGCGAATATAACGGAAGCGGCGATCGTTGATTCCACCAATCGAGACGGTAGTCGGACGACATCCAAAGCAGCCAGACTCAACGTCAGAGAATGGGCAACGGTAAAGGCTGTCACGATGCTGACGACATTCCAGTACACTGACGAAAAATCACCAGCTGCCTGCCAGCGACCATCGACTCGGACCATGACTGCCGGAAGTAAGAGGGCAAGCAAGAACAGGACATGGTCAAACCCCAGCCAGATGTGCCAGATGCCCTCATGAATGAATTGCATACTCTCGGCCCAGCGTGATCGCTCGGCGCGCGAAAATTCCTGAGTGGGGGATTCCAGGCTGAAAATGGCAGTATTGGTTTGTCCGCCTTGAGTCAGACGCAAAAGCCCCTTATGCTGGGCATCGATGTCGAACAATAACTGATACTCCACACCGAGCCGTCCGATGGGTTCAATGCAATGGGCCTGAAAGCGTAGGACAGAATAGGCTCCATCTGTGTGATGGTCGATGAGCTGCTCTAGCGCCTGGGTCGTACAGACTTGGGTGCCAGCTGACAGTACGAGACGAGACAATGCGTAGGCACTGATCTCAGCATGCGCGTCACGGACTTCTCCCCAAGTGAGTTGGCCGTTGCCATCGCGATCCAATCCGATTGCATCGTCAAGGTCGCGCAGGGCGATGTCCCATTGCCCCTCGATGCGATCATTCTGAATCGTCAGTGAGAGATAACTGTCGCTGGGCTTATGGGCAAAAGCTGGAAGGCTGAGCAGAAGCCACGCGATAACGAGCAGCGTACGCATTAGAATGTGGTCTCCTGAATCTGTTGCGCGAGTTGTCTCAGTCGAAAATCTTCAACATGGTTGATACTCAACCAATCGAGCACCGGCTGTGCGGCCGCTCGGTTCCCTTCGATGAGCGCGCATTCCAGGAGAATCCTGGCGTCCGCCGGTTCGCGTTGGACGTTCCAATTGGCTTGGGCTAACGGCAGCGCACGTCCAGCATCGTGCAACAAGGCCAACGTGAATCGTGCTTCTTCTCTCACATGGACGATCGTTTCTCGCTGGCGGCCGGCGGCAAAGCGGGCTGCCAGTTCGGCTGTATGGTTCTGGAATGCAGGCAGCTCCAACGCCTGTTCAGCGATGGCCAGGCGCAAGAACAGTCCATCGGCTCTCGTCTCGGATCGGAGTAGGGAGATGACGTCTTGATAACGGCGTTGATCCAGGAGGTAGTCAGCATAGGCGCTCAGTAAATATTGATCCTTGATGCCGACCTTGAAAGCTTCCGAGAACGACTGCTCAGCCTCTCGTACGGCTCCAGTGCGCGCGGCTGTCTCGGCCAGAATTGTCGTCAGCCAGATCCGCTCACGACCTGAGAGGCCAGGATTCGACAGTGCCGTCCGAAGTAACTCTTGGCTTTTCGTCGATTGACCAGTCAGGCCGCCGATATCGCTCAAGCATCCAAGCAGAACATGAGAGGCCGCTAATCGGGCAAGCCGCTGACAGGCCCGCCGTGCCTCATCGTAGCGTGCCTGTACCTGGAGGATCGATGCTTTGGTGAGCCATGCCTGCGCATTGGTCGGTTGTACGGCCAATACTTGATCGAGATCAGTCAGGGCTTGCTCAAATTCATGGGCATTTTGCCTGATCGTTGCGCGTAGGAAGAGAGTGGGAGGCGGGGGTGTCGGTTCGTTCCACCAAGGGGTGAGTATGGCTTGTGCCTGCCCAAGCAAACGAGGATCGCCTTCCGACCGACCTCGTTCGATGTAACGAGTGGCCAGCTTCACGGCTGTTTCGAGATGACGAGGGTTGTTTCGCAGGTCGGCTCGTAGGCTTTCGATTTCGCGTGCAGCAGGATCAGTCGTCTTGAAACTGAGCCGCTCAAGGACCTGGACATCATCTGTCGGTCGGTAGGGTTCAGGGTAAGCCGGAGGAACCTCGCTCATTATCGACCATCCGAGCACCATGAACGCTATGAGCGACCGTGATGGAATCATCATTGAGCTATTCTCGTGAATAGGCGATGGGAATGTGCATGACGATGTGTTGCCGGTCCAATGTACGGTCGAACTGCATAGGAAAGGCCCGTTGCACGAGCGCTATCGCTTCCTGATCGATGCGATCTAGACCGGAACTTTTCACCACTGCAGAATCCAGCAAGATTCCTTCCCTCGAAACCACGGCTTTGACCGTGACCTTGAGGGGGCGCGATTCATCGAGTGACGGGCGAAAAGATCGCTTGAGCTCCTCAAGTCGGCGAGAAATCGCCTGCTGAAGCCAGCCGTAGTCTGGCCGTGATGTAGAAGCTGCTTCCGTGTCCAATACCGTGGTCGGTGGTAGCAATGGATGGGCGGGGTCCGCAGTCTTCATGTTTTCGCCGCTCGATGTGGCCGCGGCTGTTTGTGCTGTTGGTTCTGCTGTCGTTGAGTTGACCGGTCTATCAGCCTGTGGCAATGGATGGTCACTTGCCTGTGGCTGATTGGACATCGGCTTATCCGATATCGAAGCTGTGGTCGATTCCCTCGGTGAAGCGGCGGAGGAAGCAATGCTAGGTTGAGACGCTGGTGCAACCGGTTCCGCAGTCTGGTCGATCGGCACGATCCGTTCAGATGAAGTGACATGACGGGCTGTGCGAACCGCACGGGCAGGTATGGGCGTTCTCCCTTTGGGCTTCGATATGGCCGATTCGGTGGCATTGGTATTGTGAACCGACTCGTCGGCTGTTTGCGTCGATTGCACAAGTGCGACATCCCAGTGAAACGGTTCTTTGGAGACAGGGATGAGTGACTGACGGAAGAGCGAAAGGAAGCAGAGAAGTACAGACCCGTGGAGGGCGATTGAACTGAGCCATCCATGTAGGAGAGGGATTCGTGTTTCTTGCCTTGTCGTCTGCTGGTTCACGTCCTTATCCTGTAATGATGCGAGTGCCGCACCATCGTGCGGCACCCGCTTGGCGATGACTAGAAGGCCTCTCTCGGATCGATATGCCGACGGTCCCGGCCATCGAACGGAATGGGAAGGAATGGAAACTCCTTCGCGATCCCGTTGGCCGTCTTGTTGGTGCCGACCGATCCGACATTGAAATTCACGCCGTCCCCGAGGTTCGGCACGGCGGGGTTCGTCAGGATTCCGGCCACGACCCGTAATGCCACATCGGTCACATCGTCGTTCGGTCTTCGACCGTTCGGCCAGCCTGCTCTATCGGGTGTCGCATTGCCGCTCGCGTCATGGGCGAGAGGACCCAGTCGCTTCTGACCGGCAGCCGGAGTGGCGGGTACATCCAGATCGACACGCAGAAAATCGGCCAGCGCTTCATTGGTTTTACCGGCTCCGCAGACCGAGGGACCTGGTGCATACCGAAGCAAGGCGTTCACGAGATCTTCGCGATTCGCCGTCGGGAAACCGGTGCCGAAGACCGCGTTGAGCGCCGTTGCCAGAGCGGAGTTGCAGTAGAACGAAACGAAATCGTTCTCGTCTTCCGCATCCGCGGCATTCCACTTGTCCTTCATATTCGTCGCGATGATCAATTCGTTCACGAGCGGATTACCCATGCGCGCCACTTGGACGAAGCGGGCGCTGTTCTCCCGATCGCCGTTTTTCTTGATGATGCTCACCTTAGGCCGGCTCGTGCTGGCATAAGCGCCGAGAAGTTTATTGCCGTTCGGGCCGATGAGCTCGCTGATGGGAATTTCCAACGCGATCGTGTTGACGTTGAAGCCGCTGAACGTATCGGCAGTGCCGGTGCCCGGCGCTCCGACAATGATTGCATCATTGGCATCGTCGGCATCGGACAGAATCGGCGAGATGTGCAGATTCAAGGTATCGAATGTTCCTCCTAAGTCGATGTAGAAGGTCTCATCCCGCTGACCGGCAAAGACTCTCCCGCCGTTCTTCAAGGGGTACATCCCTTTGGAGGCCAATTCTTCATATTTGGGCATCGTACGTGGACCGACGTTCGAAGGAACGGCGAACATGGGACCGGTACCGAGATCGCGTGGCGGTTGACCGTAGCGCTGTTCCGTGACGGTATAGCTTTGCCGCACGAGCAACCCTTCCGACCCTCCACCGGTGAGGGCCGTGATGGGCGGCAATGCGACATAGGCCAACGGGAACACGTTTCCTGGCTGGCGGATTTCCGTTTTGAATCGGACTTGATAGACGATATTCGCGGCGATGTTGTTTTTATTGTTGTCGATGTGAATTTCATACAGGACGTCGTCTGCGAAATTGAAGTAATTGGGTCCTGATCCGGGCTCCTGACTCGGGATCACGTTCATGATCAGGATCGCTTTGTCGGGGTCCTCCCAACTACGGAAGAAATAAAAGTCTGTGATATCCGCCGTCGGATCATTCGCGATCAGCGGAGCTTCGCGATGACTGGCCGCCATGATCGGTGTGGCCATGAGCACAGTCAGTACCGTCAGAATGAGTGATCTAATTCGAGCGAACATGGTGTCCTCCTTGTGAACAGTTTCGCCTGGTGAGCGGGTTGAATTACAGGTCCGGCGGTAAGGCCGGCATGGGTTCCGAATTAGCTTGGCTGACCAGTGCTGCCTCATCCGACGTGAGCGCGTCCGATTGCGGAGTGCGCTGATCGTCCGCTGATGCGGTCGGACCGCTCGGAGGCGTAATGATGGGTGCGGTGTCACTGCCACTGCAGCCGGACAAGAGTCCGATGGCGAAGATGACTCCCAAAGGTCCCAACATGGGTGGTTTCATGGCGCTGCTCTCCTCTGAAAGGTGAAATGCCGCTGTTATGAATCCGTCTTTGTCATCAGCACCTGCAGGTTGTCTGCTTTCCACTACGAGATGTGTTGTGGTTTGGATCTTTTTGTGAAGGAGGTCTGCTTGCTGGGGTTATTTTTATGGTGCTATAGTCCTGCTTCTATCAAGGGTGCCGACCCACAATCAGCAATCCAATCTTCCCATTCCCTCGTACAGTGTTAATGAGGAAGATTGCATGTTGCTCATGTCGTCAGACACGACCAAAGCGGCTCAAGACCAAGAGTGGGCACAACTGATCGCTCTGACGGCACAAGGTGATCAGACGGCTTTCGCCACGTTTTACGATCGTACCAGTCCTCAGGTATTCGGGTTTATCTGCAAGATTCTCAATAATCGCGAGGCCGCTGAAGAAGTCACCCTGGACGTCTACACGCAGGCGTGGCGTCAGGCCCATACATATGATCAAGCGCGAGGAACACCTGGTGCCTGGCTGATGACACTGGCCCGAACAAGAGCGATCGATCGATTTCGCGCCGGAGCCTCCGAACAGGGGCGCATCGAATCGTTGGATGCCGTCGAACTACTTATCAGCGACGACGACACGCCGGAGCAGGATGTCGAAGGCCAAGAACGTCGACGGTATGTACAACAGGCGTTGGCGGTATTGACGGTGGAGCAGCGGCAAGCGATCGCACTGGCCTATTTCTATGGTTTGAGCCAGAGCGAAATCGCCGAGAAATTGAAACTGCCGCTGGGCACCGTGAAGACGAGAATCAGATTGGGTATGATGAAATTGCGCGAAGCGCTCGCGCCTTATGAGGCGGGTTTAACGCCGTGACTGAACTCAAACTACCGGAAGAATTGGAAGCACAAGCGATTCTCCATGCCCTCGGGATATTGGATCCGGACGATCGCCGGGCCTTTATGGTGAGACTACAAGGAGAATCCGATCTCTTGCGCCAAACCGTGACGGCGTATCAAGCGACAACGAATGCATTGGCCGCAGTCGTGACACCTGTCAGGCCTCCAGCGGTCCTTCGAGATCGGGTTGTTAACCAGGTCGCATTGGAAGCCGGACACGAAGCCGAACAGTTTGAGCTTGCCGCAAATACATTGGCCATGGCGTCCCTTCCAGTAAAGCCTCGCGATTCTGTACGAGAACGGCTCCTCTCACGAATCGAAGGGGCTTCGGATGTTCGACGTGATGTCACAGACTCGGCGCGGATCCTAAGCGAAGCGTCCGTCCTGCCGGGTGATGGAGGAAAGAATGAAAGTGAGGGACGCCTCGCTCAAGACGTTGGCTCTCTCTTCAGTCTGCCGCGATCTTGCTGGACGGCCGTTTCGGATTTTCTGCGGACCACTCTGATTCGTTTCGTAACCTCAGAGCGGGTCCGGTATTGGAAGGCCAAGATCGCGCTTCAACAGCCGGTGAAGGGACTGACCTTCATCAAAGCGTCGGAGGGAACCTGGCGGGGAATCGCTCCGGGTGTGATGGCTAAGTTGCTCTCCTTTGATCCGATTTCCGGAAGGACCACCACCGTCCTCCGTTTTGCACCCGACACCAGCTATGCTCCGCACCGTCATACCGCAGTAGAAGAGCTCTATGTCCTCGAAGGCGGATGCAGTATTGCCGGCCGTGAAATGACGGTTGGGGACTATCATCGCGCCGAAGCCGGGACCGTGCATCATGATACGTCGACGGACGAAGGGTGTCTGCTGCTCGTGATCTCTTCGCCGCAAAACGAGATGCTGCGATAATTGTTCGTGGGTTCAGTTTCTTCGTTTCCCGTAAATCCGATCATCGCCGAATTGCCGTAAGACGATTAGTGTGAGCCTCAACGTTGATTTTTGAGAAGTGTTGTGCTACCAAATTGAAGTTCGTGACACTCATAAGAAGGTAAAGGGTATGAAAAAGTTGGTGCGCTTCGGCGTGTCCCTCGACCATCATCTGTTGGACGCCTTCGATCGCCATATTGAACGGCGCAAGTATACGAATCGCTCGGAAGCGTTGCGTGATCTCATCCGCAACAATTTAGTCGGTCAAGAATGGGATGAGAATAAGGAAACGGTCGGCACGATCACGTTCGTCTATGACCATCATGTGCGGGACTTGACCAGTAAATTGACGGATATTCAACACGACTACCATGCGCAAATTTTGTCGGGCATGCATGTGCATCTTGATCATGACCATTGTCTTGAAGTGTTGGTGGTGAAAGGGAAGGGCTCTGAAATAAGAAAGGTCGCCGATGCTCTTGTGAGTGTGAAAGGCGTCAAGCACGGCAAATTGACCATGACTACGACCGGCAAAGGATTGGTGTAAACACATGCGCGTGTGTGTCATTGACGGGCGCGGTGGAGGATTGGGTTCCCGGCTGGTGTCGGGGTTGCGGGAATCCTTGCGCCTCGATTGCCAGATCTTGGCGTTGGGAACCAACCTTGCCGCAGCTGCGGCGATGAGGGAGGCCGGGGCTGAACAGGTCGCAGTAGGAGTCGAGGCGATCTCCAAACTGGTGCCGACGGCCGATGTCATTGTGGCCTCGTTGAACATGGTGTTGCCGGGTGCGATGTTGGGCGAAGTCACGCCGGAAGTAGCCAAAACGATTCTTGAGGCGAAGGCCAAGAAGGTGCTGTTGCCGCTGAATCGGGTCCGGGTGGAAATCGTAGGGACTGAAGGCCGCACGATGGAGACGTTGATTGACGAGTGCCTCTCACGCGTCCGTATTGCCATACAAGCAACCTGCCAAGCCTAACAACATTCCCATTTCGTTCTGAGTTGCGGGACCACGAGGGTCTGCGCCGGTCGATGAGTCGGCTGTCGAGAGATCATCGTGGGCGTCTCATCCGTCCACAACATTCATGACGAGGAATTGTGGACATGACACGCGCCATGACATTTGTACTGGTTCTTACGGTCGCACTCAGCTTTGGGGAAAATGTCCAGGCCCATGACCCGGACGAACCTGTCCTGGAAGTGCCGGAAGTCGCGGTCATCGGTGAAAAACCGGTGGCGGCCTCCTCTCAACAATTCATTCCGGACAAGGAAATTGTGCTCCAGCCCCAGGGGAGACCGGCTCAAGTCCTTCGCTTGATTCCAGGTATGGTGGCGGTTGAGCATTCCGGAGGAGCAGGAAAGGCCGACCAATATTTCCTGCGCGGCTTTGATGCCGATCATGGAACGGATGTCGCCTTCTTCACGGACGGGATGCCGATCAATCTGCGGACCCATGCGCATGGGCAAGGGTATGCCGATTTGAACTTCATCATTCCTGAGACGATTGAAGGCGTCGAGGCCTCCAAAGGTGCCTATCTCCCGGAGATCGGAGATTTTGCGACGGCAGGGGCGATCAATTTCAAGACCAGGCAAGTCGTGCAAGAAGGGATTGCGCAGGCGACCGGCGGGCAGTTCGACACGCAGCGGTATCTTTTGATGTTCTCGCCTACCAAAGATAGAGTCCGTACCTTGGTCGCTATGGAAAACTATTACACCAACGGTCCGTTTGAACACCATAATCGATACCTGCGGACCAATTTACTAGGCAGGCTTACGACCAGCTTTACGGGAAGAGACGAATTCAGTGTGAAGGCGACCTTCAACAAATCCAAATGGAACGGCTCGGGGGAAATCCCGCTGCGCGCCGTGGAAGAAGGGATCATAGGTCGCTTCGGGTCGATCGATCCGACGGAAGGAGGATCGACGCTCCGGGCGACCGGCGTCATGAACTATCACTACGACACGACGACCAACGGTCAGTTCTTTGCCGATGCGTACGGGCAGTACTATCGGCTGGACCTGTTCACGAATTTTACATTTTTCCTCAATGATCCCGTCAACGGTGACGGCATTCAGCAAGCCGATCGACGGGTCATGTACGGCGGCGATATCGGATACAAGCAGCGTTGGGAATTTTTGGGAATGCCGACCATTGGAACGGTGGGAGTTCAAGCCCGAGTGGATGACATCCATCCAAGGCTGGGGACGCAAACGAAACGGGCAGGGACCGGCACGACGGTCTACAGCGATGTGCTGTCCGCTTCCTATGCGCCCTATATCAAAGGCGAGGTGCAGCCTGCTTCGTGGGTTCGATTCGTCGGCGGGTTGCGGTGGGAAACGTTTACGTTCGATGTGCGCAATCTGTGCGCGACCTGCACGTTGCGGCCGGAGGGACACACCAGTTCCGGCATTCTCTTGCCCAAGATGAGCATGATCGTGGGCCCTTGGGGCAAAACCGAATTGTTCGTCAACTACGGAGAAGGCTTCCACAGCAATGATGCGCGATCGGCGGTGCAGATCGGGTCGGCTCCGCTCGCTCGATCCAGGAGCTACGAGGTGGGGCTCCGATCGAAACCCTGGGGACCTGAGGGGCTCGAATTGACTGTCACGGCATGGCGCATCGATCTTCAGTCCGAGCTGGTGTTCGTGGGCGACGAAGGCACGACGGAGAGTCGTGGACCAAGCAGACGACAGGGTTTTGAAGTGGCTGCACGCGGCCAGGTATGGGGGCCGCTGTATGTGAACGGCAGTTTCACCTGGACGCAGGCCAAATTCCGCAACGGCGATGCGATCCCATTAGCCCCGGAGTTCACGGCCTATGGAGCGGCGATTCTGAGATGGCCCGAAGGAATGACGTCTCAGCTGCAAGCCACCTATCTCGGAGTTCGACCCCTCACCGAGGATCGGAGCTTCAAGTCACCTTCGTGGATCGTCTTCGATTGGACGCAACGGTATCAATTGCCGATCAAGTTGCCCTATGGTCGCTTGGAAGCGTTTTATTTCGTTCAAAATCTGTTCAACACGGACTGGGAGCAAGCGATCTTTGCGTTCGAATCAAGGCTACAGACTGAACCGGCCGCCGTGAACGGCATCCATTTCGTACCAGGAAACCCACGTACATTCATGGGAGGGGTTGCCTGGCATTTTTCAACCTGAATCCTGCGGCGCTTGTGAGCGAACAATGTACATACTGATAGACCT
>JACOEH010000093.1 GCA_024998685.1 Nitrospira sp.
ATGATCGCCAACGTTCACCAGCAATGTCCATCAGTAATTGAGGGCTTGGCTATAAAATGGTGTCTCAGTCCCCTGATCTCTCACGGTGGATTATGGGACGTAGTTTCAATCATGAGCCGTTTGACTTCATCCGACCAGAAAACCCGTTGGAAACTGCGTCATTAGTCGTGTGATGCGGGCATCTCCGCAACGAGTGTCTGAACCTGCATCAGATCGCCTAGCTCAGGGAGGCACAGGCGTTCATTGAAGCGTGGCGAGTAGATTACAATATCGGTTATCCCCACAGCTCACTTGGCTACCTGATTCCGAGCGAGTTGGTCAGCCGACGTCAAGGCGAACGGACTGCCGAAGAAGTCGTCTGCTCTGATTAAGCTCAGTCTCGAAACGGGGTCAAGGTCATTGGAATTAATGGTAAAATCCGATTAATTTACGGTCAAGTTTGTTGGTGCCCCTGGCGGTGTCGTAGTGTTTGAAGTTGTGCTTGCAGTGGCACCGCATCCGATTCTAGCATCTCCGACCGCAAGGTCGTCCACATAGCGGTCTCCCACTGCACCATTTTGAGCATAATGGGTGACGTCATTGAATTTTCCATTATCACCACGAATTGGAAGACCAGTGTAGCGGGCTGTAAGAGTGCCGTCCACCCAAATTTCTAGCACACCGTTAGCTCCACCAACTGTTCCTAATCCTGCATGGATTTCAATGCAATGCCATTTTCCGTCGGTGACCGGAATACTCGCAATATTCGGCGGCATATTACATGTATCACCGGCAGGCACGGTGTTGCCATTCGGACAGGTATAGGATCGTTTTAACGTCCACCCGCCCCCTCCAAGGCGGGTATCTCCATTGTTATGTCTCCAATAGAACGCTGCCGACGACGACTTATTAATCATGTTCTTATGTTCGTCTGGTCCCAGTGTGGTGCCAGCTGAGTATTTTTCCCACCAACGCATATACACATCGTCCACGTCAGCGTGGACGCGATCAATATAGGTCCCAACTTGAACCCCCTGATTAGTATAGTTCGTCCAAATCGAGTGAGTTCCGCCATGGGCTTGGGTCGTGGTGATTCGCGGGTATCCGCAGGATTGCCCATCAGGACTTGTGGCCGTAATACAATTGTTACCGCCTAACCAATTCGGATAGAGATGGTTCTCAAAGTCCTCATTCCAAAACACTATGCCATAAGACGTTGTGGCAAGTGGTAGCGATAGAAGAAATATAAAAATGGTGACTCGGACACTGCTTATTTTCCCTTTACACGTCATGTCGCTCCTCTCTTAATTTAATTGTGCGGCAAGAGATATTCTTAATTCGCACTGGTTCATCTCAAATAGCCCAATCGTGTTTGTTATGTACGCCTGTATCTTCTACAGCTCTCAAAATGATCTTAACTAAATGCCTGACTTCCCTCCCTCGAACGCTTGCTTTCATTGCCTGCCGTATCATAGGCGATGACGACTAAGAAATACGTCGTTCCCATCTGTAGTTCGTCCCAACACAACTCGTCGCATTCCTCTGCAGCGTTATAGTCGGCACCTCGTAAGCACCGACGGGTGTGTCTGCATTTCCTTCGTGCTAGACCTTCTAACGTCTTGATGCTCATCGCCTGCGCCTGCCTGAAACACGGGGATAGCAATGGAGCAAAATAGGTGCCTGATCTGAAATAGAATCCCATTCGGAAATTCCTTTGGATTTCTGACACTTTACTGGTACGGAAGGCTCAGCGATTGTTCTCGTTCGTATCAAATGTGTACGTGCTATCCTACAGGGGTTCCACTGCGTTCATTTGATTGCTCGCTCCGCTCATCAACCATATCGCGGTGACTAAGTGTGAAGGCAGGCACCCACTTAATACACCGTCCAACCTTCCGAAGCCCCTCTCTTCGGTCATTTTGCATTGCCTTATACGCCACGATTTCCACGCCATCCATACCCTGATAATTCCCCTTATCCGAAATACACATCTGCTGACACCCGCTTCCCCGCCCTCACAGAGAAAGGAGAAATCCTGGTGCTGATCCATTAATTTATTTCAGCTCAAAACCTGTTCCAAACAATGCGGGGAAGCTCCTATGGCGCCGTTTGCGCGGTTGCTTTCATGTTTGATTGTGCTCGTTGTCGTGTTCCTGCTGATGTTCGAAGAGTCGGTTCGAACTCGCCTCCTTGTTCATCTATGCGAGGTCCATCCAGCGCCTTCCGCCGCATCCGCAGATGTGATTTACGTTTTAGGGGGAGGACAGTCTTCTCTTGAAAAACGATTCTCCATTGCCGCTTCGCTGTATAAGGATCAGATTGCTCGAAGAGTATTGATACTGAGCAGGCCCGGTATTACGGAGTATAGCACTGTCCTGGGGAGGAATTTGACAAATGATGAGTGGGCGTACGGAAAGCTGAGCGATCTTGGCATTCATCGCTCGGACATTGAAACAGTACCGGTTGAAAAGAGTTTCTTTGGAACCTTGTCGGAAGCAGCGGCTCTTTCGAGTCTGGTAAAAAACAGAGGGTACAAAACGCTTATACTCGTGACCTCCGACTATCATACAAAGAGAGTGTGGAAGTCTTTTTCAACACTCATGGAACACACAGATGTGACTCTCTATATCTATACCGCTGCGGATCCTGCCACTATCCTAAATCTCACAGGAGAACTTGCGAAGTTGATGGTGTATAGAATATTCCTCTTGTGACCTCTCGCCTCCCGCGGATGAATCGACCCTGTTCCAGGCCGTCATCAGAACTTAAGTAGGGGGAGTAATCCCTGCTTTGGGGTTATACACAAATACAGGGTTATCCTAGCTTTTTGAGGAAGGTAACCTTACTATTTGGACCGCGTCCTTTGCAGGTTGCGATGTCGCGCAAAAAACATGAGACTAAGGACGGACCTATGTCGGATTCGCTGGAGAGGACACTATTCATGACCGATTCAAAGGATGCCGTCGACTGCACGATGCTGGATCGAATTATTCTTCGGCCCAGCGACGATGCGCAGAGCGCAAACATGGAGGGGGAGACGGTGCTGTTGGCTCTCAGCACTGGACGTTATTACACGTTGAATCGGGTGGGTAGCGTCATTTGGGAGCACTGTACCGGTCAGAATACCGTCCGCGACATTCATGCAAAACTGTGCGAGGATTTTGAGGTCGCGCCCGAGCAGGCGCTGGACGATCTCATCGTCCTGGTCAATCAATTAGTCCAGGAGGGACTCCTTCAACAGGAGGTGAAGAAAGTATGAACGATGAGAGCGAGGTATAACTCAGGTCCTCACAACCTGTATCAGCCGAACTGGTGATGATCAACAATGAGAGAGAAAGTATGACGATGACCGTGGGTGAAAAGCCTCTATGGACGTATCCGTATTCCATTTACGGTATGCGGATGAGGTATGTGACGGGCTCGCCTGCGTTGGTCGCACCGATAAGCGAGTTGTTGAAGCATTTCCGGCGAGGCACGATCGAGGAGTCGGCTGAACTCACCGTGTGCTTCCGGGATGTGCAGGATCGAACGGAGATTCCGCTGAGGCTCTCTTCATCTGCCCGTCGATTATCTGCCGGAACAGGCAGAGCGGTCGGAGATCGGCGAGAGACCGGACTGCCCTACGAAATGATCCAGGACGAGAGGCGTTGGATTGCGGATTTTCGCGATGTCGGAGTCCTCGTGATGGATGGGTCTCATGGCCGGGCTGACGGCTATCTGATCAAGCCGGAAACCCTGCATCCGAACTTGATCGAATATCTGTTTCACCTCGCTTCGACCGAGCTCTTTCGGTACCGGGGGCTCTATACGATCCATGCGGCAGCGCTGGAGAAACATGGCCGTGGGATTCTCATCTCAGGGAACAGCGGTCGCGGTAAGACGACGTCTTCTCTCTCTCTGCTCCGCTCGGGCTATCGTTATCTGTCGGATGATCAGCCGCTGATTCAAGATGCCGGGACACATGTGGACGTGCTCCCTTTTCCCACTAAGATCAACGTGACTCAAGCGACGATCGAGTTGTTCCCGGAACTCGCGAATGTCCCCGATCACGTTCCTCATCCCGGTTCGCGCAAATGGTCTTTCCATGCTGAGGATCTGTATCCGACTTCGATCGGTGAGCGCTGTCGTCCGGCCATGGTGCTGTTCCCCCATGTCGTCGATGCCCATCATAGCCACCTGGAGCTTCTCTCCAAGAGGCGGGCCTTGGAACTTCTTCTCCCACAGGCGTTATTGGTTTTTGATCCCGAGGTGGCCGGACGTGAATTTCAGGTATTAGCGAAACTCGCGCGACAGGTGGACTGCTACCGCTTACATTTCGGCCGTGATATCTTCGACTTGCCGAACCTGCTCACGCCGCTTCTCGAACAAGGATGATGCCGACCAGGCAGTTTTCATTGCGACCTGAATCGGAGCTCTTGGTCTGGTGTGCCCGTACGGTTGTGACGACCGACGTCGAGGAACGTATTAGGTGGAGAGCTCAGGAGCCGCTTGACTGGGCGTTCGTTCTCGACCTGGCTTGGTACCATGGCGTCGGCTCCCTGTTGCATCGGAGTCTGTCTGCATGTTGTTCCGATCTCGTACCCGTGGAATTCTTGACCCAATTACGCCGGAGGACGCAAGCCGTCGCCTTGCTCAACCGGTTGCTCGCTCAGGAAATCGTTGTCTTGTGTGAGGCGATGGCTGCTCGGGGAGTGCCGGTCATCCCTATCAAAGGAGCGACCTTGGCGGCCTCGATTTATGGTGATGTGACGCTTCGTGACTTCAACGACATGGATCTGCTTGTCCCCGAACGCGCCATTGCCGACGCGCAGGCTGTATTGCTGGCCTCTGGCTATGAGAGGAAAGACCGTTCCTCTGCTCCGGGAGAGACGGACCAGGAGGACGGTCCGTACCATGTGTTCATCAAGAGGCGGATGCTCTTTCGTGTCGATCTCCAGTGGACGATAGCACAGCAATATTTCATGTTTCAGTTGGATCGTCCCGAGTTTTGGGAGCATCGTGTGCCTCTTGTCGTAGCGAACAGGACAGTCCAAGGATTGGCGCCGGAAGATTTGCTGATCGTCTTATGTGTCCATGGTTCGAAGCATGTGTGGGAAGAGCTCAAATGGGTGTGCGATGTCGCCGAGCTGCTTCGCTCACACCGGCATCTGGACTGGGATCGGATCTTCTCGAATGCATCGGCGTGGCGATGCCGGCGCCTGGTGTCTATGGGATTGTCGCTCGCGCATCGGCTGTTGGATGCTCCCCTACCGGGAGCGGTTCTCGCGCGGTTCTCCGCTGATTCGGACGTGCAGCTCTTATCCCACCGTATGCCGTCCACTCTGCTGACAGATCGCCATGCCGGAGCACATCAGTCAGAGGCGGTTGTATTTTATCTCTCCTTAAAAGATTCATGGTGGAAGCGTTGGAAGTTCGGCCTGATGCTCTGTCGCGATCAGAATCCTCTCGTCATGACCCCTCCCGCGTGGTTTCGCCGACGAACCTCTCTCCCACGTCTCGCTCGGTTCGTTCTTCTTCTGCACCGGACTATGAGGACTTTGTTGCCCCCTACGATTCGAGGAGCGATCAATCGTTGGGTCGAGCATGGTGGTTGAGTATGTTGTAGTCGGCACCTTGGAATCCGCTGTGATCCGGATCGTGAAAAAGTATTGGACCTTGCTGGGCGTAGGCCTGGTGGTGTTGTGGGTTCGCCTCTTGTTGCGAAGCAAGAGTTTGCCGCTGGTACTGGATCGAGTCACTCCACACTCGATGTCGAGGAGGCCTGACGACGCGGTGATGGAGGATGTGGCCTACTACGTGGATCGGTGGCTCGAACTGTTTCCCTATAACAGGAAGGGGAATTGCTTCCCACGGTCGTTGGCTCTCTATTGGTTCGCCAAGCGATCGGGATATCCGGTTCGGTTTCAATGTGGCGTGAGGAAAGACGCGTCACATCTCGATGGCCATGCGTGGCTCACATTAGATCGCCTGCCTTTTCACGAGACAGGCCTGCATTGGCAACGTTACACGGTCACATTTTCGTATCCTCCGGATACTGCGGCCGGCGAGAGACGAGATCCTGCCGTTCGATGTCCGAATAACAGGACGATGACGCTCTGATGGAAGATCTGTTTCGATGGCCGGGAATATCGTTCTAAATCGCATTCGACCCTTCCTGTTGACGATTCGTCATGCCCTCTCGTTCGTGTGGCAGAGCAGCCCGAGCCTGGCCCTCTGCAGTGTTGCCGTACGCATAATCCAAGGTCTTCTCCCGCCGGCGGTGCTGTATCTGACGAAGTTGTTGATCGATGTCGTGACCGAAGAGCTTAAGATTCCGTCTGCCGAGGGCTCGTTGAGCCGGATGACCACGATTCTTGTGGGATTGGCGGGTGTCGCGGTGATCAATGCCATGCTCACCGGCATGGCCTCTCTGATTTCGAGGATTCATGCTCAAGTCGTCACCGATCATATGCATGCGCTCCTTCAGGCAAAGTCCATCGAGGTCGATCTGGAGTACTATGAGGATGCGCGCTATTACGATACGCTCCATCGCGCGCAGCAAGAAGCGCCGTATCAACCGACGGCGATTCTCAACGCCTTGCTTCAACTTGGTCAAGACGCCATTTCATTGCTTGCTATGGCGGCCATACTCTGGTGGCTGCATTGGGGAGTGATTCCGATCTTGCTGTTGACGGCCATTCCGTACTTCTTCGTCCGACTGCAGCAAGCCGACCGGTTGTTTGCTTGGGAGCGCGAACGGACGCCGCTTGAGCGGAAGGCCTGGTACGTCAATATGCTGCTGACGCAAGCCACCGCGGCGAAAGAAATCCGGCTGTTCGATATCGGTCCTCGACTGCGGCAATGGTTCCAAGAGGCACGATCGGTGCTGCGTCGGGAACGGATTGCGTTAGAGCGTCGGTGGGCCCTTGCGGGCCTTGCCGCGCAGCTCATCGGCGTGATTGGTGTGTTCGGAGTCTACGGTTTTGTAACGTTCCGAACATTCCAGGGACTGCTCACTGTGGGTGACCTCGTCATGTTTTTCCAGACGGTACAGCGGGCCTCCGGATTCCTGGAGAGTTTGGGATGGAGTGTATCGAAACTCTATGAGAGTAATCTGTTTCTGACCACGTTGGGCGAGTTCTTGAGTATTCAGTCTCGTTTGCCGAAACCGGCACAGCCGAAGGCTTTTCCTCGACCGATCACGCAGGGGGTTACGTTCGATCATGTGTCATTCCAATATCCACATGAAGAACGTACGGTAATCCGGGATCTCACCTTTACGATCAAAGCGGGGGAACATATCGCGTTCGTCGGGGCGAATGGGGCGGGAAAGACGACGCTGGTGAAGCTCCTATGCCGGCTCTACGACCCCTCAAGCGGTCGCATTGCGATCGATGGTGAAGATCTACGAGACTATCCGATTGCCGATGTCCGTGGCGCGGTCAGCGGAGTGTTCCAGGACTTCGTGAAGTTTCAGTTCTCGGTGAAAGACAATATTGCTTTGGGCGTGAGATCTCCGGATGTCGATCTTTCCGACGTCACCAGGGCGGCCAAACAGGCTGGTGTTCATGAGACCATTGAGCGCTTGCCCAAGGGGTACGAGTCAATGCTCGGCAAGTTGTTCGATGGCGGACATGAGCTGAGCATCGGAGAGTGGCAAAAGGTGGCGCTCGCGCGGGCCTTTCTCCGTGATTCTCAAATTTTGATTCTTGATGAGCCGACCAGTGCGATGGATGCCAAAGCTGAGGCTGAGCTGTTTGGCCGGTTTCATGAGTTGGCAAAAGGCCGCATAGCGATTTTGATCAGCCATCGCCTGTCCACTGTGAAAATGGTTGATCGAATCTATGTACTTGACGAGGGCCGGATTGTTGAAAGTGGCTCGCATGACGAGCTGATGCGTTGCCATGGTGTCTATGCCGAGCTGTTCGGTATTCAATCACAGTACTACAGATAGCACCTGGTAGTTTCTATCCTAATGAGTCATCGCTAATCGATGGTTCATGAAAGTTGCATTGAACCTGAATCCTGCGTGAATAATTGCCATTTCACGGCTTGAGAGTTTTGAT
>JACOEH010000094.1 GCA_024998685.1 Nitrospira sp.
GCACCAACAGCAACCAACTGAATCTCTTCGCGGTTTAACCGGACACTACTGAGGCAAAATCTATTTTCCTGGTAAGGCCATACTCGGATTCAGCCGCCATCCGCGTCATGTATTGGCTGGCGAATGTGCTGTCCGATGAGGTACCGCGGCCAGGTTCCCGAAATCCGGACGACACAAAACTACCCAGAAACTGAGGATCGATCTTCCCTTTGCCACCGGTTTGATAGGGGTAAATCTGAAACTCGAAAGGATCAAGATCGGCGTATGCCTCGCTCACAAGCAGCATGGAGAGCAGCATTATCGTAAACCACATCCAGAGCCTCATTGTATCCTCCTATTCCGTTAGGAAACGAATGGACGACAACAGGCTCTGGACTCAGAATGTCTCTGGCCTTCAGCGGTAGAATAGAGATAGAAATTTCTTCGTTAGACACCCCTTTCGTTTGGCTCTGCCTGACTACCTTCAATGCCCCGGCCGACTATCTGCGAGAAGAGGCGATTCGATCGTCATGAGTTTGCTCCACCTACCGCTTGCGGCCAAAACATCCACAAAACAGCGCCACACACAGCCGGCAGCAAATCGGGCAACACGAAGCCACACGCGATAATACAACCCATGACTATCGCTCTCATAAGAACCTCCTCTTCGATTGAGAGAAAACGCACAGAGGCTCAATCCATCGAAGTGTCCCAACGTCTTTCAGGTATGCATGTGCACATGAAACACGGCCAAGAGTTTTTCTTGGTTTCGTCTGTCTCCGTGAGATCAACTCTCCTTCTGTGCACAAACCGTGCTTGCAAAATAAATCACATTGCAAATAGATAACTCATTTTGTTCGAATAACACTGTGACACTCCTGAGCGGACTTGACAGATTGACACTTCCAAAGGGATGTCGCAGCGCTTAGAGGATATGAAATTGATGGAGAAAGGATGAAGTGGAAGCAACTCGACCCAGGGGACAACTCCTAAAAGATGATTTCAAGTACGAGGTAGGTAGAGAGGTAGGTAGAATGGTCCGTCCGTTGGCTCGTCTTGCACCTGCGGCAATTCGCCATGGAGGACCCTGACGCCGCGTCGCAGTGGCTGTCGGCGCCATAGTCGGCTAACGGCGTGACGTGCAGTCTCCGGTGAGACATCTTAACGGGAGTTTAGAAGAGTGACACCACCGATAAGGAGAAAGTAACCGGTATTATAGAAGGCATGCAGAGCGATGGAAGGATACACGGATCCAAAGCGATCTCGTACGAAGCCGAAACAGAGGGAAGGAACGAACACGAGCAAGGACCAGGAAAGGGAATGGCTGGCCAGATGGGCCAACGAGAATAAGAAAGATGTTACGAGATTGGAGATGGATAGACCAATCCATGTCCTTTGCCTCGTCATGGACTGCAGCAAATGTCCTTGGACGATGCCACGGAACAACAATTCCTCGAACAGAGGCTGCCATAGGGTGACGGAGAGAAAACCCAATGACCATATGGCATGCCAAGGTAGTGGTTGAAAGGCAAAGACCCATATCATGAAAAACCATATCATCGGGCCAAGAGCCAACAACAAAAGGAATGCAGGATCCCGATGAAAGGAACGATTGTAATGAAAACCCAGTAATGCCATGACGTGCGCCAAGATGCTAGGCATAGCGAGCACACCAGAGGAAACGTCTTGCACCCCGACTATGAGGTCAAGGTGCAACGTTCGTTGTGACGGCATTTCTCGTGTTCTAAAGCTCAGTCTCATCGGCGTCTTGCCCTCCACAACAACGCTACCAGAGACATGAGTAGCATGGCGGGTAGCAACATGTCTCCCGTTGCGCCGGGGACGAGAGCGCAGCCTCCTCCGCCGCTCTCGCTTGGGGCCGGAGGGGATGGCGCAATGTTGAAGGTTGCGGTGACAGTTGCATTTTGGGTAAGCGAGCAGAGGCCAGTTCCTGCGCAATCCCCACTCCACCCTGCAAAGGCAGACCCCGGATCGGGTGCTGCGGTGAGGTTGACAGTGCTACCTAGAGGGAACTTGCCATTGCATGTTGCTCGGCAGTCAATTCCGGCAGGATTGGACGTAACCGTACCGGTGCCGGCACCGACCATGCCGACGGTGACGGTTAGATTTGCCACTACGCTGGCCAACGCGGCTCGGGCATTGATACGCCCACCGCTCGACACTTTTCCACTCAAGGACGCCTTCTTATCCACTGTGTTCAGGATTGCGTTCCTGAGTTGGGTTACCGTGAGGTTGGGATTCACCGAGAGCAACAAGCCGGCGAGTCCTGCCACATGAGGGGTGGCCATCGACGTGCCCTGAAAAAACTGGTAGTCCGAGGTTCTCGACGGCGGACCCGCAACGCAGACGATGCGGACATTGTCTATATACACGCCGTCGAAGACCTGGCTGTCGTTCGATATGAATCGAAAGCGAAACCGTGAATCGGCCACGCCATCCGCGACGTCCCCCCAAGTGAAGGGAACGAATTGGGCATTGCTGCTCCCTGAGAGTCCGTTAATGATCTGCCAAATGGCCCCGTTGTTGGGTGATGTTTCCGCAAGCACTCCATCGACATCAAGCTCGGTTTGCATACGAATGCGGCTGTCCAATCGGCACCCTCTCTGTCCCGTGGTGCTGAACAGTGGTCCCAACGCGGAAGAATCGGTGTTGTTCTGATAGTTTCCGGTCGGACTGTCGGTCAGACTGTTCGGGGGACTGAATGATGTGGAATTGGTGAACCCCCACGTACTATTGGTTCCCCCGAAAACGTATCCGAGCCCGGTCGGGCCGGAGTCGAAGTTATGAAAGAGGACAGTCGTAATATTTGATGTGGGCGTTGTGCTGTTGATGTTGACTCCCGGCGCGGCCACCTGGACGGTCGTGGACCCGAAATTAGAGAAGGTCGCCAATTGATCATTGTGGTCCGTCGCTGCGACCGCGATCACGTTTGTCAGCGCGGCTATCTGATGCCCGTCACACACGGAAGGCGCACTGAAATTTGAGGGAAAGTTCGGTACGTTGTCATTATCATCGCCGATCCCATCAGTTCCACCGTTGCCTGCCGCTGCAACGAACAGCACACCTGCCGCATTCGCGGCACTCACCGCATCATAGAAGGCCAGACTACACTCAGGACCGATAAAGCTCGCGTTAATCACACGTGCACCTTTTGCGATGGCATAGTGGATCGCGCTGATAATGCCGGTGGTGGATAAGGATCGGTCCACCCCTCCGGCTTTCAGAGCCATCAGTCTCGCGGTCCACATGACCCCTGTGATTCCGGTTCCATTGTTTCCGGCTCCTGCAATGGTTCCTGCGACGTGAGTGCCATGCCCCTCGTTCCCTCCGGGATTGAGATCGACCGGGTCCATCGAGTCATTATCGTTCATGAGAAAATCCCACCCATGCACATCGTCGACCAATCCATTCCCATCGTCATCAATGCCGTTTCCGGCAATCTCTCCCGGATTCTTCCAGATATTCGGTGCGAGATCCGGATGGTCGTAGGCAATGCCCGAGTCAATGACGGCGACGATCACGTTTGGGCTTCCTGTGCTGATATCCCAAGCTTCAGGGGCATCGATGTCGGCATCTGTCTTTCCTGCCGTTCCGTTCACAGCTTGACCCGTGTTATGGAGACCCCATAATGTGCCGAACTGGGCATCGCTGGGCATGGCTTGTAGCGAGTAGAGATAGTTTGGTTCGGCATACTCAACGGCAGGATTACTTCGGTACTTCAAGACCGCTTCGTCGACCGATAAGGCCCCTTCCAATTTGTACTGATGAATCACCGCGGCATTCACCGATACCGCTCTGAGTTCTTTGGCACCCATATCGACATTCAGCGACTTGATTCCCGATGAGGACGCCTCATCCTTGAACTTGACGAGCACCTCTCCTGGGACATAGTGCGCAGGGCGACGCACCTCCCCCGATAACGTCGTCATTCCACCTGATGTTTGTTTCTGCTTCGCATACACCAAGCGATCTCCGGGCATGAGATCCGATAATGCGACCACGGCTGTTGTGATGCCTACGATGGCCACGACCCAACAGAGCGCAATTCTCGTCGCGCTACTTCTGCATTTCGCACCGATAATTGGGCTCTGCATACTCGACCTCCGGATATGAAGTGAGTCGGGCGATCACGGATTCAACCGACCGACCGTCCAAGATCCTGACGTGATAAAGGCGTCCCTGATAGCGGGTTCTAAGGCATGTCTTTCTGTCACATTCTGGTTTATTACGTCACAGGATGTAGAAAACCAACAGCCGACACACACATCATGATTGTGACCAGTCGAATCATGCGATCAAATGGATGGGCAAGTAAGCCATCGTGTTCTCTGTCTCAAACGGTGCTGATCGCTTGGCTAATCTAATCAGGCGACTACGTGTAACGGAGGGAGTGTGATTCGTCCATCCCTCTTAGGAGGGGAAAAGCTGGTATTGCTAGAGACTACGCGGAGCTTGGTGTGCGCTCCGATTTGTACAGGGGGCGTCGTGAGATTCGTAGAGCGGAGCTGAAGCGTTGGGGTTTTGAATCAGCATGCGTACGCGAGGGTGAGTGGGCTGATGTTTCGTCCGTTCAATTATCTCGACATTGGCAAGCCTCAATGCCGCTCGAGCGGGAAGCGGCTCGACGTCCCAAAGCGAGATCAATACGGCACTGAGGTGCGGAAGCTTCGTCAGATCTACGGTCACTGAACCGGCCAGTGCCTTCACGTCCATTCGAATCTGCTCCGGACGTCCTTGTCTTCCTCCCCGCAGGTCGGCTCGCGGTATCGAAATGCTCAGGATGACCGGATCGCAATAGTCGGTAAGTTGCTTCGCCTTTTGTCTGATGCGCGCCAGGATCCGGTGGGTCAAGATCGTGCCACGATTGGTTTCATCTCCGGGCTCCTCGTCCATCATGATCCCGCGCACAGGCAGCCGTTGACGTTCAGCCGAACCTACCATCGCCGTCACTTCTACAAAGAACCGTTCCGATCCCACACGGCATTCCAAATCGGCCGTTCTGGCTTGCGACTCAGGTAGAAACGTGACCCGAAGTCCGACGCGAATCAGCTGCGTGGCCAGCTCCAGTTCCGCCAGTGCGGATTCCTGGACACCGATATCATGATGGGCCAAGCGATGAAGAAGCCGTCCGATCCGAAGATGACTTGAGTAATCGGCACAGTGTCGATGCAGGAAACTCCAATGATCATTGAGTTGGCATGGAAGCCCTTGTGGCAAATGGCGCTTCCACGCGACCGAGGGACCGGGGGAGTCGTGCCAGCGGGAATGGATTCTCATTGTGCGTCGTGGCCGCCAGCGTGCCATCACAGTTCCCATTCCGGCTCATGAAGCATCACTCCACGACAAACCAAAGTCGTTTATGGGATCGGCTCGGCGCTTTCATCGCCATCCGATGACCCGCCCAAGACTTCCGGTTGTCGAGCGACACATTCATCGTACACTTCATCCAGCCATCGACCGGCACAGCCCAGAACTTCCCGCACCAACGGTTCCGGCTGTCCCGTTCGTTTAATCGTCCACTGTGAAACATATTCGAGGAGCACTTCCCGCTCGAAGGGTCTGGTCGAATGCGCGGCTAAGGCAGACAGCTCTCCGAGACCTGTGTGAAGGATGTCCGACACCGTGTCACGCGCATATGAGGTGCTCGCAGTCACATATTGAACAACACGATGGAGTTCGTGGTCGTCCATGTTGCAGTCCGTAGAAACAATCTTTACATCCCAACGGCTGACTGTCAACGCGGCTGCGCTTCCCTTTGATTCTGATGATTTTCTCCAATCGCGACACAGCCAGATGATAAGATGCAACTTGCTCGCCGCTTGGCAGCTATGCAAAGGAGATTGGGCATGATCGCGAAACGCCCGGTTCGACACAAGACTCCATCCCCCGTGGTATTTGACCGGTGGGACCTTACACACCTCATCAAGAATCCCCTGAATGACTTGGAGCGGCATTTGCAAGCGCTTGATGCACAAGTTGCGCAGGTTGAGTCAGCGCGTCCTCGGCTCCAGGCAACAATGGCGAGCTCTGATTTTCGATCGATCCTGACACTCACCGAATCGATCGCAGAAGATTCTGCTCGGCTTGGCGCATTCGCCTACCTCTGGTTCTCGGAAGACACAAAAAATACCAACGCACGCTCGTTTAAATCGCAGGTGGAGGAGCGGCTCACCGCCGTACACAATCGCCTGCTCTTTCTTGATCTCTGGTGGCAAGGAGTAGATCACGAGAATGCGGCAAGACTGATGGCCGACGCCGGCGATCTGCGGTACTACCTGGAAACCATCAGACGTTACACACCTCATACACTTTCTGAATCGGAGGAGAAGATCATCAATGTCAAGAATGTGACCGGCCGGAGCGCCGTCAATACACTCTATGACGTCGTGACCAACGGATTGACATTCACGATGAAGATCGGCGGGAAGACACGCACCATGAATCGCGAAGAACTCATGAGCCACGTGCGGAACCCGAAGGCATCCATCCGCCAGGCTGCCTATAAAGAACTCTATCGTGGATTCTCAGCCCAGCGTGATCTGCTCGGAGAAATGTATCGAACACTCGTGAACGACTGGAGGGCTGAGAATGTCGAACTCCGGGGATTTGCTGCTCCGATCGCAACCCGCAATCTGGGCAATGATGTGCCGGACCAAGCCGTCGATGTGCTGTTGGCTGCCTGTGCCAAGAATGCCGAGATCTTCCAGACCTACTTCAAACTGAAGGCGAAGATCTGCAAGATTTCCCCCATGAATCGGTATCACATTTATGCTCCCCATCGGGCAGACATCAAGAAATATGCGTATGCCGATGCCGTCACCATGGTGCTCGGCGCCTATCGAGGCTTTTCTCCCCAACTGGCAGACCTGGCCGAACAGGTCCTGAGAGAGCGACATGTCGATGGGCCGACACGTCCCGGCAAACTGGGCGGCGCCTATTGCTATAGCCTGGTGCCGGGCCTTACTCCTTATGTCATGTTGAACTTCACCGGCGAAGCGCGAGACATCGCCACCATGGCCCATGAGCTCGGTCATGCCGTCCATGGAATGATGGCAAAAGACCATTCGATCTTTACCTTCCATTCAACCCTTCCATTGGCGGAGACAGCTTCCGTCTTCGGCGAACGTATCCTCTCCGACACCCTCATGTCGAACGAACGCAACAACGCCGTTCGACAGGGCTTGCTCGTGAGTCAGTTGGATGACATTTATGCAACCGTGCTACGACAGGCCTATTTCATTCGCTTCGAGCAAGCAGCGCACCGAATGGTGGCGGAAGGGGCCACGGGAGACCAACTGGCACAAACCTATCTTTCAGAGCTGCAGCAGCAATTCGGCAAAGCAGTAACAGTACCGGATGAGTTTCAATGGGAGTGGCTCATGATTCCCCATCTCTTCGCCAGCCCGTTCTATTGCTATGCTTATAGCTTTGGCAATTTGCTCGTACTGGCTTTATACAGAATGTACAAGGAGCAAGGGGCATCATTCGTCCCAAAGTATCTGGACCTGCTCGCAACGGGCGGATCGCAATCGCCACAAGCCATTCTCAGCAAAATGGGAGTGGATATGACATCCGGTGCCTTTTGGCAGTCAGGATTCGATACCATTGAGGACATGGTGCAGCAGCTTGAAGAAACTCTCTCATAGCATCTCATTGATGAACAACGACTATCTTTCTTCAACCAATTTGGCAGAAACCGGGAAAACTTGAAAAATGATGAAACGTGGCGGAACTATTAATGAAAAGCGGTACCTTGATCGTTACGAGACCTTCAAGTAATTTGGCAGAAACGCGCTCAAAATGACCTATTTCTGCCAAATCGGTGTTTTTTCTCGGGACCAGATTTTCATTTCTGCCAAACTACTTGGAGGTTTCTGCCAAATTACTTGATGCGCTATAACGACTAAATCGACGTCCGAACAAACTACATGAGAAGGCTGTCGCTAGCACATGATCTGTCCGGTTTAGGGTAGGCCCTCAAGGAGGGCCACC
>JACOEH010000095.1 GCA_024998685.1 Nitrospira sp.
AAGCACAAGTGGACTCACCTGTGAATCCTGAAAATTAATTGATGACACGCCCTAGGCCATTTGCATGGAGCCATAATATATGGCTTCCCCGTATTGGGCGCTCTTGACAGAATAGTGTAGAACGCCTAGCGTGCCTATTGTTTTGATGAAGATCCAGATGCCCTACATCAACTCCTCACGTCCTGAGAACGTCGAGGTTCGAGGTTGTTAAATGGATGACTCGGCGACGTTTCGCAGGACCGAGCCATTTGGTCATGCGGCAACAGCCGGCGTCATCTCCAAACCACGACTCGAACTTCGTATCGGATCGAATATTTTTCGCAGCACCAACGGCGTCGTCACAATTCATGGGAAAGAGCACCTCGTCTTTGAGGTAAAACCGGAGCAAGGCCCCCTTCTCGCCACGCTCGATCTCTACAATGAGCGCGGCATCCGGATGGCACACCTGCGTAGAAACGTTCTCACGTTGAACGACAGCGGGCGATTTACCGTCGATGTTCCGGTAGGCCAACCTCTTTCGTCGGTTGATGGTCGCTTCATTCTGGTGACCGATCTGCAGTCGGGTCATATCGTGCTCGAGGCTCGCATGGCATCGGAGCATAGAGTAGATCTCACCCGCGGGAAGTTGTACTCGCACAAGGGAATGCCGATAGAGATCACTCCCCATTACTGCCGGATCGGCTCTGGCACCGCGCTGTTCGGAAACATTGTGGAAGCTCGAGGTGGGCCGGCCGTTCTCGATTGATCCTGTTCGTCTTTCACCCACCCACATCTTCGGCATCTGATTTTTCCATCATACCGTTTCACCGGGGACAGAGCGCCTGCTCCTGATCTCTGCGGAAAAACGAGAACCGTTTTACCCTTATCCCTTCTTTCCCTAGAATGGCAACTATGACCGAGATCCCCAAACCGACCGTTCAAGCATTTCTCGTCTGCGACCAAGTGATCGAGGACAGCCTCACGAAAAAGAAAAGCCTGATCGGGATCTTTACCCATCTACAGGCCGCCTCATTTCCGTTTCAACATCAACAGATGGGTCTCTACTTCTGCCTCACCGATGCCGAAGGCCTGTACCATTTTGATATCGACTTGATCTACCTCAACGCCGAACAACTGGTCTGCCGGGCCACGCTGCCCAACATCGAAATCGGCGATCGCCTCCAGATTTCAGACTTCGGGATCAACATTCCTCTGCTGATCTTTCCCGCACCCGGTCGGTATGAATTCAGACTGCGCATGGAAGGCCATCTCATCGCTCAAAAAGATTTCAACGTCACGCCGACACGGATGTCGGACACTTCCGCTACTGAGCCTTCTGCATAATCGTCCCCATTCCGCCGGTCGGCCTATCTATGGTAAAACTCCATCGGGGACCCACCGTCCACAGAATCACCGTGATAAAACATTCCGACAAGACTGCATGACCACACCGGAATCCTCCACATCTTCTAATTTCATTCGGGAGCTCGTGGCAGCCGACCGGGCGGCAGGCAAACACGGCGGACGAGTCGTCATGCGATTTCCTCCCGAGCCTAATGGATATCTCCACATCGGTCATGCCAAATCCATCGTGCTGAATTTTGGGATTGCGCACGAGACCCCCGGAGGGGTCTGTCATCTGAGATTCGACGACACGAATCCCACCACCGAAGATCCCGAGTATGTTCAAGCCATACAGGACGACGTCCGCTGGTTGGGGTTTGATTGGCACGGCAAGATGTTCTATGCATCGGATTATTTTGAACAGCTGTATGCCTTCGCGATTGTTTTGATCAAGAAAGGGAACGCCTACGTCGACAGTCTCACGGCGGATCAAATCCGTGAACACCGCGGCACGCTGACCGAACCAGGTCGTGACAGTCCTTATCGAACCCGATCCGTCGACGAGAATCTGGATCTCTTTGCCCGCATGCGAGCCGGAGAATTTTCCGACGGAACCCATGTCCTACGTGCCAAAATAGATATGCGTTCTCCAAACATCAACCTGCGAGATCCGATCCTCTATCGAATTCGCCATGCCGCTCATTATCGGACAGGAACCGTGTGGTGCATCTATCCCTCGTATGACTTTGCCCATCCGTTGTCTGACGCCATCGAAGGAATCACGCACTCGCTCTGCACGCTGGAGTTTGAAGATCACCGTCCTCTCTACGATTGGGTCGTTGCCGAAGCCGGCACACCACATCGCCCGCAACAAATCGAATTTGCCCGTCTGAATCTCACCTCCACAGTGATGAGCAAGCGCAAGCTTCTCGAATTGGTCGGTAAGCAACTCGTGGCCGGCTGGGATGATCCGCGCCTTCCCACCTTGAAAGGCCTCCGTCGCCGAGGGGTGACACCCGAAGCGATTCGTGCCTTTTGCGAACATATCGGCGTCGCGAAGCGCGATGCGATCGTGGAAATGCAACTGCTCGAACATTTCATCCGAGAGGACTTGAACAAGCGTTCACCGCGCGCGATGGCCGTCCTCCGACCGTTGAAAGTCATACTCGACAACTATCCGGAAGGTGCCGTCGAAGAACTCGACGCTGTGAATAACCCTGAGGACCTCTCCGCCGGAACAAGAAAGGTTCCCTTCTCGAGGGCGTTGTACATTGAGCAGGATGATTTCAGGGAGGACCCACCGAAACAGTTCTACCGCCTCGCGCCCGGCCGAGAGGTCCGGCTGCGCTATGGATACATCATCAAATGTGTGAGCGCAACAAAGGACCGCACCGGTGCGGTCACCGAACTGCATTGCACCTACGACCCTGAGACGAGAAGCGGATCGGCGCAAGAACAACGGAAGGTGAAAGCCACCATTCACTGGGTGTCGGCGTCGCATGCAGCCACGGCAGCCATCCGTCTTTATCATCCGCTTCTTCTCGCCGATCAGACCAAACTTCCGGCTGAACAGGACTGGACAGGGACGCTGAACCCTCAGTCGTTGGAACTTCTTACCGGCTGTTTGGTCGAGCCAAGCCTTCGGTCGGCCTCGCCCGGTTCCCGCTTCCAATTCGAGCGGCAGGGGTACTTTTGTGTCGATCCCGACTCATCACCCGAGGCTTTGGTCTTTAACCGAACCGTGTCTCTCAAAGATGCCTGGGCCAAGGTTGAGAAAGCTCAGCATAAATTCCAGCGCTGATATTAGCCGGCGTTCCGGCAACTGTACTTCATTCGTTTCTGACGTTACACTACACCCATGACTTGTCCCCTGTGCCAGCAACCCACGACTTGGGAAGCAAATCCCTGGCGTCCCTTCTGTTCCGAGCGTTGTCAAATCACGGATCTGGGGACGTGGGCCGCTGAACACTATCGCATTCCGGGTACGCCGCTCATAACTGAGAGGGTCACGCCTGAATCCGACGAGCATCTGGGCGAAGGCCACACGAGGATTTGAGAGCGGCTCATCGCCCGAGCCAACTTTCGTGAACAACAGAGCTATATTCCGCCTCACTGAGCTGATCTTACGTTCCACTCTGTGATCGATCATTCCTGTTCACGACAGAATCCGCCGTGTTAACTCTTGGCAAGTGATAGTGAACTTGCTAAGGTCACACTTTCCACTCACTCTCGGAGGACAATATTTTATGCTCGCGACCAAAGGCTATGCGGCGATGGCAGCCAAAGAGAGATTGCAACCGTTTTCCTTCGAGCGGCGCGAAGTCGGTCCGCACGATGTCTTGATCGCGATCTCGCACTGCGGCATCTGCCACTCGGATATCCACCAGACCCGTAACGAGTGGGGCATCTCCCTGTTTCCAATGGTACCAGGACACGAGATCGTCGGAACCGTCGCGCAAGTCGGCACGGCGGTGACGGCCTTCAAGGCTGGTGATCGAGCCGGTGTCGGTTGCTTTGTGGATTCCTGTCGGACTTGTACGGCTTGCCGCGAAGGCCTGGAACAATATTGCGACGGTGGCACTCTCTGGACCTATAGTGGGCAGGATAAAGCCGGCCGAATCACTCAAGGCGGATACTCGACGCAAATTGTGGTGGACGAGAACTACGTCCTCCGAATTCCCTCGACACTTTCACCGGCGGGAGCGGCTCCGCTGCTCTGTGCGGGGATTACGACCTACTCTCCCCTCCGTCAGTGGGGTGTGGGTCGTTATCACAAACTAGCCGTCATCGGGCTGGGTGGCCTCGGCCACATGGCGGTGAAGATTGCCAAGGCAATGGGAACCGAGGTGACGGTGTTGAGTACATCGGAGAGTAAGCGGGAGGACGCGAAGCGGTTGGGCGCTGCGAACTTTGCCGTGACATCAAACCCTCAGACCTTTACCAAGCTCCAAGGATACTTTCACTATATCCTCGACACGGTCTCCGCACCACACGATTACAACGCCTATCTGAACCTCCTCAAGACGGACGGCACCATGATCCTCGTGGGCGCACCCGAAACGCCGACTCCCGTTCAGGCGTTCTCACTCATTTTCAAGCGGCGGCGCCTCGCCGGCTCTCTCATCGGCGGGATCAAAGAAACGCAAAAGATGCTCGACTTCTGCGCACAGCATCAGATCGAGTCGGACATCGAACTCATCTCCATTCAGCAGGTCAATGAGGCATACGAACGGGTACTCCGAGGCGATGTGAAGTTTCGATTCGTCATCGACATGGCGTCGCTGACATAACTTCTGCACGTTGCCGGCGTTGTCAGCCAGTGCAGACAGACCGTTGAATTCTTCTGACCGATCACCTAGAGTAGCGCCGATTGGAGCTCATGCTATGGATCAAGAATCCCTGGCGCAAATCAAATAAATTGTCACTGGAGCTACTGAAGCCCTCGAAGGTTGGCTTCGCCAGGAGATTTAACAGACCGAAGGCCGGCTTCAGGGAGAAATCGTAGACGTCAAACGGCATACCGGCGTCCTGGTTGAACATCTCGAACATAAGATCTCGCTTCTCGTTGAAGGACAACAGGCCGTTCGACAGTATATGGAGGATTTCCGCTCAGAAATGCAAAGTGAAACTAAAGAAACCCGGGCTCTCCTGCGCTTGTCCTATCAGCAACTCCATCAGCGGGTGGAGAAACCAAGGACCTGGTGAAGGCTGCAATGGCCAAAAATTTGACAGGGAACTGAGGTTTCTGGCGCCCATCGACGGCATTAAGGAAACACCGGAAATGCTGACTTCTGCGCGTAGCACCAGATCGAATCGGACATCGAGGTGATTCCATCCAACAGGTCAACGAAGCCCAGAACGGGTACTCCGAGGCGATGTGCGGTACCCGTCGTAATCGACATGACATCATTGAAGTGATCAAGCTCAGGAAACTATTTGCTTACTCCGCAGACGATCGACAAGGCGAAGAACAACCATGGACGGCAAAACCTTCGCATGGGAACTGTAGGCAGGCCGTCGTGGAAGTCGATACAGGTGCTGCCGTCATACAGAACAACGCCTGGGGCGAATCGTTCTCGGGCGGCTGAATGCAAGTCTTTGGGGTGGCTGAACTATAATATGAGCCTCGGCTGTTTGCTAGTATTGCCGTCGGCCAATCAAACGCTTGCTCCTCATCCCTCGAGATTAATCAGGGCAGTGAGCTTCTCGAACGGAGGGGAGGCCGAAACGTCGTAAAATGTGCAATGATTCCGGTGGAACGATCAGGGGATGCTACGCGCGATTGTCCGGGAATACGTCGAATAAAGCCGCGCCGCTCCAGCGTGAGCACCATCTGCACGGTCGGCGGTACCCGAAAGAACCATTACACGTCCGCCTCGGACGGCGCGCAGCCGTTCAGCATACTGTACTGATAGAGATAAGCCAGAAACTGCCCCTGCCGTTCTGTGTAGGGCGGTCTCATTCCCCTGCCAGCTCTTCTTCAAGCAAATGGACTTGGTCCCGAAGATAATCTCCATACCCCCAACCGATGTGGTCGGCATGAGTGCTCAACCGTTGAATTCGTTGCCGGAACTGCGGATACAGCGCCGGACCGTCCTTCCGCAACAACTGCGTCATCTCGTGCAAGACGGACTCGAGACTATTGTAGTAAGCCTCGTTGATGTCGCCGAACTCTCGCGTGAACCGCGTGCCGTTCTCCACATAAGTCAGCATCAGGTCGATCGTGCCTGCCAGATTGCCCGTGGCCCTGCGGTAATCGCGGATGGCTTTGCGCGCCTCAGCCAGTTTGAGCTTTCCAAATCCTCGTGAGGATAGAATTGCTCAATGATCGTGCGCCGGTACCGTTCCACGGCCGTTCCGTCGCCTGCCTCGTCCTGCACGCGGGCATGCAGGAAATCGCGATTGCTGGGTGATGCGTTGTAGAGGTCTTTGATCAGAACCAACAGTGACGTCTTCGACTGCTCGTTCAGACACCGACGAATGGCCGACCATCCGGTGGGCTTCTTTTCACTTGTCATAACTCTCTCTGGAAGGCCCGGTGGAGCATGGAGTGAAACAGATCGTCCAAGCGGCGGCGGGAATCGGCTTGCTCGGTTGGCATGGCGCGCGGCGAACTCTTTATCAGCAGTTGCAATATCAACACAGAAGAACTCTTTGGTTGGAATTTCCCTTTGATCGCGCTGCTCGGTTGGCAAAACCAATTTCCCCAACGCTTTTGTCGGCCCGCGTGTCATTTCTTACCGCTCGGGTTCCACCCCCTCACCCTTCCCCTCTCCCCTCCGAGGGACGAGGGAATTCATGAGCACGTCGCCGAGTGCGGGAGATGCCCGGTGATTCATGGCCTCAGTAGATCTCCAGGCAGGCGGCAGCAGGGTCGTGCTCGAACGAGGCAATGACCTGGGCGTGGTTGCGGAACAGTGTCTCGATATGCGCGGTAGGCTGATTGCCGCAGCGCAACCAGATGACTCGAGGCGGAGGCCCAAACAACGCCGCCATGTCGGCAAAGTCCGAGTCCTGCGAAACCAGCGTGAAGCCATTGGCTTGGGCATAGTCCCACAGCGCAGGATCGTCAGCTTCAGCCAGACCGAGCAGCCGAACCTGACTCGAGCCGGGGAAAAGATCGGCCAGTCGTTGACAGAGTTTGAAGCTGAGGTTCTGGTCGAACAACAGCTTCATCGGGCAGCGGTCACCAGCCGACGTTCACGGTCGGCGGCGTAGGCCAGGCAGGCACGAATGTCTTCCTCCGTGAGCTCAGGGTAATCGGTTAGGATTTGTTTGTGTGTCATGCCGGATGCCAGCCAGCCGAGCACATCGGCAACGGCGATGCGCATTCGACGTATACAAGGACGTCCGCCGCGCTTACCCGATTCGATTGTGATGATGTGTTTGTAGTCCATCGCCCCTCCTACTGTATCATACCCCTGCAAACAAGTATGCGTAGCTGTGGTGTGCGCTTCAAGAGCCAGCACGTCCGCGACGAGGCGCCGGGGGTTGTAGTGATACATCGGTTTCGCTGTTACAGGCTTGTAGTGGCCTGCAGTCCGGCCCTAATCATTCTCCCGGATCTTTTCAATCGCACACGGTATCTGTTCACTTCTTCTTCGCGATCCGGCCATTTGGCCAACACGCTCCGTCAAGCCGGTGCTATCCTCCACATCCATGATGATCACTTCCTCCCGATGCCAAAGATGAAGACCGGCTTACCGAGGCGGGGCGGTGCGGGTGATCGTCCTCACCAAAGATCATCGCATTGGGTACCGGTATGTTGAGCGGCTCGCGCTTATGAAGGCGGGGTCGCAGCGTTTATCTTGACCTCAGGCAACCTGCAAGGCGAGGAGATGGCGAAAATCTTCGTCACAGCACTACCAAGAATCAAACGGTTTATGCAGAAATACAAGAAACCATTCATCGCGAAGATTGCGAAAGATGGGGTCTCTCTTTCAAAGGCTGTCGAGACTCGAACCGCCTATGCATGTTCAAGATTCGACCCTAATTCCTCTAATTCCTAATTTTGTTGTGCCCCTCACGATCTGTGGATCTGGAGGGGGTGGTTCAGTGCATCTAGGTGTTTATAGCTAAGTCCACAATCCTTGATAGGTCTTGACGATGTCGTCGAGGGTGGCC
>JACOEH010000040.1 GCA_024998685.1 Nitrospira sp.
GTGCAGCGGACTTCTCAGTTCGGTGATTTGAGGACTTATAGCATCGGCGCTGACAGCGACAACCGAGTGGAACCTACGGTGACGCATAGGCTATCAGGTTGGGCAGGTGCTGAGCTGGTAGGTCGCCCGTGCGGTAAAACAAAATGGCATCTGACTCCCGTGTCTCTTTGACCTTCCCTCCATATGTGGACTCATCTCGCGTGTGTTATCCTCTAGTCAAGGAGGCAGTGCATCTTGGTATCTTGAGAGCATAAGGCATTGGCCAACCAGACCTACCTAATCTTGTCTTTGTTTTCGGATTGAATAGATCCTAATATAGTAACCTGGGCGTAGTTATCATCAATGCGTTGCCATATCCATGTATCTTAAGGTTGTCGGTTGGGATGGATATGTCGGAACCGCCCAGCAAGAATTTCTTCAGGCTCTGAGTCGACAATTATAGCTTTTGCTGGGCACACCACAATACATTGGCTTTCACCAAAAAAACCATAGCATTCAGTGCAATTCTTTTGGTCGACTACAGGACGGGGGTCCCCGGCACTAATCGCTTCGTTGGGACATTCCCAGATACACGCCCCACACATCACGCAAGAGTCTATTATCCTTACAGACATTTTATTTTATCACTCCACCCCGAAGGTGCAACGCTCGTTCAATCCTTACTACACTTTTCGAAGTTCAATTAGATCCGCCAATTTTAGCGACTCGACAAACTTTTCCACAGTGTCCCTGAGAGCTTTAGAATTCTCCTGGGGATACATTGCGTGCAATCGTTTCACAAGGTTGTCTAAGTCAGAGCCTTCGCATAACCGCCAAACTTGTGCAGCAGTCGTATTAAGTCGAAAGAATTCAACAGTTTTCGTATTGCAAAGCATAGTTGCTCCGTCAACTTCATCCGTCATCACATATGAACTCTTCTTCAATCTAGTCATAGTCCACCTTCTAAACGCCGATTCTTGCTAGATCCGATCAAGGTCTCAAGCGGAATATGTATCTCCTCAGCGCTCAATGAGGTCTGGAAAGCCGCTTTGCGTGGACCGGGTATGCCACCGGTGTTATCCCAAGCTTGAACCTCAAAAGTCCTCCTAAGATAGGCGCAAAAGAGAGGATTCGCACGTTCATAGTTTTTAGTAAATGAAACGTGAATGCCTCGGCAACCACCGCCACAGTGGTTCTTGACGATGCAGGTCCCGCAAGGCTTCAGCGTCTCAGCAACCTGGCCACGAATTTTGTTTAACTTGATATGATTCTGGTAGATGTCCAGGAGGTTCCTCTCTCGAATATTATCAGTGCGGTATTCTGGATACTGCAAAAGTTTACATGGATATACCCATCCTTCAGGATCGACTGAGACCTCAGATAGACCAGCTCCACAATGGTTTCGAATAATACGCTTATTGTTATAAGTACCCTCTGGTGACACTTCAACTGTTGAGGCAGCTCGCAACTCACGTTTTGCAAGCGAGATAAAATCATTCAATCGGAGTGAGTCCTCAGGAGTAACATGATCTAGAGTGTTTTCTCCGCCTCGTCCCATAGGAAACTTGGGAATAATGCGCAATTCGGCGATGTTCCTACCATGGGCAAACTTGAGGAGTTCATCTAGGTCCGACATTCCTGAGTGTGATACAACCGCGTTCACGTTCACGTGAACGCCAGCTTCTATTAGGAGCTCGATAGCTTGTACGGCTCGCAGCCACGACCCCTTCCCTCGATTAAGGTCGTGATGGTGAGCAAGGCCGTGGTCCAAACTGACGGTAACATATGAAAACGATTCAGCCACCCGATCGATGTTCTCTCTTAAGATGAAGTGGCCGTTCGTTATAACATTTGTCTCCAACCCGCTGTTTTTGGAGTACTGCGCAAGGTCCAAGAGATCTGTCCGTGTAAACGGCTCTCCTCCAGTAAAAATGAACGTCCCGACTTTGGCCTCCACCGCCTGATCAATCAACTGGTGTCCTTCTTTTGTCGACAGTTCCTGCGGCCGCCGAACAGTGGCGTCCTGGTAGCAATAACGGCATCGCAGATTGCATGCTTGTGTACAAATCCAATACACGGTAGTGAGGGAGTGCGCAGCATACCTCACTGTCGGTTCAACAGGGCACTGATCTAGATAGAGTAGCCGCCTGAATATAGAGTAGGCTAAGATCTGGCTTGTACGTTCAGCAGAGGCTTCGCCTGTGAAAGCAAAACGCTTGGAAATGTGGTCGGTAAGGAGGGTGCGATCTCTTCCTGCTCGAAGCCAACGTAGAACCTCCGATGTCTGTTCATCGATCCGCTCCCATGAATTGATAGCAGGATTGTATGCTAGAACTTCGCCGCTTCTATAAATGAGAGCGAGTCTGTTTGGCACAACCACACGCTTTAGGAGCGAATCCATCCGTTTTCCTTCCTCAAACCCGCTTGATCAGTTCTGCATGAAACGCGCTCACATTGAAGTGCACACGCTTGGGCCACACGAAAAAAGAATCTTCGTGAAGCCCAAGTTGCGCAGCAGTCATTCGCTCAGGACCCCTCGTGCTTCAAGCAAGTTGAGGGCTAGCCGAGCATTACCGCCTCCTCCACCTCCTCCCCCGCCACCCGAACAGCCACATCCGCAACCACAAGTTCTGGCTGCGAGGTCGGGCGCCGAAAAGTCGACACGCGCCAAAAGGGGTTGAATAAACTTGGCGATATCATCGGGAATTGCTTTTTCTGCCATCAGGTTTCACCTCCTTTCTTCCGTTGGGGTATAACCTGCATGTTGGTCAGGACCTAGCTGTCGGCTCGGTGTCCATCGAAAAGTGAAGACCCTGGTACTTCGCGGGGAGGTATCGGAGATTGAAATAACCATTTCTACTTCGCAATCGACGCGTTCAATAGTGGGAGGTAAAAAATGATGTATGCTCACATCCATGATGGTCGCTTTCTACGGACTATAAGAAAATCTCCAAGGACCGCTTTGCAGATATAGCTCAGGTCAATTTCCAATAAGTAATCGGACAGAGGATCCGAAATAAATCCCGATCTCTACAGCTCTGTTTACCCTGTTGGGTGCACACGTTCGTTAATTGCTGTTCAATTCACATGCCCAGCTGACAACTGTTTGAATTGGTAATGGTTTGTGAAATGAAAACGTGAGATGAACGGAGTCACTCAAAGGTGACCGGACTCGATTGTTCCATTGTGGGGCAGCCCAACGCAGAATATTATTTTGCGCAAGGAAAACAGACTGGTTCTGCTTTAGTAAGAGTTCTTACGATTGCCAGAATTTGCAACTGCTTTGTATGTGGTATGCGAGCTTTTGCATATTCGGAGCGAATCGCTGCCGCATTTTGCAGCGTTCAAAAAATGGACGGGGCAAAATGACTTTTCTTGACTGAGGTTTTGTTTATCTCTCTCAGTTCTCAATCCTAATCACATGGAATATCAAGCGAAAGGGTGGACTATAAGCCCTATTGCAAGAATGTCCTCTGAACCAAGGTGTTTCACGATGAAACGATTTTCCTGAATTACTTCTAAGGAGATAACGAACCCACAGGCGTCTGCACTAATGAGTCCCTAAACGTACGCCAGTTCGCCCTGTCACCGGGGCGCAGACCATCATTGATCGTCCTCACCACTCCGTCTTCCACCACCATCAAATAGCGCTCTGAGCGCCGCACAAACTGTAATCGGGCAAATCGAGGTGCTTTTAGTATAAGCCTATGCTATGGCGACTTTCGGAGTCTTGAAGTCCGCGTTAAAGGGGACCGTATAGGATGGATTGCTTAAAAGACCGGCGCTGCTGGATCGCGTTCCTTGCTCTCCTTCTTCTTACGATGTCGGGCTGTACGGGAGCAACGTTCATAGGGGCCAATCTGCCTACCTATTTCGACAAACATAGCGGTGGTGCATGACCGAGCCTATGGACCTGAGCCTTCACAGAAACTCGACATGTATGTTCCTGCCGATCCCAAGAGCAGGCCAATGGAGGTCATTGTCTTTTTCCATGGCGGACGCTGGACCTATGGAACAAAGGAAGATTATTGATTCATTGGTGCAACATTCGCCAAGGTGGGATTTATCGACTACAGAAAATATCCCTCGGTGCGATTTCCACGGTTTGTGCAAGACAGTGCCCAAGCTCTCGCCTGGGTTTCTACTCACATCGCTGAATTTCACGGTGATCCCGCGCGGATCCGTCGTGGAACGCTGCAATATCACTATTTCCACCAAGAGGACAACGGGAAAGCCGTCGGGATCCGGAGCGTCACTTGGAGGTCGGGCGCTTCACGTGTCGCGCCGATTCCGACGACGAAGTTGATAAAGCTGCGATCACTCCATCGATAGGAACCGCCGATGAGCAAGACCCCGATTTGAATGGCTTGCGGCGTGGTGGTGAGGAGCAGGTTAGAGGCAGACGTGGGTTTCGAAAAGACGGTATGGTCGTACGCCAGCGTCAATGATAACTTCTCATTCAGCGACACTCCGAGCCCCACATTGGCATTGCCGCCGCTTCCAGGATCGACACGCCCGACATTGCCGCCGACATCGCGCGGCATATTATAAATAAAACTCACACTGCTGAAGAGGACGACCGGATCGCTGGGGAACAGCATGGTCAGGCCCGGTTGAAAAATATAAAAGCCGGATCCCGTCGGTAAGTCCGTCTGCACCCCTGTGATCGGATCTCTCGGCACTTCAAATGGGCCCCTTCCGCTGACGCTCTTGAATCGTGCGAACCCGATGAAATACGGTGTATCCGGCCCTCCTTGGTTGAGCTGAAATCGACCGGTTGTTTCAACATCTCCGAGACCCGAACCGTTGAAGGTCGAGATGGTATCAGCCTGCGATGGGGTGGCAATGGGTCGCTGCGTGATCGAGTCCTCCCGATAGAGAAAGGGCACACGCACCTCAACCTCCATCCGATTCGTCAATCCGTAGCGACCGACCAGTGCTGCGGTATAAATATCCCGGCTTATACCTTGGATATTGATGAACCCGGCCGTTAGCGCCGGAACGATGGTGAACCCGGTCAACGTCACCCGATTGCTACTCAGATGGGCGAACTGCAGATACGGCTCCACGATGAGCGTGCCCTTGGGCGTCAGCACCCCGGCACCAGGCAAATCGAAGGTGCGAGTCATCCATGAAGGAAGAATCTCTTGTGGACTAGCCGGAGCGACCCCGACCGGACCGCCAGGTTGCTGACGTTCTGAGGAGCGCTCTCGCGCGTCGGACTCGTCCCGCTCGCCGCGTGGAGGTTCAGCTGCCTGGGCGGTCTGTTCGTTTGCGACGATGTTTGCGGCGATATAGTGCGGCGTATCCGCCGACCATCGAGAGCGAGGTGCTTGAAGGTTCGTGGATTGGCTGATATTTAACCGATCAACGTGATTGTCGGCGACCCCAGGTTGAGCTGCATTGATCTCGGAGGGAGGCAGGTTCCCGACGAGTCCAAGAGCGAAGGCGAGCCAGAACGTTCTATAAGTTTGTCTTACAGCTCTCAATACTTCGCCTTCAATGTCGGATCGCCTCTATGCTGGCCTGAGAGAGCGCGTTTCCAAGGTCGAGCGCTCGGGCCCACGTCAGCGCCGACACCGTGGCATTGATGACGGTATGGCTCTGAATGGCTTGATTATCCAGTGAATTCTGAATGACGGTCGTCAATGGCGGAAGCGAGGACAAGTTATGAGGGACTGAATTACCACCCCCATGTTGGACGAGCGTGAAGGCATCGCCCGCCTTGTCGGCCAATCGCGACAAGTCTGGAATATTCAGTACGGTTGAATTGATCAGTTTATCATTGAGGAACACGCTTCGCTCGATTCCAAATGACATCATGGGACCATCCGGGTGATGCTGAAATCCACCGCGCATACTATCCAAGACTTCTTCGTTCACCGGCGTCAGGAGTGTAAAGTCCTCAATGCTCTCGTATGCCATAGTCGGAGTGACGGGCGACATACCCAGGAGAACGAACAGCAGAGCTGTCCTCATCTGGCCAATCGATTTCAACAAGAGGCGCATTAGAAATCCCTCCCTCCCGGGCGAAAGAGAACGATGTTGTTCAAGGTATCCGGACTCAGCGGCCGGCCGAGCGGGGACATCGGACGGACGCTCCAGTCTCGGGCCGTATTGAATTCACCACGTGTCGGTGAATCATGGATGACAAACACCACCCGGCTGGGCCATGAGGCTTCAAACTGCTCGCGCGGCACGACACGTAATCCGACTGCCGGATCGCCGAGCAGCACCTTATCGCCCCGCATGCCTTTCACCACCACAAAATGGTGATACCCCTTATCGACCATTAGGACGATCGCCGGAATGCCGGCCTTCGAGAGCTCGTCCAGGGAAACTTCAAACCCGTCCGCTGGGTAACCCTGAGCTTCCAAAAATCGCTTCATGTCCAGGAGCGAAAACCCTTCCTTCTGGATCTTTTCCTGGTCACCATGGTCGAACATCGTGCGAAAGGTGACCTCCTCAGTCATTGGATGACCATAGTGATAAGTCAAGAGGGTGGCGACGGCGGCCGAACCACAACTATAGTCATATTTCTGAAGGATGACGGATCGGACCTTCAGTTCGCGCATGCTCCAGACTTGGATCAACATCCGGCTCCCTACTCCTGGAGTCACCTCCACCGTCGCCGCCATCGCCGCTGTCGCGATCGACAGCAGCACTACAACCGTCCATCCGATGATCTGTTTCGTGGGCATTCGAAGCCTAGTTTATTTCATCGTTAAGTTCAGGACCGTGCCGCTCTGAATAATTACGTTATTGCCGGAATTCTGGATGACGATCGGCAGGCCAGCCGCCCCGGCAAACGCATTGCCGTTGATTGTATTGTTGCCGGTCACGTTGTCTATGGCGGCATTGTTGTTCAACTTGGCGTTCAGGAAATTCGCATTGATCGTGACCGGGCCGGTATCCGTTCCTCCCCGTTGGGATTCTAATTGGGCAATAGGGATGGGTTTGCCCCAGAACGTCACTTCAGGATTTTCCGGCGAGCCGGCATGCGCGATGCCCGCGCAGAGCCCCAGGACGGTCACCACTGATGAGAAGAAGATGCGCATGTTGCCCTCTCTAGCCGTAAATGGTGCAGTGACGCTGGAGGAGCATCAGCTCCTCCAGCTAGATCCTGTTAGTGAACCGTGACGTTCGCCATCGTGGTGACACCGACCTGCTGAAGGGCCGCGATCCCCGTGTTCTGAATGGCTACAGTCACGCCGGCTGCGCCGCTAAATCCAGACAGCGTATTCGAGGCATTGAAGGTCCCGGCGCTTCCGCCGGTCGCATCCCCGCCTCTGCCGCCATTGCCACCATCCCCACCATTTGCAGTCGCGGTCGCAGCGCCGCTGGTCGCAGTTCCGCCTGCCCCACCATGTCCACCGGTTGCCGCGCCACCATTGCCCCCGGTTGCATTACCGGCCTCCCAATCGCCATCTCGGGAGCTACCGTTATTGGGGCCGCCGTTGGCATTGCCGTCGCTAGAAGTGCCACCGTTGGACTGGCCACCATTGGTGCCGTTGGAAGTATTGCTGCCAGAGGTAGTGGCATAGCCACCATGACCGCCCTTGGCATAGCCACCATCGCCACCGTATGAGTAGGCTTTCCCAGAATGGGCTTTGGCTTCGGCGTAGCCACCATCGCCACCCCGGCCTCCATAATTCCCATTATTGTAGGCATACCCTCCAGTATTGCCGATATCATGGACATTGTTATGTGACACATATCCATCAAGTTTAGTGGCATTGACGATTTTGGTCTGGTTGAAGGAGTTGCTCACATCCACATCGAGCTTGGTGTACGCCGTGGAGTGATTGTTGGCTGCAGCCCCAAAGGCTCCGTCGTTGTTGGCTTCTCCCTTCCAGATTGTTTTTGTCTTGTCGATGTCAATCTTCACATCTTTATCAATCTTCACATCTTTTTTGACGTTGAAGCTGTCATCGATCTTCACTTTTGGATCGTGCGTTCCGTTGGGGGGAGCAGGGGTGCGTGGTCTGGAAGGAACGTCTTGGGCCCCTGCGAAGGGCGACAAGCCGAAGGCCAATGCCACCGCTGCCGTCGTGATCATCACTTTCTTCATTGCATCCTCCTAAACATTAAACGGTTAAATTGAACAACTCCCGAATGAGCTCACGCTTATACTGGCGGCGGCTGGTCACCTCCTTTCCCCATGACTCTATCTTTCTCTCTCGTCCTTAACATCTCGACCATTTCGTCATCTTCCTCTGCGGCATCATCCGGCGATTCGTCCCAGAGCACCACATGGACGTGCAAATGGAGAGCAGGAACCTGATCTTGGACTTGCGCTTCGAATTGACGGTTGCGTAAGTGATCGTTCTCCTCATCCGGTGCACGATGCGCCATGCCAACACCCGCAGCCATGCGTAGCTGCCGAACTGCAACTCGCCGAATCCACACGAGCCCTGCCTTCTGTGAACGTAGACCGTTTCTCTCATGACAAATGCAATTGTGCTTAGTACTTACAACTTAGAAATAACTACTTCATACATCTTTTAGCCACTTCCCCGGCGTGCCCTGATTGCTGCACTCCGCACATGACGTTGTTGGGGCAAGTATGAGCAATCCAAATGCCTAGGTGTAAGCGCTTGATTTCATAAGGCCTCGTGAAATGAATAGGGCCGATTGCAGAAAGGATCGAGGCCGATTGTCCTATTGTGTTACAGTCAGCTGCGGAGTTATTCCTGTCCAACGAGTTAGACTCGGCTTCCACGACTCAGATGAATGCATGCATAACTCATGGAGTTATTGTGTCTTTTTGTGTGTGGCACAAGTATTCTCACCTGTATGAGGAATCGCGAGATTAGTTTGCGCTGTTCTAAAAATGGACGGAGCTAAATGGATCCCTTGAGAGAACCTTGAATCGTTTCACAGCTCTCGACCTTCGGTACACGAATACGCAGGTGAGTAGGATCGGTAGGCTAGCCTTGAAGAGACTTACTTAGGAAAGGATGCGTTTCAGTGCGAACCAGTGCCTCTACACCACGTTCCTGTTGTACTGATCTAGAACGCAGCACACCGGTTCGCATTTCCTGGACTCGCTCACTACATCAGGAGCCGCCCCTATGGCTCCGCGTGATTGCAAGTGGTCACGGACGAGTCGACGGGGGATGGTACGAGTTTTTCCAGGTTATAAGCCCGAAGTTTTCTGTACAAGGTCGTTCGACTCACTTCCAGCTCGCGCGCCACACGGGTCAAATTCCCTCGATGCATGCTGATCGCCTTGATGATCAGTTCTACTTCAATCCGGCGGTGCGCAGCCCGTATGGAATCTAGAGAGTCTTCAGGTTGGACCGTCTCGCAAGTCAAATCCAAGTCGCGAGGCGTAATGTCCTCGCCTTCCGCCATGACGACGGCTCGTCTGACCTTATTACTGAGCTCCCGCACGTTGCCGGGCCAGGCATAGGACTGAATCGCTTGAATGGCCTCAGAGGTATAGCGCCGTATCGGCTTCTGATAGAAGGCTGCAGCGCGCTTGAGAAATATCATGGCCATGAGGGAGGTGTCCTCCCCTCGCTCCCGAAGCGGAGAAAGATGAATGTGCATCACTTCCAATCGATAATAGAGATCCTCTCGAAACAGGTTCTTATCGATGGCCGCCTTGAGATCGACGTTGGTCGCCGCGATCACGCGCGCATTGACGCGGAGAGTCTGTTGTCCACCGAGCCGCTCAAACGTGCCCTCCTGCAAAAAACGGAGCAGCTTGACCTGCAGCGGCGGAAGCAGATCGCCGACTTCATCGAGAAACAGGGTGCCGCCATCCGCCGCTTCGATCTTCCCTTTCTTTTGCTGCACCGCCCCGGTAAAGGCTCCCCGTTCATGTCCGAAGAGTTCCGACTCCAACAATGTTTCAGGGATGGCAGCGCAATTAATCGGCACAAAGGGGCCTTGCTTCCGCAGGCTGCGGTCATGAATCGCCTGGGCGGTGAGTTCCTTGCCCGTACCGGTTTCGCCGGTAATCAACACCGGCATGTCGGTTTTCGCCACCTTCCGGACCAGATCGAAGACCGCGCGAATGGAGGGACTTGTTCCGACCATTTCTTCTAATACTTCCATGGCTCACCTCGTAAGAATTCCCGATCATTGAAGTTCAGTTTGTGATGGTGATGCAATAGGTGGTCCATTCTCCCCTAGTACCTTTTCTAAGGTTTTCCTGCCTCAGTCGATAGTTCCTGGGAACTTATGGTATCAAAACTGATACAGGGTGAATCGCAATAGATACGTATATCGAATGACCTTTCATCTTGGATCGCATTACCGTTTCATTCATTATTGCTTGCTAACATGACATAAACCATGCTCGTAATTCTTACGTGACTTAAACATACCGGACATGTCGCACAATTCCTCTTTGGACTAAGGCCGATCATGCCTATATCGATGGTGGTATGTCTAGGGCCTGATGGATCTATCACTGAGGCAACCGGGAGGCGTCCGATATTCTTGAAAAGCTTAAGCAACGCATCATGCAACGAGCGGAGTGAGCGCATACGATCACGCACTGACCATGGTATGAGTGAGTGAGAAAGAAACCGAGCGACGGATTTCAGCGGATGAAGCGGAGACATTTCTCACGGTGATCAGAGTCCGGCACGGCGAGGCTGGCGAGTCATGTGTCATCAGTCATATGCGTCAGGTCCTGGCTTGTCGTTATTTCGGCGCCGTCAGCGCATCCTGTGCAACGTGACCACGCTGAGACTTCTCCATGATGCTCTGCTGGATTTCCTTGGCAATGACAAGCGCGAGTTGGTCGATAGACAGGGCGCCCATCGGCAGGTGCTTCGTGTCCGCATAAAAGGGATCGTCAGGAGCTGCAACCCTATGGAGATTAATCAAAATGGCTGCCGGCTGAATAAGTCGCTCCGGCTTTCCGATCATCACGGCTTTATCTGCCGGCTGCACTCTTGTCCTTGTCGCCCAATCACGCTGCTCAATTTTCACGAATGCCACGTTCCAGATGTTTCCGTTCAAGAGGTTTGTCACAGCCAGCGGCGTACTCTCATCAAATGACGGCTCTCGAACGATTTGCTGCAAAGCTTCTCGAACCCGAATCTCATAAAACTTCGTCGCAGAATCCGGCTGACTCGGCGGAACCAAACTAGTGGTGCCGACCTCGTAATAGGACTGTCCATCCAAACTCCGTTGGTCGTCGACGGCACGTAGGTACGTCTCGAAGAGCTCTTGGAGCAGCTGTACCCGCTCTCCACTGGAGAGAGCCAGAACTTCCTTGTCGGTTCGGATTGGCGCATGTCGGAGGTCTCGTTCCACGGAGATGGCTTTCGGTTTTGGACCGGTCTCCGCTTTACTGATTACCCATTGAAACTCTCGAGCCAGCACCGGCGCGAACCGTTCAGCCTCACCAAGATATCGTCCCCCTCTCATGGATGACGCACTGATCAATAACCTAACCCGACCAGGATTCGCTGTCCGAACAACTAAAAATGGGAACGACTTTCCCTCGTGGTTGCGTACGCTCGGTCGAATAATCACGCGATCGAGTAAGCCCTTGCTCACGGCTTCATCGAACAGCGGATAGGTATGCCGATAGTGATACAAATGAGAGAAGGTCTCGATCACTGTCCGAAGAGCCGCGTCTGCTTGGGCTTGGTCGAGAGGACCTCCCATCCCCTCTTCCACTTCTCTATCAACAAATACTCGGAACGAAAGGCCTGGAATCTCGTAGCCTGACCCAGAAAGATCATGGAACTCTGCATCAGACTGCCCATCATGGCTTGCATGAGCGACAGAGTCATCGGCTGTAAAGCAGGCCGTCACGGCACCCATCAAGAAGGACGCCCACAGACTGGATGAGATCCAACGAGGCATAATCAACCTCTTGCGTCGAAGAATTGGACGAAGCGCTCAAGGGATTATGCCACGGTGGCTTCTAGAGTGCGAGGCAGGAAGAGAAAAGATGGACCGATCGGTTCACATAGAAGGGTCTGCAGTACAACGTACGATTGCGATGACCGTTCTTCGTCGAGACCCCGTCCACAAATATCGACAGCGATCTCCCATTCTATTCGAACGGTATGTGTTAGGTTTTCAGGATGGGAAAATGCTCATGCGCGTCGCGCAGGTGAATCGCTTTAGAGAAGACGGCAGTTACATCAGGTCGGATTGGAAATCTGTCGGAACTCGCTAACCATTACATCTTGAAGCGACGGATGAGCCATCACACGATCGGTGCAGTGTCGTTCAGAGGTCCAGTGACAAATCCCATTTCTCTCCGAGCTTCAGATCCCAAAACTCAGGAGTATACTTGACAATCCCTGCTGCGGGGGTGAAGGTCAGTTCACCAAAATAGATGCGTCCACTGACATTATATAAGTCCACCCGGACATAGCCAAACCCGACCGACAGCTTCGCGGCCAGTGCCAGCATCTCGTCAAGATTTGCGGGCTTCGGTAACCACGGCCGGGCTACACATTTGTCCTTATAGGTCACCTCGAGGAGATTCCAGGTCGTATCGAAGATCGGCCAGATATCTTGTGTTGTGTCTTGTATATGACTGCGCACGAGAATCTGATCCGGCGCGCCGTTGAAACAGTAGCACTTATAGTTGAATGGTGCATTACCATCCTGATCTTTCAGATATTCCTCGATCACAATTCGTGGCTTGATACCATAGTACTGATACTCACGTCCGTGCCAATAATAGTTGCACGCCAACCATTCCGAGACCGTCCGGATGATCTCGTCTCGATCAGCCTTGCCTCTAACAATGATGACTTGTCCAGCGGCGTGGTTCGGCTTGATCACATACTCCTCCGGCAGCCGGTCAAACGGAATCGCGCGCGGGTCATTCCCATGCCATAAGAGCTTGATCAAATACTTCTCACCCACGGTCTTCGCCACATGCGCGCGCACCGCGTACTTATCAGCCAACTTCGTAAACCGAAAAGGCATGTCGCCTCGATTCCAGGTAACCATGCGCCAGAACAGCTTCTCCGTAAAGGTCTGGGGATTCGTCAGATTGAGCGGTTTGCCGTGGATCCGAACATATCTGCGCAACAGGAAGGCCTCGCCTTCGGAGCGCCGCATGACCCGGCGTCTGATGCCTCGGTATTGATCGACAAGACCATGAAGCCATGTCGCTCGTAACTTACCTTTGAGAGCTGCGATTGCTATTGGTCGGACAAGATGCTTCATTACCTACGTTAACCTTTGGGCCCAGAACGGAGCCTAAAGATGTCCGACTGGCCGCCCGCCTTCTAGCGTTCCAGTAACTATTCTGTCCATCCCCCAAAAGAGGGATCTTAACTTGACATTGGCAGTCCAACGCGGACCGGAAATGGTCCAGGATACCTGGGGACCGAGCGGAACTGTCAGACCTGAGCGCGCTAAATCCGCTTCAAAGAAGTGACGTGACTAATCGAGCTGTGAGTCCGCCAAAGATCGGCATCATGCGGATCACGGATGCCAGCACGGCTGTGTCGCATATCACCAGCAGTTCACCACGTTCGGAAAGGGTAACTGCTGTGAGAACAGAGGTGTGGTAGAGTGCTTCTTCAATACCGTGAAGAATGAGCTCGTTCACCACCAGACCTATCACACGCGAATGAGACGAGGTGGGAGATGCGTTCATTGAAGAGTTCTATGATCGCCAGCCGGTAAGTCGCAATGCATTTTTTGATGGGATGGTACGGTGCGTTGATCCATTGCAACATTTCGGTCGATCTCTTATGCTGAAGCTGAACTTAAGATTAGCGTGTCACCATCCGAAATGTAGAAAAACATCTGGCAGGACGAGGTATTATCAACGCTATACGACAACTCACTCGCGAACCAGGAGCTTCGCCTCTCAACTGTCCAGTGCCAAGTCCCACTTCTCCCCGAGCTTTACATCCCAATGGTCGGGACTAAACTGGAAAATTCCCGCGCCCGGCGTTAGAGTTAATTCGCCGCAATAGATCCGCCCATTGGTGTTGTACAAATCGACGCGGATGAAACCGAATCCCTGCGACAGTCGCCTTGCCAACTCAAACATGTGTTCAAAGTACGTGGGCTGTGCGATGGGAGGTCGAGTCGCTTTCTTCCTGGTGTGGAGATCCAATTGATTCCATTGGGCGTCAAAAAAAGGGTTGATGTCGTGGGCATGGTTATCCACTTGGATGACTGCTGGAGCTCCTCCGAAACACCAAAATCTGTAATCGAGGAGCTCACTGTCATCCTCATCCTGGCTTTTCAAATACTCCTCGATCATAATCTTGGGTCTAATCCCATAGTATTGATATTCACGGGCCTGCCAATAATAATCTTTGGCCAACCAACCCGATACTTGACGGATAATTTCCTCGCGATTTGCCTCGCCTCGGACAATGATCACTTCCCCACTGGAGTGGTTCGGCTTGATCACGTACTCGGCCGGCAGCCGGTCAAAGGGGATCGTGCGCGGATCGCTTCCCTGCCATAAGAGCTTGATCAGATACTCCTCACCTATCGTTTTCGCCACATGCGCGCGCACCGCATACTTATCGGCCAGTTGTCGAAACCGCGGAGGCATGTCGCCTCGATTCCAGGTAATCATGCGCCAAAACAGCTTTTCCGTAAAGGTCTGGGGATTCGTCAGATTGAGCGGTTTGCCATGAATCCGAACATATCTGTGCAACAGCACGGCTTCGCCTTCGGATCGCCGCATGACCCGGCGCTTGATGTCCCGATAGTGGACGACGAGATCACGCAGCCAGGTGTCTCGCAGCTTGGCGCGAAGCGCTGCGGTTCCTGATGTATGGACGGCTTGATCCATTCTCACCCTCCCTTGTAAGCTCTCATTCCCTGTCAGGGAGTTCTGTGATTCTAGAGCAGTCCCTGTTTGGATGGAAAGTTAGTAGAATCTGTGCGGCCTGTACATGGTGGTGGGACATGTCGTTCATCTTTAGCTATGGGAAGGACACTTTGCGAAGCGAGCACAGTAAACGTCTCTAAAAACCAAACATCGAGTTCATCATTGTGTTCATGTCAGATATCGTTCGCTCTTTTTTAATATTTAATAAGCATGGGTTTCAAGTAAATCTCGAACGGAATCCACTAGGTAGCTCGAAGAAAGATGGGAAATGGACTTGGGAGCCTGCAGGCGGCTGATGCAATCAGGCCAGAGCATGGCCGGATCTTTATCGAAGATATTAAACGTATTCGACGGCAAGACGCCCCATGCTCCTTCGAGCATTTCATGTTCGAGCTGTCCCGGTGCCCATCCGGCAAATCCGGCAAACGCTCGAAACGTCTCGGTCGTTTTCGGCTGAGTCATGATACGTTCTAGAACGCGTGGTGTGCCCACATAGACTCCCGCCACGATCTGACGCGTATCGGGCAAGAGCTGCGTGAGCCGGAACAACAGAACCAGCTGCGTTTGCTCGACCGGCCCACCGGCAAACAATCGGTGGTTGGTTCGCTTCAATACAGTAAAATCCGGCAAGGCTTCGGACAAGAGCACGTTTGTGGGGCGGTTCAGAATGAGCCCCACCGTCCCGCCTCGTCCGTGTTCGATAATGAGCAGGACGGTTTGATGGAAGTTAGGATCACTCAACAAAGGACTCGCTACCAAGAGCACTCCTTTCTCGACCGAGGTAGGTGAAAACTCTCGCTGTGCCTGAGTCGATAGCGCAGGCAGAAAGAATAGGATTCCCACAAGAAGGGCGCTTCTCATGATGTTCTGCGCAGTGACAAGAGCCAAGCTTTCACCTCGGTGCCATATCTAACAGATATCTTTTTCTCTTCAGTGAAAGCAACAGGCGTGAACAAGATTGTGACCGTGCTTCGTTTGGTAGCTTTCTAGAGAGCGAGATGTGCTAGAGTAGCCTGTGCATCCGCTGCTTGTCGGATGTGAACCACCAAAACAGCAATCGCAGGATCAATTCGAAGGAGAAGGGATTATGGGGGGCGGCTTTCGAAATTTCATCATGATGACCGTCCTCTGCACCCTACCGGCATGCATCGATCCACCCAAATCCCCTTACGTCGACGTGCAGAACACGGTGTCACAGATTGACGAGTTACAGTCAGCCGCAGAACAAGGAAGCGCTGAGGATCAGTACAATCTTGGCATGCGATATGAGAACGCCTTGCCGAAAGACCATAGGGAAGCCGTTCGGTGGTACCGCATGGCGGCCACCCAACGGCATGTCGGTGCATTCTATCGGCTCTGCGTGCTATCGGACATCGGTCGTGGGATGCCCCAGGATTATCAAGAAGCTCTACGGTGGTGCCGTCTTGCAGCGGACCGAGGGCATGGGCAGGCGATGTTCCTGATCGCTACATATTATGCAAAAGCACGAGGAGTTCCCAAGGATGTCGTCCAAGCTTACCAGTGGTATAACTTGGCGGCTGCTAATGGCCATGAAGAGGGAGCGAAATGGCGGGACCGTTTGGCAATGCACATGACACCGACCCAAATCGCACAGGCACAATTTCTTGCACGGAACTGGAAGCTCAAGCCCCAAAATTCAGCTCAAGAATAGTAACCCATGAGGCTCCCGGCGTACCCTCTGTATCGAAGACCACCGGCCGAGGTCTGTTCTCTTGAAGTCTTCTCATCCCTGTCGGCAATCTCGATTAGCCACGCGCGAGCCTTGGGAGACCGTAATATTCATAAGATCTCCATCAATCCGCTCCGCTATTACAATTCGTGCTTGAAGTCGCGCCCTCTCGCTGCGTAGGATGTTCGCCTATGGTTCGCTGACCAGCCAGTAGGTATACGTCACGCTCTCAATCGTTCAGAATGGCTCACCGGCTGCCACCCTACTATTGCGTGAATCTCATAGGATTGCTCTTGGTATCCTTTTTTGCGTCAGGTTGCGCCGCTCCCAATCCTCGTGTGCCACAACCACTCATTGGTGGACCAGCCGTAAGCGAAGTCCTGAAACGCGCGCAGGCCGGGGATCCCAATGCTCAAAATGAATTGGGTTTACTGTATAGCGAAGGACAAGGTCTTCCACAAAACTATCTTGAGGCAAAGGATTGGTTTAAAAAGGCTGCTGACCAAGGGCACGCAGGCGCACAGGTCAACCTTGGAACTCTTTATTCTCTTGGGCGAGGCGCACCGTACAGCGACCACATGGCGTTGTTCTGGTTTCAAAAGGCCGCAGAGCAACGAAATGCATTGGCTTTTGCGAAGCTGGGAATGATGTATGAGCGAGGGCGCGCCGTACCTCAGAGCCTTATTGAAGCCCACATGTGGTACAACCTTTCTGTGGCCTACGGCGAGAAACGTGCCGCAGAATCTCGCGAGGCGGTCGCCATACGGATGACGCCAGGACAGATTGCCGAAGCGGAAGCCCGGGCGAAGAAATGGATGCCCACGCGACGATGATAATAGACTACTGCACCTAAACGTGCCCCCATGCTCCACCTATTGTTTTGTTCGGCCTGCTCCTCTTCGGTGACTTCAAGGTAACAAGGTAATTGGTTCCCGGTCGGAGGGTGAAGCGGTTGGCGGTGAGAGGTGACTCGGTACTTCCCTAGTAGCTGACACACCCAATTGATTCCTGCCGACTCAGAAACTAGTGATGCTTCCAGCTTCGAAGTCTCGTGGCATCGAATATCTTTGTGATTGAGAGACTGTAATTTCACACAAGGAGGGTCCGATTATGTATCCGATTCCAAAGGCTATAGGACTGACGCTTTTGACCGTGGTGTTCGGTATGAGCCTGTCTACACTCGCCCTTTCTGGCACGGATAGAACGGTCTATGACAAACCCGACGTGCAGCCAGGCAAGATCATCCAAGGAAAAGTGATGAATGTCGACGAAAAGTCCTCACAGTCGTGGAACGTATCGGTAAAAGATGGAGAAACCGGCGAAGTCGTGGTTCTCCATGTTGACAAGAGCACTGCAAGAAGAGACAACATGATCAGACCCGACCTAGGGGACGACGTGATTGCGAAATATAATGAGCGGAACAATCATGCGTTTTCATTCTTAACTGATGAGCGTGTTCATAACTGATCAGATAGATTCACTGTGCAAATCAGACAATCAGGAAGAGGTAGGCAAAGACATTACCGTTTAAAAAATACCCGCTTGTTTCTGGAGCCAGCGGACGTATTTTACGATCTGATCCACATCGTCCGGTTTAACCGTATCGATTTTCGGCATATCGCCGAATTGCCAATGGTGAGCCTTAACCCCATTGGCCGCCGCCCGCTGAAACGCCGCATCGCCATGATGATTCGGCTCATAAACTTTGTGAAGAAACGGTGGACCTTGAGTGGTTCCGACTCCACCGATCCCGTGGCAGGTGGAACAGTTGGCGTTGAATTTCTGTTCTCCTTCCCGTAACTCCGCCGGAGCAGAAGCCACGGTTCCCGTTCCCTGTGGCTCTACCCCATTTTGACTGCATGCTGGTGCGGCACCAAGAACCAGCACAACGAGGCTTACCCACAGCGTACGTGATGTCTTCATAGAACGTGATCGTTTTCCGAGTCCGACTGGTTGGTCAACATACCGCATACTGAATCGGATCTACAACTCCTGCCTCCGCAAATCCTCGCTTCCGAATCAGACAACTGTCGCACTGCCCACAGGCAATCGGCCCAATTGGGTCATAACAACTATGCGTGAGATGAAAGGGAACGTTCAGTGCCAGACCGAGTCTTATAATCTCTGCCTTCGTCATCCGGAGCAGCGGCGTTCGAATTTCAATACTCTTGCCCTGCATGCCTGCCTTTGTTCCCTCTTGAAGCGCTGCTTCCACGGCCTTAATGAATCCTGGGCGGCAGTCGGGATAGCCGGCGTAGTCGATCACGTTGGCGCCGAAATAGAGGATCGAGGCCCCAAGCGCTTCTGCGTAAGCGGCAGCCAGAGATAGAAAAATCAAGTTTCGGCCCGGCACGTAGGTAACGGGCACTTCCTGGTTCCGTTCAGACTCAGTCCGCTGCTTCGGCACCGATAGATCGCCTGTCAAGGCCGATCCACCGATCGTCCTCAAATCGACGTCTATCACGACATGTTGGTGCGCTTCCAGAGCCGTCGCTACTTGTCTCGACCGCTCAACCTCCACAGCGTGACGTTGTTGGTATGCGATGGTGAGGAGATGCAGCGCGTATCCGTCACGACGGGCGACAGCCGCTGCAACAGTAGAGTCCAACCCGCCGCTGGCAAGAATCACCGCTCGTCCTGAAGTCGGCGCATTCATAATGGGAGAAGGACAATACGAGGTGTCGTGAGGAAGAAATTCTTGGGAGTTACTCGCGCTCTTCTTCGCGCTCGATTTTCTCCAGCAGTTCCGCGCGCGATTGGCACTCCACGCACAGCTTGGCGAAAGGGACCGCCTGGAGACGCTTTTCGCTGATCTCGACCCCACATTCCGCACAAATCCCGTAAGTCCCTTCGTGTAGTCGGGTGAGAGCTTCGTCGATCGACTGCCGTCGACGGTTACGCATCTCCATCAAGGAAATACCGAGTTCGCGCTCCAGATCCATTAAGGCTTGGTCGCCGACATCACGCGCCGACTCCAGACGCCGTTGCTGATCTTCGGTCAAGGACTGCCCGAGACTCTCTTCGATCTCCCGAATAATCTCTTGACGTTTGCCAATGAGTATCTTGTGCAGCACTTCCTGTCGCCGTTCCCGTACTTCCCGCTCTTTTGCCGTCTCCTTCGGCCGAATCGGCGCCTCTATTTCGACCTCGGACGTCGCCTTAAGCGCGGCAGCCGAGCCCGCGATCGCCGGCTCAGGTTTCTTGCCCTCAGTCGTTGCAGACTTCGTCTTTGCCTCGCCCTTTTTCTTCGCCTGTGTTTTCATCGCCATAGAGAGTCCGCCCAAAAAATAGAATAAATAAGTGGTTGGAGGATCAAAATTTCGGTTTCTATATCACGCCCTGTGCCACTTGAACAAGAGGCGGTGAAGAATGCCTCAAACCCTAGGGATAAGTGACGGTCGAATGGACATCATAGCCGGTGAGCTTGTCGCGTCCTTTCAAACTCTTCAGCTCCACCAGAAAATCGAGACCGACGATCGTGCCACCAAGCTGACGAACGAGATGGATCGTCGCTTCTGCCGTTCCTCCGGTCGCCAAGAGGTCGTCGACAATCAACACATGCTCGCCGATTTCGATGGCATCGCGGTGTACGGCGAGGCTGTTCTGTCCGTACTCAAGGCTATACTTCACTTCATAACAATCAGCCGGAAGTTTTCCAGGCTTGCGAACGGGGACAAATCCGGCTCCGAGACGCGCCGCGAGAATCCCGCCGAAGATAAACCCCCGGGACTCAATCCCTACAACCTTGGTGATCCTTCGATCCTGATACCGAGTCGTCAATTGGTCGGCAAGGCTCTGCACCGCGGCAGGATTCTTCAGGAGCGTGGTGATGTCATAAAATAGAATGCCGGGCTTCGGAAAGTCCGGCACTTCTCGAATGAGTGCTTGATAGTTGACGGCCGTCACGAGAATTAGAGCAAGTCTGCCTGTGTCATAGCTTTTCGCTCGATGGTGTTGCGGAGCCGAACCAATGCGGCCATCTCGATCTGCCGGACGCGCTCACGAGTCAGCCCCATGGTGCGACCGATTTCCTCGAGCGTCTTCGCTTCATCTCCGTCGAGACCAAACCGTGACACAATAACAGTTTGTTCTTTCTCAGGCAACTCCCTCACCCAAGCCATCAGTTCCGTCCTCCGCCGAACACCGTCGGCAGTCTCATCGGGTGAGAGCCCGACCGGATCTTCGATCACATCGCGTAAAAAGGTATCAGTGCGGTCATTGAGCGGACTATCGAGCGAACAGGTGGTGCGCACTAATTGCTTCAGGTCTAATACCTCCTCTTCCGATGTTTTCATCTTGCCAGCCACTTCGACCACCCTTGGTTCCCGTCCAAGTTCCTGCACTAACTGTTCGACACGGTTCAAATAACGATTGAGACGCTCTACCACGTGCACCGGCAAACGCACCAGCTTGCCTTGATTAATGATCGCTCGCTCGATGTACTGCCGGATCCACCAGGACGCATAGGTGCTGAACCGGAACCCCCGTTTGTAATTGAATTTTTCGACGGCTTTGATCAAACCTAAATTGCCTTCTTCCACGATGTCGGAAAACGGAAACCCTCGATGCATGTACCGTTTTCCGATACTGATGACAAGCCGTAGATTCGACTCGATCATCTGTTGACGAGCTTGTTCATCGCCGGCCATGACCCGCTTACCAAGCTGCTGTTCTTGTTTGAAGGTCAGCAGGGTCGATCGGCGAACCTCCCGCAAGTAACTCTTCAGAGTATCAAGACCTTCCGATCGACCGGTTTCCCGTTCTCCCTGATCGGTTACGCTGGCAGGTTCTGAGGCGTCCATGTCGTCGACGGTTTGCCTCCGAGCTTCACTCAATTCGGATTCTTCGTCATGCGGTCGACTCATGATTCCTCTTTTCTAATACCAAATGCTGAAGTTCGAATACTGCCCGGTCGCGGCACTCCACTCTGTCTCAATCTTTGTGACACGGGCAGCCGGAGGACCGCTTTTCAATTCATGTATAAGCGTTTCGATCACTTCTCTTTTTCCCTCCACCTCCAGATCGACCCGCCCATCGTCGAGATTGCGCACACCACCTACCAGATCAAGCCGTGTGGCAGTTCGTGCCGCAAATGCGCGAAATCCTACTCCTTGCACACGACCACCCACGAGAATACGTACTCGAACCGGCGATTCATCAACCGACTGAGTCATCTGGGTTTTACCAAGATCTTTGAGTGTAAACAGCCACTTATGAGTCTGTTCAGCGGATATTCTCACACCTCTTCGGATGCGTCACGTGTTTTACAATTCTGCGCCAAACTGTGCCCGTGCGGGTGTTTTATGAACAATCGAATATGAAAGGTGGGCTCAGGATCACGTAAGCCGCGGCAGATAACTTGGAGGGATGCATCCGCTTGCGGCAGTCACGATAAAACGATGAATAGCACGCGGCATGAGCGGGCTTGGTTTGGTCGGGGCGAGAGGATTTGAACCTCCGACCCCTGCGTCCCGAACGCAGTGCGCTACCGGGCTGCGCTACGCCCCGACAAGACCAAGCAAAGAAAACGGAGGCGTGATTGTCTTACAAGATAGGGGTAAAAGGCAACCCATGAGCTTCCGCCACGCCACGGTGGATAACCTTCCCATTTTTGAGATTGATTCCTTTGGCCAGCCCGGGATCGGACCGGATCGCTCGATCCACACCATCACCGGCGAGTTGTAACAGATATGGCAATGTCGCATTGGTGAGGGCGTAGGTGGATGTACGAGGGACGATTCCGGGCATATTCGCCACGCAATAGTGCACAACTCCATCGACGACATAAACAGGCTCCGAGTGAGTCGTCGGTCTCGTCGTCTCAACACAACCGCCCTGATCGACAGAAACATCTACGATCACCGATCCAGGCTTCATCCGTGAGACCAGCGAACGCGACACCAGCTTGGGCGCCTTGGCACCGGAGATAAGCACGGCGCCGATGACAAGGTCGGCCGAGCATACAGCCTCCTCAATAGCAGTAGGGCTCACAGCGCGTGTGACGATTCGACCTTGGTACTGATCATCGAGATATCGCAGCCGTTCAATATCCAAATTAATCACAGTAACCTGGGCTCCCATACCGACCGCGATGCGAGTCGCCGAGCTTCCTGCTATCCCGGCGCCTAGCACGACGACTTTGCCGGGCTCCGCTCCCGGAACTCCTCCCAACAGTACACCCCGCCCTCCGTGGATTTTTTCGAGATATTGCGCACCGATCTGCACCGACATCCGCCCGGCGATTTCACTCATCGGCTTGAGCATCGGAAGACTCCCGTCTTTCGATTCGGTCGTTTCATACGCAATCGCTGTGATCTTGCTGCTCAGGAGCGCTTTGGTCACATCCGCCAGTGCGGCGAGATGCAAATAGGTGAACAAAACTTGGCCCGGACGAAACAAATGACATTCAGAAAGCAACGGTTCTTTAACCTTCAGAATCAACTCAGCTTCCCTGAATACTTCGTCCTTCGAATCGGCAACCAAGACTCCAGCCTTATGATACTCATCATCGCTAAATCCGCTCCCCTGCCCCGCCGAAGGTTCGAGCCAAACCGTATGTCCGTTCTGACGGAGGGTCGCTGCACCCGCCGGCGTGAGACTGACGCGATATTCATGGTCTTTGATTTCCTTCGGGACACCGATCACCATAAAGATTCCTCCCTTCCGGCTACGAATGCGAATACTGTCATTATTATACCTCGATACGCGGAGTGATCGGTTGGACCGCCACATCAGCTGCCCGTGGACAGTCCGGAAAGGCCTGTTGTAAGATACAGGCTTGCAATGTCGTTTATGGAGATGTGCATGGACTCCTGGAGCGGATCCTGTCAGGCTTGTGGAACCGAGGGTGGCCCGCTCATGAAGTTTTCGCTGGGGAAAGATTTTTTCGGTCGCCCCTACGATCGTCTGTCCCCGTCATCGGATCAGAACCCGAAATGGTATTGTACCCTTTGTTCGATGCACAAGAATTTACATCGTGATTTTCGCGATATCGGGGCCGAGTTCGATAAGCTAGGCGTCGGTCATGGATCGGAACTCTCGAAAGGCGACGAGTTCCGACGCGCGTCATTGCGGTTACAGGAAATCATGGCTATTTTGAAGGGAACCCAACAGCCGTCACCATTCTTAAGCGGCCACGATGTGGCGTTACTGATGGAACGACTCAATACTGTCACCATGCCGGTATAGCCGCCCGGACTGTATGCCACCGTTTCAACGCCACATCTTCGTCTGCACGAACCAGCGTCCCCAAGACGACCCGCGCGGCTGTTGCGCAAACTTAGGCTCGGAAAAACTCCACGCGCATTTCAAGAACGAAACAAAGCGGTTGAATCTCAAAGGTCTTGTTCGCGCCAATAAGGCCGGCTGTTTGGACCATTGCGAGCTGGGCCCTAGCGTCGTGATCTATCCTGAGGGAGTGTGGTACTGGGTCGGTACGGAAGCCGACGTCACAGAGATCATGGAACGACATGTTCTGAAGGGTGAGGTCGTCACCCGATTGCTCATGCCTGAGCATCCGGTTCCAGAACGACTGAACCCCATCAAGAAGCCGTAGGACTTCCCTGCGATCATTCGATGCCGACAGAAGACAAATGGAAGGCCAATATGGAAAAGGTGGCCTTCACCAGACAGTTTCCGGGGCTGTTGCTGGACTGGAAATCGTTCGAAGGCAAAACGGTCCAGGCCGTGATTCCATTGACCGGTAAACCCGGCGCCGCCGTGATCGTTTGTAGCGATACAACCTTTACCGTAGTTCCCGCGCTTGCCCCTGAACCTTGGACGCTCGGACAGGCCCTCGTCGATGCTCGCGCTCGACTTGAACCGGCGCATCAAGCCGCTTATGAGGAGTACGATCGCTTAGTAAAGAAAGACAAAGAAGCGTTGAGAACCGCCAGACTGGAAAAGATTCTGGGGGCGATTCACAATAATCTAGCTCAAATTCCTGAGCTCAAAGAACGGCTCAAAGAACTCGTGAAGGAATGGAAGTGAGCAGTCTTCCGAATAAGAACATGTTCGAGATCTTCTCGCAAGGTCTCTTTGAAGGAGTCAAACCCATGTTGGTCGTTCGTGATCACCTCGTCCGCCATCCCGACCGGTGCACTCATCAGGCTGTCTGTGTGCCGATTTGCCCCACCGGCGCCTGGCTCTCGACACCTCCCTACAAATTCGATCCATCGCGCTGTCTGGAAAGCTGCCGGCTTTGTCTGGATGCCTGTCCCTCGCAGGCCATGTATGCCGTCTTCAAAAAGGGCGATAAACTTTTGGAACCGCAAAAGAAAACGGGGTAGGCCGGATACTTTCGTGCTACCATAAGGTGGCAATTGTTGCTTCGCTCTTGATAATCATATGATCTGCTTCCGCAAATGTCCCCAATAAGCAGTCCCAGCGTATCCGCACGCGACAGTGCCGGTCGTCATGGACATAATCTGATAGACCCTGCTGCGCGGGATTTTGACCCTTACAGCAGGATTCAATAGATCAGGGGAATTCATGACCAGCTTGAGCGATTCGCCAGCGGACAGGATCGGCCACATGCAAGCGAGCCGTAACCGAGTTTCATAACGCGGAATCGCCATCGTGTAGAACCAACCCTGATCAAGATGCTCGACTGTCAAGCGAACGAGTTTATTCAGTACAGGTCTTAAGCGAGGAGAATTGTTCTGATCCAGGAGATCCTGCGGCTTCAGCCCCACCTCAGTGAGCATTGTTTCGGGAATGTAGCACCGTCCCCTTTGTAGGTCATGGGCAATGTCCTTGATGATATTCGTCAATTGCAGCCCCTTGCCGAATCGGACTCCTATTCCCGACATCTGCTGAAGGTTCCAGTTTGCTAACGCCTTTCGATGTGCACACATGAGATCGGTCCAGAACTCCCCGACACATCCGGCTACATGATACGTGTATCGATCTAAGTCATCGAACGTCTTGAGCGCGGTGAGATCCGACACGGAAGCTCCAGGGAACATGCTCAGATCCATCTCCATTCCTTGCGTCAGAGTCGTCATCACCCGCTGAATCCTACGCCGGTCGTCCGGCGAACAGGTGAGCAACAGTCGGAAACACTCGTCCAACCGTTCGAGCAAGGTTCGCTCAGCCGAATCTCGTTGGAGCGGACCCATGGCCTGTTGGATGGTACGGATTTGTGCCCAATCGATCTGATCACCGACAAATTGCTCTCTGAGGCAGTTGAGAAAACTCTGTCTGCGCGATCGATCGATCAATTCCGTATCGGCAATCGTATCGGCAGCCCTCGCAAAGAGATAGGCCACTCCCACTTGATTACGCACATTTGCCGGCACGACGACCAATGTTGTGTAGAACAGACGAGAGACCTGTTTGAGCAGGTCGCGGAGCAGCTCATGTTTAGAAGAGATGGTCGCCTTAGCGGAATCCATTACGTCACTTCAAGAATGCCGTTCACCCCTTCAGTCGAGATAGGGACGGCAAGCGACGGAATCGATGTAGGAATATCGGCAGCCTCTACCAGCGCCGCATCTATCGCCACCAAGAATCCCACTATACAAACACATACGAACGCATACCACGATGAATTTCATCCTGTGATTCTTCTAACAGGAAAATCAAGAACCGGTCAACTTTACCTCATAATTTCAGAGATTTCCGTAATCTTGACTTCTCACGTTGAGGCCTTATCACTTCTCCTCGACACACCGTACACTGCGTACACTGTGATAGACATGTATCGAACTGTCGGTTTGTGTATAATCAAGGCAGTCAAGTTATTCACTACCAGGAGTAGTGATGTGCTTGTCTTCTAAGGAGGATTATCGATGAAATGGATGAAGGGTATAGGTTTGTTGTTGATCGCCAACATTCTGATTATGGTGACGCTTTCGATCACCGTGCCGATAGTGATCAATGTGATTCTTCCGATGTTCGGGATCGATGTTCGAGGGTCGGTCGACCTTTCCACCTTGGTGTGGGCCGCCATGTTCGGGTTCGGTGGCGCCTTTATCAGCTTGGCATTCTCAAAGCAAATGGCACGCGCCATGCTGGATTGCCAACAGATTACGCAACCTCGTTCACACGCTGAACAGGTTATTTACGGCTCTGTGCAAGAAATCGCTCAGCGATTACATATCACGATGCCTGAGGTGTGGGTCTATGACTCACCCGATCCCAATGCATTCGCGACAGGACCGAGCAAGAACAATTCCATGGTGGCTGTTTCCACCGGATTGCTGCAGAACCTGAAAGAAGACGAGGTCAAGGCGGTTTTGGCTCACGAAATGGGTCATGTGTATAACGGCGACATGTTTGCCACAACCGTTCTCGCAGGACTGATGAATACCTTCGTGTATTACATCGCCATGTGGGTACGGCGTTTCTTCGTAGAACGCGACCAAGCCGCATTAGGGTTCGGCTTGTCGCTAGTGATTCAGATCGTGGTCAGTATATTAGCCGCCATCGTCATCAACTGGTTTTCACGTCGTCGGGAGTTTGGAGCCGACGCGTTTGCGGCCAGGGTATACGGTAAGGACTCCATGATCGCTGCGCTTCGAGCGATCGATCGATGGGTCACCCGTTCGCAGGTCGAATACTCCTCACAGGATGCGCTTGCCACAATGAAGATCTCAGGTAATTCATCGAGTTTTATGCGTTTATTCTCCACGCATCCACCGATGGAAGAGCGGATCGCGTCCTTGCAGCGGCTGACAGTCTAGCGGAACTCGGTTGGGTTCGAGGGAGGCTCCAGTACTGCCTTCAAACTTTTCGGTAAAATGAGATGTGCTGACGATATTCCTGGACGGCCGCCCACAGGGCGGTCGTCCCCAGCGCAATATTCGCATCAAGAGCAGCCTCGATTTCCGGATCGTCAATCTCAACCTCATACCGATCTTGGATATTTGTACGAATCGGCCCCTGCGCGATATCGCGAGGCATAAAGATTTCCTTCCAAACTTCTTTTTCAACCAGACAGACATCTCGAAATCGCTCGTACAGCAAGCTCAACTTTTCAGAGTCGGTAATCCGAACGCGCTCTCCCATGAGTCCCTTTCTTCATCAACTTACCGGACAGATTGCTCATCCTGAAACAGGGTACCATTGCACGGCAAACTGTGCCGGACCTTCCAAGGGGGGTACCTCAAAGATGAGATAGATTCCAGGAATATCCAGCGTGAATATCGAACCAGCTCGGTTGGTTTCTGCCGTTGGTCCTCGGCCACGGAAGTATCGTACTGAGAGGCATCACAAGGGTCAATTACTGCCGGCATCATCTGAAGAATCTTGTGCCCTATCTGTTCTATGGTAGACTGCTCTTGGCTTTCGGATTATGACAGCCCAACCAGCATCGTCGCATTCAGCAGAACAGATTTCCGGCAACCATCCTCCTTCCATAGACCCACACGAATCCGGTCGGCGCTTTGGCATTCGTGATGGGCTGTTCCAAGCCGTCGCCCAAGGCGGAGGTGAGCAGTATCTTCCGGCCTTTGCGCTACTCCTTCACGCGACGCCATTCCAATTAAGTCTACTCTCCGCCATTCCCCAACTCTTGGGCACATGGGCTCAGTTGATTTCCGTCAAACTTTCCCACCGGTTCCCCAATCGAGCTTCCCAAGTGTTTTGGGGCATCATCGGACAATCAGTCGCCTGGATCCCCATCCTTGCGCTGCCGTTGCTCTGGCCTGACCAAGGGCCATGGCTGCTCATCGCAGCCGTCGCTGTGTATTTCACATTCTCCCATTTCACCTCTCCTGTCTGGAATAGTCTCATCACTGACTTGCTCGAACCCAACGAACGGGGCATGTACTTCGCCAGGCGAGCGCAGACCATTGCAATGACCAGTTTTCTCGCACTTTGCCTAGCAGGATCCCTGTTGAGCTTTTTCGAGCGACAACAACTCCTTTGGGTAGGCTTTGCCGTGATGTTCCTCATAGCCGCCCTCTGCCGTAGCGCATCCGCTCTCTTGCTACGGAATGTAAGCGGCTTACTATCGCATGAGCCCAGCAGCAATCCAACGGGCTTTTTGGTCTTTCTCCGTACCGGCAAATCTGAAAATTTTCGCCGTTTCTTGCTGTTCTCTGGACTCATGCATGCTGCTGTGCTGGTAGCCGGTCCGTTCTTCGTCATTTACCTGCTTCAGGATCTCCACCTCGCTCATTGGCAATATGGAACCTGGTTGGCCGCCGGCATCATCGGACAATTCATGACCTTGCCGACCTGGGGACAGTTCGGCGATCGCTTTGGGAATAAGACGTTGCTCTCTTTCACCGGACTACTCGTCGCGTTCCTACCGATGTTATACCTGTTCGGCACTTCATGGCCGTTTCTTGTCACTGTGAACTTCTTCGGAGGTGTGGTCTGGGCAGGACTCGGGCTTGGGCTGAATAATTATGTCTTTGATGCGGTACAGCCGACAGATCGCGCAAAGGCAGTTGCCGTTTCAAGTATTGTCAACGCCATCGGCTGGACCATAGGAACAGTCATTGGGAGTTGGTTAGTCAGCACGATCCCAGCAGTGCTACAGGTTGGAGCTTTGACTTTGAAGCCTGCTTCTAACCTCCCGTTTATCTTCTTTCTTTCCGGTCTGCTTCGCTTGATTGTCTCGGCGACACTCCTCAGGACCTTTCATGAGCCTCGTGAAGTGGAACACCGCGCTCATCATCGATTGTTGTGGGAACTGCCGCTGTTGAAGCCCTTGCGACAATTCTCACACCGGGCGATCAACACAAATCAGTAAGGACCGACTCCGGAGTCGACCGCTCGATTCTTCTCCTCTTGCTTGAGTTTTTCGAACCCTTTATCAGCATTGCTTCGAACCTGGTCTGGCGTCACTGTCGGTGCAGGTTTCTGCGCTCCGCCGGCGCAGCTTCCCATAGCCAGCAACAACACCCCTATTCCAGTCACGATCACCCCATGCTTCCACTCCGTCCGCCATGTCGCCTTCTCCAGCATACCCACCCTCCCTTTGTCATGATCGCCATACGATTCGAGCTATATCATATCACTCTTCGTCTGAACCCGGATTCCGCAGTAGAGTTCAGTTAGGGTGAGGCTCCTGACCTCTGGAACACCGGCGCGACGATCGGTACGGTGGGGTGCGATGCATGAGCGGAGGCATACTCCTCGTCATCGGCCTCACTCAGATCCCAGTCCAACTGCGCCGCAAGAGGCACCCACTCGGAGATGGTCCATAACCGCTGGAGAAACTCCGTCCGTTCCTCGGGGGGCACGGCGAATCTGATGCCAAGCCGTCTGGCTTTGGGAATCAGATCGGCCCCGACCAGGAAGACTCGATCCCGGATCGCGCGCAGCCGCCGTTCAAACCAACACGCCGGAAGCACCGTCTCCCGAAACCCCATCAAGAGGTTATAGAGCACGCAGCCGGTCCGAGGATGTCGGAATGGTCCGTCCGTGCCCCGCCCCGATCCGATAGAGTGCGAATCCCACCACGGCCATCATGGCAAGACCGGGCCAGCCACCGAACGGAGGAACGGCAAACATCGTAAATGGGTCGGCGCTGATGCCGGGCCACAGGGCGGCGAGCGCGACCGGCAGCGCAAGCATGATGCCCATCAAGGCTTCGCCGGTGATCAGTCCGGCGGCAAAGAGCAACCCTCGGTGCGACGGTTCACGCTCCTCACCCGTTCGTCTATGCGCCAACGCCGCGATCGCGCCACCCAGAAAAATGGTCGCCGAAAGCTTCAGCGGCAGATAGATGCCGAGTGCCACGGCAAGCACGGGCAATCGCAATGCACTGCTACGGAGTTCTTGCCGTCGATCAATCAGAATGATCAGTATTCCGATTCCAGCACCCAGTCCTACGAGTGGCCAAGGCAATCCCGCTCCGAACACGCTTCTTGTGAGGTTAGCCATTAGGGTGGCCTGTGGCGCACTGAGCGGATGTGGATGGCTGCTCGTCGGTTCGCCGATTCCATACTTGGCCTGGAGGAGAGACAGAACCGGCACGAGGACCAGGGCGCCGGTCAATACCCCGACGACTTGCATGACTTGTTGTTTCCATGGCGTCGCCCCGACCAGATGGCCTGTCTTGAGATCTTGGAGATTGTCTCCGCCCATCGCGGCGGCGCAACAGACGACTGCTCCGATCACCAATGCGGCCGCCGGTCCTGCCGGATGTCCGGCTCCCATGAAGAACACGAGCAGCAGAGCGGCGATCATAATAGTGGCAATCGTCACGCCTGAGACGGGGTTGCTCGAACTTCCGACCATCCCGGCCATATAGGCGGCAACCGACGAGAAAAGAAAGGCGGCAAGTGCCATCACGATCGTCATCAACAAACCGAGAAGATAATTGTCCACGACCGTCGAATAGATCCAAGCCATCGGCAGGAGCGATAGGGCAAACGGCACCACGATCCACAGGAACGGCGCGTCCTGTTCCGTCCGTAGCAAGCCCGGCGTGTTTTCCGGCGCCTCGGATGCGCGATAACGCGCTCGGAGCGTGATGAGACTTTTCCAGACCGGCTCACGTAATTTCATGACCGTCCATAGCCCGCCGGTCAACATCGCTCCAATGCCGACGTATCGAATCTGCCCGCTCCAGATCGACATCGCCGCCGCAAGGCCCGTCCGATCCGGCGGCAGCCCATGGACGAGTCCATAAGCGGGCATCAGAATCACCCATCCGATGACGCCCCCAAGAAAAACCACCGCGGCTGTTTGTAAACCGATGATAAATCCAACTGCAAGGAGCGCCGGTGAAAGATTGAGGCCTGCATAGAAAACGGTGCGTCCGGTCTGTGCGGCCCCTTCCACAGACTCCCCCCACAATCGGAGGCCGCTTTCGCAGAACTTCACGAGGCTTCCCAGTAGAGCAGCCGACAGCAGCGATTGAAAATCCCTTGTTGATTTGCGTGACTCGGTTGCGCTCCGTTCCGCTGCGCCGACCTTGAGGACTTCCGCCGTCGCTACTCCTTCAGGAAACCGCAAACGAGCCGTGACAATCAACGCCCGCCGCAGCGGAATTGTAAAGAGCACGCCGAGCAGCCCGCCGACCGCAGCGATGAGAACGGTCTGCCGGTAGTCAAATTCCGACCAATATCCGACCAGCAGGAGCGCGGGAATCGTGAAAATGACGCCGGCCGCCAATGCTTCCCCCGATGAAGCCGCGGTTTGAACGATATTGTTTTCGAGAATGTTCGACTCACGGAAGAATCGTAGAATCGCCATGGAAGCGACTGCTGCAGGGATCGACGCAGACACCGTCATGCCGGCAAACAAGCCAAGATAGGCATTGGCGGCCGCCAAGACCGCTGCCAGGATAATCGATAAGAGGACCGCTTTAACGGTAATCTCAGGAAGGGTAACGGTGGCAGGGACGAGAGGCTGGGGCTCGTTCATGATAGATGGCCATGATAGTCGGCCTTCCATGCTTGCACAAGCTACTCGCGAAACAGGCGTACGGGCACTCTTCGGCCCTTGATGCGGGCGCGGCCGAGTACCTCGATAATGCCTGAGGCCATGGATGCCGGTACATCAACGATGGAAAACCGATGTTCGATTTCAATGGTCCCGATGGCGTTAGAGTTGATCCTCGCTTCATTGGCGATTGCCCCCACCAAATCGCCGGGTCTGATGCCTGCCTCACGCCCCACCCCGATATACAGGCGCGCCATCTCAGCCGTTCGCTTATCTTGCCGCGTCCGTCCCGCCGGCGGACGTCCCACTCCGGACGATCCACTATGACCCCGACCATCTGAATGCCGTGCCTCCCGAATAGACCGTCCAAATTCCGGCGGCCTGACAGGAATCTCCTGCTCCTGACGCTCCCCGCCTTGTGCGCGAACCAACAGCTTCAACGCCGCTGCCGCAACTTCCTCCGGTGGATGGGCGGAGAGTCTCTCGACGAGGCGCTTGAACGCGTCCAGCGGTCCATCGCGTAAGACCTGTTCCACTGCGGCCTGCACGCGATCCAGCTGCCTGGCACGGAGATCGGACACACTCGGGATCGGCAGAACGGCGACCCGGGCTTTCGTGTGCTGTTCAATGGACCGTAGTAAGCGTTGTTCACGTGGATCGAGGATGGTGATTGCCGCACCCTCCCGACCGGCCCGCCCGGTCCGTCCGATCCGATGGACATAGATTTCAGCGGAAGACGGCAGGTCGTAATTGATCACGTGTGATACCTGCGGAATATCCAGCCCGCGTGCCGCTACATCCGTCGCCACCAGTAATTCGGTTTGCCCGGCCTTGAACGCCTGCATGACACGGTCCCGCTGTCCCTGACTCATGCCACCATGGATGGCCTCGGCTCGATGACCACGGCCTGTCAGCATTGCCGTCACTTCATCGACTTCCAGTCTGGTTCTGCAGAAGACCAACGCGGAGTTCGCGCCTGCCACCTCGATGACGCGGGCGAGGGCCGCAGCCCGATACGGCCTCGCGACGATATGCGCCGTCTGCTGGACACGTGGAGCCGTGCCGGCCTTGACCGGTTCTTTGGCAATAGTGATTTCGATCGGGTTTTGAAGATGCCGATGGGCGATCGCGCGGATTCTTGGAGGAATTGTCGCTGAGAACAGGGCTGTCTGCTTCGTCTTGGGTGTCCCGACCAGGATCGCGTCGAGATCCTCCGCAAATCCCATGTCGAGCATTTCATCTGCTTCGTCCAATACGACGATTCTCACTTCTTGTAGCTTCAGCGTGCCACGGCGAATATGATCCAGTGCCCGACCCGGTGTGGCGACGACGACGTCGACTCCCCGCTTCAGCGCGTGCAACTGCGGACCGATCGCTTGTCCGCCGTACACCGGTAACACACTCACTTGTAATTCCTTTCCGTACCGCTGCACCGCTTCCCCGACTTGAATCGCCAATTCGCGGGTCGGGACAAGCACAAGCGCCGAAGGACGTACCCTCGCGGCATGACTGAGTCGCTGCAGCATCGGTAATGCAAAGGCCGCCGTCTTGCCTGTGCCGGTCGCCGCCTGTCCCAGCAGATCCCGGCCTGCGAGGAGCGGGGGAATCGCTTCGCGTTGTATGGGAGTGGGTTCCTCATAGCCCAGCGTTTCCAATGTTGCGAGTAGCGGCGCTTCAAGTCCTAAGGCAACGAAGCCGGGTGAAAAGCCCGTGACAGTCGGAACGGCGGACTCTGAGGAGGAACCATGTTTCATAGGTATTCAGCGCCTTTCGACGATGATCGTGAAATCATGAAGAATGTGGGACGACGACTCACAGAAGGCTTGATGGTACGTTGAATGAAGCGGTAGTGCAAGATCGGGTCGAGACGAGTGCGGAAGGAAAGAGAAATGTTCAGTCCGCCGGACAGAGATGAGTATCTCGGAGAGGATTACTTCCACGGGCGGACAGGACGTCGGAGACCCGCCCACCCACATACCGTCAACTTCTCATACAAGTCTCCCCTCTGCGGCGACGCAGCCTGACAGAGACCTGTTGCTCCTATAGCTTCGGCAGGGCCAATGCACGAATCGGAACCAACCGGTCCTCTTCCGGGATGAGGAACATGATCTGTGCGAGCGCTCGGTACCGCGCTTCCAACTCACGGCATCGATTCACGAATCGACCGGCGGACAACCGGGGGAAATAGTCACGGTGCTGCTCGTAAAAGAGCGCCCGACGCCCCCAACGCTCAGCTTTAAAGATACATAACCGAGTGACTAATTCCAAAAGATGGTTCGGTGACAACCGCTTGGGTCCTTTCACCGGAGCGGGGGTCACAGAAGTGGATATGGTCAGTCCCTTTGTCACTTCTTTCATAGCGCGGCCTCCTTGTGCGATGTGCCTGATCCATCGTCTCGACCATCGTGACTCAAATATCCTTGTGCGTTTACAGGACTAGGCACCCTGGTATCACGTTATAGTCCACAAACATGAAGAAATCATTAATGAAAGATGAAAACTTCTTCATAAATGCCACATGTCGTGCATCACCGTCGCGTCGCTGCTCCTCTCAGCCCGATTGTACGATTGATCGTTACCGCTGAAGGGGCATGAAGCCGACATTGACGATGGCAGTGGCGCGGACTGGAGGGTAGGCTCCCTCGAATTTCGCCGGGAACACATACAAGCGTTCCCCGACCGAGAACAGCAGGCGATACTCCTTTTCAGCATCACTGTGCAGATACACCGCAAGCAGGGAAGAGGTCGGTTGTTTATCGATCCGTGCCCAGTTCAGGCCGAGCTGCACGGGAACCACATACAGAGCGGCGGCAATCACGGCGAATGCGATATACGCCATCGACGGATCAATGAGTCGACCCATGGTATTGGTATTGAGCGTAGTATTGAGCGTACCGAACCGTACCACAATCAGCTCGAGCGTCGAGCTGAACAAGAGCAGAATCGCGGCAACACCGATCATCGACAGAACAATAGCCGACATGACATAACCGAATGTGCTCAGAAGCGGGATGATCCCTAAGAGCGCGAGCAAGAACCATGACCCATACCGGACCATGGCCACGGAGAGTCTGAACCGGAAGCTCGCAGTCACGTCGCCTTGACTTCCGATCACCGCGAGGTTCGTTGTAGTCAGATATCCGAAGTAGAGCATCAACAGCAGCGGTACCCAGCTTTGACTAAAATAGGTCGCCGCAGGAAGCTCGTCTAAGATCCATGAAGCTCCGAATTCGGAAAAGTACGCTTTCGTATAAATTGATCCGGCGAGATACGCCACGCCGCTCATGGCGGCCAATCCGGCTAGTGCTTTCGGCGTCTGCTCGATGAGTCGTCGAGCACCGGCTCGGGCTGCTTTGCTCTTGTCAAGGTCGTCGCGGGGCATTGAATTACGATGGAACTTACTGAAATGACCGATCATTCTTGCTTGTCTTTCGGCATGGCCGGCGCAGTTCAGGCTACCTCTTCCAGACGGTCCACCACAAGCGCGAGAGATGGACGGGACTCGGAAGAGACAGTAATCCAACCGAAGTCGATGTCCGGCCTCATGTCTCGTTCCCCTCTCAACAGGGTATCACGGTGACATACACGATCCGTTCACGCGGGCCATCCAGTTCGACCAGCATCACCGATTGCCACGTGCCGAGTACCAGTTTTCCGGCCGACACCGGCACTGTCAGCGACGGTCCGAGAATCGACGAGGCCATATGAGACCATGCATGTACGGGATTATGCGCATGTTGGAAGCGGATCCGAGGAATGATCTCTTCGACGACCTCCAGGAGATCTTCGTCAGTCCCCTCCCCGATTTCCCCCGTTGTTAAAGCAGCCGTCGTGTGTGTCACAAAAAGGGCGCAGAGACCTTCTTGCAACTTCGCCTTCCGGATCACCGGCTCAAGCCGATCCGTCAGATCGACGATCTCTTTCGTGGCCGTTGTGTTGATCCGAAGGGCTTCGCCCATAGGAAATGGCTCTCACGAAAAGAAATGATAGAGAAGACAGAAAGCCTTCTCAACTAGGAGAACCCCGACTCTCTACCGGCAATTCAGCAATCGGGTATCAGGGCTTGCGAGTGAACGTGCACATAGACCCAATTCCTGGAAGCGACGTCTTGATGCCCTCTTCGGTCGGGCCCACGAGTGTCATGGCAGGATAATAGTGTCGGATCCAAAGCCGTCCCAGATACACAGGAATAAAATACAACACGAATGCAGCAACCATGAAGCTGAGGCCGGTCAGTAGTCCGAATGTATCGCCGGTGTGCAGGAATCGTTTCCCCACCACTGCGGCGAACACAGCCGCGCCGACGATCAGCTCCGTGACCCATAGAAATTGTGTCCTGGTCAATCTCACGGACAAGCACCGGAATGACGAGACATACAGACGGCAGGGTTTTTGAGGGAGAGCGGTCAGTAATCGATGCCCTGTGCGGTGTACCGTCCAACTGAGCACAAAGCCGATGAGACTCTGGACGACCACGGCGATGAGAGGATCGTCGGCGACAATCGAAGCAGGGCCGATCATGAACAGCATGGGCGTCGCATAGATGGTGCAGCCTAAGACGTCCTCATAGGTGAAGATTCGGACTAAATCGCGGCCCCGGATACTTTCGATATTCGAAGGAATGTTGGCTTAGTCTCTAAAGGCGGCCACAGCCTCTTCCTCCGTATTGCAAAGCTGGATGTTGCTTCCGTAGACGCGGTTGAGCAGATTGAATCCACTGGCCTCAAGAGCTTCCTTGACCATTCCTTTCGCTGCGGCAATCTTCATCTCCCCATGAGCATTGTTCAGTTGCTTGCATGCGAGAATGAGGACCCGGATGCCGCCACTGCTGATATAGTCCACGTCGGCCAGGTTGATGACGACCTTTTTCGCGCCCGCGTCCACGATCTTTTTCATCTCCTGGTTTCCCTGTTCGGCGGTGGTGGCGGAGAGGCTTCCTTGCATCTTGACGAAGGTGATTCCGGCCTTCTCATGAGAGGTTACCGCCAACGTGTGTCGGGTCTCTTGGTCCATCGGTTGCACCCCCTTCTTTCTCTGCCTCATTCCAGATAATCTCGTTCACTGCGTCTGTCCCATCGAGCCGGAACCGCTCTTTCCACAGTTGCCCCATCATAATACCATTGATACGTTCCCGTCTTCCATTGGTCGATATCCTGGACCGGGCGTCAACGATTCACTGAAACATGAGGGTCTCGGCCGATCGAAAGTGTGTCAGCATCCCTCTTGGACCTTCGAGACGGCGTCTTCCAGCGTGGAGGCATGGAGACTCAGCATCAGCGCCCCACTCAATTGGAGCACTGTTCTAACGTGATCGTTCCCTCCACTGAGCACGATTCTTCCGCCCGTGCGGGTCATGGTCATTACGGCTTTCAAGATCACCCGCAGTCCAATGGACGAAATGTACGAAATTCGAGAGAGATCCAAGACAATCTGCCGTTCCCCACGCGCGATAGATTTCGTCAGGATACGCTCGACCTCCGGCGCACTATTCGTGTCGAAGCGGTTTTGCGGGGTGACGATCATCACATCACCGCTTCGATGTGATGTGATGCCGATTGTCACGCTCGTCGAGTCTGGGCCTGCTTGTGGCGCCTTCCGTTCGACTTCGGACGCCCTGATTTCTGTCTGATCGGGATGTCTTCCAGAGGCGGACGGATCAGATTCGAACTTCTTTTTCACCGTCAACACGTTGCGCCCCACATTGCGATGGTACGTCACTTCGTCAAACATGGAGCGTATCAAGTGAATTCCCAAACCGCCGATCTCGCGTTCGTGCAGGAGCAGCGACAGATCCGGCGCGGCGACCGTTAAGGGGTTGAAGGGAATCCCGTCATCCGTAATGGTCAGTGTCACGCATTCATCGCGCACTTCGCCTTCCACGACAATGGTGTGCGCTGTCGGATCATTCGGGAAAGCATACTGCACGACATTGTTGAGCAGATCATCCAGCGCCATGTTGAGTGTAGGAATCAGCGGCTTGGCCCGTTCCCATTGCGCCACATACCGCTCAAACGCCGTCTGTATCATCGGAATGACCGCCAATCGGTTGAGCATCGTCTGGCGGAACACGCTGACCGCCACATCGGACGGGGCGACGCCGAGATACCGTATTCCCAAGATGGTGATATCGTCCGCCTGTGGCGCGCCGCCGGCGAAAGTCTTCACCGCCTTCATGACCTCACCGATGCGATCGACCACCGAGACAGCCTTGGATTGATCCAGCACCGCTTTCAATCGGTCCTTGCCGAACAATTCGCGCCGCCTATTGTCGGCTTCAGTGACCCCATCGGTATAAAAGAAGAGCTCATCCCCAGAGGACAATTGGATGAGGCTCTCCTTGAAGGCAATGCCCGGCATCGGACCGACGAGAGGCCCATCTTGGGCCGTCAGCCATTCAAACTCCCCGTTCCGTCGCTTCAACAGCGGAGGATTATGGCCCGCATTGGTCGTGAGGAGCGTGCCGTCGCGGAGATTCAAGATGCCCAGGTACAGGGTGACGAACATACAGCTGTCGTTTTCCGCGCTGAGCGCGTCGTTCACATGGGTGACGATACTGGCGGGCGAGGGATCAGACGACGCCCGAGTCTTCACCATAATTTTGGTCATGGCCATGAACAGCGCGGCAGGAACCCCGTTGCCCGACACATCGCCGATGACGAAACAGAGCCGATGGTCATCGACGAGAAAGAAATCATAGAGGTCCCCACCGATCTCCAGGGCCGGTTCGAGGACCGCATAGAGCTCCAGCTCCTTTCGATCCGGAAAAGCCGGAAACACGCGCGGGAGCATGCTCCGTTGAATATCCCGGCCGACATTCAATTCCTCCTGCATGCGGGCCTTCGCAGCATTCACCAACGCCAGCGAATCCGCTAACCGCGCCTTGGCCTCTTCGGCGGCCTGTTCCGCATGTTTCAGAGCCGTAATGTCGGTGGCGATGAAGACCACGCCGCCGTCGTGCGTCCTCCGCTCGCTGATCTGGATCCATTCGCCGCTGGAACGGTATTGAAGATAGGGCCCTTGAGGATGGTGGTGCTGGTCAAGGCGCTTTTGCATCCAGGATTCGACATCTCCGATCGCAGCGGGGATATCACCCCGTTCAGCAATACGGCGAATGATCGATTCGAATGAGTCGCCGAGCTGCACGTCGGCGCTCAGACCGGACATCACTTCGCGATACTTGCGGTTACAAATGACGAGACGATCGTCCCGGTCAAACAGCGCAAACCATTGAGGCACACTCTCGATGGCCTCGGTCATCCTGGCATGGCTCTCTCGCGCTCGACTTGATGCTGCCGTTACTTGCCGATCGATGATGGCCAAGAGTGTCGAGAGCGAGACGGCGACAACCGCGAGGAGATCCACCTCGATTCCAGGCGGCGGAGAGGCGGTCGTCATGTCGGAAATACTGCGCATCGGAATCATCCCGATGAGGTGGGATCCGGCAAGAGCCAATCCCATAGCGCTCGCTTTTTCCGTCACCCGCCAGTTTCCGTATGCGATGTTCCACGCTCCGAGCGTGAGGACGATGATGCTTAGTGCGACGATCCCCACAACCGACAGCACGAAGAGCATCACGTCATTCTGGAGGTCGATCGGCTGGTGGACCGCCAACATGCTGGAGAAATGGGTCAGGTTCATGCAGGCACCCATCAGCATTCCTCCAGCGATGAGTCGCATTCGACTGTCGGTATGGCTGCTGATCAGGTACACGGCCACGGCTCCAGTCGCTCCGGCTGACAGAAGGGAAAGCACGGCAAGCGCCGAGTCTTGGGGTGCCGAGACCGGCGGACAGAACGCCAGATTCCCGATGTAGTGCATCGCCCATATTTGAAGGCCGGCTGCGACGGCACCGATCGTGAGCCATCGCACCGTGAAGGGGCCTTGGTCGGGCGCGCGCATCCGTTCGGCGATGCTGAGGATGACATAGGCAGCCGCGCCACCCAGCAACATCGAGGAAACGGCAAGCAAGGGATCGCACATTCCGAACACGGTGAAACTCCGTTCAGGTCACGTCAATGGGCGTCGTCTACATGAAGGCAAGTGCTTCCGGACCTTGGACCATTGCGGCAAGGCGGCGTGAGACATGATCCCTGGGAATTGGGTATCACGAGGCTTCCACGCCGCAGTCAATGCACCGATTGATTGAGGCGATCCCAACGAGGAATCCTCGTGCTGTGATCAATCGACCAGTAGATGAACCGCGCCTGCCCTAGAAGGTGCTCCTTGCGGATGGGTCCCAAGAAGCGGCTGTCCAGACTCTCTTCCCGATTGTCGCCCAAGACGAAATACGTGTCTGGAGGCACGATCACAGGTCCGAGGTTATCGCGGACGTTTCCGGCCATACTGGATCGGTCGCTATGTTGCACATAGGGTTCGGTTACGACTTCTTCATTCACGGAGACCACCTGATTACGAACGTCGATCCGATCGCCGGGAACTCCGATCACGCGGTGAACAAAGCGTGTTCCATTCTCATTCGGATAGCGATAGACGACGACATCACCGCGCCGAGGTTCGGCTGCGTGATACGCAGCCCTGTCCGCAATCACATGGTCTCCCGGCAAGAGCGTTGGGACCATCGCTTCATTCGAAATGTGGAAGAGAAGCGACCGTGTTCGCACCGCCGGCAACAGGTCCGGCAGGCGGTCCCTCACAAAATTCCTGCGGAGTTCATGCACGCGTGACATCGGGATGAGGATTTCGTCGCCATAGTCCTCGACCAACCGCCGGGCCTCTGTGATTGACAACGTTGAAGCATAGTACTGCGCGAGATGATGTTCCCAGAAGTTCGCCGGGGCCAGATCGAAGAGCATGACCTTGAGCGAGCGCACGAACGACTGCGCGATGCGCTCTCTCTCCAACGGCGTGAACGGACCGGCACGATCAGACTCGACCTCCAGCTGATGGCTGAACCCCTCCACATCGGATTGGTCCGCGATCGATTCGTACAAACGATTCGAAACCACTTCCAGGCTCGCCAACTGATGAAAAACAGTCTGTGACTCGCTGTCACGGTCAGACTGAGGCACCAGAGTCGTGCCGCACCCGGCCCAGAGCCCACTACATGTCACAAGTAAACTGATGGCCATGCGATTAGAAGTTTGACCAAAGACGTGGGACATGTTGGAGAGAATCTTGAAGTTCAGTCGACACTCCTCTCGTTCATGTATCCGGGAAGAATACCGCACCGAGCCTCGATAGGAAAGGCCATCCGGGTAAAGCTCCGCGCCACGCATATCCAAAGCTACGTTCGAAAATCGAATAGTGCTGGCCAAGCGGCTGCAGCCGGTATGTAATTGTGGGTGACCAAGAGGATTTACTCACAGGGGGAATATGATCATGATCTATCGAAAGGCCATCGGCGTTCTGAGCTTCGCGCTGTGCACGGTACTTCTTGTGTATCCAAATGAGGGATCAGCTGAATGGTATGCCGACGCCTATGCGGGGGCAGTCTGGACCGCAAACACGGACCTGACCGTCACCAGCTCATTGGGGACCACGACGACCTACCGGGACCTTAACGTGCAAAACAATTGGACAGCCGGCGGACGTGGGGGATACTGGCTGGACAAGAGCAAGATGGACTGGCTTGGATTCGGGCTGGACGTCTTCTTCTTCCACGTCAAGACGCCTCCTGGCCAACAGGTGGGCGTGACGGGTACTGGAGGCAGCACCACAATAAACGGCGCCGATTGGAGTTTGCCGGCATTTGGAATCGCTTTCGATGTGCTCCGTCTGCGGCTCCCGCTCTTTCGAGACGAACAATTCGTTCATGGGCGCCTACAGCCGTATATCGCCGCCGGGCCGACGCTGTTCATTACCTACGCGGGGCAGAACACGTTTGTCCAGCCGGGCGGACAAAGCTCCACCGACGTGTCCCTCGGCGCCAAAGTCGACGCCGGAGCGACCGTCATGATCACGAAACGGATCGGGGCGTTCGCGCAATATCGATTCACGCACTTCACCACCGAATTGGATTATCAGAACAATACGCCGGCCCTCGCCACTGAAACATTCAAGACCACCTACGACTCGCATCATGTGATCGCGGGGTTGTCCATGCGCTTTTGATTTGGATGATGGCGTCTCTGCTCGGCCTTGTATCAGGCTCGATCATCGTGGGGCCGAGCAGGCCTGTAAGCCGAATTCCTCAACCATTTCGACGATAGCAGCCGGAGCAGGGTTCGGGGCTTGAACGTAAGGTCTCGATACTGTCTCTTCCCGGCCATCACGTCCGTCACGGCTTCGGAGAGGCGCTGGCCATGTCGGGGAAACGCCCAGGATCTGGTCCGAGGAAAGTGGTACAGCAGTCGGGCCAAAAATCTTCCTCTTTGCAGTTCAGGGAGGATTGTCTCAGCCACTGAACCGGTGTATGCGTTTCGTACGGAGTCCTCGTCAAGTTGCCCATCAATCAAGGCTTGTGCCGCCAGCAGGCCGCTGCGAATGGCGAACGAAATGCCTTCCCCAGTGACGGGATCGGCGAATCCGGCGGCATCACCGACCAACAGGATGCGCTTCTCAACGAACGGTCCTCGTCGAGGGCGGATAGGAATGACAAAGCCGTGCCGCTCAATTTGCGTGCTGGAACCACAGTCGAGCAGGTCGAGATAGCGCGCCATCGCCTGTTTGAGGTCGTTTCCTCGCTGCGCCATCGACAGGACACCGATCGACAGATGCTGTTGTTTGGGAAATGCCCAGGCATATCCATCGGGAAGCAATCCAACATCAAATCTCGCCGTGCCGTGCAATCTGTCCAACCGACAAGGGGGAATCGTTACCTCGTACTCGAGCGCCGGAATGAGGACACGTCCGTCGGCCAGGCCCATTTTCCGCGCGACCATGCTGAGTGCTCCGTCTGCGGCCACCACAAACTTGCTCCGCATTGCTCCGCCGTTGGTGACGACCGTGACGAAGTCGCCGTGGCACGAGACATTCTCAACAGCGCATCGTTCGTGAACGGCAGCGCCGGCGAATTGAGCGGCAGACAGAATGTCGAAATCAAACCGAGACCGCATCGTCATGGACACGATGGGCGTTGATCGATGAGTGGTGAAGGATAGTCCGGCATCGAGAAGATTGAGCTGCGCGGTATGACAGTCTTGTTCGACTACATGCCGCACATCTACGGGCAATGTTTGCATGGCCCGTCCAACGATCCCTCCGCCACAGGTCTTGTACCGCGGCAGCGGGGCTTTCTCGAGTACGGCGACGGGCACTCCCGCCTTCGCCAGCCGCCACGCCGCGCAAGCCCCTGCCGGTCCACTGCCGACCACAATGACGTCATAGATGGTGGTCATGCGGCACGCATATGGCCATTCAGGGAAGGTCCTGGTACTTTTTTACCTTCACAACTCATCTGACGCAATGTGGCTATTGGAAATCGATAGCCGAGTTTCGGTTCTCGTCTTCAATTGTGTTAGCCTGTCTGGAGAAGGAGCCATCGCCTTGACCGGCTGCTTCGCCGCCAAGCGCGGGTGAGAGAGTGGGATACATGGTGCGTCTTGTCTTACTCTTGATCGTCGTCGCCCTGGTCCTCGTCGGACCTCAACTTTGGACCAGACGGGTGTTTGCCAAGCATAGCGCGCTCCGTGCCGACTATCCGGGCACCGGAGGTGAATTGGCTCGGCATCTGCTCAATCGGTTCGACATGCCGCACATCAAAGTCGAACCGACCGAGAAGGGGGACCACTACGATCCTGTCATGAAAGCGGTCCGCCTGACACCCGCTATCTTCGATGGAAAATCCCTTACGGCGATTACCATCGCCGCCCATGAAGTCGGGCACGCCATTCAAGACCACCTAGGATACCAGCCGCTTGCAGAACGGACCAAGCTCGTTCGGGTCGCGCAAGGCGCGGAGAAGGCCGGGGCGGTCCTGATGATGGGAATTCCCGTCGCGGCAGCCGTAGCCCGAACGCCGGTCGCGAGTGTCGTCGTCATGATGGCCGGCATGGCGACGATGGGAATTTCTACGCTGGTCCACCTCGTCACGCTGCCGGTCGAATGGGATGCCAGCTTCAGGCGTGCTCTCCCCGTGCTCCGGCAGGGCCAGTACCTCTCACCTGAGGATGAGCGGGGCGCGCGCAGCATTCTCACCGCCGCTGCGCTGACCTACGTCGCCGCCTCCCTCGCCAGTCTGCTGAATCTGTGGCGCTGGATCGGGTTTCTTCGGCGATAGGCCTCGTCTACCACACACTCGCGACCATCATTGAATCTGAACCAAATTGGCTTCGAGATCGTCGGTGATTGAGTCCGCCGACAAAAGATTCCGGGTCCTTTGTTTTATTGTCCGGTGGATTCACTGCCCGTTCATAGTTCCCCTTTAAATGCTTTGTCGAGAATGGAAGGCAGAAGCGCGGCGAGTTCATCAGTGGTTTTGGCTTGCACTTTCCTAAGTTCGCCCACCTCGGCTTGCAGATTGTCGAACCAAAGCTGCTTCCCATAGGATGGCAGTGGAACCCGAATTGTGCTGAGAGTCTCAAGACCCAATGTCCAATTGCGCCCCGCACCACCTGGCAAAGCTTCACCGAGCTTCTTAAGTCCTTCTTCTGTGAGGAAGTAAAAGGAGAGAAAGCTGGCAGTCGCGACGCCTTGCTTTGGAACACAGGCGATAAATCTATGCGAGCCAACACGCCCTATATCCTCAATCTTTGCAACCGCAACTGCTCCTTCCCACGCAAACACATTGCTAAAAACTGCTACCTCCTCCGTAAAAGGCGATAGCCACGGATTTTGATAAGTCTAGATACTTATGCTGCACTACACGAGTGGTCATTCGTCCCTCCGATTTCATCACGCTCCTCATACAGGTGTCCATGAAATCGGGGGAAGATCAGGGTGGATCGTTGAATGTGTGGGAGCATTTATCAGCCTCTTCCTTTCCCGCCATTTCACGAAATAACCTTCAAGGAGCCGCTCGGGAAGCTTGACTGCTCGCTCAACCCTCCACTGCTCTCTGAAGCCAAGAGACTGTGCCGAATCTTCCGGATTAAAGGGCATGAGGTGGCTGCCCTAACAGGATAGATGTAGTTTTTTCAAGTCGAACCTTCGGGGCGATTTTTCAACTTTGCCGGTCGTCATCCAGGAAGTCGATAGTACGTCACAATTGAGCGCTGTCCGCATTTCTCGCACGTTCCTTCCTCATTGGTAGGACCATAGTCAGTGGCCGGTCGAGGAGCGAAGGTATAGGCATTGAGGAACTGTTTCTCTTTCTCCGTCTTCACTGTTGCCGGAAATAACTTGTCGATGCATGCTCGGCAGTATTTGGCCGTTTCAATCATGCTGGATTCTCTTTTACGTCATCTGAAGTTTCAGCCCATCGGGCCATAGCTTTAGTAGCGATGGGTACATCAAGAGTTCTGTGACTCACAATTGTTGCACAAAAACTGCACGAATGATATAGCAGTATTATTCATGGGTCTAGGGGAGCTCCCGAACTGCCGTATCCTGATGGCGTGCCGCCCTTTCCGGCGCTCCACAGATACAGTGACAATTCCAACCGGAATAGCTGACACCAGCCTCGTAAGTGTGCGATAGTAAAGCCACGCCCCCGTAGCTCAGTTGGATAGAGCAGCGGTTTCCTAAACCGCGGGTCGTACGTTCAATTCGTATCGGGGGCACCATACCAACCTTGGTTTGCCCCATGCGCTATTTACCGTCTTATCGTGACCATGGCGCGCGGATAAACCCCACCAGTGCTTAGTTCTTTCTTCAGACTGCTTACTTGTGGACAATTGACTTGCAGAGCATGGGAGAGGCAGCGAGCACCTGTTGTTGAGCTCCTGAGAAGGTCGAGAGCAAAGGTTGAATCCGTATACCTACGCCATGCACGATTCAAGATCCAATCCCAAATAGTTTCCGTTGACCGGTGTAGCTGAATATTGCATGGCCCTTTCACCCTCTTATTTTGACTGTGCGACGAATCCCATTCAGGAAAATATCTTCTGTTTCCGGAAGTCGCCATCAATTCGTTTGATCAGCCAGTTGACCGAACATTGCAGCTACATTCGACCGTTTGTGGAACGCTGCCGGTGAGGAACGTTCAATGTATTATGATGGCGGTCCGGATCGCTCGCAAAGAACTACCAGAAGAGGTGGTACAAAAAAGTCAAGGGGCCGGGTTACTAAAAAGACGCAGGGCTGGATCTAGAGTCTGTTGACATTCAGTTCCCGTCAGGGCATTCGTGTGGCGTGGTTCAAC
>JACOEH010000041.1 GCA_024998685.1 Nitrospira sp.
AACCCGGACATTTCTACTTTGGGAGAAACAGGACATTTCTAAATTGGGTTGACAGAATGGGATGAGAGTATTGCACGTCGCGCGCAAACGCGGTAAATACCAGGGATTGATAACTTTAGATAAGTACCCCTCCACACGAAGGAGAATAAATGAAGCGGTCGATGATGGTGGTCGCAATGCTTGGTCTGATCATGTTGGCGCACGCTGCTTTTGCCGACGATGGAACGATCCCGACAACACCGACTCCGCCCGTGGATGTCGTGACCTTGAAAGACGGCAGTATTATCTATGGCGAAGTGATAGAAATGACGGATGGGTTGTTACAGATCAAGAACGCACTGGCGGCGGACATCATCAAAGTCAAATGGGCGGAGGTCAGTAAGCTGACGATTACTCATCCGATTCCCTTTCATTTAAAGGAAGGGACCGTGCTTGTCGGCACGGTGGAAGAGAGCGAGCCGGGAATGATGAACCTGAAGGCCGGGCCCATCGGAGGCACGATGGCGGTGCCGATGGACACCGTCACCCAAATGAACCCGGTCGTCCAACCACCGATTATCTATGTGGGTGGTGTGAATGCCGCTTATTCTCAATCGACGGGGAACAGTCATCTGCGTAACGTCACCGTGGTCGGAGATCTCGTGGCGCGAAGTGAACAGCTCCGACTGACTTTAAATGGCCGCTATGTGTATGGGGACAATAACAATAACCTCAATACGCGCAACGCCAAAGGAACGATCAAGCTCGACTTCTTCCTCACTAAACGGCTTTTCTGGTTCACATCGGCCTATTTTGAGAACGATTATTTTCAGGACCTCAAGTTGCGGACGGCGATCGCGAGTGGGCCCGGGTATCAATGGATCGATCGAGGAGATTACAGCGGCCTCCTTAAGGATATGACCCTCTACACGGAAGCAGGCCCGGCATATTTCAACGAGGATTTCCGCATCGCTCCGGATAAAGCCAGTTTTCGCGCGCGTGTCGCGATGAAGTTCAATTGGCCGCTCTTCAACGAACGTATCACGCTGTACCACAATGACGAGATTTTCCCCTCGCTCCAAAACTTCTCGGACTTTTACCTCACGATGGATAACGGCGTCCGCTTTAAGATTTGGGAAGGGCTGACAAGCGGATTGCAAGCGACCACGCGCTACAACAATCGGCCGCCGCCCGGTATCGTCAATACCGACAATCTGTACTTACTTACGCTGGGCTATGCTTTCGATACCACTCGCAAACGATAGGTTGGGGCTTATCGCACTGCTACTACTCAGAGGGAGGAGGACCATGCTGAAAGAATTCAAAGAGTTCGCCATGAAAGGGAACGTTCTGGATATGGCGATCGGCGTCATCATCGGTGGGGCGTTCGGAAAAATCGTCTCGTCGCTCGTCAGCGATGTCCTAATGCCGCCTCTTGGGTTGCTGATGGGCAAGGTGGACTTTTCCAGTCTGTTCATCGATTTGTCCCGAACATCACCTCCATCGTTAGCAGCGGCCAAAGCTGCAGGGGCTCCCACTCTCAATTACGGAGTCTTTCTGCAAAGCGTGTTCGACTTCCTCATTATCTCATTCGTCATCTTCATGTTGGTCAAACAGGTGAATCGGTTCAAGAAGGAAGCCCCCCCACCGCCGCCTTCCGCCCCCCCACCGCCGACGAATGAAGAGAAATTGTTGATGGAGATTCGTGATCTGCTCAAGAGTCGTCAGTAAAGTCGGCCCGATAGTCAGAACGAGATTCTTGCGAGGAATTCACCGCGCAAGCAGAGAAGAAGGAGATCCATATGTGTACGCGCAAGAGCGTGACGGTACTGATAGGCATGGTCGTGCTGGCCGGCTGTTCGTCGTTTAAGAATCATCCTTCTTCCTATATCAAACAGCCAACCGTCTGTATCGACAAGAAATGGTACGGTTATTACCAGGACAGCGGGTGCCCCTCTACGGAAAAAGCGGTGGAGCCGGATGCAGCTCAAGAAACAGCGGCTCGCATTGCCGATCTTGAGAGACAGCGTAACGGACTGGCTGACGAACTGGAAGCAGCACAGAGACAAAATGGGGCGCTGAGGGACCGTGTGAGCGAGTTAGAGGGCCAGTTGGCCGATCGCGATCGGGAAATCATCGCGCTTCATTCAGGATCCAGCGAGAAGGATAGGCTCGCCGAGGAACTGGCTGCGGCGAAGCGGCACATCGAGGATCATGACCGGCTGGCGGCGGAATCGGAGACGCAATTAGCGGCGGCGAAGCAACGTGTGGCAGATCTGGAAAGTCAGCTGGCCGATCGTGACAAAGAACTCGCCGGACTTCGAGGCGATTTATCCGCAGAAACGGCGAAGTTGCAAGAGGCACAGCGCGGGTTGCTCCGAGCCCTTCGCCCTGAGATCGACAAGGGTGACATTACCGTCAATTTAAACAGCGAGCATCTGCTCATCAACCTGGCTTCCAGCTATCTCTTCGGCTCAGGAGAAGATCAACTGAAGCCAGCCGGAGCGGACGCGCTGCAACGGGTGGGCGTCGTGCTCAAAGACTTTCCGGAAAAGCAGGTGCACGTAGCAGGGTACACTGACAACGTGCCGATCAAGGGAGCGTTGCAGAAGAAGTATCCGTCGAATAAGGAACTGTCTGATGCACGTGCGAATGGCGCAGCTCGAGCCCTGCAAGACGGTGGTGTGGCCAACCTCACGGCCGCAGGTCATGGCGAAAGTGATCCGATCGCCAGCAATAAAACGGCGGAAGGCCGAGCCAAAAATCGACGGATTGAAGTCATCATTAAGTAACGGACGAGAACGGAGTTCCAGTAGTATCATCGGGGGCTCTTCTCTCTAGAGGAAGAGCTCCGATGCAGCGCATGGCCCTCTCCAGCTCCATTTCACAGCGTCACAATCCTTGTCATGCTCAGTTGATCTCTATAGGGATCTTAGAAACCGAGGTCCGAAAGAGAGGGATGATCATCTGGGCGTCGGCCCAGAGCCCAATGGTACTTCCGCGCTGCTTCTCTGATAGGAAGATCGTTGATGCTCGCGATACGCCGACGCATAAGACCGTCCCCATCGAACTCCCAGTTTTCGTTACCATAGGATCGGAACCAATTCCCTGCGTTGTCGTGCCATTCATAGGCGAAGCGGACGGCGATGCGGGCCTTGTGGAAGGCCCATAATTCCTTGATAAGACGATAATCCAACTCCGTTTCCCATTTACGACGCAGAAACCGAACAATCGCCTCTCGACCCAACAAGAACTCCGAACGGTTTCGCCATGCGCTATTCATCGTGTAGGCCAGCGACACCCGTTCGGGGTCGCGTGTATTCCAAGCATCCTCTGCCATGCGTACTTTCTGGATGGCAGTCTCCTGTGTAAAGGGCGGAAACGGGGGACGTGTATTCTGATCTGATGCCATCATGTTCTCCATGCGGATGCACGACGGACGGCGGTCGCAAAAAGTGTCTCCGCGTCAGGTTGAGGCAAATCCTGACCCTGCTCTCGCCGCATGTAACTCGGTCTCTAGCTCTGCGATGCGTGCCTTTAACGATCCTGCAAGTTCCTCTACCTCTTCGATCGGGTATCGGGGAGTAATGTGCTTCTGGCAGTTCCAGTCGAACGAGACCACGTCAATGAATATAATCCGTTCCACTCGTGCTTTCTCGCCAGGCTTGGAAAGCTGCCCCGTGAGGTCTGGATGTGACTCGGCATCCTCGACTTTGGCATGCCCGAGGATTTTCAAGCGTGTGCGGGTTGGGTAGTCTATGAGAAACAGGGAGACTCGGTCGTTTACAGCAAGATTGCCCGTGCTCAAGAGCTGCCGGTTACCTTGGTAGTCGGCGAACGCCAGTGTGGTAGGGTTGAGCACTTGCAGGAATCCTCTGGGGCCTCCGCGATGCTGAATGTAGGGCCAGCCGGTTTCGCTCACTGTGCCTAGGTAGAAACTATCTCTTGTCGAGATAAACTCCGCCTCAGCTTCATCGAGTGGATCGCGTTCCGGCGCCTCCGAAATGTTTGCCGCGCGTCCGTAATAGTGTTTCTGCACGCGGCGTACTGAGTTTGTCATCATCGTATCCAGGTATTTCGTCGCCATCGAGGCGTCCTCCGTTGAATCGGCCCGTCAATGGTTGCCCGTTGCAGGCCGATCACCGAATCCATTCTTGGCTCAGAACACCACTGTGTTCCATCCATCACCCACATACCGACGTAAGCTCAATAGACCCGATGTGCCGGCCAACGCATGATCGTTCTTGAGCGGCACCCCACAAGATTCGACGCCTTCTCTGGCTCCAAAGACATCGGCGCAACCACGAGAGACGCCTTGCACCACATCGCGAACCGAATTGTAGAGGGCATTGGCCGGATGCGAGAGCTTTGTGAGTTCGGCGGGCCAACGGGTCCCGGTTCCGTTGAAGACGACTGCAACTTCATCGCCCTTCTGTTTACACTCTGACGCCAGGGCCAGAGCATTAAATACCCGCCCAAGCGCCTCCTCTGAACCAGTCTTTGGGTCCGACATGATCACGATGGCTGTTTTCATAATTCCTCCGTTGAATTGGTTTTCCCCTGCGATACAGACGATGCATAAATATAACCATCTAAAACTTAGATAGAAGGTTATATAATACAAGGACCAACTTGTCAATCAGCGCTTTATCGGTTATTTATCGGGTGGAAAGATAAGGATTCATGGGAAGAGGTATGCAGAAATTCTTGTTTGTAGGGAATCACCCATGCTTGGATTTCATCAATACCCAGATGATTGTGAAGGAAGAACCGGCGGATCTTCTTGGTGGTTTTGAAGATCTGATTTCCTGGCTTCTACAAGCTCGGGTCTTAGCCAAGACTCAAGCCGATGTCGTCAGGGCAGAGCTTAGTCACGATCAGATGTCTTCACTGCTGGAGCAGGCAAAGAGCTTCCGTGCGACACTGCGCGGCTTAGCCGAACGGCTCGTAGCTTCTAAACCCGTCCCTGATTCCACCATCATCACGATCAACCGATTCTTATCCCAGCGGTCAGGCTACCCACAGCTTGTTCGGAGAAAAGGAGGGTTTGAGCAACGCTTCCACTCCGCGGCAACGCCTGCGCAAAGCGTACTGGCTCCTTTGGCAGAGGCCACAAGCGACTTGCTATGTCGGGCAAACGTTGCCCTGATCAAGAAGTGTGGAAACCCTTCTTGTATTCTCTATTTTTACGATACGACCAAGAATCACACACGGAATTGGTGCAGCATGCAGCTGTGCGGAAATCGCCTGAAAGTGGCGGCGTACTACCGAAGAAGCCGGGGGAAGGCAAGCCTGTAAGCGACCACAAGTGAAGAAGTTACAAACGGAAGACCCGGTACATGTTTACTGCTTTGGAGCAACCGTGCCCGCAATCCTCGTAATGCTGCCTTCAAGATCGGTGATGATCTGATGCTGCCACAACCGGATAACCTTCCATCCATACGATCTTAACTTTCTGAAATTCCGGCGATCTCGAGCGCGGTTCGTCCTGAGTTTGTCACGCCAAAAAGGCGAGAGCGTATGTTCCCATGCGGGTAGGCGCCACCCATGCCAGAAATCGCCATCAACGAACACGGCTACCTTCTTACTGGTGAAGACGATATCCGGTCGGCCAGGAAGAGCTTTTACATGGCGTCTGAATTTCAGACCACGGACTCGCAACTCGCACTGCACTAAACTTTCGAGCGACCCATTCTTGAGTTTTACGTGCTTCATAGCACGTGAACGTTGTTCGGGCGTCAGATGGTCAGGCATAGTGTTTTGCGCGCATAGGTGTGAAAGAACACTTTGTTTGTGCCATAGGTTAGGGACGGTCTGGAGCCGCCAAGTAATGCCGTTGAATTATATAGTCCGTGACGCTAGAGATGAGTTTCGATAGATAATCTATGGTCTTGGTTTTCACTTCCTCCAAGCGTGACACGTCAAAATCCCTACCAACTTCGGCAAATGATTTGTCACCATGAGCAAGGTCGTTTCTGTTCGCCTTGACCGTGACTAATAAGTTGCCATCTGCGGCGGGTTTCATGAACCCGTATTGCTTCGCTAATTTGCGTATTTCGCTAGCATCCACATTGCCAGAAACGACTTCCGCTCGCTGGAAGGTCTTGGTCACAGCATCTGTTGCCAAATTCTTGAACAGATCAAGGACATCGCTCACATTGCGTGATCGCAGATGACCCTCATCATGCCAATGCCTGAGATTTCCAAGAACTACTCGTCTCACTTCACTTCGACAGGAATCAAAGCTCACATCTTGTTTAGTAAGCTCATCGAAGATGGCCTCCACCGAGTTCTTCACCGTAGCTTCCATGAGATTGTAGAGCATGAGGAAAATACTAGCCTTAAATGTCCTGAGGAGGTCCTCGCGTTGACTAGCTGAGTAGGCGGGTGTCATCGCATCTTTGCTTATGAGCGATATGCTTTCCTTGTCCACAGCCTGGATGAACGCGAAATACGCTTCGATTTCCCCAACGCGGTCCTGGAAGTCTTGTTGCATGCTAATCACAACTTATACGCCGAGAAGATGATCTCGGACGAATTCAATGCGGCGGATGACTTTCGGTCTTGAGTTGCTGGCGTCAGAACGCATCTCTCTTTTGAATTCGTCTGATTCCAACCATGAGAGTGAAGGAGGCACGAGATCAGGCTTGATTCGCAACGCAAGGGCTGTACCAACTGAGAGGGCTTCGAAGCGGATACGTGGAGGGCGCACGTGTCCCTCGACCTTAGTGAACGTTTTGAAGTGCATCTCTACAAATGTCAACATGCGGTCCCACTCGGCTTGGTAATTGGATTGCGTTTGAGGGGGAAAGTTTGCCATGTCCTTGAGATAGGAATTGAGGAATTCAACGACGCTTCGGTCGAACTTTTTATAGTCACGTAGATATGCAAAAAAACGGAGGACGAATTCCTCGCGCTCGCGCCGATCAATGGCTGCCTTGCTGAGCGGTGCTAGTTTTGTGAAACGAGGTTGTTGGGAACAGACACGAAGAAAGTTCAGGAAAGGTCCGTCGCTTACCCCCCAGCGGACTTCCATGTCGTTTAGTCTGAGGCTGCCGGTATTAATTCGACTGAAAATGTCACGCCGAACCTCCTCACTGACACCTTCACGTAGTTCAATCATTCTCATTGTATGTCGGCCAAAGCGACGCTGGCGGATTAAGGGAAGATTGGAGAACTTAAAGCCATTGAGTTTTGTTAGCACTTTGAGTCCTGAGAGTGTCAGCTCATCCTTCATAAAACGAGCAAGTGTTCTGACCCGCTGAGAGCCATCCACGATCTCAACTCGCCCTTCTTGCCCCTTCACGTCCGCCACGAAAAGAAGCGGAATAGGGAGACCCATCAGGACAGATTCGATGAAGCGGGATTGGTGTTCATCAGGCCAGACGAGTTCACGTTGGTAGTCAGGAATGAAAAAATCATTGTCGTCTTCCTCTAGTCGGTTGAGGTATTTTTCTACGATAACTTCGACTGGGTACTCTCGTGTGTCGTAGTCGATTATTTTATGGTGTTCGGCGATCTGGGATTCGGCCGCGTCAATGTTGACCGGCGAATCAACAGGGAAAAGATCTTCGGACATAGGATTCCCCTTATCAGGCATCGAGGACTTCTCTAAGATGTTTAAGGATGCTTAGTCCTACGACCTCACCTAATCGAACAGGCACGGCATTGCCAACCATACGCCCAATGGTTGCGAAGCAGTAAGTCTCCCCCGGTTTCACGAATTCATAGTTGCGTGGGAAAGACTGGAGGATGGCTCCCTCTCGCAAGGAGATGGCGCGATGTTGTTCAGGGTGACCGAATCGTCCATTGCCAAAACCGAAGAATTGCGTTGTGATCGTAGGGGAGGGTTTGTTCCATTCCATTCGACCATAGACACTGGGGTATGTCTTGCCAGATTTAGTGCGATGACATTTGGCAATCAATTCTTTCGGCCAGTCGCGCCATGTACCGCCAGGTTTCGATCGACGAATGCGGCGGAGATTCAACGACGATAGTCGGCTGCTGCAATGAAGTGGGTCTACTGCGAAGGCTTCACCTGCGGCGAGGGGAGGTAATTCACTCAAGACATCCTTCACACAGCAATAGCTATCTGGTTTATGCGTATGCGGTATGAGCTCGATTGGCCCAAGTCTTGATGCCACGAGCACGAGGCGTCGTCGGTGTTGGGGAATGCCGTAATCGGGGCAGTAGACGACACGCTTTTCTTCGTCTTCGTCGAAATGAAATCCTACATCTGCAAGCGTAGCAAGAAAGTCAGCAAAAACAGAATGCCGTTGGAGCTCCGGTACATTTTCCATACTGACGATATCGGGCTTCAATTCTCGCACTAGGCGAGCAAACTCATGTAGCAAGCTCCATTTGGTATCTGCCTTCGTATCTTGGCCCTGGGTATACCTGGAGAAGGGCTGACAGGGGGCACAACCGACAAGGATGCGAACATGATCTTTGGGGTAGTGACTCGCGAGCGTCTCGCCGTCGAGTTCGCTAACGCTCGTAGTGATGAACCTTGTGCCCGGGTTATTGTGTTCGTAAGCATGTCGGCAGGCGTTGTCAGTATCATAGCCCGCGACAATGGAGATTCCAGCGTCAAGCAAGCCGCGGGTAAGTCCGCCCGCCCCGCAGAACAAATCTACGGCAGTCGCTATCAATGGACGACCACTCGTCCTTTTTCTTCTGAAATCTGAAGACATGCTATAAGTTTACAGGCATGCTCAAATGCAGAATCCGCTTCTGACAATGTCTGCATTGGCCATAGAAGATGACAAATGAGGGCATTCTACTTTTTCGGGGTACGGCTAGTCCATGTTTTTAGGAATGAGGGTCGACCGACTTCCAGCATGCACGATACTCCTTGCTCGGCAGCGTTGACGAGCATCTCGCTCGACCGCGATCATATCGTATTGACAGCTCCTAGGTCCCAATGCTAACTTTCCGCGCTCTGCTTCGTGCCTCGCACGAACCCTTTAGGTTTGTCCAAATAACGCATGTGGATCTGGAACGGTGATTAAGACAACAGTTGCGCGACGTTACGCTCAAGCCCTCTTCGAGCTCCTCGATCAATCAACCATCGAAGCCACGCGGGGGACGCTCAGCGGCCTTGGTCAGGCCATGAAGGAATCAGCTCAGCTCCGTCATGTGGTGGCCTCACCTGCGTTCGGGGTGGAGGAGAAGATCGCCGTCCTGACGGCGCTCGGCGACAAGTTGGGATGCCCTCCGACCGGTAAAGCGTTTTTGGCGCAGTTGGTGAAAAAGAATCGGGTGGGCTTTCTGCCGGAAATCGCCGACGCATTCGGCAAGTTGGTTGATGAATCAAAGCGGACGCAGCCGGTGACGGTTTCCTCCGCGACGGATCTTCCACCGGCGGAACAGGATCGAATCAGGACAAGCCTACGCGAAACACTCAAGCGCGAAGTCGATGTGACGTTTCAGACCGATGCCGGTCACCTCGCCGGTCTGCAGATTCACATCGGCAGCACGGTGGTCGACGGCACCGTCCGAGGCCGCTTGAGCGATTTGCAAGTCCTGCTGACGCGAGAATAAGGAGTAGCTATGCAGATCAGGGCAGAAGAAATCAGTGCAATCATCAAAGAGAAGATCAAAGGCTTCGACAAACAGGTCGATGTCAAGGAGACAGGATCCGTCATTCAGGTCGGCGACGGGATCGCCAAGGTCTACGGCCTCGATGGAGCCATGGCCGGCGAGATGCTTGAATTCCCCGGTGGTCTCTACGGCATTGCGCTGAACCTCGAGGAAGACAATGTCGGCGCCGTGTTGATGGGCGACGATGTCGGTATCAAAGAAGGCGATCCGGTCAAGCGCACGGGCCGCATCGCGGAAATCCCGGTCGGCGAGGCGCTCGTCGGTCGCGTCGTGAACGCCATCGGTCAGCCGATCGACGGCAAGGGCTCGATCAAGTCGCAGCACTCCTCCCGCATCGAAGTCGTGGCGCCCGGCGTGAACACGCGCCAATCCGTTCGCGAGCCCCTGCAGACCGGCATCAAGGCCATCGATGCCATGATCCCCATCGGCCGTGGCCAGCGCGAATTGATCATCGGCGACCGCCAGACCGGGAAGACCGCGATTGCGGTCGATACGATCATCAATCAAAAAGGTCTGAACGTCTTCTGTATCTACGTCGCGGTCGGCCAGAAGCGCTCGACGGTCGCGCGAGTCGTGAAGACGCTCGAAGAAAATCATGCCATGGAGTACAGCATGGTGGTCTCCGCCAGCGCCAGCGACCCGGCGCCGATGCAATTCCTGGCGCCGTTCGCAGGCGCCGCGATCGGGGAGTATTTCCGCGACCACGGTAAGCATGCGCTGATCGTGTACGACGATTTGTCCAAACACGCGGTCGCCTACCGCGAGCTGTCGTTGTTGCTCCGCCGGCCGCCGGGCCGCGAAGCCTATCCTGGCGACGTGTTCTATCTCCACTCACGGTTGCTGGAACGTGCGGCCAAGCTGAACGATAAGCTGGGTGGAGGCAGTCTCACGGCGCTTCCCATCATCGAAACGCAGGCAGGCGACGTATCGGCGTACATTCCGACGAACGTCATTTCGATCACGGACGGTCAGATCTATCTGGGAAGCGATCTGTTTTATTCCGGTATCCGTCCCGCGATTAACGTCGGTCTGTCGGTCTCCCGGGTCGGCGGATCCGCGCAGATCAAGACCATGAAACAGGTGGCCGGAACGCTCCGGTTGGACCTCGCGCAGTATCGTGAAATGGCGGCGTTCTCTCAATTCGGCAGTGAACTGGATAAAGCGACCCAGATGCAGTTGGCGCGAGGTGTGCGCATGGTGGAATTGCTCAAACAGGGCCAGTATAAACCGATGCCGGTGGCCGATCAGGTCCTCTCGATTTACGCGGGTGTCAACGGGTTCCTCGACGATGTGCCGGTGGACAGGGTGCAGCAGTTCGAGGGCGATCTGCTCCACTACATCCAGCAGAACCATCCGGAGTTGAAAAAAGAAGTCACGACCATCGGCAAGATCGACGACAAGGTCGGCGGCCGACTGAAAGAGATCATCACGACCTTCAAGCAGAAGATGGGGTACGGGGCGAAATCGTAAGCATAGGAGTGAGTATCGAGGACTCAGGACTGAGACATACGACAGGGAGCCGCCGGGTTTGCAATCTCAGTCTTCAGCACTCAGTTCACAGCCCTGATGGAATATAATGCCTAGCCTTCAATCGTTGCGCAGAAAGATAGCGGCCTTCAAGAATACCCAGAAGATCACCAAGGCCATGAAGATGGTGGCCGCGGCGAAGCTCAAGCGCTCGCAGGATCGTATTCTTTCCGCGCGTCCCTATGCCCATAAGATGCGTGGGGTATTGAGCAATCTGAGCCGGCGCGTGAACCGTTCTTCCCATCCGCTTCTGCAGAAACGCGAAGGGAGAAAGGTGGAGGTGCTCGTCGTCACGAGCGATCGCGGGTTGTGCGGTGGTTTCAACGGCAACATCGTCCGCAAGAGTTCCGAATTCGTCCGGCAGTGCGAATCCCGCGGCTTGCACGTGAATTTGAGCATCATCGGCCGCAAAGGGCGAGACTATTTTAGACGGCGCAGTTGGCCCATCCGTCAGGAGTGGACCGGCATATTCGATAAACTCAGTTTCGAACATGCGATCGATATCGGCGGCGATCTCACGGATAACTTCGTCAAAGGCACGTTCGACGAGGTGTACGTCGTGTACAACGAATTCAAATCCGCCATTCAGCAGCGCGTGATCGTCGAAAAACTCTTCCCCGTCGATGCTCAGGTTGAGTTCGGTGCGGCGCAAATGGAAGGGATGACCGGCGGCAGTTACCTGTACGAGCCGGATGAGGCGGAGCTGTTGAGCGCTCTGGTGCCGAAGCATTTCCAAGTGCAGGCCTACCGGATTTTGCTGGAATCAGCGGCCGCCGAACACGGCGCCCGTATGGCCGCCATGGACGGGGCGACGCGCAACGCCGGTCAGCTCATCAAGAAAGTGACGCTCTACTACAACAAGACCAGACAGGCTGCGATTACGAAAGAACTCATGGACATCGTCGGCGGCGCCGAAGCATTGAAGTAAGACAGTCCTGAGTGCTGAGAAGTGAGTGCTGAGAAATGGAAGTCCCACTCAGCACTGAGCACTCAGAACTCAGCACTTGAGCAAAGGAGTCCTACTGTGAGCACAGGAAAAGTCATTCAAGTCATTGGACCGGTCGTGGACGTGGAATTCCCTCCCGGCCGGCTACCCAACATCTACAATGCGATCAAGGTGACGCAGGAAGAGAATAAGGCTGTGGGCAAGCCTGCTGTGAATATCACGCTCGAAGTCGCCCAGCACCTTGGCGAGAACCGCGTGCGTGGGGTCGCCATGTCTACCACCGACGGGTTGACGCGCGGAATGGATGTACAGGATACCGGAGCTCCGATCTCAGTGCCGGTCGGACGCGAAACCCTCGGCCGCCTCATCAACGTGCTCGGCGAACCGGTCGACGAAAAGGGGCCTCTCAAGACCAAGAAAACCTACCCGATCCACCGCCCTGCTCCAAAGCTGGAAGATCAAGAAACCAAGACCGAGGTGCTGGAAACCGGTATCAAAGTCGTCGATTTACTCGAACCGTATAGTAAGGGTGGCAAAGTCGGACTGTTCGGCGGCGCCGGCGTCGGTAAGACCGTCATCATCATGGAGCTCATCAATAACATCGCGTTGCACCACGGTGGATTTTCCGTATTCGCCGGCGTCGGTGAGCGAACTCGTGAAGGGAACGACCTCTGGCACGAGATGCAGGAGTCGAAGGTCATCGATCCGGACGATTTCACCAAGTCCAAAGCCGCATTGGTCTATGGCCAGATGAATGAGCCGCCCGGCGCTCGACTTCGAGTGGGACTGACCGGCCTCACGGTCGCGGAATATTTCCGCGACGAAGAGAATCAGGACGTATTGCTCTTCGTGGACAATATTTTCCGGTTTACTCAGGCCGGTTCGGAAGTGTCCGCGCTACTGGGCCGCATGCCCTCGGCGGTGGGATATCAGCCGAACCTCTCGACCGAGATGGGCGCGCTACAAGAACGCATTACATCGACCAAGCGAGGTTCGATCACCTCCGTGCAGGCCATCTACGTGCCGGCCGACGACTTGACCGACCCGGCTCCGGCGACGGCGTTCGCACACTTGGATGCAACCACCGTGTTGTCCCGGTCGCTCGCCGAGTTGGGCATTTACCCGGCGGTCGATCCTCTGGACTCGACTTCGCGTATTCTCGATCCACAGATCATCGGTGAGGAGCATTACAAGATTGCACGCGGCGTGCAGTCCGTCCTTCAGCGGTACAAGGACCTCCAAGACATTATCGCGATTCTTGGTATGGACGAGTTGTCGGAAGACGACAAAATGGTCGTGGCTCGCGCCCGGAAGATCCAGCGCTTCCTCTCGCAGCCCTTCCACGTCGCCGAAGCATTTACCGGCGCACCCGGCAAGTACGTCAAACTCAAGGATACGGTCCGCAGTTTCAAAGAGATCCTCGACGGCAAGTACGATCACCTGCCGGAGCAGGCGTTCTATATGGTCGGCCCGATCGAAGAAGCGGTGGCGAAGGCGGAAAAGATGGGCGTGAAGGTATAGGCGCAATTCGGCAGGGTTGATCTCCTGCTCGCTGCCCGCGCACGATAAAAATGTGCTCGATCTATGCGTGCAATTGAGATCAACCCTCCCGGTTGCGCCCTGGATGCTGGAAGAGGAAGGAGAAGATGGCGGGAAAGATTCTATTAGAGGTTGTGACGCCGGAGAAGCAGCTGTTGAGCCTGCAAGTGGATGAGGTCATTGCCCCTGGGTCTGAGGGAGAGTTCGGCGTGCTGCCTGGACACTGCCATTTCCTGTCAACTCTTCGCATCGGCGAACTTCGTTATCGTGTCGATGGTCAGGCCCATTCCATGGCCGTACTGTGGGGCTTTGCCGAAGTCACACCGACCAAAGTCACCGTCATGGCGGAAGTTGCCGAAAGAGCTGAAGACATCGATGTGGAACGGGCTACTGCCAAAGTCACTGAGGCGGAGCGACGCCTCCAAGCCGGCGGCTTACCGTCCGAAGTCAAAGAAGCCCAGATCAGTCTCGAAAAGGCTCGTCTTCGCAAGAAAATTGCCGAACGTTCTCAAAAAACCGGCCACGCCTAAACCATCAATTCTCTTACTGCATGACTTGCATCTTAAGTTATGCGACCTCCTCACGCACAGTCTATTCCGGCATCCCATTGCGCCTGACCGACAGAGCTGTGATCACTACGCCGGTCAAGAATGCTGGTTCCTCTCTTGTTCGATTTCTCAAGGGCCATAGGCATTCAGTGGCCGCTGCTCGACGCTGCTGGACGGCTACTGTCCCAACCGAATACTGATCACGATCACGCCCATGATTGGATGGCGATCTGATCCTCTATCCAGGGAAACCGGGTCCCAACTGAATACTGATCACGATCGCACCCATGACATCATTCATCTTGAAGTCTCGCTTCGGACTGTCGGGATGGGCATTATGGCAGCCGATACAGGCCTGAGTGACGGCTAGATCGGGATACACCGCTTCATAATAACGGGTGTTGCCTACCTTTGTGACCCCGGTGAAGGGATGGTTGGGTTGAGTCACGATAGTACCCAGCGCAATACTTTGGAGAGGAGTTGTCGCGACATTTCGCTTATTGATCGGCCACAAGCTGATCAGCCGGTACTGGATGCCTATACCCTTCTTATCGAGGTGCCGTCCGGATTCCAATAGAAATTGGGCCGGCAGGGGTAAGGTGTGCATGTTTTCCCAATTTTCCGAGGCGACGACGATCCCTTTCGATTGCATGCGTTCCACGACATGCCTGGTATACGAATCTCGGTCAGCCTCGATGACGGCATGGATGTAGTCGGCTACCTGGTCCATCGACATACAGATCGATGTGGTCCCGGGCAAGGTGCGAGTCGGGTACAGGACAATCGCGCCTCCTATTGCCAATCCCAACAGAGCAGCTACCCACAGCATTTTTTTGGAGAACGTCATAGAAACCTCCTTGTTGTGCGCGCGAATGGATCGTCCGACCGGTCACATCCCGCGAGCAGGTGAATGGCGTCGGTGTCAAAAATGAGAAATCGTTGTGTCAGTGGGTGGACCAATGCCCCTGCCGGATCAGTCCGAGAAATAATATGAGCGGATCGGAAGGGTCTGATGAAACTGTGCGGATCAATGGGTACGCCGGTGTTACCGGCGGGTTCCCTGAGAGGCAAGCGATTGTGGGAAGGCACCAAAGACATGGCCCCGTTCCCTTACTCTTATGACCTGACGCGCCCACACAGTCATACGACACAGAAGCATACTCTCCGGTCTGCGCGTTGTCCAATGTGGTGAGCACGAGTCGAGGTAAGATGACACACCTCCCCTGAAAGCCGTCCTCGCCTGGTGTCTGAGCGGTTTTGTCCCTGGACTGGGCTCGGGAGACCCTGAGATTATCGAAGGGTCTCGAATCGCCATGAATAATGTAGACTCTCTCTCCTGACATTTGACCGGTGAGACGCGGGAGCGGTAGGGTATGCCGTGACCCCGTTCCTTCTCCTTGTGACTCTCGCTTTTTCATCCAGCGCATGGTCGCTTGAGGAGCCGTGGCTCTTTCAGCCGGTATCTTCGACCACGACATTGAGGGGTGACGAGTTGCTTCGGATCGGCGAAATCCATGACGTGCAGAACCACCTTGCGGAAGCCCTTACGTATTATGAACAGGCGCGCGAATCGTTCCGAGCGACCAAGCAGCGGCAAGGCGAAGCCACAGCCCTGACCAGGATCGGTGCAATTTTCGAACGACAGGGCCGGAGAGAACCAGCGGCCGAGCAGCTTCGCGACGCCGTGGCGCTCTTCGCAAAAGTTCCCGCCAGCCCGGCTCATGGAGATGCGCTGTTGACGCTCGGAAAAGTCTCTGCCTGGTTGGGATCGCGAGAAGAAGCCGGTCGCTTGTTTGAACGAGCGATGGACCGATACAGCCGGTCGCGCAACGTCCAAGGGGTAGTTTCGGCAAGGATACAATTCGGGCTCCTACGCATCAGCGACGGGTTGACCCAAGAAGGACTCCGGGTCCTTGAACAGGCACTGAAGGATGCCCGCAACCGTCATAACAACGATCAGACACTCGCGGCATTGCTTGCACTCGGCGATGCCCGTTGGATCATGGATGAGCCCGATGCGGCGAAGCAGTATTACGAAGGGGCGCTTGCGTCGGTCGAGCAAAGACCTCAAGCCGGCATGGAGGCAGTGTTGCGTTACCGCCTGTCTGTGATCTATGGCGCCATCGGCCAACAGGAGAAGGGAATAGGATCGGCGAAGCGCGCGGTGACTCTCTATCAATCGTCGCGCGATTCATCCGGCGAGGCGGCGTCCTGGTCGCTGCTGGCTTCTCTGTATGAAGCGCTCGGGCAGCATCAAGAGGCGGACGAGGCCGGACAGCGCGCGCTTGCAATTTTCCGCCGGCGACACGTTGTCGTCCATGCCGCCGGCCCATGGGAAAATCCTCTCCTCTCAGAGTCGAAGTGAAACCATAGAACCGTTGTCGATTGTCCATTCCGAAGCAGATCTACAAAGATATATCGGAGCAGTTTTTCCGTGAAGCTCCGGTATCACGAGGACGTGCGTCGAGCAGATGCTCGATCCACTTCGACGGCAATGTTTCGACCGACTCGTAAATGCGGGATTGCCGCCAAGACGAGATCTCGGCGAGGTCTTCTTTCTGAAAACGATGCTCGACGAAAGAAGCAAACCAACGATATCTCCAATTGCATTTAGCCGATGCTCTTTAGTAGCGTACTCCCTCATGATTACAGAATTTATCATCACCGCGGGAGAGCAGCCAAAACGGTTGGATCTCTTTCTCGCCAATCGGGAACGGGATGTCTCACGCTCGGCGTTGCAACGGCTGATCGAGCTGGGGCGCATCCGCATCAACGATCAGATGGTCAAGCCGAGTCACAAAATCAAACCCGGCGATAAGATCACCATGGACGTGCCGAAGCCGGAGCCCCTTTCGATCAAGGGGGAGGCGATCCCTCTTGAAGTTCTGTTCGAGGATGAGTCTCTTCTGGTCTTGAATAAGCCGCCCGGGATCGTCGTCCATCCTGCTCCAGGGAACTGGACCGGTACGCTTGTCAACGCACTGCTGCATCATTTTCAGACGTCGGGTGGAACCATTTCGACCATTGGAGGGAAAGAGCGGCCGGGCCTCGTCCACCGACTGGACAAAGAAACGTCCGGCGTCATGGTGATTACGAAGACCGATACGGCACATCGTGCTCTTGCAGCGCAATTCAAGCTCCATACCATCACAAGGGTCTATGAGGCATTGGTCTGGGGCGTTCCCAAGAAAGGCCGGGGACTGATCGATCTGGCTATCGGTCGGGACAGCAAAGACCGGAAGAAATTTTCGTCGAAAACGACCAGCCCTAAGGAATCTGTGACGGAGTATGCGGTCGAGCGGCGGTATGGGAGAGTGGCCGCCCATGTGCTGCTTTACCCGCGAACCGGCCGAACACACCAGCTTCGGGTTCATCTCACCTCCTTGGGACATCCCATTCTAGGGGATCACACATACGGAGGGAGAAAAGTGTGTATGATCGGCCAAGTAGAGATTCCTCGGGTGATGCTCCATGCCAGAACCCTCGGCTTCACTCATCCGGTGACGGGAAATGTGGAGGACTTCACGAGGTCTGCGCCTAACGATATGGAACAGGTGATGTGTGCGCTTGAACAGTTCCTCATCCCCGGGAGGAAGGAGTCGCGTGGACGGGTCGCCGACATGTCCATTGCCGAGGATGCATGCTGACCACTGAAGTGCTCGATGCCGTGGGAGGATTAACGGCTCATCTCAAGTCCTATGCCGCCAAGCTTCCACCCATTGTCCACTTGAGCGCATTGTCCTCGGGCCTGAAACCTTCCTTCGAGGCGGTCGATAGCTATGAAACCATCGTCTCCCGTGCCCGAAGCCAGAATGCCGGAACTCCATACAAGGCGCTGAATGAGTCGTTGGTGTCGTCTCTGGAGGCGTTTGAAATCGGGAACCTCCTCGGGGCCGTTCAACCGCTTCTCTCGGCATTGGATCACTTGGAACGAATGCAGCGGGATCGTGAAATTGAGATGGGACGAATGGACGAAAAGCGGCTCAAGGAGTACCGCGCTGCGCTACACAAAGTCCTTCCAGGCAATAAGCCTGAGCTGGACGGCGCAGGCGGCGGTATGTGAGAAAGTTTTTAATTCTAAGTTGTGAGTTCTTGGTTCTGTGATGATCCAAATACAATTCACAACTCAAAATACCAACTGTGCGTTAGTGGCCCATCTTGGGTCCTAACGCGTTCGCGCCGGCGGTGACGAGTTTAAAGCGAGCGGTGCTACCGCAGTGAGGGCACTTCGCTCGAACGGTTTCATCGTCGAGCACCTCGTACTCATCCGCTTTCAGCCACATGAGTTGGAAACACTTTGGGCAGGTTCGGACTTGCGTTGACATCGGTTTCCCCGTACACTCAAAGCCAATTCGGGAGGATACTGTAGTATAAGATGCCTCCAACCCTCAAGTCCGCTGTTACCTACTCCCATAACGAGCCACCTGACGCGTCTCAGCTCCTTGGGCTGTTCCACCAAGCCCCATGGGCCAAGGCTCGGTCTCTCGATGATGCGAAGGAAATGCTGCGCCATACCGATCTGACTCTTTGTGCGTGGGATGGAGATCGTCTTATCGGGTTCGGTCGAGTACTCACCGACTTTATCTATCGCGCCACGATCTGGGATGTGATCGTCGATCGGGCGTATCAGGGGCAAGGGGTGGGGACCGAGATCGTCCGACGCATCCTTGATCATCCACGCCTCAAGCGGGTGGAGCTCTTTTGGCTCTGTACCAGGCGGCCTGGCTTTTATGAAAAACTCGGCTTCAGCGCAAAAGAACAGACAGGTATGGTGTGGAGTCGGAGCAAGCAAGCCAACATAGAGTGAGGCCAGGTATGCGCATCCTCAATTTAGTACTTCCAATCTTTCTCGCCACAACTGCCGGGTGTTTTCCGGCCACTCATGACAAAAATGGGAATCCGTACAGTCAGGTTCCTGGAAGAGGAGTCGAGTGCTCTTGGATGACTCAGAAAACACTCGGCTGTCCGGAGATTATTGGCCCAGTGCAAAAAGGCCCATTGGGGCAAACATGCCAAACCCTCAAGCGGGGGAATGATTACGAGACACGTTGCGACAACGGCGTTTTACCTCCAAACCCGTATTGACAGTCAGCCGGTATCCATCAACGACAGGGCTGGTACTCTTGCCAAGCATGAGAAGTGTAGTCTCTCACGCTTAAGCTGGTATGTAACTAGAAGAACATCTTCACACCAAATAAGAACCCAAACGAAGACGCATTCCAGTCATCGTTTCGGCCGCCGGTTCCGGTAGTATGGCCGTCGTTCCGCTTGTAGGCCCATTCTGCATTGAGGGCGAACCGTTCATTGAGCTTGTAATCGGCTCCCCACCCTAACCGCCAGGCAAAGGTGTTGCTGGGGCTGATGCGACGGTTCGTGTCTTCACCAAAGCTATTGACGTTCACGCCGAAGCTCATGTTCACATACGGGATGATCCGACCTAATTTCACTGGCCGCAGTTCCACTGTTGGTAGCACCGACACCGTATCTTGATGGCCGAGGTCTATGTCAGGTCGCTCCACGCTGACTCCGTGACGTTCCCATTCAAGCATCATTCCGACCAAGAGCCAAGTGTTCACACTGTACAAACCTTGAAAATTGACGAGCGGTCCGACCGAGGTTGAGGTGTTTTCGGAGAGTTGTTGGGTCAGTGGTGAAAATCCCACTCGAAAGCCCAGTACCCATTTGCCTGGTTCTGTTCCCCCGAACTCTTCTGCGAGCGCGCCGTTTGAAAGGGGTAATAGGGCGATGCCGACGGTGAACACCAATCCGATTATGCCCGCTCGGAACGTTTGCTTGCGCATGAGATGTCTCCTATCGTGCACGACTTTCTCATAGAAAGTTCAATGGATAATGGTCCTTACCGCTATCTTCTTACACCAGGAAGAACGATAGCATGACGCTGGACGGTGGTTGTGCCATACAGATAGCATTATCGGAAGAATGGAGCAAGATACCTAATGGGAATGAGCGAGCTGTGCACGCCGCACACGTTTTGGCGAGAAAAAAACCGAAATAAAAAATAGAGTGGTCGCCAACAAGACAATGGCCGGCCCGGAAGGCACATCCCACAGGGCCGATATCAGGACACCGGTTACCGCGGTCAACACCCCAATTACTGCAGAATAGAGAGTCAGTGCTGCGAGGCTATGAGTGAGCTGGTAGGCCGTCGAGGCTGGAATCAGGATCATGGCGAAGACTAAGATCGCTCCCACTGTTTTCAGTGAGACCACGACCGTCAAGGCGACCAACGTCAGGAGGAGAAAAAATATCTGCCGCGCAGGCACGCCGGACGCTTCCGCCATCTCTTGATCGAAAGCGATGAAATAGAGTTCTTTGGCAAACAGCAGAAGGAGGCCCAATACGAGTACACTCAACGCGCCGATGATCTGCAGCTCCTCAGGAGTGACGGATAGCACACTGCCGAATAAATATCCGTACACTTCGGCATTGTAGGTCTTCATCAGTCCGATAAAGAGAATCCCCAGTGCCATAGTCGTGGTATAGAGAATGCCGATTGAAACATCCAGCTTCATTCGGCCGCGTTCTTCGACCCAACCGGTAACCCAGACCGTCGTAAGGCCGAACACGATGGCCGGCAGCAATGGCGGCCATCCCATCAAGTAGCCGAGTGCCACACCTGCGAACGCAGCGTGCGACGTCCCGGCGCCGACAAACGCCAACCCCCGCAGTACCACAAACACGCCGATGACCGAACAGAGCCCGCCCACCATCGCGGCGGCGACAAGAGAACGTTGCATGAAGTCATAGGCGAGGAGGTCAAGCATGCCCACCGATTGAATAGCACCAGTCCTTATCAGGATCACGTGATCACGGTTATTAGGATGATCATATACTGGGCTAGAGCCGGTACGATAGGCAAGACCATCGCTATCATCTACAGAATGGCAGATTCGTACCCAGGCTGACCGAACTGAGCACCCGTCGCCGTCACGGTCTGCAGTTTGATCGAACTAAATCCGTAAGGCAGATGCACGGTAAACGCCGCGACCAGCAGGATGATCGCCATAGGAATGCTAAACGCCAGCACAAACGCACCGAGCAGGACGGCCAATCCACTTACGAGCTCAATAATGATGGTCGCCCACGCCATGAGTTCGGGCATTGGAACTCCCATGGCGTGTACGATATCGACAAAGCGCTCCGGCCCCTTGAGGACCTTCGCATACCCGTGTGCCATGAATCCATAGCCGACGATCAGCCGCAGTGGAATGGGGGCCCAGTGTGCATATTTCGTCATATGAAACCTTCTTCTACATTTGTGTTCAGGTTGTACCACGTGAGATCATTGTGGGCGCCATCACGGTCGAAACTCCGACGTGCGCGACTGTGTCGTCTGGCCATCGGCGACCTTGTCGTAGCACTCGGTCCGCTTAGTGCGAAATCTTCGCAGCGAGCACATCGACTTGTTCGATCTGTGGTGGTTGAGCCAACAAATCGGGAGCCTTTGCCATCAGTGCTGCCGCAATTTGTCCCGCCAGATGCGCCTTGCGCCCGGCTTCATCGGCAAACGCGTCAAAGATGCCGAATGCAGTAGGTCCAAATTTAAGGGCAAACCAAATCGGCGTGGCGGCTTCCTGATTCGCTAGGGCAAGGCTATCTTCGAGAAAACGAGCCACTTCCATTTCCTTCCCTGGTTTAGCCTGCAACCGCACTAACAATGCCACTCGTACCATGTTCTCCATCCTTTCTGAAGTTGACCTCGTTGCTGTGCGCATCCTAGCTTGTAGACCAAGCATGGTCTATTGGCAAGAATGCCAATTATGCTACAGTTCTAGCCATGCGAATTTTCATCTTAGCGCTTCAGAACACCTTCGATACTGGTTTATCGACCCTTCTTGACACCTTCAGCGTGGCGAACGAACTCGCAGCCTCCTCGCGGGCATTGACGACGCGTTTCGATGTGACCATCGTGGGCGTACGCTCCCGCGTGACCACGAGTCACGGCCTGTCGATCCCGGCAAAACCAGCGACGGGACTTGCTCGTCCTGATGTCGTCCTAGTCCCTGCCGTGGGGGCGAAGATGCCTGATGCGTTGCGCATCATGCTCGAGCGACGAGAGATCGTGGACGCACAGAGACTCCTGCGGCGATGGTTCCAGCGAGGCACCTTGCTTGGGGCTGCCTGCACAGGCACGTTTATCCTTGCAGGGACCTCCCTGCTCAACGGCCATCATGCGACGACTTCCTGGTGGCTGGCTCCCTTCTTTCGTGAACGGTATCCGCAGGTGGTGCTGGACGAGTCGCGTATGATTGTCCACTCGTCATCATTCATCACTGCCGGCGCCGCGCTGGCACATCTCGATTTGGCCTTGTGGCTCGTGCGTCGCCGTAGTCCCGCACTGGCGGCGCTGACGGCCCGCTACCTCGTGGTTGACCCAAGACCGATGCAAGCGACCTTTGCCATTCCCGACCATCTGGCGCACGCAGATCCATGTGTGGAGCGGTTCGAACGGTGGGCCCGCCGCCGTTTGAGTGACGGCTTCTCGCTTCATGAAGCCGCCCGTGCCGTGGCGACGAGTCCACGAACGCTGACGCGTCGGCTGCACGCCGTGATCGGGAAATCCCCGCTTGCCTACTTCCAGGACCTTCGCGTCGAGCGCGCCGTCCATCTCCTACAGACCAGCGACCACAGCGTGGACCAGATTGCCGCCCAGGTCGGCTATGCCAACGGGGTGACATTGCGAACCCTCATCCGGCACAAAATCGGCCGCGGCGTACGTGAGCTGAGAGCACGGGCCTAGCGGCAGGGTCTTTCCCCCGGTTTCCAATGATGCTCGGCGACATGGTCAAAACCTATGTGACGGACCAGGGCCATACGACGACGTTGCAGCGCGCGAACTGAGCCGGTCCGCAATTATGTCGGTTTGTGAATAAATTGATTGAGGAGTCTATGGCGCTGCACCGAGACCATGAGATCATGGCGCAGAGCATTCGTCTGTGTCGGGAGTGTGCTGAGATTTGCAAGCCGCTACTGTGTAATGGAGCCTCGGAGCTTGTAAATTTCTCTTGAGCCCGGCCCTTTATACCCCGTATTCATCATCGCGAAGACAATAATAGCCCAGGGCAAATGCTCCAAGGATAATGTAGGTGACGATATCAGCTTTGCCAGGCATGGTCTGCCCTCCTTGGTAAATTGAAAAGGGATCTAGAATATCCAGCAAGCCAAGTTAGAGAACTAGGAGAACCACTGGTCTCTAAGCTACCTTCAAGAGAAAATGGCGAGGTTGGGTTCCCCTGGAACACTGTTGTGTTTTCGGAGAAAACAACTATAAGGGGCAATCCTGAGGCGTCTAGGGCTGAAAATATTCGATTCGCCGATTCGACTCAACTTATTTCCTTTCGAACGCTCCGCTTTTCCTGGGATAATTAGAGAGGTGATCCCACTCGGCATACCACGACGATGCACAGAATCTACCTGGGGAAGCTCCCACAACACGATCCATTGCACGCGTATCTCCAGCATGCCATTCAGCCGCAGATCGGCGCTATCTCACGTCATTCGGGGTACCGTGTCTTCAGGCTCAATGGCTCACACGATGTGTACCTGTATGAAGACCGCACGACCAACACCAAGGTCATCGGCAAGTTTTTTCTCTCCTCCACAAAGAACGACGCGGTAAAGGCAAGCTCCCGCCTGACACGCGAATTCGACGGTCTCTGCATGATGCGCGATTACGGGCTGATAGGCTACCCTCACCATGTCGTAAGACCGTTGGGCCGCCAGTACGCGATGAACGCTCTGCTCATCACCGAATACTGCGAGGGAGAATTACTCAGCGACGTGATCCGGCGGGTGATTCAGAGCGGGGACCACGGGACACTGTATCATGCACTCACCGCCCTCGCGTATTTCTTGGCTTCGTTCCACAACCGAACGGCCAACGGCGTGGGGGTGGACTTCCATCAAGACTGCGCGTATCTGGACCGCCTCATTCACCGACTGCAGGACATCCGGGCACTCGAAAAAGACGAGAGAGGCGAATTATATCGGCTGCGTGACCAGTGGCGTCATCAGCCGCGGATGTGGGAAGACCAGCAGGTGCTCGTGCATGGGGACGCGACTCCGGAAAACTTCCTGATCGGGGACGGATTACAAGTCATGGCGTTCGATCTGGAGCGAGCCAAGCATGCGGATCGCGTGTTTGATACCGGCCGCATCGCCGGCGAATTAAAGCATTTCTTTCTGCGGGCCACCGGCAAGACGGACGTCGCTGAGCCCTTCATCGGCCACTTTCTGTGGGAATATGCCTGTCACTTCCCCGACCGCGATCGCGCCTTTCAATCGATCACGGGAAGGATCCCATTTTACCTCGGCATGACGTTATTACGCATCGCACGAAACCAGTGGATCGACCCCGACTATCGTCATCGCCTGATCCATGAGGCAGCAGCCTGTTTGAGGGCCCTGTAGATGCAGGTCAAAGGGATTATTTTCGATATCAACGGCACGCTGACGGATATTCACACCAATGAGGGGCACGATGAGATCTATCGAATCCTGAGCAACGTGCTCTCCTATCAAGGCATTGTGCTCGAACCGCATGTCGTGAAGGATCTCTATTTCCAGATCATGAAGGAGCAACGCGCGGCCCATGACGGGCGACACCCCGAATTTGATGCGGTCGGCATCTTCCATACGATCCTCACGCGGTACGCGACGGACTTCACACGCAGCCTGTCGCCTCAGAAACTGGAGCAACTACCGAGGCTGCTGGCCGAGATGTACCGCGCCGCCTCACGCTTTCGGTTGCAGCCCTATCCCGGCGTGGTAGACACCATCCGGCAGCTGCATCAGAACTATCGTCTGGCCATCGTTTCCGATGGGCAGGCCGCCTATGCCGTTCCCGAGCTGAACGCCGTCGGGCTCGCCGGATATTTCGACCCGATCATCATCTCGGGAGACGTCGGTGTCCGTAAGCCACACGAACGCCTGTTCACGGACGTACTGACTGCCATGAAGATGACACCGTCCGAGGTGCTGTTTGTGGGCAATGATATGTACCGCGATGTGTATGGAGCGAAGAGAATCGGGATGACCACGGTCTTTTGCAAATCAAACCAAGGCCTGGCGGAGAAAGAAGGCGTCACACCCGATTATATTATTTACCAGTTCCCGGAGTTGCTCACCGCCATCCGCTTCTTCGAGGCCCAGTGATGAAACGGGGAAGGGGGAATCCAGTCCGCCTACTTCGGTCTTGCGCCGTCGCGGTTGCCAAAATGGACCGTGCGTGCCCCGCAAGGCTTAGCCCATACACACAAACGACGATGAACTTTTGGCGGACAGTCATTTTCATCACTGCCTCCTTACACAAGGTTGTGAATAATCTCCTCACCATCATGCCGCTTCGTCGAGGTGAATGACCGCTGTCGGACTCATCGAATGGACGGGGTCTGCAATATCCGTCCAGATATTGTATTGGACCATCCGAGACTGGAGAAAACACAAGCTGACATACGTACCTGCTGGAATCCTTACAATATCCTTCATCGCTCCGTACCATGTCTTGAACCCCCTTTCACAACCTGCCTCTTGCATTGACTGAACACTAAGAAATCCGAGATGAATCGGGACCGAGAGGTCGTTGTGCCACCGAATTTCCTCACCGACGACCGCATACAACTCAGCAGGATTTATGGAGTTCTGGCCGTTGATATGGATGTCATGAACGCGAAGCGGCATGACCGACTTCGAAAACATGGTACAGCCGACTAATACGACAAGGAGCAAGGGAATAGAGCTGCCTATGCGTTTTAGCATGATCGCCATCCTTGAGCGTCTTGAACGTACCCATAAAGTACGAAGAGAGGACGGTCACCACAACATCAGGCTCGCCGCCTGAAGTCCACGGTGCATTCTTACCATCCACTCAACTGTTTGAGTTTGTGTTAACCAGCCTGCTGGAGGAGACACTCAACGAGCTTGTGGGGGGTCATAGCCGTGTCGAAAAACACAGCTATTGTGAAAGAAGGTGGACTCTGGAAAAAAGCCGCAATAAGACATGACGCTCGCGTTCCACTTTCTCGAGCTGCCGAACCGGTACCCTTTCGGCGGCATCGCCCGTATACCTAACTATATAGTGACGGCGCGCGAAAGAAAACCGCCCGTGGCTGACAAAACGCTGAAGTGGACGGTTGCCAAAGAATTACAGGTCGTCTATAGGCGGTGGCAGAAAGGCGGTCCGCAATGCCTACTGACGCTTCATTCCGCCAAGATTGCTGAATGGATCGCATCGACGGCCTTTCTGATTATTAGTGGTGATGGTGATAATCTTCGACGATGACGAGATCCTTCTCCGTAATAACGAGGTCTTTGCCGTACACCTGGTGAAGAATTTCGGGTTTGAGCACTTCAGCCGGAGATGCTGCGGCGAAGAGTCTGGTCTTGAGAAGAACCAACCGATCCACCCGTGAGCGGATCATATTAATGTCGTGCGTAATAAGGAGGACCGTGAGTTTGAGTTCGTCATGGAGGTGCTGGACTAACTCAATGACATTGTGTTGAGTGGTGATATCCAGACCGGTCGTCGGTTCATCCAATATCAAGACCTTGGGTTGCTGGGCCAGCGCCCTGGCGATGAAAACGCGTTGTTGCTGGCCGCCGGACAGCTGGCCGAGAGCATTATCCTTGTGAGAGTCCATTCCGACCTGAGCCAGCGCCTCCATCGCGATGTCACGATCCTTCCTCCCTGGGCGCTTGAACAGGCCCAGCGCTCCATAACGACCCATCATGACCGTTTCGAAAACCGTCACCGGAAAATTCCGATCGACGACTCCTTTCTGCGGGAGGTAGCCGATTTTGGCGCGATGGTGGCAGCGGAGTTCGTCACAGGCACAGTCGAAGATATGAAGATGGCCCTCCACTGGAGCGAGAAGTCCCAGGACGGCGCGACACAGCGTCGTCTTGCCTGATCCGTTTGGGCCGATGACCCCCACGAACTCGCCTTCATAGATGGCCAACGAAATATCTTTGAGCGCGATGAGCCCAGGAAATCCGAAGGAGGCATGGTCGAAACGGATAATGGGCTCGCGGGGGTCAGACACGGGATCCGAAGCTCCTTCCGGCGGTAAGACGATAATGGCTACGAGGTCGTTTCCAACGCACCGGCTAATTGGAGCACATCATAGCGAAGCATGTCGAGATAGGTCTCGGTTCCCGCCAAACCGCCCGGCATCGTCGTCAAGACGACGACGTGGGCCTTGGTTTCTCTCGCCAGCAGCTCCGGAAGTCGTTGGCTGAGTTGAACCTCGGAGGCAATAACCCTGATATTCTCCTTTCTTATCTTGTCGATGAGAGAATGCAAGTGAAGGGCAGACGGTTCTGTACCCGATTGCATCTGAATCGTGCCGACAATGTCGAGGTTGAATCGCTTTGCCAAATAAGGCCACGCTGGATGATGGACGATGAAACGCCGGTCGGACAGCCGCTGAGTACGCGCGAACAGTTCATGTTGCAACTGCCCCAGCCGTTGGAGAAAAGCCGTTTGATTGGTTCGAAATTCTGCCGTGTGGCTCGGGTCCACTTCAATGAGGGCGTCGGTAATGTGGCGCAGCATGACGGCGACATTCTCAGGGTCCAGCCAGATGTGCGGATTCCCGGCTTCTCCTTCGTGATGCTTCTCTCCATGAGCATCAGCGCCGTCTCGAATCAGCTCTACTCCTTGGGATGTCGTGATCACGCGTAATGATCGGCTTCCCGCGTTCTTCACCAGCGACGAAACCCAGACCTCGAGTCCCATACCGATTTCCAACAACAGCTTGGCTTTCCGGACCGCGACCAGATCGGTGGGCTTGGGCGAATAGGTGTGCTCGTTTTCGTAGCCGCTCAACAAAGAGGTGACTCGCACATGAGGGCCACCGACCTGTTCCGTCAAATCCTTCAGGACGGGAATTGTGACCACCACGGGAATCGGATCGCGAGCTTCCGTCATGGCGCCAATGGGGGTCAGGAAACCGACCAGCACGGCAAGGAGAGAAAAGACAGGTGACTTCCGCACATGGTTGACCTGAAACATCGGGGGGGACGGTATCATCCGCGTATTACGGTGTCAACGAGATCATGAAAGCGATACCGCTCATAGGCCCTGTCCATTCGCTCCTTGACCATACACTAAAGTTCGATTAGCGTAGCACACCCATGGACCTCGCAGTATTCGTGCGGGTGGTGAAAGGATGCCGGAGATGAACGTTGTCGGATTGATGTCAGGAACTTCAGCGGACGGGGTCGATGCGGCGCTGGTCACCATCGTCCGTCGAAAAGCCGGTCTCCACGTCGGGATGGAGGCGTTTCATTCGCTTCCCTATCCTCGTTCGTTGCAGCAACGAATTCTCTCGGCATCGGTTTCCGGAACGGTGGCGGATATTTGCCATCTGAACGCGCTCCTAGGCGAATGGTTCGCCGACGCCGCCTTGGGAGTCATTCGGTCGGCTCAATGGTCTCCTGAGAACGTCGATCTGATCGGATCTCACGGCCAAACGGTGCACCATCTGCCGCATGGCATCAAAGATACACGTGTCGGCGCCATACGCTCCACATTGCAAATCGCTGAGCCGGCCGTGATTGCCGAACGCACCGGGATTACGACCGTGGCCGATTTCCGTCCGCGCGACATTGCGGCCGGTGGACAAGGGGCGCCGCTGACCCCAGGGGTCCATGCGCTGCTGTTTCGACATGTACGCCGCGCCAGACTCATCGTGAATCTTGGCGGTATCAGCAACGTCACCTACCTCCCCAGCGGATCAGGCTCTGAGGACCTTGTCGCATTCGACACAGGGCCGGCAAATATGGTTCTTGATGGGGTCATGTCCCGCACCACGAATGGTCGAGCCTCGATGGACCGCGAGGGACGTTTGGCAGCCAAAGGGCGGGTCGATTCACGATTACTCGCCAAACTCCTTGCCCATCCCTATCTGTCTCAGGCGCCTCCCAAATCGACGGGGCGTGAGGCGTTCGGCGCGAAAATGCTGGATGAATTACTCAGTTGGCCACAAACACGTCGGTTATCGGTCGAAGATCTTCTGGCCACCTGTAGCCGCTGGACTGCCGAAGCGGTCGGTACGGCAAGGCGGTGGATCAAGGAAGGAATCGATGACGTAATCGTGGGCGGAGGCGGTGTCAGGAACCGAGCGATCATGGGATATTTAACGGAGGTCTTTGCTCCCGTGCCGGTCACGCCATTTGAGTCACACGGTTGGGACAGTAAGGCGCTGGAATCGGTGGCGTTTGCTGTTCTCGCGTACCAGACCGTCATGGAACAGTGCGGGAACGTACCGTCGGTCACAGGGGCGGCGTCCCCACGGTTATTGGGTTGCATTGTCCCAAGCGGCCCGCATTGGTATGAGCGGTTGCGATCTCGCAAAGGCGGAAGTAAAAAGAAATGAAAATTCTTCTGGTCGGTGTGGTCATTGCCGTGATCGTCGGCCTTTGGCGCTATCTGCTGAACGCACACCGAAGAAAGAAGCAGACATCGCTGCTTGCCGTTCCTCCCGGCGTCACCATCGGCTCTACCCCATTGCTCGAGAAAGAGGAGATCGCGTTGTATGGCCTCCTGCAAATGGCCGTCCAAGAGCGCTACCTCGTGTTTAGTCAGGTGCCGTTATGGTCCTTCATAGAAGTCGGAGCGGGGGAAAAGGTGCGTGCCGATATTTTGCGCCGGATCGCGCTCAAACGAGTCGATTTTGTCTTGGTCCATCCCGGATCGTGTCGCGTCGAGCAGGTCGTGCAGATCGAGCACGAATCTTCGCAACCTCATCAGGCTGAACGGCAGCACATCATCGAGACAGTGCTCGACGCGGCGGGAATCAAGCTGACGAAGTTACAGCCGAAGCAAGCTCATTCGCTGCCCGATCTCACAGCTCGACTGGGATTAGCCGAAGAGGAATAACGGCGAAAGCTGCTTGGCAGGTGTGACACCAGGACGGCAGCAGGATTTTGATAAAAAGGTACTTCGAGTTCATGAAGTGTTCCTTGTCCAATGACTCTTAGGCGCGGCTATCCCATGGTGTATCGATCCACCCACGCAACTTTCAGCTATGACTGTCTGTGACGTACAGAGACTGCCGCATCTCTAACGGGAAGCTGTAGACTGCTTCAGCATAGAGTGAGGTGGGTGAGCTAAAGCGTACCCAAAACTTCCCGAAACTGTTCAGGGTTCAGCTCAATCTCGCGTAGGATCTCTCGGATGAGTGGCCGGGCGAGATCTCGGCCCGGGTGATGTGGGACCGTGGTCGTTCGGCCGTCGGGATGTCGATAGAAGACATGACTGCCCTTCTGACGAATGACGCGGAAGCCAAGTGCGAGCAACCACGCTCAGCCGCGTCATACGGCGACATCAATCTGCTGCAAGCCGACAAAGCGGGGTAAATCATCCAGGTTGCCCTGATACTCTTTCACACACAGCGTGATCACTTCTTTCAAATTCTCGTGAAGTTCATCAAGCGTTCGTCCTTGGCTATGGGCTCCAGGCATACCGGGGATCACCCCCACATACAATTTTGCTTCAGGATCCCATTCCACATAGGCGGAAAATGTTTTCATCAGTGCACCTCCACCAACAAGCCCACTATGTAAAGATTAAGGCCAAAATCGCCACACTTTCATTGAACATATGGGTGTAATTATACGGCACCATCGGACAGGCTAGCCATGAATATTCAGCGATTGTGCTGACAGCCTGAAGTCCCGAGGAGGATCCTAGTGGACTACAGGATTGCGCCGGACGCAATGGGCGAGCAAGTTGTCGTATTGCGAGACGTCGTAAATAAAGCTCCGACCTTTTTATTCGACCCCCGACCTGAGCCTCTTCTTTCCTATTTTGGCTGCGACTCACTGAACGACCCACTCTGTACGAAAATTGAGAGGATCAAAGGTCAGAAAAGCAAAAAGCCTTCTTTTCTCATTTCTGAACTTCAGCGGGGGTATATCGATGGGAAGCCCTTGTCTCTCAAGACCCTTGAGAAACACCGTAAAGTGCTGATCTGAGTCAAGTGTTTTCGTATCGAACATCACGCCCACGAACACTTCTGCAGAAATGGAAAATGGACTAAGTGAGATGTTTAGGCTGTTCGCGTTTAGCAGGTGTTTGTCGAGGTCAGACTTGTCACGGATGGCGTCCGCGACGAGCAGGGGTGGGCCTTGGCTTGGGACTCCCAGATGGGAAAGATAGGGACTAACGGGCCTCCAACCGCAAACACTCTGTTATTTTGCGGGACAATTCCGATTGTTACCGAATCCAAGGTAAGCTTCGATGAGTTTTTGCTATTAGGTAGTTGCATCTTACTCCGATCACTCGTCCCTATTATTGTGCATCCTTGTCCTAGCAAGGTGGAAAGAATAGCGACGCAAGAAAGATATGGCATTCGTTTGGTGAATATCACATATGCCCCCTTACACAACTCCGTTGCCGTAGAAAGACGAACCGCTTCAATCGAACATGGATTTCCTACGGCGATTGACTCGTCGAGTCTTCTGGACTTGGAGTAGCCTCGATGACTTTGCGAGCGAGTTCTGCTTCCTGGCTATCCGGGTATTGAGCCACCACTCGGTCGAACATGAGCCGTGCCGTCTCGTGATCCCCCAGTTTCGTGTAGGTCTGGCCGAGCTTCAGTGTGGAAGCCGCCAATTTGGGGCTGAGCGGGTAATTGGACACGACGTCATAGAACGACTTGAGCGCGTCTCGATATCGTCCCATGCGATACTGACATTCTCCGATCCAATATTGCGCATTGGCTGCTAAGGCGGATTCGCTATGCAGCTCAATGAAGAGTCGGAAACCTGCCATAGCTGCTTTGTAGTCGCGGTGCTTAAATTCTTCCATGACGCGATCGTATAATCGGGGGGTCGTATCCTGCCGCTGCGCAGGGGTAGCCAAGGACTGGTCGACCGAGAAGAACATAAATAGCAGCAAGAGAATTCCGATCCATTTGCGGAACATAACAAACCTCCATCTTCTCACATGGCAGTCGAGGTACTTACGCAATCGGTATGCCAGAGCGTCGAACACTCACGAATGAGAAATGCTGAGAAAACAGGATTTTTCTCGATCCGGGAAACCGTCGGTCTTGAGGTTTTCAAGGGGCGTGTAGCCGAAGACACAGGTTTGTACAAAGTGGTCCAAATCCCTTAATCTGAGAATTCGGTATGTTCGGTATGTAATGAGCTCGCTTCCCGTGTAGGTCGAAAAAATAAACATCTCCTGAGGAACGTATCGTGAGTGACGAAGCCATTCCGGGCAACCCCTTGGGCGGGCGCACATTGGTTGTCGATCGAGTCGATCGGTACTGTTATCCGACTCCGAGCGCGGCGCTGAAGGATGTCGGTGAATCGGACCAGGTCTATGTCCGTCCCGGGATCTATGAGGATAAGCTGGTCGTCACTCAACGACCGGTGCGGCTTGTCGGTGCCGGACGGGATAAGGTCCAAATCTTCTGCCGGCGTAGCGGGCCTCTGTATCTACAAGAAGTCCCGGAGGGGTGGATTACCGGCATCACGTTCCGCTATGTCGGCAGCGACCAGCATTCGGCTCTCAATATCCTCAACTCCACCTGCATCATCACACAGTGCCGAGCGATGGAAGGGATCTTGTCGGGAGTGGTGCTGTATGGGCCGGAATGTCGGGTCGCATTCACCGACAACGAAGTGTGTCGCAACCGGGAGTCGGGCATTTTCGTCTTTGCGGGTGCTCAACCGCGAGTGGCTGGCAATCGCTGTGTCGAGAATCACCATTTCGGCATCGCGGTCCGTGATCCGGGCAGTCGCCCGGAGCTGGTGCGGAATCTGTGTGAAGAAAACATGCTGAGCGGCATGCTCTTGTTCCAGCACGCCGAAGGGTTGCTTGTCGATAATGTCTGTCGCAATAATCAGCACTGGGGTATCGTCATGACACCCGATTCGCATCCCCACCCGGCGCCACCGGCTCTTTCTACGATGAATCGACTTGACCCGAATCCTATGGGCACGTATTCAATCTCAGATCAACCGCTCGCTCAGATCGGTCGATGACAACAGCCGAAAGCCGACGAAGGTAGAGGATCATGAATTCAAGCGGGTGGGAGAAGACGAATCATGTGGAATGTGAAACTGAAATGAACTTCCTCCCTGCTGCTTGGCCCGATACATGGCGGCATCGGCATGCTTCAAGAGCTCATCGACTTCGTGATCATCGATCGGGTAGACGGTAATGCCGATACTGACTCCGATCAGCGCCTTGTGCTCCCCAATGTGGAACGGCTCCGCCAATAACTTGGTGATTCGCTGTGCGACAAGCGTGATATCTTCTTCGCACGTGAGGCCTTCAAGGATGATCGTGAACTCATCTCCTCCCATGCGGGCGACCGTGTCCACTTCGCGCACACACTCTTGAAGTCGTTCCGCGACGGCCTTCAAAAGCTGATCACCGACATTGTGTCCCATGGTATCGTTCACCGGTTTGAATTGATCGAGATCGAGCAGCATGAGCCCGAGAGGCTGTTGGAGCCGTTTGCTGCGCGCCATGGCTTGGATAAGGCGATCACGAAACAAGGTGCGGTTCACCAGGCCCGTCAGCTGATCATATTGAGCAAGGTAGGTCAGCCGCTCTTCAGCCCGTTTTCGTTCAATGGCATACCGGATGGAGCGGGCCAATAGCTCCGACTGCCCCTGTCCCTTGATGAGGTAATCCTGCGCACCGTTCTGGACAACTTGTAACGCGAGCGTCTGATCATTGAGCCCGCTCAGCACGATGATGGCGATTGTAGGATTCGCGGCTTGCATTTGACGGACTGTTGAAAGCCCATAGCCGTCCGGGAGCGACAGATCCAACAGGACGGCATCGAAGCGTGCACGGGCCAGGCGCGCAAAGGCGTCACTCAAGCAGGTTACATGGAGGATATCGAATTCTTCCGTGCCCCATTCCGCCAAGGTGTCCTTGGTCAGACGCGCATCGATGTCGTTGTCTTCGACTAATAAGATCTTGATCATCGCGTTCCGGGCCAGAACTCCCTCCCTTATTCCTCCCGACCACTACGTCACGCACATGATAAGTATAGCGAAAGACCATGAATCAACAAGAGAATCGCCGAAGTAGGCCTGCTATTTGTAACATGACTCGGCTCCATGGGAGGAATGCCCTCACCTGTCTTATGGGACACTCTCAGATGTAGACGAGGCAGGTCAATCGGTGGTCCCACCAACTTGGAGGAACGAGGTGAGAGTCTCGGAGTTTGTGGTGTGCCAATTTAATGGAGAAAAGAGCGGGAGATGAACAATTGAGTCATGAGCCACGAATAATGACATGGGGACTACCAGGGTAGATACCGATTGGGCCATCCGGGGGGCCGATCGCTGCCTCGCAAGCGTACCCTGGTTCAAAGGGCCATAATAGTGAACGCCCTACAGTATTCCCTCGTATATGAACATACCGCAACGTCACACCCATGCGAGCGGCGTCTTCTTTAACCATTCCGGTACATTCACCGGGTGTATATCCCCGGCGTGAAATCAGGAGCGGCTCTCCGGAGGCGCTAAAAACGGAAAATTCACTTGCGCATCCTGTTATCAAGCACAACACACTCATCATTCCAGTCAGTCGACTCAATCGTGTTTTTGAGCGCATGAGAACCGTCTTTTTGGAGACCTTGTGTTGATCCCAGAAACAGCTACACCAAACCATAACACGAAAGCCGACCGTCAATCGACCGGAGGAAAAGTTTTTTTCCTCGACTGTAGACGGGGGGATTCCTGCCGAAATTGCCTCCGTCTCGGCAAAAATTTCCATCCTGATATGGCGCTATACAGGCAGCATAGCCATTTGTCGCTATTTCCCGCATCCCTCTCTCTGGCACAGAAGTTGAGGGACACGATCGAGCCGTTGCTTTTGCTGAGAACAGCGTTTGGGTCGCCGGCGAGGTCCGTCCGATGGATGAATTGGATTCGTTCACCGCCTTTTGGGAATGGCTCACGCGCGACGTGGCGGTGGTCGGCGGGCTTCAGAGTCCTATGCTGAGCTGGCTCGGTGCTGCGGGTATCCTCACCCTTTGTCTTTGGCATAGCGCGGTACTCATCCGAGGTCTCTTACACATTCAACGGACCTTGTCGCGGTTCCAGTCGTCCGTCGAGCCCCTGGTCCTGGCACGGCGACAAATTTCCAAGGATTGGCTTGTCATCCCGAGTTTGGCGAAAAGGCGGGCGCGTCTTGATGAGCCGGAAACGCGACGCGATCTTGATGATTTACAAGCGCTGGATCGTGCGGTACGGTCAGAGCAGTCTTTTGCCAGAGACTGGCTTTCATACCGCAAGACACTCGCGGTAGAGCAATCCGCCTGGTTTCTTGAGCCGACCGTCCACAGTCAGCGCTCCGCAAGCGATTTTTTCTCATTCGAAGCGCTCTGCGCCGCCCATCTCAATGTCCGTTTTTACCGGCAGCTTCCCGCTTTCATGACGGGTATGGGTCTGATGTTTACCTTTCTTGCTATTTTAATCGGGCTCAGCAAGCTCCATGCGAACGGATCGGAGATCGACGGAATTCAAGGACTCATCAACGGGCTCTCAGGAAAGTTCGTCACATCCATCGTCGGCTTGGCATGCGCCAATGCGTTCACTCTTCTCGAACATTCTCTCTGGTATCGGCTGGACAATCGGCACCGGGAGTGCGTTTCCCTCTTGGACGAAATGTTTCCTCAGAAAGCCGCCGAGCAATCTCCCTCCGGTTCCTCATCGTCGAACGGACCTCCGACGACCATCGTCACTCCCGTCCAAACCGATGTCGCACACCAGCTTGTAGAGGTCGTGCAGCAGCGCCTGGGATCTACCGTCGCCGCTTTGAACTCCGCCGCACAGGCGCTCACGGCTTTGAATTCCAAACATTCACCGACGAAGGTCGATGATTTGCCGGGGGCGATCGGCCAGGAGGTCCAGCGGGCGTTAAGGTCCCTGATGAATCCCTTGCTGGAAGCCATTCACGATCTCAACCGCTCCATTAAGGAGCAAGGCTCTCCGGTTCAGCTGTCTCAATCAGAGATCGAAACGATGCTTCATGAACTCAAGAGCAATACAGCTGCGGCAACAGAACCTGTACGTCAGGCGAATAACGATCGTAATCCGGGAACGGCACGGAGGCCACGAAGGGAATGAAGTCGATCTTTGCGCAGGACTCTCGTGACAGTTCTGCTGTGGTGACGAGCGGGGTTGCGGATCTTATGACCTCGCTCGCCGTCATCTTTATTCTCTTGCTCGTGGCCTATGTGACCCGCGTTCAAGATAAACATGCTGATCCAGCCAGGGACCGTGTCATACCGACGGACATGGCGCCGAGCGTTGCCCCGCTACTGGAAGCCAAAAGGCCCAGCGTCCACACGATCACGGTGCCGGATGCGGCGATCACCTTTGAGTTCGGCAAGAGCAGGTTACTCCCTGCCGCCGAAACTTTCTTGTCCGAGGCCATGCCTCACTACGCATCGATCGCGTGCGGACCTACAGAGCAAGAAGTGGAGGCTTTTGTCATTGAGGGGTACACCGACGATTTGGGCGACGATATACGCAATCTGAAACTCAGTCAGGAACGCTCTTTTGCCGTACTGGCAAAAAGCCTTGAAGTGATTCGCGAGAAGCTTCCTTGGGCGTATGAATGCTTCTTGCGGAAAGCCACGGCGAACGGGCGCGGAGAACAGAACCTCCTACGCAATGATGTCGGACAACCCGACCGCGATAAGAGCCGACGCGTCATTTTCAAGATCCACATGCGACCGGCATAGCATGCCGAGCACGCACCATGTCGACGGTCGTCATTGGTAAAGGCTCGAGAAGCCCGTCCCATATACGCGGCGAGTCAATTCGATGAATTGCGCGATGGAAAGGATTTCCGCACGGGTGGAGGGAGAGAGCGCGAGAGAATGCAATGCTGCCGCCACCACTTTCTGCTCGTACCCCTGATCTTTCAGCGAATTGACCAGTGTTTTACGGCGGTGGGCGAAGGCGGCTTTCACGAGCGCGGAAAATTTAGGCTCTTCTTCCCGGTCCAGCGCTCTCTGGTGCTTGGCCTTCAGCAGAACCACGGCAGAGTCGACTTCCGGTCTTGGCCTGAAACACTGCGCAGAGACTCGGAATACTTTCGTGATGTCCGCCGCATACTGCGCCAGGACTGAAAGCACGCCATAGTCGGAGCGATCGGGTTTTGCAACCAATCGATCGACGACTTCATTTTGCAGCATGAGCACCATGCGGGGAAAACGGTCGCGCTGGTCGAGAAGCCGGAAAAGGAGAGGAGTGGACAAATAGTATGGAAGATTTGCGACGACGATGGTGCCGATCGGAAGGTGCTCGATCGGATAGGTCATCGCATCGTCGAGGACGAGTGTGAGATTCGAAGACCTGGGCGGTCGTTCAGTCAGATACGCATAGAGTCGTGGATCGATCTCGATTGCCGTCACGTGGCCGGCGGCATGACAAAGCGCCTCCGTGAGAATGCCGCGCCCTGGCCCAATTTCCAGAACGGTATCGGTCGGGGTCAGCTCAGCCGACGCGACGATTTTACGGATAATGTTGGGATCAACGAGAAAATTCTGTCCAAGACGTTTGATCGCTGCAGGGGGAAGAGGAGAATCCACACTCAACGCCCGGTTGGAGGAGTCTGGGATAGTCGCTTGGCGAGTATCATGAGCGGCGAGCGATAACATTCCACGAGATCCGTAAACTCTTCGACAAAGTCGTTGGTGAACGCCGGTCCCGGCTGGATACGAGCGAACGCTTGCCCTTCCAGAGATCCGACGGTATTGGAGATAAGAGCCACCGTGCGCACTTTCCATTTTGCCAATCGTTCCGCCCCGGCGACGGTGTTCAAGTCTTGAAGCGTCTGTTTCTCAAGAGTCCCCAATTCGTCAATTTGCTGCCGGACCATGGCAAGGCCCTTCGACATATCAGGCGACACGTCCGGCTCGTTTCGTCTTGGTTGGCGTTGCCGCCGTTCTATTCCGAGCGATCCCGGCGGCCAGCTTGACGGCTGCAATCAGACTTCCGTGATCGGCGATGCCCTGTCCGACGATATCAAACGCTGTTCCATGATCCACTGAGGTGCGGATGATAGGCAAGCCCACGGTGAGATTGACGCATGTGCCGAAGGCGACAAGCTTCAGAGGAATGAGACCCTGATCATGGTAGAGGGCGACGACACCATCAAACGACCCTTTCGCGGCTTTCCCGAATAGGGTATCAGCCGGCAGAGGATCACTTGCCAGAATACCTTCTTGCCGGGAGGCACGGGCGGCTGGAAGAATCATTCGAGCTTCTTCATCGCCGAACAATCCATGCTCACCGGCATGGGGATTGAGGGCAGCCACTCCTATCCTGGGGCGTTTGATGCCGAACAGCGTCGTCAACGCCAATTGAGCCAGGCGAATCGCCTTTTCGATCTTTGCTTGGGTCAGCAGCAACGAGAGATCTCGGATCGCGACATGTGTCGTGACGAACATGATGCGTAACGGCCCGCCCACGATCATCATGCCCGACTCGTGCGCGCGAGTGAGATCGGCCAACAACTCGGTATGGCCCGGGTACCGGCAGCCGGCCATATTGATGGCTTCCTTATTGATGGGCGCCGTCACCACTCCGTCAATACAGCCGATCTGAGCCAGTTCGACGGCGTTCTTGATAAAGGCGACTGAAGCGGCACCGGTCTCCGCCGCTGCGATACCAGGCTTGAACGTCCTCAGCGGTGTCTCCAACGGATCCAGTACGGCCACCGTTCCTCTCCGCGACGCCGTCGTTCCATGACCGTGCACTCGAACGACGTCGAGTTTGAGCTTCAGTGCCTTGATCGTTCGCTCCATGACAGGCAGCGATCCGATCACGATCGATCGGCAAACATTGTGCAGGTGAGCCCCAGACAAGGCCTTGGCGATCACTTCCGGGCCGATACCGGCCGGGTCTCCCATCGTGATGCCCAGCAAGGGAAGCCGAGGGGATGAGGAACGTGTGCGAGATGATCGTGACTCAGTTGACATAGAGGTGCACGGTGTAGCCGATATAGAAAACAGCGCCGGCGGCGAGTAGCCACGGCCGCCACCGGCCTCCGATTAGAATCTGCAGGAGGCAAAGTCCCACCGCCTGCACGGCTAAGATCATGGTGGTCAATGCCGGTGGTGTGATCGACCATTCGGTTCCGATCAACCCCAGAGCGACCGGGAAAGTGCCTTGAAACACCATGGCTCCTGTGACATTGGCCACGGCGAGTCGGTCCTTCCTGCGATAGAGCCAGAGAAAGCTGTTGGACATCTCCGGTAGCTCGGTGGCGAGCGGTGCGATGAGCAGCGCCAAAATCAGCGGCGACATTGCGAACAAGCCGGCCATCGATTCTGCGGCCATGACAAACAAATGGGCGCCCAAAATCAACCCGCCTAAACCCAAGAGGGCTTGAAATCCGATCATCGCATACGACGGTGTGGCTGCGGTCTTGTCGAAAATCAGCGGTTCAAGTTCACCCCCTTCTTCATCACCAGCGGGTGTGAACTTGAGTTTCATGTAGTAAATATACAAACAGACCAATGTAACAGCCGCGATGAGATGAATCAGTCTGGAGGGTACGAAGACGCAACCCAAGGCGACAAAATATCCGATCATGAAAAATGTGAGGTCCGTCAGCACTTCACGATAGTTGAGATGAAATCGGGCGGTCCGCTTGCCGGCCCGGGCATAGAGCAGCAGGAGCACGGCCAGCATGGGCAACACCAGCGTGCTGAGCATGAACGGCGCGCCTAAGATGGCGCCCAAGCCGACCTCAACTTCCTCCCGGCTTTCGCCGAAGAAAATCGCAATGATCGGGATCGAGGTTTCAGGCAGGGTCGTGCCGATGGCGGCAAAGACGCTGCCGACGGCACCCTCGGAGATGCCCAGCCGCTTGCCCAGCCATTCAATGGCATTGGTAAAGAGCGCGCAACCACCGAGCGTGACCGCGACGGAGAGGAGAAAGAGGAGAACGTAGTACAGAACGGTCACGCCCGGCCTCGCAGGTGACTCATTCTGTTCTTCCGGATCCCACGTCGATAGGCCAGCAAAGCTTCCTCCATAACAGTTTTGAGAGGACGACCAGTTCGTGTTGCGATGGCTTTACAGTCTTCATATTCCGGGGCTGCTTTTTCCCAGCCGGCGCCGACCTCGGCGACTTTCATGCGAACGACTCCACCCTGAATCGTGACAGGGACGAATCGCCGGGAGAGGATCCGTCGGCGTACTTCGTGAAGGCGTACTCCGATCGTCGTCGTTTCCTGGAAGAGGACTTCGAGCACGGCATCCGTACGATCTTCAGCGGCCAGGCAGCTCAGCATGACTCCCGGTCGGCTTTTCTTCATGACGACGGGGGCCAGCACGACATCGACGGCACCGACCTGAAAGAGCTGTTCCATGACGTGTTCGTAGGTCTGTGGATTGAGGTCGTCGAGATTCGTTTCGATCTGTATCACTCGTTCGGTCGGCTGCGCCTCCGACGCGGACTCTTCCTCCAGAAATACCCGCAACGCGTTGGGCCACTCGTCTGGATTACGGTCGCCGGCCCCATAGCCTACCGCCATGCTTTTCATGGCCGGCAGAGGGCAGAATTCCGACGCCAACGTCCGAAGCAGCGCAACCCCGGTGGGGGTGGCGAGCTCGCAGCGCGGACCGGCGGCGTAGATCGGGATTCCCTTGGCCAGCACCGCCACGGCAGGGCCTGGAACCGGTAAGAGCCCGTGGGAAGTCTGAATGGAACCGGTTCCGACATTGATGGGGGACGATGTGATACGGGTCGCGTTCAAAAGATGGCATCCCAGCACGCCTCCGACGACATCGATCAACGAATCCACAACCCCCACCTCATGAAAATGAACCTCCGTCACATCGACTCGATGGGCAAGACTTTCTGCTTCAGCCAGTCGATCGAAGACCGACCGGCTCCGTTCCTTGACCGGGCCGGGCAGCGTGCTGCCGGCAAGGATCTTGCGGATACGAGAGAGCGTCAACGGCCGTTGAAACCCCTGTTGAACGATCACGTCGACCTTTATCGCCGGGAGCGCGCCTCGATGCACCTCACGCTTCCGCAGTCGGTAACCGCTGAGCCGTAGGCGTTTGAGTCCGTCAATCAAATCCGTCCACGAAAGCCCGACGCTGACCAGTGCGCCCAGCATCATGTCTCCACTGACGCCGGAGAAACAATCGAAGTGTAAATGCCGATCCACCGAGTTCCTCGCTCGCGACACGTAAAATGACCGGACATCTTACCCAAACGTATTGCCGAACGGCAATCGTTGGTTCATTGTCGACGCTTCGTTGACAGCTCAGGGATGCTATGTTATCCCCCTAACAATGCGGTTGAGTTCCACTGACCGTGCCTCGCGGCGAATGCGCCACCCTTACCCATGGAAGCTGGTTCGGTGTTTTCGTTGAACACTTCGAACAATCTCCATCATCCGAAACACCTGCTCGTGTTTCTCACTCTTTGCGGGTGCCTGAGCGCTTTGTCCCCGGCAGAAAGTCTTTCAAAGGCGAAACCTTCCCGCGTTCCCAGGCCCGAGCCCGAGCTCAAAATTGTCGCCCTCAACATTGCGCCGACCCCGTATCTCCTGGGAGACGGGCCTCTTCAATTTTCCGTCACGGTACAGCTTCCGAAAGAAATGGATGGATCCGCGATTTTGGAGGTGACATCGCTGATTAGTTCGCCTTCGAAGACCTCGCTCCGATTTCTCACGCATCGGCAGCCTGTTCTCATCCCATCGGCGGGAAATGGAGAGCGGGAACGATCGAAGGTATCAGTCGAGCTTGCGTGGGATGGGCAGGATCACCGCAAGCAACTTGCCGTGGCGGGCACCTATTCGTATGAAGTGCGGACAAAGTTGTTGGCAAACGGCGAAAAGGGGTTACGCACTGTGATGGTCGCTTGGCCGAAGCGAGGAACGTTGGAAGTGCGCTGAACGAGACAAGAGTCATGGGGCGATGGTCACTTGGAAACGGGTTTCCTGAATAACGAATGACCGATGACCTATGATTTGGTACCCAGCCTCAGTAGTGTCCGGTTAAACCGCGAAGAGATTCAGTTGGTTGCTGTTGGTGC
>JACOEH010000042.1 GCA_024998685.1 Nitrospira sp.
GGGTCGCGAGTGTTAAGAACCGGCCCGGAATTCCCCTCAAAGGAGTTCCGGGCCGGTTTCTACTTTGTGTCTATCGGTATAGTGACATTCTTCTGCCAATTCCTAAACCCGCCTCCTTATTCGATTACTTCTATGGTCGCGTAAAATGTGCGCAGCTCTTGGGTCTGTTAGCCTCAAGAGTGAACAGTCAAGAACGCATCAATCCAGAATCAAAAAGTCGATCGGCTTGAATTGACCGTTGTTTGAACCTTCGGCAGAGCAGGCGGTTAGTCCACATACCATATCCATTTCCGCTCGTAGATCGATATGATCACCGGCCTTTGATATTGGCACGCCGACGGTCAATTTCCCTTGTGGATCGACTTTAACGTTCATGAATATATTGAAGGTGGTGGAGATATCGGCTCCTGAGATGCCGTGTTCCTTCAGACAGAGAAGGAGATTCTCGAAACAGCTCGGATGATGGCCCTTGTGCTTGTATAGAATTTCAAACATCTCCAGACTGCATGGCGTCAGTAGGAAATCGTGTAGGCCGACGGTGTCCTCAGCAATAGTGAACATGGGCTTGCTGTTGTTCGCATACAGAATATTGCCCGTAGTCAAATAGATTCGGCCCGCATAGTCCAACGAACGACCTGAAGAAAGTCGGCAATCATGGTCGTGCTCATCGAAAGCAAAGAGGTCAGATACCTGCTCACCAAGAGGATCGATAACCCGTAACATTTGGCCTTGCTTGATCTTAAAGGAGCGACCACTCTGCGGTGGTATGTGGATGATGTGAGGGGTGGTCATCTTGTCCTGTACTTATGCGAACGTCGAGGTGGCACCGAAGACCTTCAGTTTTGTCGTCACAGCCCTCAATTTTTATGAAGGGAATGACTTATCTTTCAGATCAGAGTTCTAGCCTTCACATCTAACGACAGATCCCATTTTTTACCATGCTCCACGTCCCAACTTTCAGGAGCGTATTTTATGATTCCTGCTGCAGGAGTAAAGGTGAACTCGCCAAAATAGACTCGCCCGTTGACATTGTATAAATCGATGCGGACGAACCCGAAGCCGGCCGATAGTTTCGCGGCAAGAACGAGCATCTCTTCAAGATTGGCCGGCTTTGGGACCCACGGGCGTTCTGTGCAGTTTGAAACGACAAGGTCGAGTAGAGTCCATGTGGTGTCGAAGATCGGATGAATATTGTGCGTATGATTGCGTACGATAATCTGATCGGGTACGCCGTTAAAACAGTAGAACTTATAATCGAGAGGGGGACTCCCATCCTCATTGGTCAAATACTCCTCAATAACAATCCGAGGTGGAATCCCATAATATTGAGACTCCCGTCCGTGCCAATAATAATTGCTGGCCAACCAGCCTGAGGCAGTCCGGATGATCTCGTCCCGATCCGCAGGTCCTTTGACTATGATCACTTGTCCGGCGGCGTGACTCGGCTTGATCACATACTCGGCCGGCAGCCGGTCAAAAGGGATCGCACGCGGGTCATCTCCGTGCCATAAAAGCTTGATTAAATACTTCTCCCCTACCATGCTCGCCACATGAGCTCGCACTGCATACTTGTCCGCCAGTTGCGTAAATCGAGGAGGTATGTCGCCACGATTCCACGTAATCATGCGCCAGAACAACTTCTCTGTAAAAGCCTGCGGATTCGTCAGATTGAGCGGTTTACCATGAATCCGAGAATATCTTCGCAATAGGAAAAGCTCGCCCTCCGGCCGACGCATCATCCGACGTTTGACATTACGGTATTGATCGAAGAGCCACGTATCCCGTAGCATGCCTCGAAGGGCTGTGATCCTTGTTGGTTGGATACTGTGTTCCATCGCCATTAACTCCATCAAAACTTTTACGGTGGGCACAAAGACAATTTGGGGTTTGGCTGTGTGTATGACTGATCAGCTTTCTAAGGTATAGAAACTATTAGTATCCATACCACAAAAGAGGGGCACATTATCCTTACTCACGTTCCCTGGAGCAATCGGCTACTCATAGAAATTGGACGGTCAAGCCTTTGTTATAGTGCACAAAGTGCACAACCTAGTGCACAGCCTGAGGATGGAGCATATCTAATGCAGACCTGCGGGAAATGGCGATTCGTCATCGGCTTGATTTACCCGATGACGCCATTCATTGGGGTGCGGTTTCGAGCAGAAAGGGATGTCATTAAAGCTGAGGGATTAAAAGCTCTGATTCGTTCCCTTTGATCGAACGCGGATGAAGCAAGGACGGTCGTTGAAGAAACTCGCGGCCGGTCTTTCGCTGGACAAACACATGCTCACGGGGGGGGGGCAGCAAGTATTGTTACAAAGGGCGAGGTAAATTGGGCAGAATAGGCAAAATATGGTTGCGGGGAGAGGATTTGAACCTCTGACCTTTGGGTTATGAGCCCAACGAGCTACCAGGCTGCTCCACCCCGCGGCGGAATGCTAACAAAGGGCTGAATGACAAGTCAAGTTGAGGTGAGCACAATTGCATTCTGGACGCTACAATGCTAAAGCGAAAACATGCGCATTGTCTTTATGGGCACACCGGAATTCGCCGTTCCTTCACTTGAAGCAATCCTCCGTTCTGATAATCAAGTGGTTGGGGTCGTGACACAACCGGATCGACCGAAGGGGCGTGGACAACAGCTTGTCTCCTCACCGGTAAAACTTGTCGCAGAGCGAACCGGTATTCCTATCCTACAGCCACTGAAGATCCGCACACCAGAATTCTTGCAGGCCCTTTCTGCCTGGCAGCCGGATCTGATTGCCATTGCAGCCTACGGGCGCATTCTGCCTACACCGATTCTTCGACTCCCCCCTATGGGTTGCGTGAATGTACATGGGTCACTGTTGCCGAAATATCGCGGCGCAGCTCCGGTACAGTGGGCCGTCATCAATGGCGAGACCGAAACGGGTATTACCACGATGCTCATGGATGAAGGAATGGATACGGGAGCGATGTTGCTCCAAGAGAAGTTGGAGATTTCGCCTGAGGATACGGCTGGGACATTGGCGCCTCGTCTGGCAGAGCTGGGTGCCCGCCTGCTTCTCGACACGCTCATGCAATTGAAGGCCGGGACGTTGACGCCGAAGAAGCAAGACGATGGGCAGGCTACCTTGGCGCCGATCCTGAAAAAAGAAGACGGTTTGATCGACTGGACGATGAGTGCCACGGTGCTTGCCAATCGAGTGCGTGGGCTTTCTCCTTGGCCGGGGGCCTTTACATTTTTCGGTGAGGAGCGTTGGAATATCTGGAGGGCCGTCTCGAATGTGGCTGCGGCAACCGATAAACCCGGCACGATCGTCGCGGTGAACAAGCAGACGATCATGGTGTCGACCGGCGACGGTCTTCTCGGCATCCGTGAAATTCAAACCGCCAACTCGAAACGCATGTCGGCTGACCAGTTCCTGGCTGGACATCGAATCCCGGTCGGTGGGCAGCTGGGTTCATCGATCGCATAATAATTTTCCTCGCTACAGGTTTCATTTCCCGGTCAGATGAGAACCCACGATCGAAATGTGGACCGCGAGGCGACGGGACCATCATCGCGAGCGGTTGCTCTCTCTCTCCTTCTCCTTTTCTCAAGTAGACGAACCGACGAAGCACTTGATGCATTGATCGAACAACACTCTCCGTCGATGTCACAGCGATATGATCGGGCGTTGGTGATGGAGCTGGTATACGGAGTCTTACGGCGGCAAGAGACGATCGACTGGAGACTGGATGCGGTACTCTCCAAACCTCTTCACAGATTGCCTGCTGTAGTGCAAATGCTGCTGCGGCTTGGAGCGTACCAGCTATTGTTTCTAGATCGCATTCCCGCTTCAGCGGCGGTGAATGAAACCGTCAGGCTAGCCAAATCCTATACCAAACAACTGAGACGCGATTGGAGTGGGTTGGTGAACGGAGTCCTGCGCAACCTCATTCGTGTACCGGCGCGGCCTTTCCCTGATCCAGCCGCACACCCGGTTCGATCTCTGTCCGTCCGGTATGGAATCCCTGCATGGCTGACGGAACGGTGGCTTACTCGAATGGGGCTTGAACACGCAGAATCGGCTTGTCGAGCCAGCAACACGGTCCCGCACATCACACTTCGAGTGAACTCCAATCGATTGACGAGGGAAGAGCTTCTGCAGTGTTTGCGGCAGGGAGGAATTACTGTTCGTCCTGCCACTCTCAGTCCGGTAGGAGTCGTGCTGGAAAAAGGGCAGGATGTCACGTCGTTACCAGGGTTCCAGACAGGCGATTTCTATGTGGAGGACGAGGCGGCTCAACTCATTCCACCGATCCTTGATCCGCAACCAGGGGAGACCGTACTGGATGCCTGTGCCGCTCCAGGCGGCAAGACGACGCACCTTGCTCAACTCATGGGCGATCGCGGAACAATCTATGCCATTGATCGGAAGACTTCCCGGATGGATCTACTCCGACGAAATTGTGAAAGATTGGGTGTTCAGAGCGTCGTGCCGATCATCGGCGACGTGAGAGCACCCTCCGAATGGTCCGGGATGATTGCAGCTAAGCCGAACCTCCGTAATGGCTTACCAATGTTCGATCGTATACTCGTGGATGCCCCTTGCAGCGGCATGGGTGTGCTGCGCCGACATCCTGAAGCGAAATGGCGGATGGATAGTTCGACGTTTGAAAGACACCAGAAACTCCAAGTCGAAATCCTTATCTCGGCGGCCTCCTGCTTGCGAGCCGGTGGTGTGCTGGTCTATAGTGTGTGTTCGACAGAAACGGAAGAGACGGAAGGGGTCGTACGCCGTTTTTGCGAAGCCTATCCTGGATGGGTGCGTGAATCTGTGGCGCCGTGGCTTCCCACCACCGCTCTTTCTTTCGTAACCAGCTGCGGCGCCCTCTCCACCATGGGCAACGAATGCGGGATGGATGGGTTTTATGCCGCCCGTCTTCGTAAGAAGGAGGGGTAATGGGTCATTCGATTCATATTGCACCCTCGATTTTGTCCGCGGATTTTGCGCGATTGGCGGACGAAGTCTCCGCTGTGGAGCGAGCGGGTGCCGATCTGCTGCATGTCGATGTGATGGATGGTCATTTCGTGCCGAACCTGACGGTTGGACCGCCCATCGTCGAAAGCCTGAAGAAAGTCACTAGACTACCGCTTGACGTTCATTTAATGATTACTAACGCCGATGTCTTCATCCCGGAATTTGCCGAAGCGGGAGCCGATTATCTCACTGTTCACGTTGAAGCCTGTCCACATCTTCACCGAACGGTTCAATCGATTAAGGAACGAGGAGTCAAGGCCGGAGTGACCTTAAATCCTGCCACTCCTCTTTCGTTGCTTCAGGAGATTTTGGTGGATGTCGATCTGCTGTTGATCATGTCGGTGAATCCGGGATTCGGCGGACAGACATTTATTCCATCAGTGCTCAAGAAAATCTCCGAAGCCCGAATACTATTGGACAAGATCAACAGCCGGGCACTGCTTGAAGTAGACGGTGGCGTGAAGGTTGATAACGCACGGGAGATCGTAGCTGCCGGTGCGACGGCTCTCGTGTCGGGGTCCGCTATTTTTTCCCAACACGACTATACGGCCACGATCGCAGCCATGCGGGCAGCCGCAGAGACGGTCGTCCAACCGGCGCCCCGCGCAACAGTCAACCGATAGGCCATCAAGGGTGGACATCTCCGCAGTCATCGACAGCCTTCATCCTCTCGAAATCAAAGTCCTCACGACATTGGGAGCACGTCCGCCTGGAACCGCTTTGGACAGCGAGCAGTTGGCCGCAGCCGCCGAATTAGACCCTTCCCAACTGAGCATGGCCGTCGAGTGGTTATTGGCCAAGTCTCTCATCGCGGTGCAGACGGAAACTGTCACTCCAATAGTCTCGCTGACGAAGATCGGCGAGGAGTATTACCAGACCGCTTCGCCCCTCGAGCGAGTCTTGGCTGCCGCGCGGGAGGCGATCGGCACAGGGAAGCGACTCACCATTCCCGATCTTCAGGGACAAGGAGGGCTGGATCCTTCCGATGTCAGCAAAGCCGTCGGGCGACTCAAGAAAGAAGGGGCAGTCCTGATCATTCAGGGGGGGTGTATCGAGACCACAGGACGTCCTAGCCCAACTGTCGAGATACTCCGAACCCTCCTGCAGCAGATACATGAATCGTGGAAAGAATTGAAAAGCTTCACGGAAACACATCGGCAGGTCATTGAGGACTTTGCCGTGAAACGCGGCAATGCCAAAGAGCCGTTTCGGGTAGACGAGCGGGTGACTCGCTCATTCATATTGTCCACGGATGGTGGAGGCGCGGCGGAACAGCTGCTCAAGCAAGGGGTGGCTGAAGAAGTCTCGCAGTTGACTCCCGATCTGTTGAAGGATGGGAGTTGGCGTCAGAAGCGATTTAGAAAGTATACGATCAGTCTGCGCCCGCCTCGTATCGGAACCGGAAAAAAACATCCCTACCGAGAATTTCTCGATACAGTCAAAGCCAAACTTGTGAGCATGGGGTTCCAAGAGATGCGAGGGGTGCTGGTTGAAACGGAGTTCTGGGACATGGATGCCTTGTTCATGCCGCAATTCCATCCGGCCCGGGACATTCATGATGTCTATTTCGTCAAGAAACCGAGTCATGCCACCGTCGCGGACGAGCCGTTCCTGTCGCGTGTTGCCAAGGTGCATGAGAACGGCGCGGAGACCGGTTCCACAGGTTGGGGCTATTCATTCGATATTCATCGGGCCAAGCGGTTGGTATTGCGAAGCCAGGGCACGGCGGTTTCCGCTCGAACGCTTGCCGCCTCGCCGGATATTCCAGGGAAATATTTCTCGATCGCGCGGTGTTTTCGCTATGACCAAGTCGATGCCACCCACGCGACGGATTTCTTCCAGGTGGAGGGAATTGTGCTGGGAGAGGACATCAACTTCAGGATGCTGTTGGGTCTCTTGAATTTGTTTGCCCGGGAAGTGGCACAAGCGAAGGAAGTAAAGTTCTTGCCGGCATATTTTCCGTTTACCGAACCATCAGTCGAGTTGCATGTGAGACATCCGCGCTTGGGATGGATGGAACTCGGTGGCGCGGGTCTCTTTCGTCCCGAAGTGACGTTGCCGCTCGGTGTCACTGTGCCCGTCATTGCCTGGGGGTTGGGGCTCGATCGCATGGCGATGGTGGCATTGGGCGTCCATGACATACGCGAACTCTTCACCGACAACCTGGAATTGATCCGCACGGCCAGAGGACTGTTCTAACTGCGCTCATGCCTACGATCATTATTTTCCAAGACGATTTAGAGTCGCTTCTTACGACTGATCGTGGCGCCGACCGTGGCATCACGACGGCTCAGTTGGAGGAGTGGCTCATGCTGGTGAAAGGTGAGCTGAAGGGGAATAACCCTGAAACCGGAGAGTTACGCATCGAACTCCAAGACAGCAACCGGCCGGACCTCTGGTGTTGTGAAGGGATTGCCAGGCAAATTCGCATCAAGCAACAAGGCCGGCTGAAGCCCTATTCCTTCTTCGCGGAAAAACTGAAGTCGCCGCATCATCTGATCGTGAAACCCGATATGGAGCAGGTGCGCCCCTATGTGGCCGCCTGTACGGCCAAGGGGTATCGGGTGACCGAGAAAGGGTTGGCGCAACTGATTCAAACGCAGGAGAAGTTGGCCGATATTTTTGGGCGTAAGCGTAAAACCGTTTCCATCGGAATTTATCAGCTGCAGAATATTATCTTTCCTGTGACCTATGAACTTGTGAAACCTGATGACGTGCGGTTTACCCCATTGGGGATGGAAACGACGATGACACTGTCGGAAATTCTCATGGTTCATCCCAAAGGGTTGGAGTACGGGCCTATTCTGGCTGGCAACAGCCTGCTCCCTATCCTTCGAGATGCGAAGGACCAGCCGTTGTCGTTTCCCCCGATTATCAATAGCCGAGAAATCGGAGAAGTACGGGTGGGTGATGAGGAATTCTTCGTCGAAGTGACCGGGACAGATCTGTCTATGGTGATACTTTCTCTGAACATCTTCGCGGCGAATTTGGCCGATCGTGGTGCAACTATTGATCCGGTGGAAATACACTATCCGACGGACACGATGCCGGGCAGACTGATCAAAACCCCTCAAGATTTCGGGAAGCCAAAAACGATTCAGATCAAAGCGATTGAACAGGCGCTAGGTCAGGGGCTCAGTGAAGCGGTCGTGAAACAAGCTCTTGAGTCCTATGGGTACAGCGTGTCGGCCGAAAAGGGATCAGTTGCAGTAAAACTCCCACCATACCGGCATGATCTGATGCATACGATGGATGTAGTCGAAGATGTTGCGATAAGCCGTGGCTACGCAGAATTTACACCCGTCATGCCGACGCAATTCACGGTGGGAGGATTATCCGTCATTGAACAGATGTCCGACCGATCCCGAGAATTGATGGTGGGGCTCGGCTTTCAGGAAATCATTTCGAACATTCTCGGTTCACCGGATCATTATGCCCGTCGTATGCGTCTGGAAGGAACGGAATGGGGACGTATGGTTGAGGTGGACAACGTCATGTCGTTGAGCTTCTCTTGTCTCCGACAATGGATGCTGCCCTCCTTGCTGCGCATCGAAGCCGCCTCTAGCCGGGCGTTCTACCCCCATCGCCTCTTCGAAGCGGGCGATGTGGCGATTCCAGACGGAACTCACGAATTAGGATCTCGAACGGAAACCGTCTTAGGAGCCTTAATCGCTCATGCCACCACCCATTTCTCAGAAATCCACTCATGTCTCGATGTCCTGTTTTACTATCTCAGTAAGGAGTACAGTCTTGAGCCGGTGCAGCATTCATCTTTTTTAGAAGGCCGAGCCGGCCGCGTTCTTGTATCGGGTAAGCCCATCGGCGTCATCGGCGAAGTTCATCCGGAAGTCCTCGAACGTTGGCAGATCGCCATGCCGGTCGTCGCGCTTGACGTGAACCTCTCGCAGCTGGCGACGCTTGGAAAGGGAGTGTCTTCTTCGTCGTGACATGAGACAACGGAGGGGAAACGACAAAGTGCCGTTTCCCCTCCGTTGGACATTTCTATTGGGCCCTTGATCTAGGCCGTAGTATGGGGCAAGTGTTGCTTGGCGAGCCCGATGAGTTGCTTAAACCCTGCGGCGTCTTTAATCGCCATGTCCGAGAGGACCTTGCGATCGAGGGCGACATTGGCTTTCTTGAGTGCGTTGATGAATCGCCCATACGTCATTCCCTGTGCGCGAACGGCCGCGCTGATGCGAGCGATCCACAGTTGGCGGAAGTCTCGCTTCCGGTTCTTACGACCCGTGTAGGCATAGGTCAATCCTTTATCAACACTTTCCGTCGCCGATCGGAACAGCCGGCTTTTTCCGCCGTACTGGCCTGAGGCCAGCTTGATCCGCTTCTTTCGTCGGGCTCTCGTTTTTGGTCCACCTTTTGCGCGAGGCATGATTCATTACTCCTTTTGGGTGCTGACATTCGCCACACTACACGATCGCCGTCTATGCATACGGCAGGAGTCGATTCAATGCAGAAACAACCGTGGAATCCACCACTGCTGTTCCGCTCAGTCGACGCTTCCGGTCGTGCCGCTTGCTGGTCAGTATGTGCCGCTTGCCCGCCTTGCGGCGGACAATCTTGCCACTTCCCGTTTTGGTAAATCGTTTGCTCGTTCCTGAATGCGTCTTCATCTTCATGTTGAAGGTTCCTTTAGTTGAGCAATCACCACGCTGTACGTCAATGTTTCGGAGCGACGATCATAATCAAACTGCGCCCTTCCATCCGAGGAGCATACTCAATGGTGCCGGCTTGGGCCAACTGTTCAATGACGGAATTCATCACCGCACGCCCCATCTCTTGATTAGCCATTTCTCGCCCACGATAGGTGAGAGTCACCTTGGTCTTGTTACCCTCTTCCAAGAACGCTTTCATCTGTCGCACTTTAATTTCAAGGTCATGTTTATCCGTCCGAGGACGCAACTTAATTTCCTTCACTTGCGTGGACTTTTGATGACGCCGACTTTGATGATCTTTTTTGCTCAGCTCATATTTATACTTCCCAAAGTCCATAATCCTACAGACGGGGGGAACGGAGTTGGGAGCGACTTCCACCAAATCATAGCCGCTTTCTTGAGCCTGACGAAAAGCATCCGGCGTCGGAAGGATGCCGAGTTGCTCTCCCTCCGGACCAATGACACGAACTTCTCGGACACGAATCTCACGATTCACGCGTAGTTTGGGAGCGATAGGCCACCTCTTTTTTAATGTGTGGGTTGAAATTCACGCTGGGTATGTTTGACCTCAGTTCCTAGGAGACCCACCACCTCAGCTACTGTCATAGTTCCTAAATTTGATCCGCTTCGGCCTCGGACCGAGAGAGTTCCATTTTGCATTTCACGATTCCCGGCCACCAACATGAACGGGACCTTCGCTTTTTCCGCTTCACGGATCTTGAACCCGATCTTTTCATTCCGAAGGTCCGCTTCGGCACGGAATCCGGCTGCCTTCAATTGTGCGACGACGGCCGCGGTGTAGTCTTGCTGGTGATCGGTGATGTTCATGACCACCGCCTGCACCGGAGCCAGCCAAGTCGGGAATGCACCCCCGTAATGCTCGATCAGAATGCCGAAAAAACGCTCGATGGATCCCATCAAGGCTCGATGAATCATGATCGGTCGATGAGCTTTCCCGTCCTCCCCGATGTAACTTAATTCAAACCGTTCCGGATTGTTGAAATCCACCTGGACCGTGGAGCATTGCCACGAACGGCCCAACGCGTCTTTGATCTTGATGTCGATCTTGGGGCCGTAAAATGCGCCTCCTCCCGGATCGAGATGAAAGGAGATGTTGCGGCCCTTCAGCGCCGCTTCCAATGCGCTGGTGGCCAAAGCCCAATGTTCGTCACCGCCCACGGACTCGTTGGGTCTGGTTGACAAGAATACTTCAAATTGATGGAATCCAAATGTCTGCAACACGAAAAAAGTAAAGTCCAGCACCCGGCTGACTTCGTGTTTCATCTGATCCGGGCGACAGAAGAGATGAGCATCATCCTGCGTAAATCCGCGCACCCGCATGAGTCCGTGTAGAACGCCGGTTCGTTCATAGCGGTAGACTGTTCCTAGTTCTCCATAGCGAATGGGGAGGTCTCGATAACTCCGTAGGTGAGATTGATAAATCATGATATGGTAAGGACAATTCATCGGTTTCAGCTGGTACTCACTGCCTTCCAGCTTCATCGACGGGAACATGTTTTCACGGTAGTAATCAAGGTGCCCACTGGTCTTCCAAAGATCAAGACGTGCGGTATGGGGCGAATAGACCAGCTGGTACCCATCTCGAATATGCTGTTCTCGCCAGAAATTTTCAATCAACAGGCGGACGGCCGCTCCTTTCGGGTGCCAGAGTACCAGCCCAGGACCGATCTCATCCTGAATGCTGATCAAATCCAGCTCTTTTCCGACTTTTCTGTGATCACGACGCTTAATTTCCTCCAGCCGGGCCAGGTAGGCATCTACTTCCGCTCTCGTCGGAAAGGATGTTCCGTAGATCCGTTGTAACATCGGATTACGCTCATCGCCACGCCAATAGGCTCCGGCCGTGGTGAGCAATTTTATGGTCCCAATGGAGCCGGTAGTCGGGACGTGGGGGCCTCGACAGAGATCAATGAAGTCGCCTTGCGCGTAGGCGGTGATCGGCTCTCCGTCGGGGAAACTTTGAATCAGCTCGACCTTGTAGCGCTCGCCACGGGCCCGGAAAAAATCGATCGCGTCCTCTTTCGAAAACTCCCGCCTTGTGATGGTGAGATTACGCTTGATGATTTCTGCGGCGCGTTCCTCAATTCTCTCTAGGTCTTCGGGCGTAAAGGGACGTTCGAAGGCAAAGTCGTAATAAAAACTATCTTCCAGGGCTGGGCCGATGGTCAATTGTGCAGACGGGAAGAGTTCTTTTACTGCCTGAGCCATGATATGGGTACTGCTGTGGCGATATACCTCGCGGCCCTCTGCGTTGTCGAACCGCAGTGGTTCGATTACCGAACTTCCGGAGAGAGGACGCGACAGATCAGCAACCGTTCCGTCTATTTTGGCTGCCAGAATATCTTGGCTTGCAACTCCTAGTTCAAACAGAGCGTCACCTACCGTCTCCCCAGCCTGAATGTCACTGCTTGGACCGTCTTTAACCGATATCTTCATGGCTTACGAAGTTGGATCCACAGTACAAAAAACAACAAAGGCACCGAGCCTCTGAGAGGCAAACCAGTGCCTCAGCTTAAAATGGTAGGCGCGGACGGTCTTGAACCGTCGACCTCTACCGTGTCAAGGTAGCGCTCTCCCCCTGAGCTACGCGCCTATCGATAAAGGAGGCATGCTAATATAGCCTCGTTGACACTGTCAAGAAAACGAAAGAGAAGGTCGCATTCCTTCAGCGACTTGAAAGAATGCGACCTTCTCTTTAATCTCCGGGTCAGGCACGCTTCAGCCTGCGAACCATTACCTCACGGCAGAGCGAAGCTCTTTTCCGGCTGAAAACTTCGGGACCTTCGCTGCTGGTATTCGGAGTGATTCGCCTGTTCGTGGATTCCTTCCCATTCGTGCTTTTCGTTTTGAGATCGTGAAGGTGCCGAAATTGACGAGAGAGACGCGTTGTCCTTTTTTCAAAGAGGAAGTCACAGCGCCGGTGAATGCTTGAAGGGCGGTTCCGGCCGCAACCTTCGTGATTCCTGCTGAAGCTGCCATCTTTGCGATCAGCTCTTCCTTTGTCATGATGTCCCTCCTTCATGAGTTTGAGAAATGGTATGGGAGTAAGCCCAGCAGCACACCCATGGAAGTTCTGTTCAGGCACTATGGCTTGCTCTCATTTTCGTTTGTTTCAACGGAATGTGAAGGTTAACGATTTTTTTTCGCAACGTGTTTCGGTTGAGTCCGAGGAGTTCAGCCGCTTGTATTTGATTGCCTCTTGTTTCCCGCAGGGCGGAAGTGATGAGAGGGCGCTCCACGGCGGAGATCAAGATCGGATGAAGATTTTTTGCCGATCCGTTTCTCATTCCCTTCACGAATTCCCCCATTTTCACCTCTAAATAACTCTCTAGGGAGGCGTCGCGGGTTTTGTTTTGCTGAAGGCTGCCTGGCTGATTCATCAGTTGGATTGTTTTCAGGGTCTTTTTTAAGACAGCCTTAGACCCCTTGATACATAGAGTGCGGGAGAGGTCGAGGTGGTCATTGAGCGCACTAATCTCCTGTCCGCCCTGCGACTCCATCATGACGGCGTCAAACCGATGTTTTGGCAACTCCTTCTGAAAGGCCGAAGCGTCCCGAGCGATCGTAACGGAGGCGTCCTTGAATATTTGCTTCACCAGGGCTTGTACAGCCGTATCGTTCGTGAGTAATAGAATGGCAAATGAGGACGACGGTACAGACATGAAGGCACCACCCGAAGAAGAGGGCGGATTATTGCCTAGGGCGTAAACGATGTCAATTGGATTTTATGGAGCGACGGCCTTCCGACCTCTTTTCCGTATGGTTTTGCAGGCATGAAATACATAGTAAAGGGAATGGCTTTCGTTCGGATCACGGCGTCGGATGCTACTACGAAGATACCTTGGTGTGCGAACTCAATCTCACGAAGTTTTAGTACCTTGACAGCACACGAGAGGAAAATGTATATGTGACTAAATTCCTACCGGAATAATAAAGAATGAAAGTGTCCAAACGTGCCACATACGGAATTATGGTAGCTGTTGATCTGGCGATACATGCACATGAAACCCCGATTCAGGCGCGAGCCATCGCGAGACGTCATGGGATTCCAATACGTTTTCTCGAACAGGTTCTCCATGCAATGAAAAAGGCCGGGTTAGTAGAAAGCCAAAGGGGTGCCCAAGGGGGGTATCTCCTCACGTATGAACCAACGGCAATGTCGATCGCCGATATATTCGAGGCGTTGGAAGGGCCGGTCTTGTATCGATCTGTCGGTCAACGGACACGTGATCGTCACGCGACCAAACCGGAACTGCTGTTAGATGATGTGTGGGAGCAGGTTCAGCAGGCGGAACGGAAAGTCCTCGAAAATGTGACCGTCGAACACTTGGCGATGCGTTTACGGACGATCGACGCTCAGCGCAATCCAATGTACCACATTTGACTTAGAAGGCTCCTCTCGTGAGGAGGCAAGGAGATCGGTCTATGAACCCAGTTGAATCCCTCCCTATCCCCAAAATTGTCACGAATCCGATTCCGCCGGCCATTTTAGAGGAAATAGAAACCTTCGAGATTGAAGCCCTGCGAACATTGGCCGGAGAGATTTCCACCGATCTCTTCAAGCCGTTCCGCCTGCAATACGGCATATACGGCCAGCGTCAGCCTGGTGTGCAGATGGTCCGTATCAAGATCCCGTTCGGCGGCATCACCGCAAATCAGCTGCGACGTGTGGCGGAGCTCGCCGACCATTATGCGACCGGAGTCGGTCACGTCACGACAAGACAAGATATTCAGATGCACTTTGTGGAGCTCAAGGACGTGCCGAGCATCATGCGAGGACTAGCCGAAGTCGGCCTGACCACCAGGGAGGCCTGTGCCAACACAGTGCGGAATGTGACGGCGTGTCATTTAGCCGGCGTGTGCCAAGGAGAAGTATTCGATGTGACTCCGTATGCGAAGACAGTCGCGTATCATTTGCTGCGAAACCCCTTGAATCAAAGTCTGCCGCGAAAGTTCAAAATTGCGTTCTCCGGCTGCAAACATGACTGTGCGCTGACTCCCATCCACGATATCGGTCTATTGGCCGTCAAACGAGCCGACGGAGAAATCGGCTTTCGAATGGTGGTAGGTGGTGGGCTGGGGTCCGCTCCGCGGATCGCTCAACTTCTTCGTGACTTCACACCGATGGATGAGCTGATTCCCAGTATCGAAGCCGCTATTAAAGTCTTCGATACCCTCGGCAATCGAAAAAATAGAAACAAGGCCAGGATGAAGTTCGTGATCGACAAACTGGGATTTGACGAATTCAAACGGCGCTGGGAAGCAGCCTACGTCGCGATGGGACACGCACTTCCCAAAAATGAGCCTTTGACTCTGCTTCAACATCAGGATGCCCCCTCCCGGCTCATCATGCCGACGAGAAACGGGGTCGCAAATGAAAACAGAAATGGTAACGGTAACGGGGCTCATGCGATCGGCTACGAGACGCCGTTCGAGATGTGGAAACGGACCAACGTTGTGAAACAGAAGCAAGATGGATATGTCACGGCCGCGATCAAGCTGTTCATGGGGGACATTACGGCTGAACAGATGCTCTTCGTCGCCGATCTGGCTGAGCGTTATTCGAACGGCAATCTTCGCACCACGATCAATCAAAACCTGGTCATCCGATGGGTTCCTATCGATCAGATCCCGCACTTTTACGAGGATCTGATGTCACATGGATTGGCAGATCCCGGTGCGGAGCTGGTCGAAGACATTATTGCCTGCCCCGGCACAGATACATGCGGTCTTGGGATCACATCATCCAAAGGCCTTGCGCGAGCGATGGCTGAGGTGTTTCCCGCCGGCCGTGTTCCAGAAGATCTTCAGGATGTGAGCGTGAAGATCAGCGGCTGTCATAACTCATGCGCACAGCATCACATTTCGACGATCGGGTTGCATGGAGTCGGAAAACGTCTGGGTGACCACGTCGCACCGCATTATGAATTGCATCTCGGAGGCTCGGTGAACGGCACGGCCAAGATCGGTCAGATGACCGTGAAGTTGCCGGCGAAAGCCGTACCGGCGGCAATCTCTCATTTGATCGACGTGTACCGGCGCGATCGCCAAGCGAACGAGGATTTGTCAACATTCATTGCACGCGTCGGGAAGAGCAGGCTGAAAGACGAGTTGATCCCATACACCATCGTGCCGTCTTATGAAGAGGACCCTACGTTCTATTATGATTGGGAGGGTGAAGAAGAATTTATTCTTGAGGATCTTGGCCCTGGTGAATGTGCAGGCGGTGCGCTGGACATGATCGAAAACGGCATCCTGGAGGCCGATCAAGAGCTCTATCAAGCGAAGCTGCTCGTTGAAAAGCATCAGTATTCCGTGTCGGTGAACAAATCCTATCGGGCAGTGCTGGCTGCCGCTAAGGCAATGCTGGTAACAGAAGGACTGGAGCCATCGACGGACTCTGAAACGTTCATCGAGTTCGACCGCAGGGTGGCACAGAAAAGTGTCGTGCCGTCCGTCTATCGAGACCTGAGCAAGAAGGTCGGAGATTTGGGTCCGAAAGAAGCGTCGGCTGAATCGGCCCGAGAGAAGATGGCCTTTGCCAAGGGGTTTGTTGATGCTTGCCGCACGGCGACGGATCGGATGGGCAAGGACCTGAAGCTGTCAGCTATGGAAGAAGAAAAGTCTCCGGTCGCACCTGCGCCAGTTGAAACCAAACCTGTCGCTCCTGTTCCGACAGGTGCGCCTGTTTACGACTTGCGAGGCGTGGCATGCCCGATGAACTATGTGAAGACGAAGTTGAAACTGGAAATGATGGATGCCGGTGAACGGTTGGAAGTGTGGCTCGACGCGGGTGAACCGATCAAGAACGTGCCGATGAGCCTTAAGAATGACGGACACCAGGTGCTGATCCAAGAGGCCTTGGAGCCGGAAGCGTCGCATTATCGGATTTTGGTCGAAAAGGTCGAAGGATAAGGGATCTGATTCGCCATGACCGTCAATGGACATTCCGAACTGATCGCAGAGCTCAAAGCCTTGAGCGCTTCGTTTGAGACGAAGCAGCCGCAAGATGCACTGACAGCCGCCATTGAACGATACGATAAGATCGTTCTGGCCTGCAGTTTCGGGGCCGAAGATGTCGTGCTTGTCGATATGGTCCACCGCATCAATCCCACGGTGCCGTTGTTCTATCTCGATACCGATTTTTTATTTCCTGAAACCTACGCCACGCGAAACCGAGTGATTGAACGATACGGTCTTCAGGCGGCGCAGGTTATCCAGGTGAAATCCTTGCTCACACCGGAGGCACAAGCGGAATCGTACGGCGAGGCCCTGTGGGTCCGAGATCCGGACCAATGTTGCCGGCTGCGGAAAGTCGAACCACTGGCCCGCGTTCTGCGAGGATACGACGCATGGATTACCGGAATCAGGCGTGATCAATCTCCATCCCGTGCCAATGCCGGGTTGATCGAGTGGGACCAGAAGTTTGAATTGATCAAGATTAATCCCCTGGCCCGATGGACGTCGACCGATGTGTGGACCTACATCAAGGTCTATGAAGTCCCGTACAACCCCCTGCATGATCAGAATTATCCCAGCATCGGCTGCACCTACTGCACCACCCAAGTGGCACCTGGCGATGATCCTAGGGCCGGTCGCTGGAAGAATTTTGCCAAGACCGAGTGCGGACTACACAAGTCGTAACATGTCGATCCAAAATCTCCTCGCCAAGATCGCCAAGGGCCCGAAAGCTTCCAAGGATCTCACATGGGATGAGTGCAAACAGGCGATGAAGGCGTTGATTGAAGGTGAGGCCACACCGGTGCAAGTGGGAGCTTTTCTTATTGCCATGCGATTCAAGATGGAATCGGTTACCGAGTTGGCGGCCCTCACGGCAGCGGCTCGGCAATATGTGCTTCCTCTCACTGTCTCGCGGGACTTGGCCTTGGTCGATGTCCCGACCTATGCCGGAAAGCAGGACACATTTCATGCGACTATTGCCGCGTCCATTGTTGCAGTTGCAGCCGGCGCTGCAGTCTTGATGCACGGCTATGACGGCATTCCTGGCCGTCCGGGCAGCGCCGGAGTACTGAAAGCCTTGGGTATTCCAGTTGATGCCGATCCTAAGCTGGTTTCCGAAGAAGTGAATAGGAAGGGCTTCGCCTACCTGGATATCGGACTGTACCACCCGCCCCTCTATCGATTTTTGGAGATGCGCCAAGAGCTCGGAGTCAGAAATGTGTTTCATCCGATTGCCAGACTCCTGAACCCGGCTCGGGCGGCGGTGCAAGTCGTGGGGTTGACCCATCCGCCGCATTTTGAAAAAACAGCCGAAGCCTTGCGAATCCTCGGGTGTCGGCGAGCATTGGTGATTCGTGGAGTTGAGGGGGATCCAGAATTATCCGTTTCGATGATGACAAGGGTCTTGGAATTGAGAGACGAGCGCATTACTCCGCTCGGTGTGGCCGCGAAAGACTTTGGATTGACATTCGCCTCTTCGCGCGAGATGGCAGGATTTCCTCCCGATCAGCGGGAAAGGGAGGCCGATTTGATCCGGCGAATTCTTCGAAACCAGGTTCAGGGCGGATCTCGAGATTGGGTGCTGATGAATGCGGCTATGTTGCTCTATGCGGCGGGCAAAGGGGTGTCTCTATCGGCCTGCTTTCCGGCGGTGCGCGCGGCGCTTGATGGAGGCGCTGCAGGGCGCAAGCTCGCGGAATTGGTGCGGCAGCCGGTCACAGCGTAAGACCTAAGGAACAAGCCTATGAAACACCTTCGGCAACTTGAAGATCAAAGCGTCTACATCCTTCGTGAAGCTTACAAACACTTCGACAATCTCGCCATGCTCTGGTCCATGGGCAAGGATTCAACGGTACTGCTATGGTTGGCGCGCAAGGCTTTCTTTGGGCATGTGCCGTTTCCATTACTCCATGTCGATACCAGCTATAAAATCCCAGCGATGATCGAGTACAGGGATCGTCTTGCGCGGGAATGGCGGTTGAATCTGGTGGTGGGCCAGAACAAAGAAGCCTTGGCGGCAGGGATGAATCACACAATGGGCCGTGTCGTCTGTTGCACGGCGCTGAAGACGAACGGTCTCAAGCAACTGTTAGAGAACAAAGGCTACACCGGCGTCATTCTCGGCGTTCGTGCGGATGAAGAGGGAACGAGAGCCAAGGAACGCTATTTCTCTCCACGGGATAAACATGGGGACTGGGATTTCCGAGATCAACCGCCTGAGCTCTGGGATCAATATAAGACAACCTTTCCGCCCGGCACTCATATACGCATTCATCCGTTGCTGGATTGGACCGAGATCAATATTTGGGAATACATCAAACTTGAGAATATTCCCTTCATCGATTTGTATCTCGACAAGGGAGATGGTACGCGCTATCGCAGTTTAGGCTGCGCACCCTGCACCTCGCCGATCAAATCCACCGCGAAGACCGTGGATGACATCATCGAAGAGCTTCGCCATACCACCATAGCTGAACGATCGGGACGGGCACAAGACGAAGGACGAGGAATGGAGTTGTTAAGGAAGGATGGTTATATGTGATCATGAGCCAGACGACCAAACCATCCGAAAACCTCAACATCGTGATCGTCGGTCATGTGGATCACGGCAAGTCCACCCTATTGGGACGGCTCTATGCCGACACCGGCTCACTGCCCGACGGCAAGTTGGAAAAAGTGCAAGCGATCTGCCAGCAACAGGGGAAGGAATTCGAATATGCTTTTCTCTTCGACGCCTTTCTCGAAGAGCAGGAGCAAGGGATTACGATCGATACGGCTCGCACCTTTTTCATGTGGAAAGGCCGGCAATACATCATCATCGATGCTCCGGGGCATAAGGAGTTTCTGAAGAACATGATTTCCGGCGCCGCGCGTGCCGAGGCGGCATTGCTGCTCATCGACGCGTTGGAAGGAGTGAAGGAACAGTCGAAGAAGCACGGCTACCTCTTATCGCTCCTGGGAGTTCGGCAGTTTGCGGTGGTCGTCAACAAGATGGATTTGGTCGGTTACCGGCAGGATGTGTTCGACGGGATCGAAAAAGAGTATCGAGAATTTCTGGGGCAGTTCAAAGCCATGCCGTCGCAGTTTATTCCGGTAAGCGCCAAGCTGGGCGACAACATCGCCAACCGCAGCAAACAGATGTCGTGGTACAGCGGCCCCACCGTCCTGGAAACCCTCAGCGTTTTTCAGAAGGAAGCGGCCCGTTCAGAACAACCCCTTCGACTGCCCGTGCAGGACGTCTATAAGTTCGATGCACGCCGAATCATCACCGGCCGCATTACCGCAGGGCGCCTCAAAGTCGGCGATCACCTCGTCTTTTCGCCATCCAACAAGCGGGCCAACATCCGGACGGTGGAGGCCTTCAATATCGAGCCGCAACCGACCGAAGGGCAGGCGGGGCAATCGATCGGTGTCACGCTCGATGAACAAATTTTTGTCGAGCGTGGCGAAATCGCCTCGCATCAGGAACAGTTGCCCCTTGTCTCCACGGCTTTTCGAGCCAACTTGTTTTGGCTCGGCAAGAAGCCATTGGAAAAAGGGCGTAAATATCTCTTGCGCGTGGCGACCAAAGAAGTGGACTGTGAGGTTGCAACCATCCATCGGATCATCGACACAATGGACCTCGCGCAGCAGCAAGGCAGCCATACCATCGGCAAGAACCAAGTGGCCGAGCTGACCCTGCGCACGAAAATCCCGGTCGCATTTGACCTATCGGCATCGTTCGAGACAACCGGTCGCTTCGTTCTGGTGGATGAATACGACATCGCGGGCGGGGGGATCATCACTGAACTGGTCCATGACGACCAGGAGTTTCTCCGTGAAGAGGCGAGGCGACGAGACTTTGCATGGGTGAAGGGTGAAGTTACGGTCGAGGACCGCGCGCAACAGTACGGCCATCGGGCGGCAGTCGTTCTGATTACCGGAGGGCGGCACACCGGCAAATCGTTTTTAGCCAGAAAGCTCGAAGGACGCCTCGTGGCGGATGGGCGCCATGCCTACTTATTGGACGGCGAGAATCTGCGCCGTGGGCTCGATGCCGATCTCAGCGAAGAAGAGCGTGGACAGACGACGGAAATGGCACGACGCTACGGCGAAGTGGCAAGGCTCCTTACCGACACAGGTCTCATCGTCGTCTCGACCACCAATCCCTTTGGCCTGGCTTATCGCGAAGCCTCGCAGGCGATCAGGACTCTCGTGCATCCTGCGCCCGTCATTGCCGTCCACATGAGCAAGTCCGAAGAAGAACCGCCGCCGAATACGGATGTGGTCCTCTCTGGTCCTACCGATTTCAACGCGGCAACTGCTCGAGTCCTGGACGAATTAAAACGCCGAGGCGTCTTAGCCCAGGCCATCGGAGCCAAGCCGATTTTCCAATATTCGATCTAGAGTCGATTATCCGTTCGAGCAGAGGGACACTGCAACAGTCGCGTATTATTTTGAACTTATATTTCCCAAGTTTTAGGGCCGTGCGTCTAACTCCTCTGCCCCCCTCCAGCGGTTTGACTCACCGAAAATCCTTGTGATAGCGTAGCCTTAAAGCAAGTTTTCGGGAATCCTGGAACAGGAGTCTTTATGAAATTTGTATGCCTTAACTGCGAAACCTATATGAGTCTCGAGAAAGTGGAGAAACCGGAGGAGGGATCTCTCGGAGTCTTTTTCGCCTGCCCTTCGTGCAACGCGAAGTTCTCAATGGTGACCAATGCCGGCGAAACGAACATGATGAATGCTTTGGGGTTGAAGCTGGGAGCGCGGGCTGAGCCCGCGGCCTCTATGGAGGGATTGCGAGCACTTGCAGAAAATGGTCAAGCAACTCCTGCTATAGATAAGCCAACTCAGGGTGCATCGTCTGTGTCCTCTGCAACTGCCTCTCCTGCTAAGGCTGGGGAAAAGACGAGCGGTTGTCCGTTCTCGGCGATGGTCGCTGAAATGGGGTTGACTGCCAGCGGCAAGCCAGGAAACGGTACGAGCACAAGTTCTTCGGAATTCACCTGGACCGCCGATGCCAAGGACAAACTCGATCGCCTTCCAGTCTTCGTAAAGCCGATGGTCCAAGCAAGCGTCGAGACCTATGCACGCAAGCATGGGTTTAAGACCATCACGCTGCAAGTGATGGACGACTCGAAGAATGATTCGCCCAACGGCATGACATGGTCACGGGAGGCCGAACAACGGCTCGATAATATCCCGGACTTCATCCGTCCCATGGCGCGAAAAGAAATCGAGCGGCTGGCAAAGGAACGCGGAGTGTCGACCATCACTGAGCAGGTGATGGACGAGGCGAAGGACAAGTTCATGAAGTTCATGTAGTTGAGAGCTCCATGAATCAGGTGTCGTGAAGGCCCATCCGGCCTCCCGGATGGGCCTTCTGAGTGTTTGTGCTCATTCGTTTGACAGTTCTCGCATGATGCGGTGGGCTTCTCTACTGTTTGTTCTGGTACTGATGGTCGTGCAATCTCCCTGGGGGGCGGATGTGTGCGCCCAACCATTCTCAGAACATCATCAAATTTCCGTCGCTCCTGGTACAACGAATAATCCGCACGGCGAGCATGCCGATGGCGAATGGGAAGGGTCCGCTCAAGGAGTCGCCTATTCAGAATTTAACCATCGCTTTGCCGGGCTGTTCGTGCTGCTGTTTGGCCTGACTGAGTTAGGGCATGCGCTGCGGTACCAGCTGCCTTTCTGGACGCGTCTTGTTCTCCCGAGTGCGCTCGGCGTCATCGGGGCTTATCTGCTGATTTGGAGTGATCATGAGGCCTGGCCGATCGGTTCACTCAGTTTTGCCCAGACCTTCTTTGGACAAGACCAGGAAATCATCCAGCATAAATTCTATGGCGTGTTTGGCGCCACTGCCGCGGTAAGTGAGGCGCTTCGCCGAATCGGTTGGGCTCAGCACCCAGCGTGGGCGGCTCCGTTGGTGTTTCTCGGCGTGGTCGGTGCAGTGCTGCTGTTTGTTCACTCGCATGAGAATCATCCGGCGAATCACACGATCGCGCTGCACCATGCGCTTCTCGGAAGTCTCGGGGTTGGGGCTGCCATATCGAGCGCAATGGTCTCGTGGACGTCCGGTGCCTCGAATCATTCTGTGAAGAGATGGAAAGTGGCTTGGGCGGGGTTCGTGATTTTAATGGGCATTCAGCTTCTCCTGTATTTCGAGTAGATACCCATGCCTCACTCCGAGCATACAGCCCGTATTTCTGTGATTGGTGGTTCTACTTACTGTATGAGGGGGTGGTCTTCGCTGACGTGTGCTCTCTTCCTGTTCATTCTCTCATTTTCCTGGATCTCGGACGCGCAGGCGCAACGGCTTCAGACTCATCCGGAAGTCTCAGGCCAAATCGAAACGGCGAATGATCCTCATGATAAGCATACTGGTGGAGGTTGGGAAGGATCACCAGAAGGCATTGCCTATTCGGAGTTCCAACATCCCATAGTCGGTCTCGGCGATGCGCTATTTGGGCTTGCTGAGTTAGGCCAAGCATTACAGTATCCCCGGCTATTGTGGACTCGTCTTGCTCTGCCGACAATCCTCGGTGCGATCGGAGTCTACAATTTGGTCTGGAGTGACCATGATGCTTGGCCGATCGGTTCACTCGGCTTTGTCGAAACATTTTTCGGCCAGGATCGGGAAATTATTGAGCACAAGCTCTGTGCAGTTCTTGCCCTGGCCATAGCCGTTTGCGAGGCACTCCGACGAACCGGCCGTGTTCGACACCCAGCCTGGGCGGCTCCATTGGTTCTCTTAACCCTGGTCGGAAGCCTCCTGCTGTTCGCCCATTCACATGTCAATCATCCTGCAGCGGCAAGGATCGACCTTCACCATGCGTTGTTGGGAAGCGTAGGTATCTGTGCGGGCTTGTCAAAAGGCCTGGCATCCTGGCTACCCGGCGCATCGGCTCATGTGAAGAAACGGTGGGAGGTCGCCTGGGGGGGATGCGTGATTCTCTTTGGTCTTCTGCTTCTCGTCTATTCCGAATAGAGCGTGGGTGGGTCAGGACGGAGTTTGACACCTTTCTGAAGCCTGTGCTAGGTCTAGCCGACCACGGTCAAGGCGGTTATCCGACACATCTCTAACCAGCCTAGAGAGTCTGGCCGGATAGAGGAGGATCACATGGGTGGACATAGTCACTGGGCCACGATCAAACGGCACAAGGGAGCCCAGGACGCGAAGCGTGGAAAGATTTTTACAAGAATCATTAGAGAGCTCACTATCGCGGCTCGATCCGGAGGGGATCCGGATGGAAATCCTCGACTGCGTCTAGCCATCGCCAAGGCCAAAGAAGCTAATATGCCCGGCGACACGATGAAGAAAGCTGTCCAGCGGGGTACTGGTGAACTACCTGGTGTGACGTATGAGGAATTTTCTTTAGAAGGATATGGGCCTGGAGGGACGGCACTCCTGCTGGAAATCACCAGCGACAACCGGAACCGGACAGTTGCAGAGATTCGCAGTCTCCTGACGAAAAATCACGGCAATATGTCGGAAGCGGGCGCCGTTGCCTGGCAATTCCATAAGAAGGGGCTCGTCGCGATTGAGAAGGGGAAGGTCGAAGAGGATACGCTTCTTTCGTTGGCTCTCGACGCCGGGGCGGAAGACGTGAAAGTCGGTGAGAAGAGTTATGAGGTGCTCACGAGTCCACAAGATTTTGAAGCGGTGAAGAAAGCGCTGGTCGATGCCAAAATTGACACGGCCCTGGCCGAAATCACCTTCATCCCGCAGAACACGATTCGACTGGAAGAGAAGTCTGCCGAGCAAATGCTGAAGTTGATGGAAGTCTTGGACGAGCATGATGACGTCCAGAAGGTCCATGCAAACTTCGATATTCCGGATGAGGTGATGGAAAAAGTCGCCGCGACCGCGGCGGGATAATCATCAGCTTACCACTATGGTTCTTTCCCTCGGATAACGCGACATGATCGCCTTTCTCACGGGGCGGTTGGCATTCAAGACACCCACCCACCTCACGCTGGATGTGCAGGGAGTGGGGTACGAAGTTCATATCCCACTCAGCACCTATTACGCCCTGCCGAATCTCGACGAAGTGACCGCACTGAATATTCACACGCATCTCCGTGAAGATGCCATTCAGCTTTTCGGTTTTCTCTCGCAAAACGAGAAGGAATCGTTTTTGCTGCTGACCAGCGTGTCGGGCATCGGCCCGAAGCTCGCTCTCAGTGTGCTTTCGAGCCTGTCGGTTACAGATCTTGTTCATGCGATCCAGTCTGAGGATGTCGAAAAGCTGGCCACCGTTCCCGGGATCGGGAAGAAATCGGCGGGACGTATTGCGCTAGAACTGAAAGACAAGGTGGACAAAATCCACGGTGTTCGTCCCCAAGCAGCGGTCGCTGACGCTCCTGAGCTGGATGGCTATTATGAGGACGCACTCTCGGCTCTGGTAAACTTGGGTTATCGTGCTCAGGATGCCAAGGAAGCCTTGAAGAGGGTGACAAAGGCTGCAACCGGATCAGTAGCGCTGAAAGAACTCATCCGCCAAGGGCTCAAGGAACTTGCAAGGGGGTAAGCCTATGCCGCTCGAGGTCAGGAATATCGGCAAGATGTTCGTGTACAGTATCTCGATTGTGGCCGTTCTGGTGTTCACGGTCCCGTTTCGGAGTATCGCACAAGAGGCCACGGAGCCGAAAAGTATTAGAATGACCTGTGGAACGTGCCCGGATGGGTATGCGACGACCGGCGTCACCCAATCCTCGGAAATCTGCAAAGACGGCGACACGACTCTCGTGCAATGTGTGCCGCTGGGGGCGAACATGCTGGCCGTATGCGGATCATGTCCCGACGGATATGCCGAGATCGGAAGTTCCTCAGTCCCTGCTCGGTGCGGGAATAAAGATGGTGGCCGACTGACACAATGCCAACTGAGGAAAATGGAGCAGAATTTCCCCGACTCGACCCAGGGATATAAAAGATGTCCTCCTGATTGCGGCAGTGCGGCCCAGCCCGGCCAAGGGACTTTGCCGCCTCCCCCGAAGTATCGACAGATGCCGGAAAGCAAATAGACAGCGTCGCAGTATGATGGAGCGGTTCGTAACCAATCGCGCCACGGACGAAGAGCGGGGGCAGGAGAATGTTCTTCGACCGCAGACGCTCAATGAGTACGTCGGCCAAGACAAAATGAAGGAATCGCTTCGAATTTGTATCGAAGCGGCCAAGCAGCGGGAAGAGGCACTCGACCATGCCATTTTCTACGGACCGCCTGGTCTCGGAAAGACGACCATCGCTCACATTATCGCGAGGGAAATGGGCGCGGCATTACGATCGACGTCAGGGCTGGTTTTAACCCATGCCGGCGACTTGGCGGCGATTCTGACCAACCTTCAGGAACATGACGTACTCTTTATCGATGAGATCCACCGCTTGCCCGCCTCGGTTGAAGAGGCACTGTATCCGGCCATGGAGGATTTTCAACTGGATTTGGTGATTGGGCAGGGGCCCGCCACGAGAACGGTCAAGCTTGATTTGCCTCCGTTCACTCTTGTGGGAGCGACGACGAGGGCAGGTTCTTTGACGTCTCCACTGCGAGACCGATTCGGCCTAGTCTATCGGCTGGAGTTCTATGGGCCGTCCGAATTGGAAGCGATTGTGACTCGCTCGGCCGGAGTCTTAGGCATTGGGATTGACCGGGCGGGTGCCGCGGAAATCTCGCGTCGAGCGCGTGGGACGCCGCGGATCGTCAACCGGCTGATTAGGAGGATCAGGGACTATGCTCAAATCAAGGCTGACGGGCACATCACCGAACAGGTGGCCAAGGAGGGATTAGCCTGGGTGGGGATCGATGAGGCGGGCTTCGACGATATGGACCGCAAGATCCTCATCACCATTATCGAGAAGTTCAATGGTGGGCCCGTCGGGGTGGAGTCCTTAGCCGCCGCGGTCCAGGAAGACAAGGGCACAATCGAGGATGTGTATGAGCCTTACCTGATCCAAGCCGGTTTCTTGGATCGTACCGGTCGTGGTCGGCAAGTGACCCGTTTGGCGTACGAGCATTTTAAACGGTCTTCTCCCTTGCTGATGTAAGTCCGTATATTCCAATCTTCAAAGCTCCTGATGCACAAGCGCTATCCTTGCAATAGATTCGATCGTTCCTGTAAAATCCATCACTTGTCTTGATGATCCCTACGGGGATGAGGACGCCCTCCTGCGATCAGTTGCCCGAGGCAAGAATCAGCATGTCCAAAAATATGCCGGAATATCGTAAGGAAATCGATAGGATCGATGACCAAATTATCCGACTGCTCAATGAACGCTCCAAAAGCGTTATCGAAATCGGAAAGCTCAAAAAAGAAAAGAATGCTGATGCCAACCTCCATACTGCGGGTCGAGAGGCTGAGATCATCGAACGGCTCACGAAACTCAACACAGGCCCTTTTCCCCACGAGGCCGTTCGATCGGTCTATCGGGAAATCATGTCGGCTTCCTTGTCCCTCGAGGCTCCCCAGAAGGTAGCGTATCTGGGACCGCGGGCGACCTTTACCCACATGGCCTGCATGCAGAAATTCGGGTCATCCGTCCAGTACGTACCCGTTCACAGTATTAAAGAGGTATTCAGTGAAGTTGAGCGAAACCGGGCCAATTTCGGGGTGGTACCGATTGAAAACACCACGGAGGGTGTCGTCAATTACACGCTCGACATGTTTATCGATTCCAACTTACTGATCTATGGAGAGGTTCTTCAAGAGGTTTCGCACCATCTGCTGTCAAAATCAGGCCTTATAGAGGACGTGAAGAAGATTTACTCCCATCCTCATGCCCTTGCGCAATGCCGGAACTGGCTAGAGACCAATCTCCCGCATGTCCCCGCAGTTGAGGTAACCAGCACTGCTCGGGCCGCCGAGCTGTGCACCGATGAACCAACCTCGGCGGCCATTGCATCGGAATTGGCCGGTCAACTGTACGGGCTGAAGGTGATCAAAGCCCGCATCGAAGATAATCTCAACAATTTTACCCGTTTCTTGATTCTGTCACAGAAGCCATCAGAGCGGACGGGGAAAGATAAAACGTCGTTAATGTTGTCGGTCAAGGATAAAGTCGGTGCGCTTTATGACCTTCTTCGCCCCTTTGCCTCGCATGGGATCAACATGACCAAGATCGAATCTCGTCCTTCCCAACGAAAGGCTTGGGAGTATATTTTTTTTGTGGATGTCGAGGGCCATATCAATGAGGAGCGGGTCAATAGGGCGGTAGAAGAAATAAAAGGACGCTGCCTCTTCATGAAGATTTTGGGCTCCTACCCAATCCATAGCTGATCATGGCGTTACAGGTTCACCCAGATATCTTATCACTCAGTCCTTACGTTCCCGGTAAACCGATCGATGAGTTACAACGAGAACTTGGCCTCACCCGCGTCATAAAGCTTGCCTCCAACGAGAATCCGCTCGGACCTTCACCGAAAGCGGTGGCAGCGTTGAGCGGCGCTCAAGATATGCTGCATCGATACCCCGACGGGAGTGCGTATCAGCTCAGGCAGGCGATTGCTGATCGTTGGAAAGTGGCGGAGGGACAGGTCATTCTAGGAAATGGATCAGATGAGATCCTTGGATTGTTGGCCAAGACGTTCTTGACTCCTGGTGATGAAGCCATCATGGCCGATCACACGTTCGTGATCTATAAAATGGAGGTTACCGCCGTCCACGGCAAACCGGTGGTCGTACCGCTCATCAACTGGACGCACGACCTTGAGTCAATGGTACGTGCCGTGACACCTCGAACACGATTGCTCTTTCTCTGCAACCCAAATAATCCGACAGGAACCATCGTATCGGCAGAAGCGGTCGATCGACTTATGGCCACAGTGCCTGAAGATGTCATCATCGTATTCGACGAAGCGTACTTCGAGTATGTCCGCAATCCTCGCTTTCCCGATGCGATGGCCTACGTGAAACAGGGCCGGAATGCGATTGTCTTGCGGACGTTCTCCAAGATTTACGGGCTAGCCGGATTGCGAATCGGGTATGGCATCAGCACAGTGGAGATCATCGACTACTTAAATAGAGTTCGGCCTCCGTTCAATGCCAACAGTCTTGCACAAAAAGCAGCATTGGCGGCATTGGGAGATGACGAACATGTGGCCAAGAGTCGGGCGATCAATGTGGCTGGGATGGAGCAGATGGAGCAGGGGCTGCGCACGCTGAGCCTGCCTTCCATCCAGACCGAGACGAATTTTCTCTATTTTGATGCGAAACGGGATGGGCGATTGGTGTTCGAGGCATTGCTGCGAGAGGGGATTATTGTACGGCATATCGACGGCACCATGCTTCGTGTCACCATCGGTCAGCCCGACGAAAATGCGGCCTTCCTCCAAGCACTCGAGAAAGTTTTGCATGGAGGAAGGAAAGAAAGAGCGAGGGAATTATGATCATCGTGTTGAAGCCGGAAGCTTCGGAAAGTGAAGTTGACCATATTATCGATCGGTTGAGGGATCTTGGCTTGAAATCCCAGATATCCACCGGTCAGGAGCGCACCATTATCGGCGTCATCGGAGACGACCGAATCTTGCACAATCAGCCTTTGACGGCGCTACCTGGTGTGGAGAGTGTCCTGCCGATCCTTGCACCTTGGAAACTGGTCAGTCGTGAGTTTAAGAAGGAAGCCACCATCATTGACGTCGGTGGCGCAAAAATCGGTGCCAAAAAATTGGCTATCATGGCAGGACCTTGCGCAGTCGAACGGCTTGAGCTCACCGTGGGGATCGCCCACGAGGTGAAGGCTTCCGGAGCTTCGATTCTTCGTGGCGGGGCCTATAAGCCGAGAACGTCGCCGTATTCCTTTCAAGGGTTGGGTCGTGAAGGGCTTGACTACTTAGTCGAAGCAAAAAAACAAACCGGGCTTCCAGTCGTCAGTGAGATCTTGGACACCAGGGATATCGAACTCTTTCTCGAGAAGGCGGACATCATTCAAATCGGCGCTCGGAACATGCAGAACTTCGAACTTCTCAAAGAGGTCGGCGCTTACGATAAACCGGTGCTCTTAAAACGAGGCTTGTCGGCGACCATCAAGGAGTTTCTCCTATCAGCTGAGTACATCATGTCACGCGGAAATCAGAACGTGATGCTGTGCGAACGGGGCATTCGCACGTTCGAAACGCAATATCGCAATACGCTGGATCTTGCGGCCATTCCCACGTTGAAAGAGCTCTCGCATCTGCCGGTCATTGTCGACCCCAGCCATGCTACGGGGAAGTGGGATCTTGTTGCTCCGATGTCAAAAGCCGCCGTCGCAGCCGGCGCAGACGGCCTGCTCATCGAAGTCCATTCGAACCCCGAATGTGCGCTGTGTGACGGTGAAGAGTCCATTAAGCCCTCCAAGTTCAAAGTGTTGATGAGCGACCTCAGGAATATTGCGAAGGCCGTTGGGCGAGAGCTGTAGAGGCACGATGGCGGTTCATTTCAGACAAGCGGCGATTATTGGGGTGGGGCTGATCGGCGGGTCCCTCGGCATGATTCTTCGGCGAAAGGCCTTGGCTGATCAGGTGGTCGGCGTCGGTCGTCGTGTCGAGAACCTCAAGACGGCAGTTGCTTTGGGTGCGATCGATCGATACGTGGCCGATCCTCAAGAGGGTGTGGTGGGGGCGGATTTGGTGGTCCTTGCGACACCGGTCGATACCTATGAACGGCATCTCCATGAATGGGCCCATTGTCTCGCTCCCGGCGCGATCGTCAGTGATGTAGGCAGTGTGAAAGGACCCTTGGTCGAACGGTCGGAAGCGACGATGCCGGCAGGCGTGCACTTTGTGGGGGCTCATCCCATCGCAGGGAAAGAAAAGACGGGAGTCGCGGCCGGATCCGATCAATTGTTCAAGGGCACGCGCTGTATTCTGACACCGACAAAACGAACGGATCCTACGGCATTTGATCGGGTGAGGCAACTGTGGGAAGAGGCCGGTTCGATTGTCTTAACGATGGATCCGTACATCCACGACCAAATCCTGGGCGCGGTCAGTCATCTGCCCCATGTGATCGCTTTTGCGCTTATGAATGCCTTGGCCGATCTTCGCGATCAACAGGTGCCTTCCTTGGATCTGACCGGACACTCCGGAGGGGGATTACGGGATACGACCAGGATCGCCGCGAGCTCCCCGGAAATGTGGCGAGACATTTTCTTGTGGAATCGGGATAATGTCGTGTCCTATATCGATAGATATGCAGGGGCCCTGGAGGAATTGAAGCAATTGATCAAGACCGGAGATGCAGCCGGAATCGAAAAATTGCTCGAGCGGGCCAAAGGCGAGCGTGAAAAACTGAATAATCCTTCTCCGAGCCAGTCATGACGTCATTAACAATTACCCCGGGCCGGCCACTCAGGGGAACGACCACAGTTCCAGGTGACAAGTCTCTCACCCATCGGGCTATCATCCTCACCGCATTGGCAGAAGGAACGAGCACGATAGCGGGCTACTGTCAAGGAGAGGATTGCCTGAATACGATGAGGGCCTTTCAAGAGCTGGGAATTCCCATTAGTCAGACTCTGACTGAAGTAACCGTCTGCGGGAAAGGGTTTTGGGGATTATCCGAACCAAGCGCTCCGATCGATTGCGGCAATTCCGGAACCGGCATCCGTCTTCTTATAGGACTCTTGGCCGGGCAAGATTTTTTTTCGGTTCTCACGGGCGACGCATCGATCAGACGGCGTCCGATGGGGCGGGTCGTCAAGCCGCTGCGCGAAATGGGAGCGGTCATCGGAGGCCGCAGGGGTGGAGAATTGGCTCCTTTGGCGATTACTGGGGCCGCTCTGCATGGTATCGAGTATACCTCGCCCGTCGCCAGCGCGCAGATTAAGTCGTCTCTTCTGCTTGCCGGCCTCTTTGCTCAAGGGATGACGCGTTATAAGGAACCGAGTCTGTCGCGAGACCATACCGAGCGGATGTTTCAGTTCTTTGGAATCCCTCTCACGAAAGAAGATGGAGCCCTGGTTTTACAAGGGCGACCTTCAGTTGGCTGGGCAGGCACTCACATGACTATTCCCGGTGATTTCTCGGCAGCCGCGTTTTTCATCGTTGCGGCGACGATTGTACAGGGATCCGATATCACCATTTACAATGTCGGCATGAACCCGACCAGAACGGGTCTCATTGAAATCATGAGAAAAATGGGAGCTGACATTCAGGTTCTGGGTCTGCGAGAGGCGGCCGGCGAACCGGTCGGGGATCTTCGTGTGAAGTCAGCTGCACTGAAGGGTGTGACGATAGGTCATGACCTCATTCCGAAAATGATCGACGAATTCCCCGTGTTGTGCGTGGCTGCGGCTGTGGCGAACGGGGACACCGTGATTTCCGGAGCAGATGAACTTCGGGTCAAAGAGAGTGATCGTATTGCCACCATGAGTCGCGAGTTGACGTCGATGGGCGCTCTCATCGAGGAACGGCCGGACGGGATGATCATCCGCGGATTAGGCCGAGATGGAGAGAACGGCCGACTGAAAGCTGCAGGGAAGGCCGAAAGCCATGGAGATCATCGTGTGGCCATGTCTCTCGCCATCGGCGGGCTTACGGCGGAGCAAAGCATGACGATTACTGACGCGGGCTGCGTGGATACATCGTTTCCAAACTTTGAGAAGACACTCGTCGATCTGTTGGCATGAGAGCGGTGTGTCCGGTGAGACGGTTCGAAATTGAGAGGGATCGAGTGATTATTGCGATTGATGGACCAGCCGGGGTCGGCAAGAGTACAGTGGCAAAACTATTGGCAGCTCGTCTTGGTTACCTTTACCTTGATACAGGGGCCCTGTACCGAGCCATCGCATGGAAAACTTTGCAATCAAGGATACGTCCGACGGATCACGATCAGGTGACGGCATTATTGCCGATTACCTCGATTCACATGCAGTTTCGCCATGGCGCGATGCAGGTCCTGGTCGATGGCATCGATATCAGCGGGGAGCTTCGTACGCCAGAAGTGACCGCAGCGGCCTCCGTCGTGTCCGCTATCCCGGCAGTCCGCGAATGGCTGCTGCCGATCCAACGTCAAATCGGCCAGAGAGGCTCGGTCGTTGCCGAGGGACGAGACATGGGCACCAAGGTCTTTCCCGCAGCACCATTCAAATTCTTTTTGGAGGCGGATGCAGACGTACGAGTTGCACGACGACACCGTGAGTTGGTCGCCGCGGGTCGTGATGGGACGGTGGAAACGACGTCTCGGGATCTGTCGGACCGAGATCGGCGGGATCGGACCCGTCTGGTTGATCCATTGGTTCCGGCGGGTGACGCACGACTCATCGATACCTCTGCTCTCAGCCCTGACCAAGTGGTGGAGCAGATGATTGCGGCTGTGTCGATCGGGTTGTGAGCGGGATTCTCTACGGATTCTTGTGGGCCCTGGCACGAGTCGTCGCTTGGATTTGCTTTCGATATCGTGTTCAAGGGAAGATTCCCCACAGCGGAGGCCTGCTCATTGCCGCAAACCATGCCAGCTACCTCGACATTCCGCTACTCGGCTGCGGAATGCGCAGAAGGGCCTGGTACTTGGGACGGAATGATTTATTTCCGATCCCGGTATTGAACGGAATTTTGCAGGCATTGGGTTGGATACCGGTCAGGCTGGGGCGCCTCGACCGAGAGGCGTTTGGGAAGGCGATCAAGCTGATCCGAGCTGGTCATGTGGTGGTTATATTCCCGGAAGGCGGCCGCAGCCACGATGGCCACCTTCGGCCTCCAAAGGCAGGTATTGGAGTGATTGTGTCGCAGACGGGATGTCCGGTCGTCCCAGCTTATCTGAAGGGAACCTTCGATGTACTCCCTCCAGGGGCTCATTGGCCTCGGTTGCGTCACATCACGGTACGATTCGGGGTTCCTATTCAGTTCGAAACGGGTAGACAAAAAGAGAAGGCAGAAACGAAACAGTTCTATCAACAGGTCAGCCGTACGGTGATCGAGCACATTGCAGCCTTAGGTCAAGTCCCCGTTCCAAAGGGAAGAGTTGATCTGGCCGCCGAAACACCGAACAGGCCGACCGTCGATGCTCACAATGCTGAGTGAGCCCGGCGACTTCACCATCGGCACCCGACGAAAGTCGGAAGAGTAGGACGTCCATATGGGTACGGTATCCAACAGCAGTGATGCTCAATTAGACCGCAATGCATTGGCGGCATTGTACGAAGAAACCTTTCGTAATCTGGAAGAGGGTACGATTACAGAAGGCCGTGTGGTGGCTCTGACGAAGGACAAGGTCATCGTTGATATCGGTTACAAATCAGAGGGCATGATTCCGAGCGATCAGTTTTCGTCCGAGGAACTTCACAACCTCAAGATCGATGACCGGCTCCAAGTGTATATCGAAGAATGCGAAGACGCAGACGGCAACCTCGTTCTTTCCAAGGAAAAAGCGGACAAGATGAAGATTTGGGAAGAACTCGAAAAACTCTACAAAGAAGAGAAAAGTATCGAAGGCAAGATTGTCTCACGCATTAAGGGCGGCATGATGGTCGATATCGGCGTTAAAGCGTTCTTGCCCGGCTCGCAAATTGACCTTCATCCGGTTCGTGATCTGGATGGGCTCGTTGGGAAGACGTTTCCTCTCAAGATCATCAAGATCAACCACAGGCGGGGCAATGTGGTTGTGTCACGCCGCGTGCTGTTGGAAGAAACCAGGGATAAAAAACGGCAAACGACACTGGCCAATCTCAAAGAGGGTCAGCTCATTCAGGGTACCGTCAAGAACATCACCGATTACGGATCGTTCATCGACCTCGGCGGTATCGACGGGTTGCTGCACATTACCGACATGTCTTGGGGTCGAGTCGGACACCCATCGGAACTGTTTACAGTTGGAGACAAGGTTGAAGTCACGGTGCTGAAATATGATCGTGAAACGGGTCGTATTTCTCTGGGACTCAAGCAGAAGAGTGCGGATCCTTGGACGAATGTCGCCGGCAAGTATCCCATCGGTACCAGGGTCCGTGGGCGTGTGGTCAGCCTGACCGATTATGGAGCATTTGTGGAACTTGAGCCGGGAGTTGAAGGATTGGTACACGTTTCGGAAATGTCGTGGACGCATGAAGTCCGACATCCTTCGAGAGTCGTAGCGGTCGGAGACCAAGTAGAAGCTGCGGTGCTCAACGTCGACCCCGCGAACCGCAAGATCTCGTTGGGCATGAAACAGACGGCGCCAAACCCCTGGGATATGATCGAGGGGAAATATCCGATTGGGACCCGTATTGAAGGAAAGGTGAAGAGTCTGACGGATTTCGGCGCTTTTGTCGGACTTGAAGAGGGGATCGACGGACTCATCCATATTTCAGACATGTCCTGGACGAAGCATATCAAGCATCCTTCTGAGCTGTTCAAAAAAGGGCAAAAAGTGGAAGCTGTCGTCCTGCGCATCGACAAAGAGAAAGAACGGCTCTCATTGGGGTACAAGCAGTTGGCTCGTGATCCCTGGGACGAAACGATCCCTGCGCGGTATCACGTTGGTGATTCGGTGACCGGTAAGGTATCGAAAGTCGCAGATTTTGGAATCTTCATCGAATTGGAGGGTGGAGTGGAAGGCTTAATCCATGTCAGCGAATCCGGTCTTGAGCCTTCCCTGAAGCTGGAAGAAAAGTTTAAGTTGCAGGACGACGTCACGGCGAAGATAATCAAGGTCGATCGAGAGGAACGCAAAATAGCCCTTAGCCTTCGCGACCATCAATTGGACTGGGAGCGCAAGCAGGTGGATGACTATCACTCGGCACAAGGTGTGCTGGACCAGAGCCTGGGGCGGGCCGCTAAACAGAGCCGGAAACGGACTCAGTCGGAAGATCAGAGCTAAGCCGACTCGTTTTTAAGAAGGAGTGCGGGATACGAGCAATGGCGGATGAAGTGACACAGAAGGAACAGCCGCGTACGCGCCACCCGTTGCGGAAAGTATTTTGGCTTTTCGCGATAGGGGTAGGGGCCTTGATTCTCATCAATCTCCTTTTTCCCGATCTTGATCTGTCCACCGACGACCGAATCGCTCTGATTCGAGTCGAAGGAGTCATTTTGGATTCCCAGACGACCATTGAGGAGCTAAAGCGGTTCAGCGAAAATCCTTCCGTTAAGGCGATCGTCATTCGGATTGATAGCCCCGGGGGCGGTGTTGTGCCATCACAAGAGATTTACGATGCAGTCAAGCGGATCAGAAGCAAGAATAACAAGGCAGTTATCGCGTCGATGGGGAGCGTTGCCGCATCGGGGGGGTATTACATCGCTGCCGCAACGGATCGGATTGTCGCCAACCCTGGGACTCTGACCGGTAGCATCGGAGTCATCATGGAAACGGCTAACGTGGAAGGATTGCTCCATAAGATCGGCGTGGAAGGGGTCATCATTAAGAGCGGGAAGTATAAGGATGTGGGGTCTCCGCTCCGGAAGATGAGTGCGGACGAAAGGGGCTTGTTGCAAGCCGTGATGGATGATGTCCACAAGCAGTTCATCGAAGCAGTGGCGGAAGGCCGTTCGCTCGAACTTCGGTCTGCCCAAGCATTGGCCGACGGTCGAATCTTTACCGGACGCCAGGCCAAGGAAGCAAAGCTGGTCGACGAGCTCGGTGACTTGGAAGATGCCATTCAATTGGCTGCGGAGGTGGTAGGAATTGAGGGAGAGCCAAAGGTTGTCGAACCGAGGCGCCGCTTTTCTCTTCGCGAAATTCTGGACTCGAAACTCCGTCTGATGTTTCCGAAGTTGGATATACAACCGGGTGTGAACTTGAAATACCTTATGGCCTTCTAGCTATGTCAATGAAGGTGTGGCGGTTCTCGCGACGAAGGGAGAGTGGACATGACCAAGGCCCAGATCATCGAAAAAGTTTCTGAGCAAGTTACCACCTTGACGAAGCGACAGGCAGAAGTGGTCGTCAACACCATTTTCGATTGTGTCAGGGATTCGCTGAAAAAAGGCGACAAAACCGAGATCCGAGGCTTCGGCAGCTTTCGGCTTCGGGCTCGTCGAATGAAGGAAGGGAGGAATCCAAAGACCGGAGAGACGGTTGCGGTCCCGGCCAAGCGGGTTCCCTTTTTCAAAGCCGGCAAAGAACTGAAGGAATTGCTCAATCAATAGCGATCGTCTTGTGAAAAAGGAACCAATGTCGGCGCCAGATTCTTCACAGGCGAATACAACGGAAATCTACTGGACCGACGGTGCGGTCAAACGAATGGAGCGCGCACCGATATTTCTGCGTAGCATGGTCCGTCGTGTGGCTGAAAAGAAAGCACGTGAATTGGGGTACGAGAAAATCACCGAAGATATTCTCGAACAGTTTAAGGGACAGATGATGGGAAGTATGGGCGGTGAAGTCGGCATGACATCTGCTGTCGATGAGATGGCCAATGGCCGTCTTCCATGGACCGCCGCCGCCAAAGAACGGTTGGATACGGTGCCCGAATTTATGCGCGCGATGATCAAGCAGATTGCGGAGGAAATTGCAAAGGAACGAGGGCATCTCGAAGTGAATGTCGAGTTATTTGAAAAAGTGGAAGCGCTTGGTGACCTCCATGAAGAGGGCGGTCCCGCAATGGAATGGACCGAAGAAGCATTGTCGCTGCTGCAAGAGAAGTTAAAGCAATCGCCGCCCATCGCGCTGGAATTCGTGACCGATATGTTGAAGCGAGATACAGAAGATCTCGCCAAGGCCCAAAAGCTAACCCGGATCGATGCATCGGTTTTACAGGATCTATGGGAAACACCGAAGGAACAAATTGCATGGACCGACGAGGCGTGGAAGCGCCTTCAAACATCTCCCGCCTTCGTGCGGAGTGGAATCAGAAAGGCCGCTGAACGGCGGGCCCGCAAGTTGGGGTTAAAGGAGGTTGACTCCGATCATTTGACGACGTTCCGGAATCAGGCGATGATGAAAGCCGTCAAACGTATTCGTTCATTCGGTTACCATGAATTGACATTCGATGCCTTTGATACTGCCCTCCAGAAAACCAAGCGTCTGCAAGGTAACGATCAGGCGGAAAAGCGTCTCCAAGAAATCCGTGGACATTTTGCAGATCCATCGATGAAGAAACCAGAAGGTGGAACCCTGGGAGCCGAACTTATGGATCGTTTCCGCAGGTATCTCAAAGGTGAAGATACACTCTGACAGTCCGAAGCTTCTCGCCCGACTCTCAATTCCACCCTGTTCTCGGAGAAAATTCAACCGACTGGATCAGAGCGTCTCTTCAGTGGGCTTCCGCCTGCTGGGGCCAAAACTTGTGCCGGATCTGAGGAAGCGGTTCGTTGTCAAAATTAGGAATATCGTATAGACAACGATCGATCGTCGCTACTTCATCCTCGGTTAAAGGCAACGTCACTTTTTTCTTCCAGAACTGATCAAGCGTAAAATAGTCCGCTGATTTGGGTTTCTCCGCCAACAATTCCTGCATTTTTTTGAAACCAGGCGTATCGACTCCCGAGACACGTCCCTTGTTCCGATCAAGACACCACATAAGAACTTCGGCTATCCCATACATCGTGATATCAACATTCACAATTTTGCTCATGGCTTTCCTCCTAAAGAACAACGCTGCATCATAGCGTAAGCGCAAGGCGAAATTCAAAGGCAGATGAAGTCTGCGGCAGATTGCGAGGGAGAAGACTCCCTCTGTATACTAGGTCTTCTCATTTCACCGTCATAGGCTCATTTGATTCAGCAGGATTGACGTGTCGGGGACTGTGTGGAACATCGAGTGGAAATCGCACGCGGCCAGGCGGCTTCTCTCCCTGCTATGCCTGCCGCTTTTCATCGGTCTCGGCCTGTGGGCCTGTTCCAAGAGCGAGCCCTATAACCCTCCAGACCCTTTTTATTATTTTGCTAGTTACAAGGTCGGCAAGAATCCGACTACTGTTATGACCGGAGATCTTAATCATGACTCATTCACCGATCTCGTCACCACCAATATTGCGAGTAATACCCTTTCGATTCTATTTGGGAATGGTGACGGGACATTCAGAGATCAGGTTCAGCTGCATGTCTGTCAGGAACCGCGTTCTCTCGTGATCGGCAACTTCAATCAAGACCGGCACGCCGATGTCGCCCTGGCATGTTCAGGCGGCGATGAAGTCATGGTTTTGCTCGGACGTGGGGATGGAAAATTTGAAGAAGGACCTCGGTATCCGGTACATCGTGCACCGATTGCATTGGCCGCTGATGATATCAACGGCGATCACCATACGGATCTAGTTGTGGCCCTCCGGAACGACAAGGTCAAAGTCTTTCTAGGGAACGGAACCGGCGAATTTCGACACGGAGCCCAGTACGAACATGGCGATACTCCCACATCCGTTGCCCTGTCCGATCTCAATGCCGATGGGAAGCTGGATTTGGTAGTAACGAATGGAGGACCTATGTCGAATGCAGTCTCCATTTGGCTAGGCAACGGTGACGGTTCCTTTCGTGACCCCAAAGATTATTCGACGGGTCACCGACCTCTTGGCGTGAGTTTTGCCGACTTCAATAACGATCATCATAGGGATCTACTGGTCATCAATGGAGAGCAGGATAGTTTCACGACATTTCTCGGCAACGGCAACGCGACATTCCGACCTGGTAAAGATTCCGGGGCTGATGCTGGCCCCAATTTTGGGTTGGCTCGGGATTTCAATGGTGATCAGTTGGAGGATGTCGCGATTGTGAATATCCAGTCCAATGACCTGTCGATTTTATTCGGAAAAGGCGATGGCACTTTTCATTACCCTCCGAGAAATTACCGTACGAAGTTCGGTCCCTTTGCTCTCTCGTCATTTCGTGTCACTACCTCGGGGCTAGAAGAACCAGGACTGGCCATTGCCGACAATGGAAGTGGTAGCGTCTCGATCTTTCTTCATCGTGGACTCAAATCAATTGGGAAATCGGAGGCAAGAGAGTAAGACGCGAGCGATCACGGTCTATTCTTGACAGCCTACAGAGCCTTCGCTAGAGTGGCCGTTGGGTAAAACAGCCTTAAATTTTCGAAGACTACGATGGCGCTTCGATCCTTTGCATGGTGGTTCATGATTGGGGCCTTGATGACCCTTTCCGTTCTGATGGTGCAGGGCGGGGTTCGCGATTTGTGGGAAGGGACTCAACCCAGTGGAGGCACGAACGTGTTCGTGTATTTTGGCACGACGCTCATCGGCGGGGGATTACTGGCCGGGTGTGTTGCTTTAATTATGAATCGCCTTCGATAGGTAGAGAGTGGGACATGTATGCAGTGCCTCAAGTGCAGAGGGTTTATGATGGTGGAACGTCACTATACCCTCATTAACAGGAGGATATACGCCCGCTGCCTCAATTGCGGGTTCTGGATTGATTTAGCCGATCTTCTCCGGTTTTTTCATAAAGTTCTTGATAGTGGGCGGAAAGGTGATAAAGTGCGCGAATCGTTCATTTTTTAAGAGAGGCGGTCGTTTTTGGCACAGAAGGACCACATCCGGCCTGATTCTCGTTTCCAGAGTTGGGGCCGAATCCTCTGTTGCCTTGGTTTCATTGGGGCTTTCTTTCTCCCGTTGATCGGTTTCTCGACCATTCCGGCCTCTGCAAGCGAAGCTCACTTCAAGAACCAGGTCATTCATACCGTCAGTTATGCTCCGCAACCGTTCTCCTGGAAGCGCATTCCGGCACACAGTATTCTCCTAAAGGAATTGCGATCAGGCCGTATCCTCTTTGAGCACGAGGTGGGGAAACGTCTGTCGCCGGCCAGTCTAACCAAGATTATGTCGGCACTGATCATTCTAGAGAAAGGTCGACTGGATGATTTGGCAACAGTGAGCAGGAATGCGGCAAAAGCTCCCAAGACTCACCTGCGAATGAAGGCCGGGGAAGTGTTTCGTCTTGGCGATTTACTCAAGGCGATGATGATGGTGTCAGCCAATGATGCTTGCCTGGCGGCTGTTGAGCATGTCGGAGGCGACGAAGAACAATTTGTGACGTTGATGAACGCCAAAGCTCGAGCACTTGGATTGTCGGACACCCACTTCAGTAACGGATGTGGTTTTGACGGTCCCGACCATTATTCAACAGCTGAAGATCTCGCGAAACTTAGTGAGGTGGCGATGCGAAACGCGGTGTTCCGAGAACTCGTCAAGGAGGAACGGGAGATTATCACACCTGTGAGTGGATATCGCGCCTACGTCCTGCATAACACGAATCGATTACTGGGGCGCATCCCCGGCGTAGTAGGGGTGAAGACCGGATTCACCTCCAAAGCAGGCCGATGCCTGATTGCTAAAGTCTCTCAAAATGATAGCGAACTCCTCCTCGTGATCCTGAACTCTAACCGCCGGTGGAATACCGCGAAAAGTTTGATCGATTACGGGTTTCGCCTCACGAATACCGTCCAATAGCAACCTCCGCCGCTCATTCTTGGCAGTTCTAGGCTCTATTAGCTGAGCCGGTGTGGCATGTCGGCCTGACACGGTATTCTGTTTTGTCATGTGAAGATGAAAACCGTCAACGATTATTCACCAGCGATGTTCGCCAAATTTTTACAGTCCGTCTCAGCTCTGGGAAACCACTTTTAAAAGAAGCGGTTTCCACGCCTTTGGCGAACAAAATTAGGGCGTGTCATCAGTTGAGCCATATGACCGAGGCGGCGAGATAGATCGCGCCG
>JACOEH010000096.1 GCA_024998685.1 Nitrospira sp.
TGGGCAGATCCACCGTAAACTCCGTGCCCTGTCCCACGGCACTCTTCACGGCGAGTCGGCCGTTGATGATCAATGAGAAACTGTTCTTCGTGCTAAGTTAAGCACGTGTTATGCCAAAAGCTTGATCATGCTGTGCATGACTGTGCCGATCCTTTCTCCAAACAATATTCTGCAATCAATTTATCCGACATGAGCACGCTGTCCTCCTGAGCATGTATTCTTGCATTTATAGTGATGTTTCTTGATGGCACCTTACGAGCTCTTGGTGAATGAAGGAGGGACGCGCAGTCGTGGATGATTCCGCTTAGCCGACCTCGAGAGTCATGAAATTCTCTGTAACAGAGACAAAACTCTACGGGTCACAGACGTAACCGCTCCTCATTGAAAGAGAAGTTGTTTCCAATGCAGCCTAAAAATTCTTTCAAAATTGAAGGAAGATCTACAGCACGGAGCTCAAAGCTAAACCCATGTTTTTCGAGGTCATTTAATTGATTGGTTCACCGGCTGACCTGCGATACAGAACAGACTTCATCCGAAATACCGAGACAGATTCGAATCATCGACGAGACATCGATTCGAGTAGGTCATCTTGGCACACCTATGTATTAGTGACACACTGCATACCCTCTGACTTCTTCATTCATTCATGAAAAACTAGTCATACCGTCACATTTCGCACAGCCTGTGAGTTTTCCGAGGTTAGGCAAATACTTTGCACTGATACGTCGCATGATCCGTTTTCGAGATTATCGTCTCAAATGAAACCAAAGTCTTCTTGCATGAATTAAGAGGGACTTGCATGAATAAGATCGTTCTTATTGCTCTCCGCAGGCCGTACACCTTCGTGGTGATGTCGATCCTCATCGTGCTCTTCGGAGGATTGACGATCCAACACATGCCGACCGACGTCTTCCCGAATATTACGATCCCGGTGACCTCCGTCGTGTGGATCTACTCCGGCCTGCTGCCGCAGCAGGTGGAAGGACGCATCACGTATCTGTTCGAACGGTTCGTGACCGCGACCGTGGAAGGCATCAAATACATGCATAGTCACTCGTACTACGGGAGCAGCATCACGAATATTTACCTGCAGGACGGCGTGGATGTGGGGCGGGCCGAAGCGGATATCGCCGCCATTGCGCAGACAGTGGTGAAAGCGCTGCCGCCGGACATTTCTCCGCCCATGATCATGCGCCTCGCCCCCTCGTCGATCCCCGTGGCGATGCTGGAGGTGAGCTCCGACGACATGACCCCGGCGGAGCTCTATAACCTCGCCTATATGCGGATCCGCCCGCTGCTCGTGACCGTCAACGGCGCCATTCTGCCGCACCCCTATGGGGGCCAGGATATGCAGGTCATGGTCAACCTCGATCCGCAGAAAATGCTCGCGCGCAGTCTGACGCCGTCCAACATTCACGATGTCCTCATGAAGCAATACCGCGTGATGCCCACCGGCGATATCAAAATCAAGTCGCTTGACTGGATCGTCCAGACGAATGCGTCGCCGCTGCAGATCGAGGAATTCGCCAATATGCCGATCAAGCGGGAGGGCAATGCGTTCGTCTATTTGCGTGACGTGGCCTCGGTGCGCCTCATGGGCCGGGTCCAGCAGAACGCGGTGCTGGTGAAGGGCAAACAGACCGTCATCATCGTCGTCATGAAGAGCACCGAGGCCTCGACCCTGGCGGTGGTGGACGGAATCAAGAAGATGATTCCCCGGGCCGAACACGTCGTTCCGGAAGGGGTGAGGATCCGGCTCTTGGACGACGCCTCGACCTTCGTCAAGGATGCGATCTCCGACGTGGTCCATGAAATGCTGACCGCCGGCGCGCTGGTCGGCCTCATCGTGCTGCTGCTGCTGGGCTCCTGGCGGGCCACCGTCATCGTCTGGACCTCGATCCCGCTGTCCATCTTGACCGCCATCATCGGCCTGCATTGGCTCGGGGAATCGATCAACGTCATGACCTTGGGTGGGCTGGCTCTGGCGGTCGGAATCCTCGTGGATGACGCAACCGTGATGATTGAAAACATCGATCGCCATCTGGAGATGGGCAAGCCGTTGGAACAGGCCATCATCGACGCCGCCAATCAGATCGTCGTGCCGACACTCGTCGCCACGCTGTGCATCGCAATCGCGTGGCTTCCGCTCTTCGGGCTTACCGGCGCCTCCGGCTATCTGTTTAAGCCCATGGCGGAGGCCGTCATGATCGCGATGATCGCGTCGTTCATCTTGTCGCGCACACTGGTGCCGACCATGGCGAAATATATGATGAGGAGTCACCATGTCGCAATCGCATGAAGACCAACAGCACGGACAACCCGGCGCGGAATCGTTGCGAAGGCCGGCCATGAACATAGAAGGCGAAGCATGAAGCAGATCGTCGCGATAGCCTTGCGCAGGCCGTACACCTTCGTGGTGATGTCGATCCTCATCGTGCTTTTCGGAGGAATGACGATCCAACACATGCCGACCGATGTCTTGCCGAATATTTTGATCCCGGTGACCTCCGTCGTGTGGATCTACTCCGGCCTGCTGCCGCAGCAGGTGGAAGGACGCATCACGTATCTGTTCGAACGGTTCGTGACCGCGACCGTGGAAGGCATCAAATACATGCATAGTCACTCGTACTACGGGAGCAGCATCACGAATATTTACCTGCAGGACGGCGTGGATGTGGGGCGGGCCGAAGCGGATATCGCCGCCATTGCGCAGACAGTGGTGAAAGCGCTGCCGCCGGACATTTCTCCGCCCATGATCATGCGCCTCGCCCCCTCGTCGATCCCCGTGGCGATGCTGGAGGTGAGCTCCGACGACATGACCCCGGCGGAGCTCTATAACCTCGCCTATATGCGGATCCGCCCGCTGCTCGTGACCGTCAACGGCGCCATTCTGCCGCACCCCTATGGGGGCCAGGATATGCAGGTCATGGTCAACCTCGATCCGCAGAAAATGCTCGCGCGCAGTCTGACGCCGTCCAACATTCACGATGTCCTCATGAAGCAATACCGCGTGATGCCCACCGGCGATATCAAAATCAAGTCGCTTGACTGGATCGTCCAGACGAATGCGTCGCCGCTGCAGATCGAGGAATTCGCCAATATGCCGATCAAGCGGGAGGGCAATGCGTTCGTCTATTTGCGTGACGTGGCCTCGGTGCGCCTCATGGGCCGGGTCCAGCAGAACGCGGTGCTGGTGAAGGGCAAACAGACCGTCATCATCGTCGTCATGAAGAGCACCGAGGCCTCGACCCTGGCGGTGGTGGACGGAATCAAGAAGATGATTCCCCGGGCCGAACACGTCGTTCCGGAAGGGGTGAGGATCCGGCTCTTGGACGACGCCTCGACCTTCGTCAAGGATGCGATCTCCGACGTGGTCCATGAAATGCTGACCGCCGGCGCGCTGGTCGGCCTCATCGTGCTGCTGCTGCTGGGCTCCTGGCGGGCCACCGTCATCGTCTGGACCTCGATCCCGCTGTCCATCTTGACCGCCATCATCGGCCTGCATTGGCTCGGGGAATCGATCAACGTCATGACCTTGGGTGGGCTGGCTCTGGCGGTCGGAATCCTCGTGGATGACGCAACCGTGATGATTGAAAACATCGATCGCCATCTGGAGATGGGCAAGCCGTTGGAACAGGCCATCATCGACGCCGCCAATCAGATCGTCGTGCCGACACTCGTCGCCACGCTGTGCATCGCAATCGCGTGGCTTCCGCTCTTCGGGCTTACCGGCGCCTCCGGCTATCTGTTTAAGCCCATGGCGGAGGCCGTCATGATCGCGATGATCGCGTCGTTCATCTTGTCGCGCACACTGGTGCCGACCATGGCGAAATATATGATGAGGAGTCACCATGTCGCAATCGCATGAAGACCAACAGCACGGACAATCCGGAGTGGAACAATCATCGAATGTCTTCGTACGCTTTCAGAAGAATTTCGAGCGCCGTTTCAATCGGTTCCGCGAGAGCTACGGCACGTTATTGGAATGGGCGATCGCTCGTCGTCGCACCTTCGTCACCGTTTCACTTGCCATCGCGGTGATTTCGATGGGTCTGTTTTTCTTTCTCGGCCGCGACTATTTTCCGGAAATCCGTTCGGGAGTCTTGCAAATGCATATGCGGGCGCCGCTCGGCACACGCATTGAGGTGAGCGGGCGTCTGGCTACGTTGGTATCCACCAGCATCGAGGAGCTGTTGCCGGATCAAGTCGAAAACATCGTCAGTAATTGCGGTCTGCCGGTCGGGCCGCACAACCTCGCGTTCATTCCGACGCCGACGGTCGGCTCTCAAGATTGCGATTTGACGATCCTCTTGAAGGATGAAAAGGCTCCCGTATGGGAGTACCGGCAGATCGTCCGTAAGGGTTTGAAAGAGCGGTTTCCAGGGACCGAGTTCACGTTTCAACCGTCCGATCTGACCGCCAAGATTCTCAATTTCGGCGCGCCTGCACCGATCGACGTGCAAGTCAACGGCCCGGACATTTATGCCAGCTATGAGTTTGCCCGGAAATTAATGGACAAATATCGCGAGATCCCCGGTGCCACGGATGTGGTCATTCAGCAAACCATGCGCACACCGACCATGATGGTCGAAGGCGACCGCACGTTCGGACTCGGAGTCAATCGAACTCTGTCGGACATGGCCGACAACCTGCTCATGACGACCGCCGGGAGCCAACAAGTCGATCAGGTCTACTGGCTCGATCCCTCAACCGGTATGTCGTATCTGATCAATGTCTATACGCCGCAAGCGTTCATCAATAGCGTCAATAGTATCAAGACCGTCCCGGTCGACTCATCGAACGACATTGCGAATAACGAAGTGCAACTTCTCGGTAATTTAACTGATCTGTCGGTGGAGGGAACGCCGGGTGTGGTCACGCACGGTAATATCATGCCGCTCTTCGACATCTATGTCTCGGCCGAAGGGCGTGACCTTGGTTCCGTGCTGGCGGACGTTGAAAAGGTTACCAAGAGTCTGGAGGACGGGAAGCCACGCACGGCTGAAATTGAAATCCACGGACAGGCCGAGCTGATGCGGGACGCCTACTTCGAGTTGATCTTCGGGCTGCTCGCCGCCATCGTGCTGATCTATCTGTTGATCGTCGTCAATTTCCAATCCTGGCTCGACCCCTTCATCATCATCACCGCCTTGCCGGGCGCGCTGGCGGGCATCGCCTGGGCCTTGTTCCTGACCCATACGCGTCTGTCGGAACCCGCTCTGACGGGCGCCATCATGTGCATGGGTACCGGGACCGCCAATTCGATTCTCGTCGTGTCCTATGCGCGTGAGCGACTCCAAGAACATGGCGACGCGCTGCGGGCCGCCATCGAAGCCGGAACGACCCGCTTCCGTCCCGTGCTCATGACCGCCGCAGCCATGATTATCGGGATGGTCCCCATGGCCACGGGTTATTCGCAGAACGCGCCACTGGGGCGTGCCGTCATCGGCGGTTTGCTCATGGCCACGCTCTTCACCCTGTTTTTCGTGCCCTGCGTGTATGCCATCGTTTACAGCAGGCGTACAGCTGTGCAACACAAGGAGCTCTCATGAAAACGACATCGATTCGATCACGTATCGCCATTTTTGCCGTCATTCTGTGTGGACTTTATCTCGGCTATCGGATGCAAGAGGCCAACGGCGATGCCGCCTTGCTGCACAACAAGACGCTCGAAGAGGCCGTGCCCACCGTCGCCGTCGTTTCTCCCAAGCCGCTTCCAGGGAGTGAAACGATTGTGCTTCCCGGCAATATCGTCGGCTGGTACGAAGCACCGATTTACGCACGGGTCACGGGCTATGTGAAAATGTGGCACAAGGACTATGGGGACCACGTGAAGGCAGGCGACGTCCTCGCCGAAATCAGTACACCGGACCTCGATGCCGAGTATCAACAGGCTCATGCGGATTTGGAATCCGAACGCGTCAAATACAAACTCGCTGAGGTAACCGCGAAACGCTGGATCGCTCTGCGCCCAAGCCATGCGGTCTCGGAGCAGTCGATCACCGTCCAGGAACAGAACATGAAAGCTCAGGCAGCCGTGGTGAAGGCCGCCGCGCAAAAGGTCAGGAACATTGAGGCGTTCATCGGGTTTAAAAAGATCATCGCGCCGTTTGACGGGATCGTGATCCAACGCAACATCAACGTCGGCGATTTGGTCAGTAAGGAAGGCAACCTCAGCACCCCCAATGTAAAAACTAACCTGTTTACGGTGGCCGTTGTCGATAAGTTGCGGCTCTTTGTCAGTGTGCCGGAGGCGTTCGGGCCGTTTCTCAATCCAGGCCTGGTTGCCGATGTGACCGTGCCGCAATTGCCTCATCGACATTTCAACTTTCAGTTTCTGACCGTGGCCAAGGGATTCGATATAGGCACGCGCACCGCGACCACCGTCTTCACGATCGACAATGAGGACCGCGCGCTGTGGCCCGGCTCCTACGCCCAGGTCCACCTGACGACGCCGATCGATCGACAAGCCTTCACGATGCCATCCACCGCGTTGGTGTTCCAGGAGAAAGGCACGCAAGTGGCCGTGGTAACGGATGACGATCGCATTCATCTGAAAACCATTAAGATCAGTAAACTCATGGACCAAATTGTCGAAGTTGAAGAAGGACTTTCCGTCGGCGATCGCATCGTGAACAACCCGAGTGCTGCGTTGCTCGAAGGCAACAAAGTGCGTATCGTCACACCCACTGCCGGCTATGATCTTGTCACGGGAGAGAAACCTGCACCGGAAGCAGCTGCACCAAAGGAAGGATCACCGGCATCCCTATGACAACATTACAGCCGACCGATATAAGTGCGCAGGGGCGACCGACACCGGCAATGCCTTACCATTGGCCCAGCTTCGCATGGCGCGTGGGGTGGGTGTTGCTGGCGCTCACCTTGCCGGCGTGTAACGATTTTG
>JACOEH010000097.1 GCA_024998685.1 Nitrospira sp.
ATGATCGCCAACGTTCACCAGCAATGTCCATCAGTAATTGAGGGCTTGGCTATAATCATGCAAGCAATGGTGGTTGGCTTGGCGTTTGCCAGGCCATCTTGCATGAAGAGAAGTTTCAGTGGGACGTAGCATTGGTGGGAGTGAAAACCTGTTACTGCCAACCACGGATCTGGTAACCGCGCGCGATCAAGCAACGCGTCAGCGCCTGTCGATAGGCGTCCTGTGAAGGCCAGGCCGGATGAGTGTTATCGATCGTTCCGAACACGACACCGCTGTCCGTGACCCCCAGCGGCGGTAGCCAGCGAGGCTGGATACTCATCGGCGCCGCTTCACGGATCTCGGCGCGGCAGGCGTCGAGGTCGCGTGAGGCGGTAGGATCTCCGACCCCGAGTTGACGATCGATGCGTTCGAGAATCGGCTGTGGTTGATGATGGACTGGGGCGCAGGCCGCAATCAAGGAGAGCCACATGAGCATTATGAGTCGAAGCGTTATCACCATGGCTCCTGAATTTATTCTATCTCTCGACTTGGTTGGTCGCAATGGCGGCGGCTAGCCGCAAGCGGCAAGCGTAATCAGAGTGAAGACGGAGCGAGGTCTCGATTGCACACATCCATCGTCGACGGCCATCTGCGCCGAAATCACAACTGCTGGAGCATCTCCAGCTCTTCAGCAACCTACCGTAATTTTCGCGCCAGATAGTCGCGCCAGCCGCCGTAGGCGGTGATCTCTCGATGCCCTTCGACGAGCGCCGGCTCGCTTAGCACGCCCAAGACGATGGTTCCGTCTTCCAGCCGCACCTTTCCGATGCACAAACCGGGAGGCTCGTTCAGCAAGATCCCCACCAGCCCCGAGATGGGGACCGACCAGACTTCGACCGCGATCTTGGTGCCGGTTCCATCGGTGACACGCAGCATCGCGGGGTGCTCATCGTTGATCGTCCAGAGACGATACGTGGGCTCGGTCATCGCCTCACGAACGAACGTTGCTTTGGCGGCCAGCATGTTGGGGTTGAGCTTGAGTCCCTGCATCAGTGTGCCGTTGACCGCAAGCAATACGTCACCCTCGCTCACGCGGTGAGCGTTGCTGTTTCCGGTAAGGACTGCCTTGGTTCGACTGTCGCCGGGAGGATTCCCCTTCATGACGATACCTGTTATCCGTAGGTCCGCCGCAGCGAGTCCGTCAGGCGATCAGCCGTCGTGATCCAACCGACGATGCCTCCCTGCGATTGGATCATGCGGACCGTCGCTCGCTTAAAATCCGGAAAATAACTTTCGGTCCCGTCCTCGACCAGCAAGCATTCGTATCCGCGGTCGTTGGCTTCTCTCATGCTGGTTTGGACACAGACCTCGGTGGTGACTCCCGTAAATATCAGGTGGGTAATGCCGAGCTCCTTCAGGCGCTCTTGTAAATTGGTGGCGTAAAATGCGCCCTTGCCCGGCTTGTCGATCACGAGTTCGCCGGCTTCAGGACGCAGTTCAGGGACGATGTCGTTTCCCGGTTCTCCCAGCACCAGAATGCGCCCCATCGGACCGCGGTCGCCGATGCGGAGCGTGGAATTTCCCCGCCGTTTCTTGGCCGGCGGGCAATCCGAAAGATCGGGACGATGACCCTCCCTCGTGTAAATCACCGGAAACCGCAATTCGCGGAATGTCTTGAGCAGACCGGCGACCGTCGGCACGATCTTCCGCAGAGGCTCGACTTTATTTCCGAGCGCCGCGCCGAATCCGCCCGGCTCAACGAAATCGCGCTGCATATCGATGATCACCAACGCCACTCGATTGCCCGAGCCTTTTGCAGGCAGAGGATAAGGATAAGGAGAGGCTTGGACGGTATTCATGTCGCATGCCCCGTCATGTGTCGTCCGATGACGGCCAGGTCGGCGCCGGGCGACGCGGTTTCATAGACCAGCCGACCGTTGAACATCACCACCGTGCGATCGGAGAGTTCCAGGATCTCGTCGAGATCTTCGCTGACCAACAGCACTGCCGTCCCGCGATTACGCGCTGCGACGATCTGCAGGCGAATTTCCTCCATGGCCAAAAAGTCCAGTCCGAAACAGGGGTTGGCGATGATGAGAATCTCCACATCCGCCGACAGCTCACGTGCCAAGACCGCGCGCTGCACGTTGCCTCCTGAGAGCGATTGGATCGGGATCTCGGGATAGGGCGGTTTGATGTTGTAGCGTTCAATCAGTCCACGCGCGCTCCGGCACAGCGCCGGTCGACTCATGAGCCAGCCGCCCACTGCGTGAGGCTCGACATCGAAATTGCGAAACGCCAGGTTTTCCGCCACCGTCATGCGTCCCACGCACGTGTTCTGAAGCGGCTCTTCGGGAAGACAGAATATCTTGTGCCGCATGATTTTCTCGCGAGTCGGCTGGTAGGGTTGGTCATGCACGTGAATTGTGCCTGCAGTAGCCTGGCGCTGACCCGCCAAGACTTCGACCAGTTCGTGCTGTCCGTTGCCTGATACTCCCGCCACGCCGACGATCTCACCTTCATGGATGGTAAGATGTACCCCCCGCACGACTTCCACACCGATATCGTTCTTGACGCGGATATTTTGCAGGACCAGTTTGGGAACCTTGCTCAGCCGCTCGTTCCGTTGTTTCGGTTTCGCCGTCACTTCCGACCCCACCATCATTTCCGCCATCTGCGTGATCTTCAGCTCCGAGACTTTTCCGGAACCCACGAATCGCCCCTTGCGCAGAACAGTGACATCGTCCGCGAAAGCGGCCACTTCGCGAAGCTTGTGGGTAATGATCAGGACGCTCAATTGTCTGCCCAGTGTCATGGCTCTGAGGTGTCCTAGCATTTCGTCGGCTTCTTGCGGGGTCAGAACGGAAGTCGGTTCGTCGAGAATAAGGATGCGGTTCTGCAGCGCGAGTTGTTTGAGAATTTCCACTTTCTGTTTTTCGCCGGCGGCGAGCGAGCCGACCCGAGCGGTGAGCGGCACCTTGAACGGCATCTTTTCCATGAACTGTGTCAATTGATGTTCTTCCTTTTGCCAATTGATAATGGGGGTCAGCTTGGCCTTTGAGATGACGAGGTTCTCGAGGACCGTCATATTGGGGATGAGGGTGAACTGCTGATAGACCATCCCGATGCCGAAGGCCTGCGCGTCGCGCGGACTACGGATTGTGACCTGCTGCTGATCCAACGAAATTGTCCCCTCATCAGGGTGGTAATACCCCATGATGCATTTGACGAGGGTGCTCTTGCCCGCGCCGTTTTCACCGAGCAGGGCATGGAACCGGCAGGACCGCAATCGAAAATTCACGTCCTTCAGGGCCGTGAGCGGCCCGAAGCGTTTGGTAATTCCCAATGTTTGCAAATCAGGAGGAGCTCCGTCGTTCATGAAAGCGCCTCGAGCAAGGCATCCGATTTCGCCACGGCGCCGAACACGCCGCCCTGCATTGTGACCATCTTGACCGCAGCCTGGTGGTTGCCATAATCCGTCGCGCCGCAACAGTCTTCCAGCAAGAGACATTCAAACCCTCGATCATTGGCCTCACGCATGGTGGTATGCACGCAAACATCGGTGGTGATTCCCGCCAGAACGACATTGTGAATGCCGCGAAGCCGTAACAACATGTCCAAATCGGTCGCCCAGAACGAGCCCTTCCCGGGCTTATCGATGATCGGTTCCCCTTCTTTCGGGGCCAGTTCCGGGATGATCTCCCAACCCGGTTCGCCCCGCACCAGAATCTTGCCGCAGGGGCCCGGATCACCGATGCCCGCTCCGATTCTCCGGCTGCGCCACCGTTTGTTGTCCGGTAGATCCGCCAGGTCCGGTCGATGGCCTTCTCTGGTGTGGAAGACATGCATGCCGATGGTTCGGGCTTTCGACAGCACTTTAAGGATATGCGCGATCGGGGCACGGGTGAGAGAGATGTCATACCCCATCTTGTCGACATAGCCGCCCTTGCCGCAAAAATCGGTCTGCATGTCGATAATGAGAAAAACCGTATTGTCCGGCCGAAGATCGCCGTTATAGGGATAGGGATAGGGATCCGATGCGACATATCTACTCATGGCTCACCTCTTATGGACTTTTGGGTTAGTTCGGGTCATCCTTTATCGACTAGCGAGTCACTGTGAGTTCATGCGGTACTCCCACCAGCGTGCGGCGCGGGGAACAGGTAATGATCATCACCGCCAAGGTCATGATGTAAGGGATCGCATTGAAAATATAATATCCACCTGTGATCCCCACGGATTGCAAGGATGGTCCCAGCGCGGCGGCCCCTCCCCACAACAAAGAAACCCACAGGCAGGCCATCGGCTGCCATCGAGCAAAGATCACCAAGGCCACCGCCATCAGTCCCTGGCCGCTCGACAGGCCTTCGCTCCAATTGAACGGGTAATAAAGCGAGAGATACGATCCGCCGATGCCCGCGAGAAATCCTCCCTGGGCGGTGCTCATGATCCGGATGCGATCGACCGGCAATCCGAGGGCGCGCGCCGCATCCGCGCTTTCGCCGGCGACACGAACTTTTAATCCCCAGGCTGTATTTTTCAACATCCATCCGAGCACGATCGCCACGACGATTCCTATCAGAAATAGGGCATTGATCTGCAGCGCCGCTTTGAGTTGAGGGATATCACTCCAGGCTCCGAGGTCAATGGAAGGCAATCGAGGAGCAGATGGTTGGATGTAGGGCTTTCCAAGGAAGAAGGCCAGCCCTGTGCCGAACAACATCATCGCGATTCCAACCGCAATATCGTTGACCCGTTGAAAGCTGCAGAGCCAACTGTGCAGGGCGCCCAGCATCATGCCGGCCAGTCCGGCACACAAGACTCCCAGCCAAGGGGATCCGCTGTGTAGCGAGACGGCGTAGCCGGTCATCGCACCCATGACCAACGTCCCTTCCAGCCCCAAATTGATACGGCCGCTTTTCTCCGTCAAACATTCTCCCAGCGACACAAACAGAAAAGGCGTACCGATGCGGATCGTACCCCCCAAGACTGCGATGAGCACACCCCACCATCCGGCTTCCATCAGGACACTCCTTGTTTCTGCAACCTCGAAAACCGACCATAAAGAGTTTCGCTGAACAGGATGACAAGGAAAATGATCCCCTGCATCACGAGCACGGTCGCATCGGGCAGCTCATGGGCTCGCTGCAGCAGTCCGCTGCTTGCTCGGATGCCCCCCAGCAAGACCGCAACGGGAATGATGGTCAATGGATTATTGCGCGCCACAAAGGCCACGAGAATGCCGGCATACCCATAATTGGCATTGAGCGTGTCATTGGCCCTTCCATGGACGGCCGCGACTTCCACCATGCCGGCCAGTCCGCCCGCTGCTCCCGCCACGAAACAGATGATCAAGACCAGCCGCCCTACCGGCAGTCCCGCGATCTGGGCCGCCCGCACATTGCCTCCTGCAATCTGAGAGGCAAAACCGAACACCGTGTGATGCATGAGAAACCACGCGATGACACAAGCCACAATGCCGAACACCAATCCCCAGTGGAGATCGGTGCCGGGAATGAGGCCGATCATGTTGGCTTCGCCGATATGATGTGTCGACGGATGGTTGAGGCTTTCGGGATCGCGGAAGGTGCTGGTGACGAGGTGGTTCAACAACGCAATAGCGATATAGTTCAGCAGCAGACTGCTGATGGTTTCATTGACTGCGCGATAGTGGCGCAACAATCCGGGAATCATGAGCCACATACCGCCCGCGATCATGCCGGCAAGCGCCATAGTCAGGAGTACGACCATAGGAGCGGCTGAGGGCATGGCTAACGCCGCAATGGCCGCGAAAAGCCCCCCGATCACCACGGCTCCTTCTCCTCCGATCACGATCAGCCCCAGATAGCCCGGCAGGGCGGTGCAGAGAGCGGTCAGCATCAACGGCGCGGCACGGATCAGCGTGTTTTGCCAGGAAAACGAGGTGCCGAAGGCGGCGCGGTACATGGTCTGATAGACCTCGAACGGATCTGCTCCAGCCGAAGCCACGAAGGCTCCGAACAACACCATCGAGACCGTCAGAGATCCGACGATGATGAGGAACGGTTCCAGCGCTTTGTTCAGGGTTTGCGGCAAGGCTATGCTCATGACCTCGTTGAACCGATGACTCCCTCTACCAGCCAATCCATACTTTCCAGCCAGATATCAGTTTGGACATGTTCCTTTCCCGCCGCGATGACGAGGCGACCGGTATTGTCCTTGATCGGGCCTTTGTACACGACCATCCCGCCGCTCATAAATTTGTCTTTGGCTGCGTCCGCTTGTTTGCGAACGGCTTCCGTCACCACTCGGTTATAGTCGGATACCTGCACGATCCCTTCCTTCAACCCGCCTCGCACCAGGTGAGGAATGTGCTGCCCTTTACGGATCATCTCGGCGTAGTCCATGTAGACTTTGGCCCAATTCCATTCGGCTCCCGTGAGATAGCCTTTCGGGGCGAGTTTGGATTGATTGCAGTGATACCCGGTACAGGAGATGCCTCGTTTTTCGCAGGTCGTCATGACGACTTTGGGACTGTCGACATGGCAGGTGACCACGTCGATCCCTTGGTCGACTAAGCTGTTCGTGGCCTCCGCTTCACGAACAGGGAGCGACCAATCGCCGGTGAAGATCACATGGACCGTCGTATTCGGCTTGATGCTGCGGGCGCCGAGGGTATAGCTGTTGATGTTGCGGAGCACTTGGGAGATCGGTTTGGCGGCCACGAACCCAAGCTTCCCGCTCTTGCTCATCCCGCCTGCCACGATACCGGAAATATATTGAGACTCATCGATGTAGCCGAAATAACTGCCGACGTTTTTAGGATGTTTGCCGTCCTGATAGAGTCCCCCACAGTGTAAGAACTGAATAGTGGGATAGTGGGGTGCGATCTTACTGAGCCGACCATCAAATAGTGCGTAGTGCATCAGCCGGCATAGCGAACAT
>JACOEH010000043.1 GCA_024998685.1 Nitrospira sp.
CCCTCCTCTCTAGAAGAAGCATGATAACCAGTTACACAGTTATTCTTACACCCTCGCGGCAGGTGCGGGGAGGATGGGCGCTCATCTGTACGACCCACAATATGCCGAAGCTCTGGACCGCCCTCCGTCATCAACGTCGACGTCCTGGCGAGGCGCTGCGGGCATTGGGCAGTAGCCGAAAGGTGAAGCGGAAAGCCCGGAGCTAGTCGAAGATCCCCAGGCTCATCCGTTTGCAGCCGTGCGTATGCTGGATCAACAGGAACGATCAGTCCGCGGTCAAGTCAATGTCGGACAGGTTCCTAGGTACACATGTCGGTTCCATACGCATCTATGTCGGACTCCGGAGACTTGGTATAGTCCACTGATGATCAATCGAGTCATTCTGTTGGTTGTTGATGGGTTTGGGGTGGGTGCGTTGCCGGACGGTGTCAACTATGGCGATGCCGGCGCGAATACCATCGGGCACCTGGCCGAAACGGTCGATGGACTGAAGATACCCAATTTCGAGATGCTCGGGTTGGGGCACATCGCTTCGATCAAAGGAGTACGAGCCATGGTCCAGCCGACCGGCTCCTTTGGGCGGTTGGAGTTCGCCTCGCCGGGTAAAGATTCTGTCGTCGGATACTGGGAAATCGGCGGGGTGATTCAGAAAGAAGCCCAGGCGGTCTGTAGGTCCGGCATTCCGGTCGCAATCGTCGACATTGTTGAACAGCTCTTCGGTAGAAAGTCGATCGGCCGAGGCATCTCGTCCATGGGCGTGATGCTCCGGCGACATAGTATGGAGCATATGGCCACCGGAGCGCCTCTACTATGGACGGACGGAGACAATACGTGCGTGTTGGCCATGCATGAGTCACTCATGGCTCCGGCCGAATTCCAACAGCGATGTCGCGAGATTCGAAAAGCCGCGAAAGATGCGGGGACTCTCATTCGTGTCGTCGGGCAACCCGTCATCGGTGGGCATGACTTGCTTCGGCCGCAGGTCGGACGAAAGGACTTTGTGGTCGAGCCACCGGGTGTGACGATGTTGGATGTCTTGAGTCGATCCGGCCAGATCGTGATGGGGGTCGGAAAGGTCTATGATCTCTTTAGCGGGCGAGGGTTGACGAAATCCTTCCCGGTTGCCTCGGGGATGGCGGCGTTTGATACGGTCATCGGGATGTTGAACAAAGTGCCTCGCGGTCTCATCTGCGCCAGCCTGGATCTGCTGTCCGAAGATGCTGTACAGTCGGCCACGGCCGTGCAGGAATGTGATCGTCGTCTGCCTGAGTTGTTCGAACGGTTGCGTCTCGGCGACATCGTCATTGTGACGGGCGATCACGGGAGAGATTTTTCATTGCCTGGACGGACGTCTACTCGAGAGTATGTTCCGATCTTCGCGAGCGGACCAAAACTCGCGCAGGGCGTCGATTTGGGGACAAGGACGACTGCGGCGGATGTGGGACAGACGATCGTGGAGGCACTTCGAGCCGAGCGATTACCGGTTGGTGAGAGTTTCTTGGATGCGCTCAGGCCGGGATAGTCATGAGTGAGAAGTGAAAGGTGAAGGATGAGCGGTGAAGTGTGAGGCAAAGGAAGAGAAGGGTGGGACGGATGAGAAGGGATAGGAAGGGGTCAGAACGTGTCCAATGTATCCTATGAGGACAGACTACAAGAACTCGGATTGACCCTGCCGGCTCCTCCAAAGCCTGTCGCAAACTATGTGCCGGTAGTGAGGACGGGGAATCTGCTGTTTCTCTCCGGTGTATTACCTTCACACGAGGGCCGACTTGTTATGACCGGCAAGCTCGGAGAGAATCTCACAGTCGAACAGGGAGTTGAGGCGGCGAGAATAGCGGTGCTGAACGGCCTCAGTATCGTCCGGAGCGAAGCCGGATCGTTGGATCGAGTCAAGCAGATCGTCAAGATGGTCGGTTATATCGCCTCAGCTTCCGGCTTTACCGATCAACCGCAAGTGCTCAATGGTGCATCCGATCTGCTCGTGTCCGTGTTCGGAGATGCAGGCCGCCATGCACGAGTCGCCGTGGGCGCCGCAGAGTTGCCACGCCGGGCACCTCTCGAAATCGAACTGATCGTGGAGCTGCGTTCGTCATAGTCAACATACTGCCCTAGGGAAACCCCTGGTTTTCATCGCTAGAGGGTTTACCGAGACTCCGGCATGCAGTAAGGTGCTTCTCTTTGTCCGCTTCTTTCGAGACAAAAAGGCAATCTTCCATGCCTGAGGCCGAGGCTGCCGATCCTTCTCTCGAAGCGTGTATTCCTGATTCTGAGACGTGTGGCCGCCAGGCGAAGGTATCAGTAGGAAGGCGAGAAATGCCGAAGCCGCTTCTTCCGAGTAGTATGATCTGCAGCGCATGAATCTTCAGGCTTGGAGTTCCGTGGATGAGTCGTACCAGATCGGCGTGCCCAGTGATCGGTACTATCGGACTTCCAAGTGGTTTGCCGCTACGGTGGCATTCATCGCCGTGCTGGTACTAGTGGGTTGGACGTTCCATATCAACCGACTCATCAGTGTGTTTCCGGACTTTGCCTCGATGAAAATCACCACGGCAATCGGCTTGCTGCTCTTGGCCGGGGCCCTTTTGTTGCTCAATCCGCATATCACCAGTCCGGCCCAAATCGGCACTCCCTTTCGAAACGGTATGGTATTTGTCTTGGCTGCGATGGCGGGTCTGCTGGGGCTCGGCACTTTGCTGGGATATGTTGTGCCTCATGAAGGAGAGACAGTGCCTCCCACATGGGCGGCGCCGGCAACGGCCCTCTGCTTTGTGCTTCTCGGAGGAGCCGTTCCTGCTTCGATGAAGCAGAATGTTCGGCACGATGTCTCTCAAAGTTTGGCCGCTGTTGTGCTGTTCATCTGTTCGCTCGTCGTGCTGGGGTATCTCTTCCACAAGCAATCGCTCTATGCCATACCGTCGTACAAGTCGATGGCGGTGCATACGGCGGTCTCATTTGTGTTGCTGAGTCTCGCCTTGCTCTGTCTCCGGCCCGATCGAGGATTGATGAAAACGGCGACAGCCGCCACAGCGGGAGGCTCCATGCTGCAGCGCATGGTCCCGCTGATGGTGGGGATGGTTCTCATCATCGGCTGGGTCCATCAGATGGGAGAAACAGCCGGATTGTACAATGGCCGCTTCAGCCTGCTCATGGCTGTCGGGCTGACTGTCATCGGCTTCAGCGTCATTCTATGGACGGTAGCGGGGACTTTGAATCAGATCGATGCGGCAAAGGATCTGAGCGAGCGGCGCTTACAGTACGCCATCAAACAACTTCGCGCCTCCGATGAACAAAAGACCCGACTCCTCTACACGGTAAGCCATGAGTATCGCACTCCATTGAACGGGATCATCGGCATCAGCCGGTTCTTGCTGGATCGTGTGGACGGTCCGTTGACACCGGAGCAGGACAAGCAAATCGGGATGGTGCAGACAGGGGCCCAGCAACTGCTGACTCTCATCGATACGATGCTGGATCTCAATACAATCAAGACCGGCAAACTGCAACCGGCATCCCGCCGATGCACGGTCTCCTCATTGTTTCAAAGCCTCCACGCCGCTGCAGAACTGTTTCCTTCACGACCCGGCGTGAGTCTCGTGATACAGGAGCCGGACTCATTGCCGGAACTGATGACCGACGATACCCTCTTGAGCCGCATTCTCTACAATTTTGTCCATAATGCGATGAAATATACCGAGCGGGGTCAGATCACCGTCTCGGCCGAGTCGGTCTCAAATGGGCAGGCTATTCGTTTTGTCGTGCGCGACAGCGGAATCGGCATCGCGCCCGAAGATCAGGCCCGCATCTTCGAAGAGTTTTTCCAAATTCGTCATCCCTTGCAACGGCGAATGAGAGGGCAAGGTCTGGGCCTCGCGCTGTGCAAACGGCTTGCCGATGTGCTCGGCGCCGTCATCACGGTTGAGAGTCAACTCGGGAACGGCTCGACCTTTTCGGTCACCGTGCCCTGTGAACAATGAACATCGGCGGCACTGGTCGAAGGTGGACGGCAAGAACAGGAGCATCCGGTTATGGTTGAGAACCGGAGAGGCGAAAATGCCGGCCAGGTCACCGATGAGCCTCCGAGGTTGATATGACTCAGTCCACCGCCGAATCCGATCACCCGACCATTCTCATTGTCGACGATAGTCCGGCCGCCTTGTACGTAAAGAGCCGACTGCTCAGCCGGCAGAGGCGGTACCGAATCATTGAAGCAGACAACGGCGCCGACGCGCTCACCGTCGCCGCCGCAGAACGGCCCGCTCTCATCCTGCTCGACGTCAACCTCTCGGACGTCAGCGGCTTCGAGGTCTGTCGGCAACTCAAGACTCACCCTGAGACGAAGTTCATCAAAATACTGCAAACCTCCGCCGCCCGCGTCAACGCGCCGGATCGAGTGAGAAGCCTGGAAGTCGGCGCGGATGCCTATCTGGTCGAACCGGCGGAAGAAGAGGAGCTCATCGGCACCGTGCGGGCCCTGCTCAAGTTGGCCCAGCAGGAGCGGGACAATCAGCGGCTCATCGCACGTCTCACCGAGAGTGAAATGCGCTATCGGTCTCTCATCGAGCGCATGCCGGCGGCGATGTACACGATTGATCGAGACGGTCATATCACGTTTTACAACGGTCAAGCAGCCGAATTATGGGGGCGCAGGCCGAACCTCGGCGACAACGACAGTCGGTTTGGCGGGTCGTACAAGTTCCTCTGGTCGGATGGGACACCGCTGCCGCACGACAAGACGCCCATGGTCGATGCGGTGCAGAACGGCACGGCTCTGCATGATCAGGAAGCCGTTCTCGAACGTTCCGACGGCACAAGACGTTACGTGATCGTCCACATCGATCCTTTGCGAAATGCCGAAGGACACATCGTCGGCGCGGTGAACTTGTTGACGGACATCACTGCGCGGAAGCAGGCGGAAGACGCGGTGCGCTCAAGCGAAGAACGGTTCCGCATGCTGGCCGAGGCGATGCCGCACTTCGTGTGGCAGACCGACGAGCAAGGCGAGATGGAGTTCGAAAATCAACGGTGGTACGACTATACGGGGCTGACGCATGAGACGACGGGACACGGCGGCTGGCTCACGGTCCAGCATCCCGACGATGCGCCAAGATTGGCCGACGCGTGGAAGAACGCCGTCGAGACAGGCGGGGAGTACGATGTCGAAACAAGACTTCGCCGCGCTGTCGACGGATCATATCGATGGTTTCGTGTGCGAGGGGCGCCGGTGCGGGATTCTGAAGGTCGCATTCAGTCATGGGTGGGGACCTGCACTGATATCCATGACCGCAAGGAAGCAGAGCTGGCCCTACGCGAGAGCGAAGAGCGGTATCGCGCAACCTTTGCCAATGCCGCTGTCGGCATCTCCCATATCGGACTGGACGGTCGGTGGTTACAGTTCAACGAATCCTTATGCACGATCACCGGCTATTTGCGCGAAGAATTGCTCACCATGACCTTCGCGGATATCACCTATTCCGACGATCTAGAGGACGAGTGGGTACAAGCACGTCGCGTGCTGGCGGGTGAGGTTGAAACCTATTCAGTGGAAAAGCGCTACGTACGAAAGGACGGCTCACTGATCTGGGTGAATAAGACGGTCTCGCTCATCCGAGATGCGCATCGCATGCCGCTTCATTTCATTTCCATTATTGAAGATATTGATGATCGAAAACAGGCGGAGGAAGCGCTGCGTGAAGCGCAAGCGCGTTTACAACGCTGGAACGTGGAGCTCGAACAGGCGGTGAACATGAAAACGGCGGAATTGCGGCAGTCGCAGGACCGCCTGCGCGCGCTGACGAGCGAGTTGAATTTGGCGGAACAGCGCGAGCGGAAACGCCTGGCCACCGAACTGCACGACCACCTGCAGCAGATGTTGGTCGTCGGCAAGTTGACGATCGGACAGGGAAAGCGCGTGGCCAGTGGCGTACCGGCCTGTGAAACCGTCCTGAAAAAGGTCGACGGCATCTTGTCCGATGCATTGACCTATAGCCGGACGCTGGTGGCCGAACTCAGTCCCCCGGTCCTGCGTGATCATGGCCTGGCCGCCAGTCTCAAATGGCTCGCCGAATACATGAAGAAAAGGCATGAGCAAACCGTGACCGTCGCCGTGCCGGACGACCAAGGTCTCAATCTGCCGGAAGATCAACGGGTGTTGCTCTTCCAATCGGTGCGGGAGCTTCTGATCAATTCGGCCAAACATGCCGGAACTGGGCAGGCCACTCTCACGATGGAGGGGCAAGCGGACCATCTCTGCATCACCGTGAAGGATGAAGGGACGGGATTCCATCCTGCTGCGGCGTTGGCCGGGGTGCCTAGTGGCGAGGTTTCTTCCAAGTTTGGTTTATATAGCATCCATGAGCGTATGCGGGCATTGGGCGGCTCGTTCACCATTCACTCCGCTCCGGGACATGGGACCATTGCGACGCTCAGCTTGCTCCTGGCAAGCAGGGCTGAGAAAAAAGTGCTGAGTTCTGAATTCTCAGGAGCGGCAGACTCAACATTCAGCACCCAACACTCGACACTTCAGAAGAATGCGACGATTCGCGTTCTTTTGGTGGACGATCATGCCATGGTGCGGCAAGGGCTGCGATCGGTGCTGGATGCCTATGCGGATATTCAGGTGATGGGAGAGGCCCGAGATGGCGTAGAGGCGATGAAATTGGTCGAGCAGCTCCGCCCGCAAGTGGTGGTGATGGACATTAATATGCCGAAGATGAATGGGATCGAAGCCACGATGCAGATCAAAACCAAATGGCCGGAAACCATTATCATCGGCATTTCCGTGAACGTCGGAGAGGACAACAACGACGCGATGCAGCGAGCCGGAGCGGCCACGCTGCTGACCAAAGAAGCAGCGGTGGAGCAACTCCACGATACGATCGTTCAGGCTGTCGGTTCACAAAGAGGTCCGGCGATTCCGTGATGGATGTCACCCTTCTCTTTTGATGAGTCATTGTGTGAAGTCCCGCTTCGTCCTGAGTATCAACTGAACGACGAATAGAGGTCAGTGCCTCATCCGACCGCCCGGTGCGTCTTGACTCCCGAAAAAATGGCTTGTTAAAGTCGGGCATGTTGTGTGTTGAACCTCCGGTATGTCTTTCCTCTTCTCCGATAGGCTGTTTATGAAACAAATCTCTCTCTTGACCGCATTCCTCCTTTGGCCGGTTTGTTTTGGTGATGGAGCGAACATTCCTACGGCACAGGCAGGCCAGACGCCTATTGAACTGTCTTCTCGGTCTTCTATTCCCGGCGCAACCTTGGTCTTGAACGGGAAGGGGTTTGGAACTTTTAAGTCGACCCAGTTCAACCGAGTGACGGTCAGCGGGGTGTCGGCTTTAGTGCAGCGATGGGACACAGATGTCATCGAAGTCAAGGTTCCTTTCAAGGCGATGAGCGGCTTTGTCGAGGTGTTGATCGGAAAGAAGAAGAAGCTCCTCGCCGGATTTTTGACTATCGTCACGCCATGGATCGAGGCCATCACACCGACGGAAGGGGAACGAGGAACCACTCTTCAAATCACCGGTCATCATTTCGGCCTCTCGGCAGGTGCGCGCGATCCGAACACGATGTTCGGTGTCAATGACGTAGTGGTCGGCGGAGTCGTGGTGCGCCCCAAGCGATGGAAAGACGACAAAATCGAGCTTGAAATTCCGCCGAACGCCGTGAGTGGTGATGTCGTAGTTCGATTGGCTTCCTCCGATCCGCTACCGGACGGATCATGTTGTGCTCCGGTCGAGCATGTCGTCAGCAACGCCGTTCCGTTGAAATTGATTCCGTCCGTTCGAGTGGATCCGACCAGCGGACCTGTCGGCACGAAAGTGGTTTTGTTCGGACAGGGGTTCGGGCAGGCCAAAGAACTGGTGGATGATGCCGTACTGATCGGTGGGCGGCCGGTGACCATCGCCCAATGGAAAGACGACGTCATCGTCTTTCATGTTCCGCTCAATGCGGAGTCTGGTCCGCTGGTGTTGAAACATCAAGGGCGGGAACGGGTGCTCGCACAGTTTACGGTCCATGTTCCCCGCGTCATTTCCATGAGTCCCGCAGGCGCGCCCATCGGGACGTTGTTGCGTATCAACGGCGAGCACTTTGGGTTTTATTCAGAGAGCGGGGCGACTCCTTACAACTTCACGGATTTTAACACCGGTGGGAATCGCGTCGAAATCGGCGGAGTGCCGGCGGTGATCTATCGCTGGAACGACGACCGAATCGATGTCTGGGTGCCGTTCAGCGCGAAAACCGGCAAGGTGGTTATTTACCGGAGCGCCGACACGCCGAACATAGGCGGCCTCTGTTGTGCTGAGCGAGGGACGCAAGCCACCGAGGCCGGCGACTTCACGCTCGTCACGCCGGTCATCGAGTCGTATGAACCTCAGGCCGCCGGGCTGGATGATACGGTGACGATCAAAGGCCGAGGGTTCGGAACATTTCTCAAGACCGCTGAACATGCCGACCTTGGATTGAACCAGAAATCCTACAAGCGCCGGGGCGGCCTTGAAATCAACGAGTCAGGCGAACAAGCAACCGTCGTTTCGAATGTGTCACGAACCGAAGTCTTGTTCAACGGCACAGCCGCAGTGGTTCAGTCTTGGACCGATGAAGAAATTGTGGTCCAAGTCCCGCACCGTAATCTCTACGGGATCGGAAGAAAGGGCGAGTTTTTCGACAACCTGGCGACCGGACCGCTGGTCGTTCGGCGAGGATCGTGGGATCTGCTTCCTGATGGAACGTGTTGTTCGCCGAAGAAGTGGATCACGCTTGAAGCCGGACCGTTCACCATCGAAGCCAAGGGGCTTCCGGTTCCCGACCCAGATTTTTGGAATCACCAGGCGCCTGACGCGAGTACCGCTCCATAATGCTGGGTCGGCTCCATCCCATTCACGCCAGACGGCGAAACATGTTCGCGCCACTCTTCTTCCTCCTCTGTTTGTTTCTCACGCTCCCTCACTCGGCGAGAGGCGCAGGCTCTAATCTTTCCGTTGCTATGCAAGTGAGTCACACGAAATCAACCTTGATGAGCATTCAGTTTCGTACGCCTCAGAATGGGTGGGCGGTAGGAGCCGGAGGAACAATACTGAAGACCACCGATGGCGGGAAGAAATGGAGGCGGGTGAGAAGCGGAACGTCGATCCTGTTCACGTCTGTGTTCTTTGCCGACACATCAAAAGGCTGGGCGACAGGAGCCGGAGGGACTCTGAAATACACGACTGATGGCGGAGAGTCATGGATTTCTCAACCCTTGGAGACGCAACAGCCGCTGTACGGAATCTATTTCACATCGTCGAAATCGGGGTGGATCGTCGGGGGAGGAGGGACGATCTTGCACACGGAGGATGGTGGCGAGCAATGGACGGAGCAAGCGAGCGGCACGGCCGCGGCGCTCTATGCAGCGCATTTCATCAATGACCGGAAGGGCGCCATTGTCGGCGCGCTGGGCACCGTCCTTTCCACAGACGATGGTGGTGCTACCTGGACGCAGCAAGAAACGCGGAGCGCGGCGACCTTGTTCGACGTCTTTTTTACCGATTCCACGACCGGCTGGGCGGTCGGCAACGCGGGAGCCATGTTTCAAACGACGGACGGGGGGACCACATGGGTCGACCAAACCTTACCCTGCGGGAAGACCTGTAGAAGACTCACGGATTTGTTGAAGGTGCGTTTCACCAGCCCACAAGAAGGCTGGATTGTCGGCGAGCGCGGGATGCTGTATCGGACGATCGATGCAGGCCTCACCTGGAGCGAGGGGAAATCGATCGCTACGACCGCGTTATTCGGTCTCAGTTTCTCCGATGCTACCCATGGTTGGGCCAGCGGGGAAAATGGGACGATCGTTCATCTACAATCAGGCCGCTGAGTCCTCACTCACAGCTGCATTGCCGGCGGTTCCTTGTTCGAGGTGTAAAACGGAAGCCTCACACAGCCTAGGCCGCGGATCGGCTCACTTTGACATCAACCTTCAGGCCGGCGTGGGTGAGCATCGTGATAAGCGTATCCACGCTGAATAGGTCGATCTTGCCGCGCATGAGGTCGCTGATCCGGGGTTGTGTCACGCCAAGTTGTTCAGCTGCTCGTTTCTGAGTGAGGCGCTTGTCTCGGATGTGTTTTTCCAGTTCTACCATCAGCATCGCTCGAAGCTTGAGGTTTTCCGCTTCGTCCGCCTTGAACCCTAGATCACGGAAGATATTGCTGCTTGATACACGCTTCTTCATGTGTGCCTCTTCTGGCTCAGTAACCGTTGAAGCCGTTGGCGGGCGATATCCAGGGCTGTTTGTGGAGTCTTGCGCGCCTTCTTTTCAAAAGCATGCAGGACATAGACTGCCTCTGCCCATTTTGCCACATAGATAACTCGATACTCATTACCGGTGTGAATCCGTAGCTCTTGAACGCCACTGCCTATGCTGGGCATGGGCTTCCAGTCCAATGGGTCCAAGCCTGATTGGATTTTGAAGAGCTGATAGCCAGTGTCTCGCTGAGCCTCATCTGTCCAGCATCGGACTTCCTCCAACGATGAGCCTAGCCAGATGACCCGTTTCACAAATGACAGTGTATACAAAATATTGTATGAGCGTCAATCAGCAGCAGCGTTAAGCGATGCTGGCGTATCGGGCAGTGCAGTTGTCGCTGCTGCTTCGCCCAGCACAAGGCGCAATTATTCAGGGTGGGGCGGGTCTGCGGAAACTTCGCTGGGGTGCAGAGAGTCGAGGAAAACGAGGCGGCATCCGCTTGATCTACTATTGGGAACCGGCTAGTCAAACATTTTATATGCTGTATCTCTATGCGAAGAATGAGCAAGGTAAGGTGATGTGACGGTTGCACAACTGAAGGTCCTGGCTAAGCTCGTTCGGGAGGAGTTCACATGAAGGATATGGCCTTTCAAGAATTGCTCAGCAGTATTCGGCAAGCAGGGAGGATTCGCCGAGGAAAGTTGAAGCCGAGCCGGGTGACCACGTTTTACCCAGCGGACGTCAAGAGCGTCCGAGAAAAGCTCAAGGCCTCGCAAACCGAGTTTACCCTTATGATCGGCGTCAGCGTCGCAACGCTGCGCAATTGGGAGCAAGGACGGCGAACGCCCGATGGCCCAGCTTTAGCTCTTCTGCGCGTCGCAGCACGTAACCCGCGCGCTGTAGCCGAGGCGCTGCATCGTGAACCACGCAAAGGTGCTGCCTAGATCGTGCACAGAGGCTATCTAGCAGTCGGCGATGCGACTGTACTGCTGGAAAATGGGGGCTGGGGCTGTCTTGCTTTCCCGGCATAGTTACAAGCCTGTCGAGAAAAGACTCCCGACACTGTTCCTATCACGCCGAGGAACTGGCCCAGAAAACCGGACTGAGGGCGCTCGATGCCCTGCACGTCACCTCGGCCCTCACGTTCCAAGCCGCCTCCGGTCTGACCGTTCCCTTCATCACTGCCGATGTCAGGCAGCGCAAAGCAGCCGACACGCTAGGGATGAACCTCATCTGGGTCAAATAAGCCCGCCGTAGTGCAGGAAACGGGATTTGATATCCTCCAATAATTGATAGGTAAAAGACCCCGACACCGTTTCGGAGCTCAGCACTGGGTTGTTTTATGGTGTAATTACAGTGCCTTCATAAGCCAAGATCGATGACTTAGGGTCGGATTCCCAAGCCTCGCTTAGTTGTAGTAATTTCTCCTGTCGCTGATCTGGGGCAGTTGATTCAATCTCGTTGATTCTGAGTCAATAAATGCTCCGAAGTCTCTGCTAGCCATCATTCGGAAACGATTGATTGGTCGTACGAGCTCGCTCTGTGATTCTTGTATGCTCTTCCAATACCCAGATGTGTAAAGTCCTATGAGGTATATACCAACCGATACATCCTCGTCCGTGGTACGGAGTGCGAGGGATGTATTCTCAAGAACAATGGTTCGCCGTATTGGCTGGTGAAGGGAGGTGCTTTCCATAACATGTATAGTGGGTGGCAGTGATCGACGTGGGTAGGGAGAGAGAATAAGTATGGGATCACTAGTTCTGCGTGCCATGCGAACCGTTTCTCCCAGCCACGCCAAACTTGCTTCATGATTGATTAAAAGTCGGTGGGGTAGGTGTTCCGTTAGCGCGTTCTCAGTAACTGAATGAGCGAGCGCGCCTACAGATCCGATAACTAATACACGCCTAGGCTCATTCTTTTTCACGTCACGAATGGCCTCAAAGGCACACTCCTTCTCCGACGTATACCAGCTAACTTCTGGTACGTTGTGTGCGCTTGATTTACCGATGTGTCTTCCGATCCACTTGAATATGCTCATGCGAATACTCCTACTTGTCAGTTCGTCTAGGAGAGGTTGCGAGGACATTCTATGTTCTTGAATGGTGGTAGGTCTATGGGGTGGGATGTATAGGAACGTCCTCACTCGGCGGATGATCGTGATTGGCCCAAACCTTGGGGCTCCGCATACCAAGGCTTTTGGCCATGGTCTGTGTGAATTACGGTTAAAAGGAGCGGAGGGGATCGCTCGGGTGTTCTTCTGCACGTTGGTGGGGAAACGGATCGTCATGCTGCATAGCTTCGTCAAGAAGTCGGGAAAGACGCCTCTTCGGGATCGTGAGATTGCTGAGGCGCGTATGAAGGAGGTCAAACGTGCGGACACATGATCAACTCGTCAAGAAGCTCCTTCGTCGTCCTGGGGTGAGGGTGGAGGTGGAACGTATTGAGCGCGAAGAGTCCGCTCTACTTGATGCCTTGCTGAAGGCACGGCAAGAAGCGGGGTTGACTCAAAGCCAGGTGGCGGCACGCATGGGCACACAGGCTCCTGCCGTCGCTCGCTTGGAGCGTGCTCTTGCCAGTGGAAAGCACTCTCCGTCGATCGCGACGTTGAGAAAGTATGTCAAGGCTTGTGGTAAGCGGCTGGTGCTTCGGGTCGCATAAGCGCACTTCGTCCCGCCAATACAGGTAGGACTTGCCGTCGTGCATTTTCCATTGGACGTCTACGACCAATAGACGTCATTCCGGTACATTGGTTTGGTCATCCCAGTTTACCGAGGCGTGATTGGAGAATGCTGATAGCGGCGATGGCTGCTGTTTCAGATCGTAAGATTTGCTGGCCAAGGGTAATGAATGCGACTCCAGCCTGCTCGGCTATTTGGACTTCTTCTTGGCTCCATCCTCCTTCCGGTCCGATCAAGACCAGCACGGAGCCAGTCACGTCTTGCGGTAGCTCGACCGTTTGCAAGCTCTTGCCTTCACGCCGCTCGGCAAGCATGAGTGTGATCGTGCCGGTCGTACGGCTAGCTAAAAGTGCAGCGAGGGATTTTGGCGTGGCGATCGGTGGTATGCGCCACTGTTCGGACTGCTGGGCGGCTTCTAAGGCGATGCGCTGCCAACGGGCGAGTTGATGGTCCACCCGGTCTGTTTTGAGTTGTACGACACTGTGCCGGCTTTCAATAGGCACGAGTTTAGCCACGCCCAATTCAGTGGCTTTCTGAATCACCCAATCCATCTTTTCGCCCTTGAGCAGCGATTGGCCGAGGATCAGCCGAGGCGTATGGCGAAGCGGTTCTGGGACTGTTTCGAGAATGCGCCCCGTGACGGTTTGTTTGGAGACATCAGTGATTTCGGCTCGGTACTTGGTGTCTTGTCCATCGCCGAACCATAGAGTTTCGCCGATTGTAACGCGCAAACTGTCTCGAAGGTGATGCAGTAGATCGCCGGTGATGGAAAGGGTCGGCGGAGTGATGCACTGAGGGGAAACGAAAAAAACGGGCATGCGGGCCCTGGAGATCAGGGATGGTCGGCTTACTCGAAGAAGGTTTTCATCTTATCGAAGAAGCCGTCGCCGTTGGCTTCCATAGACATGCCGCTCTCTTTCGCGTACTCCATCAGCAGTTCTTTTTGTTTGGCCGTCAATTTAGTGGGAATTTGGACCTTGATCGTATAGACCTGATCACCGGTCGAGCCTCCCTTTAGGCTTGGAATCCCTAACCCTTTAATTCGAAGGACCTTGTCATGTTGTGTGCCGGGCGGCACCTTAATGATGGTTTCCCCCTTGAGGGTCGGGACTTCCACTTTTCCACCAAGCACGGCGGTGACGAGATTGACCGGCACATCACAGGCGATATCGAGGCCCTTGCGGTGAAAGATCGGATGGGGTCTGACGGTCACGGCCACGTAGAGATCGCCGGGAGGGCCACCATTAGGACCGTGCTCTCCTTCATTGGAGAGACGAAGACGCATGCCGGTCTCAATACCGGCTGGAATATGGACGGCGATGGTGCGCTCTTTGTAAACCCGTTGACGCCCCTGACAGGTCGTGCAGGGTTCCGTGACAAAGTGACCGGTGCCTTCACATTGGCCACAGGGCCGGCTGACACTGAAGAACCCCTGTTGAAACCGAAGTTGCCCGGCACCTTTGCAGCTGGCACATGGCTTGATGGCTGCCGCCGACTTCGCCCCGGTCCCTTTACAGTCGATGCAGATTTCCCAGCGCGGGATTTTGAGCTTGGCCTCTTTCCCGTAGACGGCTTCCTCAAAGGTGATTTCGAGATTGTATTGGAGATCGTTGCCGCGTTCAGCCCGAGTTGCCCCGCCTCCTCGCGCTTGGCCGAAGAAATCCTCGAAGATGTCGTTAAACACGTCTCCGAATCCGCCACGGCCGAAATCGAACCCGTCAAAGCCTGATCCGCCCTGCTGTGCCCCGGCATGGCCGAACATGTCATAGCGTTTCCGTCTTTCCTGATCGCTCAGCGTTTCATAGGCTTCGTTGATTTCCTTAAACTTCTCTTCGGCGGATTTCTTCTGCTGATCGCCGGCGTGGAGGTCAGGGTGGTGTTGGCGGGCCAGTTTCCGGTAGGCTTTTTTGAGATCGTCGTCGGACACATTCCGATCGACGCCGAGAATTTCGTAGTAATCGCGTTTAGACACGGCCATTGGTATATGAGTCGCAAATCGCCGAGTTCCCGATCGCGTCGAGGACTCGGACACTCTGAAGCGTTATTCTATGCTATTTCTTGTCTTTGTCTACTTCTTCAAATTCTGCGTCCACGACTTTCTCGTCGGTCTTCGTCTCACCGGTATTGCCTGAGGACGAGGCGCCCGGTTGCGAGCCCGGCGATGCGGCTGTTTTTTTGTACATCTCTTCGGCTAACTTGTGCGACGCCGTCATGAGTGATTGCGTCGCCGATTCGATGGCCTCGGCATCGGTGCCCTCGAGCGCTTTTTTGACGGCTGCGACGGCATCTTGGATTTTCGTCTTTTCCTCATCAGAGACTTTGTCGCCGTATTCCGTGATGTTTTTTTCCGTTTGGTAGACCAGATTATCAGCCTGGTTTTTGGCTTCCGCCAGTTTGCGGCGTTTCTTATCATCTTCCGTGTGCGACTGCGCGTCACGAACAAGGTTCTCGACTTCATCCTTGCTCAGACCGCTGGAGGCCGTGATCTTGATGGATTGTTCTTTCTGTGTGGCCAGATCCTTTGCCGACACGTGCACGATGCCGTTGGCATCGATATCAAACGTCACTTCAATCTGCGGCATGCCGCGAGGCGCCGGTGGAATGCCGACCAAGTCGAACTGCCCGAGCAGTTTGTTGTCATTCGCCATTTCCCGTTCACCTTGGAAGACGCGGATGGTGACGGCCGTTTGGTTATCGGCCGCCGTCGAGAACACTTGGCTTTTTTTGGTCGGAACGGTCGTGTTGCGCTCGATGAGCTTGGTGAATACGCCGCCCAGCGTCTCAATGCCCAGCGACAAGGGAGTCACATCGAGAAGCAGGACGTCCTTGACCTCTCCTTTGAGGACTCCGCCTTGGATACCGGCCCCGATGGCGACAACCTCGTCGGGATTCACCCCACGATGCGGTTCTTTTCCAAAGAAGTCCTTCACGACCTGAATTACTTTGGGCATGCGGGTCATGCCGCCGACCAACACGATTTCTTGGATATCCTTGGCGGTGACGCCTGCGTCGGACAATGCTTTTCGGCACGGCTCGATCGTGCGTTGAATGAGATCGTCTACCAGCTGTTCGAGCTTAGCCCGCGTCAATTTGATGACCATATGCTTGGGGCCGCTGGCATCGGCGGTGATAAACGGCAGATTGATCTCCGTTTCTTGGGACGACGACAGTTCGATCTTGGCCCGTTCCGCCGATTCTTTCAGGCGTTGAAGCGCCATTCGATCTTTCCGCAGATCGATGCCCTGGTCTTTTTTAAACTCATCGACCAGCCAATCCATCACGCGTTGATCGAAGTCATCGCCGCCGAGGTAGGTGTCACCATTGGTGGATTTCACCTCGAAGACACCCTCACCGATTTCGAGCACGGAGATGTCGAAGGTTCCGCCGCCCAAATCGTACACGGCAATCCGTTCATCTTTCTTCTTGTCCAGACCGTAGGCAAGGGAGGCGGCGGTCGGCTCATTGATGATACGCAGGACGTTCAGCCCGGCGATCTGGCCGGCATCTTTGGTCGCCTGACGCTGGCTATCGTCAAAATAGGCGGGGACCGTCACAACGGCCTCAGTGACCTTTTCACCGAGGTAGTCTTCAGCGGTCTGCCGCATTTTCTGCAGAATCATCGCCGAGATTTCCGGCGGGCTATAGCGCTTGCCGCGCAATTCCACATGCGCATCACCGTTGTCGGCCTCAACCACCTTATAGGGAAGCCGCTTCAGGGCTTCTTGAACCTCACGGCTTTTGAACTTACGCCCCATCAGGCGTTTGACGGAGAAAATGGTGTTCTCGGGATTGGTAATCGCTTGTCGTTTTGCGATTTGGCCGACCAGCCGTTCACTCTTATCGGTAATGGCAACGACGGAAGGGGTAGTCCGACTTCCTTCGGCGTTGGCGATCACGACGGGGTCTCCGCCGCTCATAATCGCCACACAAGAGTTGGTGGTCCCGAGATCGATACCGATGACTTTACCCATTGGTGAACTCCTTCCTTCTCGACAACGATGACTGAGCCGGGTCAGTGTGTCGTTGAGTCATGTTCGTTTGGTTGGGCCGGACCTGACGAGACACTGACCATTGCCGCCCGCAGAATCCTATCGTGCAGCCGATACCCTTTTTGAAACTCGTCCAATACTTTATTGGCCGATACATCGTTCGATGGGCCGTATGAGACAGCTTGATGGGCGCTGGGGTCAAAGTCTTGGCCTGCTGTTTCGATCGCCTGCACACCGAATTTGGCCAGGATCCCGAAGAGTTGCTTGAGTGTCAGTTCCACACCTTGGATGAGCGCCGAATCGCTTCCATTCGTCCGAGCCGCCTTGATCGCCCGCTCCATGTTATCGACAACCGGCAGCAGTTCTTTGAGAAGCTGTTCATTCCCGAATCGAATTTGCTCACGCTGATCACGTTGAGTCAGCCGTTTATAGTTTTCAAATTCGGCAGCCAGTCTGAGGTATTTGTCATTGATCGCTTTACATTCTTCAGTCTTGCTGGTCAGTTCGGCTTGAACTGAGGAGCCGGTGTCCGCGACCGAAGAATCTTCCTCTAAGCTCTCGATTGTATTGGCGTTTGTTTTTTTCTGCTCTTGATCGTCATTCATCCTGATACCTATACAAGCGGGGAGATATCCATAGGAGGAGGGAAGTCAACGGGTAAAGGAAAAATAAAATGATGCGGGTGCTGAACGGACTAAACCCATTGCGTTGCGCTTGCGCCCTGGGCACGGCGATAGAGGAGTTCAAGCCCATGCAGAGTCAAAAACGGTTCAATGTGTTGAATCGATCGCGCCTCCGGCGCAATCACCGGGGCCAATCCACCAGTGGCGATCACATATGATGTGCGCCCCATCTCCCCTTCCATCCGCTGGATAAGAGTGTCCACAAGACCGGCATAGCCGAAAATGAGCCCTGATTGAATACTCCCGGCGGTATCGGTTCCAATGACGGTCTTAGGCCGGGCGAGCTCGACTTTGCTCAACTTTGCAGCCCGTGTAAACAAGGCGTCCGCCGAAATAGTCAGACCCGGTGCGATCACGCCGCCGAGATACTCTCCGTCTCGGCTGACCGCGCAAAATGTCGTCGCTGTGCCGAAATCGACGATGATGAGATCGCGGCGAAACTTCTCATAGGCCGCAGCTGCATTCACAATACGGTCGCTTCCGATCTCTTTCGGGTTCGAGTATTTCAGTGTTAAGCCGGTATCCATGTCGGAAGAGACGGTGATGGGAGTGCAGCCGAAGGACGTTTCAACCATCGATTCAAACGTTTCCGTAAGGGCGGGAACGACGCTGGAGATGATTGCACCGGTGATGTGCTCAGGGAGGCGTCCATCTCGGGCCATGAGGCTGAGGCAAATGACACCATACTCGTCGGCAGTGGTCTTGGGATCAGTCGCCAACCGCCAATGGGTCAGCAGCGTCGATCCGTCGAAGATTCCGGCGACAACGTTGGTGTTTCCGATGTCGATCGCTAAGAGCATCGAACTTATTCTACCCGGCCTGGTCCGCTTTCGCTACTCTCTCAGATGAACGACATCGGCCGCTCGGACATCGATGAGGGGCATCGGTTGTGAATCAGGGTGAGACGACAAGGTTCTCACTCGCAACGCGCCGTCGACCGAGAGAGTCTCTGCGATGCCGACGATCGGTTGCTCATTCATGAACAGGACGCGAACTTGGCGCCCCAGCGTGGCACAGCGAGCCGTATAGGCTTGTCGTAACCGGACCGGTCCGGAAGATCGAAGCTCGTCAAGACACTGTTCAAGTTCCAGAAGCAGTTGAGCAATGAGTCGATTGCGGTCGATCGGTCGCCGTGAGGCCTCCATCAATGAAGCCGCAATCGGCCGCAATTCTTCCGGAAAAGACACCGGGGGAACATTCACATTGAGCCCGATTCCAATGACCACGACCGGCTCGTTGATTGTGGCGAAACTGCTCTCGCAAAGAATCCCGCCGACTTTGCGTTCATGGAGGAGCAGGTCGTTCGGCCATTTCAGCGAAAGGGATACGGCCGTCATCTGTTGAACGGCTTCAGTAACGGCAAGTGCGCTGGCAAGCGGCATCCAGGATAACCATTGAGAAAGGGAAAGGTTTTCCCTCTTCCCGCGTACAATGACGGAGCAATAGATGTTTAGTCCCGGCGGAGAGAACCACGTGCGCCCATGTCGGCCATAGCCACCTGACTGGCTTTCAGCAATAACGACGGTACCGTGGACTGCGCTGTTCTGCGCCAGTGATAAGGCTTCTCTGTTGGTCGAGGGGAGCTCTCGGTGAAGGTACAAGACGTGACCCAGTGACGTGGTCGCAAGGGTGCTACGAATGCTATCGAGATCGAGTGGCTCGGAGGGCACCATCGACTACGCACGCCGACGTCGTGAAGGTCGAGCTAACGTCATGACAAGGCTCACCGTTGCTGCCGGGGCAGAATGGGTGAGCGCGCCAATGGAGATGCGATCGGCGCCGGCTGCTGCCATAGCTCTGACGTTCTTGAGCGTGATACCGCCGGACACTTCCACCAGGGCTTGTTTCTTGATCAACGCCACGGCACGTCGGACCATGTCCGGGGCCATGTTGTCCAGCAGAATAATATCAGGCTTTCCTGCGAGCGCCTGGCGGACCTCAGAGAGGGATTCCACCTCGACGATAATCGGAAGCGAGCTTGACCGATGGGCATGTGCCAATCGACATGCCCTTTCCACCGGTCGTCGATTGCGTCGGAGGAGGGCCAGATGGTTGTCTTTAATGAGAATGCCGTCGCTTAATGATTGCCGATGGTTGATCCCTCCGCCGAGCGAAACGGCCCACTTCTGAAGCGCGCGCCAGCCGGGAAGAGTTTTTCTGGTATCCAGGATACTGGCAGGGTAGCCGCGCACGGCTCGGCAGAACCGTTGTGTCAAGGTGGCGATCCCAGACAGGTGTTGAAGAAAGTTCAAAGCGACCCGCTCGGCCTGCAGGATGGACCGCCCATCACCTTCGACACCCAGGAGTACCTCTCCACTCGTAGCTCGATCGCCGTCGTGTTTGGAAACCGACAACCGCAGGGAAGGATCGACCATGAGAAAGGTCTGGACCGCTGGGGCTATCCCTGCCACAACCAACGGCTGTTGCGCAATGATTTCGGCCCGAGCCGGCACCGAGGATGAGAAGACTGATGCGGTTGTGGCATCTCCTTGAGGGAGATCTTCTTCGAGACCTCGACGCACCGCACGACGGATTTCTGCAGCGGGGAGTGTGGCCATCGATCACGTCGCGAGCATGGCGCGGAGCTGCCGCTCGCTGTCGACCAGCAATGCACGATCGCGGGACAGGGTCCGCACCCGCTCCTGATGTTCGGCGATCACGTCCGGCGGAGCTTTCGATACGAACTCGGTGTTCTTCAGTTTCCCGTCGACCCGTTGCAATTCCTTGTCGGTCTCCGTGAGTTGTTTTGCCAGGCGCTCAATCGCTTTCTTGAGGTCAACGTCATCGGCGACTGCAATTCCCACAGAGAGGCCTTCAGTGACAAGTCGCAGCAATCTTGCCGACGACCAGTCATGCGGCGGGCGCACTTCTGCATTGCCGCGACTGAGGTGGGCTAGGTACCGTTGTAACTGATGGAGCTGGTTCTGTCTGTTCGGGTCGTCGTGCCCGACATGAAACGAAATCTGTTGCCCAGGCGGATAATTCAAGAGGACTCGGCCGGTTCGGACGAGTCCTACTGTTTGTTCCTGCAACGCAAAGTGCTGCTCTGCATCAGGGGCGACCCATGCCTGGTCCGAGGCCGGATACTTCTGCACGACGATGCTGTCGCCCTGATGGGGGATTGTCTGCCAAATTTCTTCCGTGATGAACGGCATGAATGGGTGCAGCAGCCGCATGGTTGTTTCCAGCGTCTCCACGAGGGTGTGCCTGGTGCTTGCTCCATCCGGGTGTTCAGGTGTTTGCAGAACCGGTTTGATCAATTCCAGGTACCAGTCGCAGTACTCATGCCAGATGAACTGATAGAGGACTGTCGCCGCACGATCGAATCGGTATGACTCCAACTCCATCGTGACGGCGCGGATCGTGTGAGCAAGGCGGCTCAAGATCCACCGGTCGGGAAACGTTCGTTGCACCGGCGGGAGGACGGTGCGCGGTCCATCGAGATATATCAAAGCGAATCGCGCGGCGTTCCAAATCTTATTGGCGAAATTGCGGTAGCCCTCGATCCGTTCTTCGGCCAGTTTGATATCACGGCCCGGCGAGGCCATAGAGGCGAGGGTGAACCGAAGGGCGTCGGTGCCGAATTGATCCATGACGTGCAGCGGGTCGATCACATTGCCCTTGGATTTGCTCATCTTCTGGCCTTCTGCGTCGCGGACCAGGGCATGTATATAGACGTCTTTGAAGGGTACGTCTCCCATGAACTTGAGCCCCATCATGATCATGCGGGCCACCCAGAAGAACAGAATGTCGAGGCCGGTCACGAGGACCGACGTCGGATAATAGGTCTTCAACTCAAGGGTTTGCTCAGGCCATCCTAGGGTTGAGAAGGGCCAGAGAGCAGAAGAGAACCAGGTATCAAGAACATCCGGGTCCTGCACCAAATTGCCACTGCCACATTGGGGACATTTCTCGGGTCTAGACTTGGCAACAATAAGGGGGACATCAAGATCAATAAGCGGCCTATTATCGTGTTTGCTCCTTAGAAATCCACCAGTGCACTTCTCGCAATACCATGCTGGGATTTGATGTCCCCACCAGATCTGCCGAGAGATGCACCAATCCTTAATGTCTCTCATCCACCCCAAATAATTATTAGTCCAAGATTCTGGAATGATTCGGATGCTGCCATCTTCAACGACTTTGATGGCAGGTTCAGCAAGCGGATGGATTTTGATAAACCATTGAATTGAAAGATACGGCTCGACCACTGTCTTGCAGCGGTAACATTTCCCCACCGCCATCTTGTGAGGCTCTGGATTTCCTAGGGCACCACTAGCAGAAAGCAGCTGTTCGATTTTCGTGCGAGCCTTCTGAACTGGGAGTCCTGCCAATGCAGTCGCAATATCTGGGTACGCTTTTGTGGCCAGACTAAGTTCGGTCTCATTCAACATGTTCGCATGTATATCGAGAATGCGTATGCGAGGAAGAGAGTGCCGTTCTCCAGCCTCGAAATCGTTAAAATCGTGAGCCGGAGTGATCTTGACGGCGCCGGTACCGAATTCCAGATCGACGAGAGTCGAATCGCCGACAATCGGAATCTCACGCATCGTCAGCGGCAGACGGACCTTCTTCCCGATCAGATGGCGATACCGAGGATCATCGGGATGGACGGCGACGGCCGTATCTCCCAGCATCGTTTCCGGCCGCGTGGTGGCCACGATCAAACAGGTGTTCGGATCATCCGCCAGAGGGTAGCGGATGTGATACAGCTTGCCTTTCACCGCCTCATGTTCCACTTCAATATCAGAGAGGGCCGTCAGGCAGCGTGGACACCAATTGATGAGCCGCTCGCCACGATAGATCAATCCGTCTTCATACAGCCGCACGAAGACTTCGAGGACGGCTTTGGACAGGCCTTCGTCCATCGTAAAGCGCAAACGGTCCCAGTCGCAGGATTCTCCCAGCTGCTTTTGTTGATTGACGATCGTGTTGCCCGACGTCGCTTTCCATTGCCAGACCCGTTCGACGAATCGTTCCCGTCCCAGCGACTCCCGTGACAGGCCTTCGGCCATCAGTTGCTTTTCCACCACGTTCTGCGTAGCAATGCCGGCATGGTCGGTTCCGGGGAGCCAGAGGGTATTTCGCCCCTGCATGCGCCGCCACCGGATGAGGATGTCTTGCAGTGAATGGTTCAGCGCATGGCCGACATGGAGCGATCCCGTGACGTTCGGTGGAGGGATGACGATACAATAGGGTTGGCCCGGTTGTTCCGGTGAGGCGTGGAAGTATCCGCGCCTGAGCCACTCCTGAGACCACCGGTCCTCAACGGCTCGTGGATCGTATGTTTTGTCGAGTTGACGTCCTGTCATCGTTCTGTCGCAGACCAAACTGAGGCCAGCATCTTAGCATGTCTGCCTCTCACAGAAAACGACGTCAGTCTCCGCTTGTGGCTGTATGAGGCATGTGCTATACAGTCGCCGACAAAGAGGTCATCAAACATATTCAGTAGGAGGATCATGGCACGAGGTCGTGAGAAGGATCGGAAAACGCGAAAGAAACATCGGAAGAATGTCAAGCGGGTGAAAGCCCTGGCGAAGGCGCGACGAGGGAAACGCGGCAAGAAAAGTTAAGCCTGAGAGGAGTGTGACGCTTCTTCAGCCTCGATCAGGCGTCTGAGTTCAGCCTTGATGTGTTGCTCGGCAACATCAGGTACGATTCGCTGAACGGCCTGTTCGACGGTTTGTTCGGCGACGCTTCGGACGAGGTCGTCGGCAATCAACGGTGCCTGCTTCATTGCAGCTGCCCGTACCTCATCCTTCATCATCTCATCTATCGAACCCACTTGCTCACGAATCATCTCGGGAGCAAGTTTTTTGACGCCGGCTTCGGTATGTTCACGCACTGCTCGATCAATGTTCTCTCCAATGGAGGATTCGACCAAGTCAGTCAAGGTTTGCCGGATGATGGGCTCGCTGTTTTCGAGTTCCTTCCTGATGAGAGCCGGTAATGCCTGAGAGACCAGAGGCTGAAGAATCGATGCGAGGTATTCCTGGGAGAGAATGCTCCCTAACTGTGCTTGCAACTCCTTCTGAACAGTCGGTCGGACATGGGTTCCCAGTTTCTCGTCGATCACGCGAGGAAGCAGCTCGATAAGGCTCTGCTGGCTTCGTGTGGTCATCGATCGCAAGAGTTGGTCGAAGAGACCCTTCATGGCATCTTCGGGGGCCGCTGCGACGATTGGTGGCGCCGGTGATGTGTTGTGTGAGTTGTCAGGCTGGCCCATAATTTCCTCCTGATCCTGGCCACTTGCCGGTTGGTCGATCGCTTCATCATCGGAATCGGTTGAAGTCGAACTCGGCGGCCAGACGCGCCGTTTCAGACCTTTGTCGTTTGAGGCACCAGCCTGGTGTTGCTGAAGAGATCGAATCATGTCGAGTAGATCCTCAGATTGAAACGGTTTCTTCAGGAATGCCTTGACACCTAACGCGCGGAGGTGATTTTCGTCCGGGCGATCAGCCGGATTCACCAACGAAATGAGGTAGGTTTCCGTCAAATTGTCCAGTTTGTTGATCTCCTTGCAAAATCCCGAAAACGTCATGTTGTCGAGATGGTAGTCCGCGATGATCAGCGATGGAGAGCTTCGTCGAGCGGCCTCAAGGGCGGCTGGTCCGTCTTGAAACCCAATGACCTCAAACCCTTCCGGGATTGAAATCTGTTCCACCAACCGTCTCACTGCAGGGCTGCTGTCCACCACAAAGATCGGCGAAGCCATGAAAAATTCTCCCAACTTTTTAGTTTCTTCGAAGCTAGCAAGGGGGGTATTCTTTGTCAAGAAAACCATCGATAGGTGATTGGATTCATGAAGTATTTCGCGCAGGATCGGTTGCGGACTGAAATCAGGTAGGTCCATACATGAGTTCATCGATCCGAGTTGTGTTTTTCGATGCAGCCGATACCCTCTTTCACGTGCATGGGTCGGTCGCTGAGATTTATCTTCGACATGCGGTTGACTTCGGCTTCCCGCAGAAACCAGACTCGTTGGTCGCAATCAAACAAGCCTTCAGCCGAGCGTTCCGTGAAGCGCCGCAGCCGGTCTTTGCAGCGGTAGAACCGGCACGAATCAAGCAGAGTGAACGGCTGTGGTGGTTCGATATCGTTCATCACGTCTTCTATCGTGTGGGCATGTTCGAGCGATTCGACGAGTTCTTCGATCATGTGTTTCGTGTATTTGAGGACCATCGATCATGGCGCTTGTTTCCTGAAACAGCTTCCACGTTGACTCAGCTCAAAGCACGAGATCTGGAGCTCGGGATCATCTCGAATTTCGATTCCCGTCTCTTTACGGTGTTGCGTGGACTCGGAATCGCCGATGCATTCGACACGGTGACTATCTCGAGTTTGGCCCAAGCCGCAAAACCTGCTCCCCAGATCTTTCACATCGCGTTGGAGAAGCATGCCGTCGATCCGGAGGAGGCCTTGCACATCGGCGATAGTCTGCGGGACGACGTGGAAGGAGCGACAAAAGCCGGGCTTCACGCCGCTCTGTTGGACCGTGACGGAAGACAGCACGGAACAGGCGTTCGGACCATCAAGAGCTTGGAGGAGTTGTTCCCGCTTCTAGATCGGTTCCAGGAGTAATGGCATGAGATCTTTTGCACGGCCCTGCAGTGAGATGTCGACCGATGCCGACTGTGGGGTGGGATCGAGATTGACTTCGGCGACGAACGCACCGGCCTGTTTTGCAATCGACGCGAATCCGGCTGCAGGATATACAATTCCCGACGTCCCAACGACGAGTAGGAGGTCGCAGTGTTTGAGTGCTCTGGTGCAGCAGTCGAGATCCTCCGCAAACAAGGATTCTCCGAACCAGACAATATGGGGCCGGAGCAGCGACCCGCAACGGAGACAGGACGGTAGGATCGAAATCGGCACATCGCGGTTGTTTTCCACCATGCCACAGCCGGTGCAGCGAACTTTCCAGAGGTTGCCGTGAATCTCAGAGAGTTTCCGTGAGCCGGCGTCTCGATGCAGCCCGTCCACATTTTGCGTGATCAGCCAAAAGTCCGGACGGCTGCGCTCCAGTTCAACGATGGCTGTGTGAGCATCGTTCGGCTGTTTTGTGGCGATCAACTCACGCCGCCAGTTGTACCACTCCCACACGAGGCGAGGATCTCGTTCAAATGCTTGGGGTGTGGCGAGGTCTTCTGCTTGGTAATTGCGCCATAAGCCGTCTGCACCGCGAAATGTCGGCACACCGCTGTCGGCCGAGATCCCGGCGCCGGTGAGTACGGTGATGCTTCCGGCAGCGGCGAGTCGTTGTTTCACAAGCACAAGGTTGGAACTGGGCCCCATGATGTTACCGTCCTCCTAAGTGCGGCTGCGTCGCCGCGCAACCGCATGCTATAGTATGCCCGTTTCACAGGCAACCAAGAGGATGAGAGCATGAAACAGATCTTGATGATCGGCGCCGGGTCTGTCGGCGGGTTTTTCGGAGCACGATTGGCCAAGCATAATCCCAACGTGTCGTTTTTGCTGCGGCCGAATACGCTGGCGGCCGTCAAACAACACGGATTGACGATCCGCAGCGCAGACGGAACGTTTACGGTCAAGCCTCAAGCAGCCTCAAATGCGCGCCAGCTTCCTCGGCCGGATTTCATTGTGCTCGGCGTGAAGGCCTATGACCTTGATGAAGTCCTGAGCCAGATCGAACCGGTGCTGACCGAAAAAACAGTGATTCTCACCTTACAGAATGGGATCGATACCGAAGACCGTCTCCTTGCGCAGATCCAACGAGATTGTGTAGTCGGCGGCGTGGCCTATATCTATTCCAGAATCGCCGAGCCCGGCGTCATCGAGCATTATAAAAAGGGGGCGGTGGCTATCGGCGAACTGATGGGAAATGAAAGCGAGCGTCTTCTCGCCATCCGTGACCTATTCACCTCGGCCGGCATTCCTTGTCAATTGTCAAAGGACATTCGCCGCGCGAAGTGGGAAAAGATGTGTTGGAACTGCGTCTTCAACCCAATTACCGTGCTCATCGATGACCATGTGGCCAAGGCGCTCGATCACCCGGAGATGACGGGCGTCATCCGGCAGATCGTCGGGGAAGTGGCGGCAGTCTCGGCCGCCATGAAAGTACCGCTGCCGTTGGATATGCCGGAACGAGTCGTGAAAGCGACACAGGAGATTCGCGACATCCATACCTCCATGTACGACGATTGGAAGGCGGGACGGCGGACGGAAATCGACTCCCTCAACGGCTTTATCGTCAAGAAAGGGCGCGATCTCGGCATTCCGACTCCGGTGAATGAAGCTCTGACGGCGATGATCAAAACCATCACGGAGAAGGAACAGACCGGCCCCGGCCGAGTCCGGATCGAAGGCGCCGTGGTTCAGCCTGTCTTATTTGACCGCGCGGCCATCGCGGCATTGCCGGAAGAACACCAACTCGATGTTTCCACGCTGATGCCGGGTATGAAAGGACGGGGGATTCGGTTGAAGGGGCTGCTCGATGTTCCGGCTTTGGCTATCGAAGCCGACCATGTCGTCTTCCATGCCTCGGATGGAACATATTCCGCCTGCCTCACGCTTGAGCAAGCTCGTGATCACGGAGTCCTGGTCTACGAGCTTGATGGAGTCCCGTTGCCCGATACAAAAGGTGGTCCGTTTCGCCTGATCACGCCGGGACTCGGGGATCTCTGTGCCAATGTCAAAGGCGTCGCACGGATTGAAGTCACCAAAGGGCCGGGACGGGATACGAGACAAACGACTTGTCCTCCGAGTTCATAGATGAAGATTTGATACTCCATGGCCATAGGAGGATGATGTGGCGGGTGCACAAACTCCATACGCTGGATTGTTTCGCCGGGCAATCACCGGCCTCATTCTTGGAGCAATTGCTGGAGCGATTCAAGTCTGGTTCTTCAACCGTGATCTCATGCACCTCTGGGCGGCCATTACCGCCGGAGTCATATACATGATCACATGGGTGATTTTCACGGACCGGCTCAGACTGGCAGGCGGTAAGATTCTTCTTGGAGGAGTGTCGGGTCTTATTGCTGCCATTGTCTGGTGGTCTATTGCCGTCCATGCTGAAGAGGCGTTCATCCAGGCGTCGGTGGCCGGTCTCTGTTTTGGTGCCGCCTATGCTTGGTCGGAAGGACGGAACGAATCATGATCTGTAGACTGAATAAATCAGCAGGCTGCGAGAAGAGAGTACTGTGGCGGAGATAAAGGATCCTTTCTGCATTATCCAGGGGTTGATTGCCGTTTCTGTAGAAAGTGAAAGGGGGCCTTGCACACCATTGCAGCGGAGCGTATGGTGATTGATAGCAAGAGCAAGCATGAGAATCGGTGGTGTCTCACATCATGGGTATGGATTGATCTTTGCTGCCGCACTTCTTTGCGTTTGTGTGCTGGGACAGATGTTGGGAATGCCCGTTACGCTGATCGGTCTGCTCACTTCCCCGGATATGCTTGCGGAGTCCGTTTCAGAAGATTTTTCTCTCACTCCGGTGTTGCCTGAACCAGGAATACTAGGCTCGAGTCGCATTCATGCCGAAGTTCAACCTTCATTATATCTTCCTGTCTTTGTGACCTCCGTCTTCCATCCTCCCCAAACGTAACATCGACCGCTTAGGCGCATAGCGATTTCGGTTTTGAGTCAATAAAAAAAGGCCACGGCGGGGAAGCCATGGGATTCCACAAATGCTTTGTCGTCAATCCCTGGGATGTTTACGCCCTTCTTCTCTTGGATGGAGATAGTGGCGAAACTCGGAGATGGTCACGGACATCACACGAACCGGTCCTGGCCTCTCAGTCCTATAGCAAGACAGACTGACCATGGAGGTAAATAGCCATGCCCGGTATGAACGATGCCCTCTCCTATATCTTTTTGGGTATTTTTGTGTTCGCGATCATTGTGTTCGCGCTATTCAGTGCGGGCTAATGGCGGTAGCATTACGTAGGGAAATAACTCCTTGTCCGACTTCAGGGACATGAAAGCTCAAGGTGTTGAAGTCTCGGGACGGTATGAACCAGACTTCGTTTTCCCTAGACCGATTCGAGTAGGTTGGAAGATGCCGTGAGTTATTTCCGCGCCTGGGGGGCCAGGCGCGGAAATGCACAAGGAGGCAGCGTTCTCATTCGCCGGGCTTACTAGGTTATGTCAATACACAATGGAGGAGTCATTCACTTTTTGCCTCAGGGAACAGCCGCCGTAATCTCGGTTTTACTTGTCTGTATGTGCGTGGTATCGCAAATGCTTGGAGCACCGGTTACGCTTATCGGCCTACTCACATCGGATATGCCGGCGGAATCTTTCTCTGAAGACTTCTCAATCCCTCCCATAATACCGGAACCAGACACATCGAGCCGTTCCAGTTTCTCTGCGGAATTCCACCCTTCAACTCATCTTCCGATCTTCTCAACGGCAGTCTTTCGTCCCCCAAGGGCGGTCTTCGGTCTCATCGTGTCGAGTTAGCGGACGTTCTCATCTGAGACGTTGGCGCTTGGTTCGTCAGCACTTCAAGCAATGTGTGGTGGGAAGATCTTTGTGATCCCGTAATGCCAACCATCTAGCCGATGAATCCGTCATGTCTGGGAGGGATAGCCCCGAGAAAATCCGAAGCGCTGATCCATCATATTCTCGGTGGCATGATTGCCTCTCGCAAGGAAGGCTCCAATGATTTCTGTTGCTCAATGGTCCTTGAATAAGCGTACGGTTATAGTTTCGTTACTAGCCACAAGTCTGTGGTTGTTTCTTCAGAAAGGTTGTGTGCCGGATCCGGAGGCCGGTCCGGGCCATGCGGTGTCTGTTGTCGTTCTTGCCGTGCAGGAGGATGCCGTTTTTTACAGGCAAGGTCAGGCTGTTCCCATCAATATCAAGGATGAAAAACGAGCTGAATTGTCGAACACGCCGAGCCAATCTCTGAGGTATGCGTCCATATTGCTCCGCAAAGCGGCAGATGTCCTCGAGACCAATGAAGTCTTAGCGGTGCAATTCATCCGCCAAGTCATCTCCATTCTGAAATATCGGGTGATCCCATCACTTGTAGAATCCAATGAAGTTTTGGTCCCTATCGATTTATCGGCAGACCAGACGGAGATAGGGACGGCTGGTGAAGAAACGTAGGAGAGGCATGTGAGTAACAACGGTTATACCAAAAGGGACTATTTGTTTGTCCATGAACCATCTATCTCCAAGCGCCATCATCGCTGACACCAAATCAGGCTTGGTGGTGTTCTTTGTGGCATTGCCTCTATGCCTTGGGATTGCCCTGGCCTCCGGCGCTCCGCTGCTGTCGGGGTTACTGGCCGGAATTGTCGGCGGTATCTTGGTAGGGCTCTTCAGTGGGTCGCACACCAGCGTCAGTGGTCCCGCCGCTGGGTTATCGGCAGTCGTGGCCGCTCAAATCCTCTCGCTTGGATCATTTTCAGCGTTTCTGATGGCCTTGATTCTTGCCGGGATGATTCAAATCGGCCTCGGTGTCGCTAAAGGAGGGCTCATCTCCGAATTCTTTCCAACCAGCGTAATCAAGGGTCTGTTAGCAGCCATCGGGGTAATTATCATCTTGAAGCAAATTCCCCATCTTATCGGACATGATTCCGACCCGGAAGGTGAAATGTCCTTCATCCAACCGGACTTTGAGACGACATTCTCCGAACTCATTCGTATGTTCGGGGACTTTCAACTAGGGGCGGCAATGGTCGGTCTGACCTCTATTGCTCTGCTCGTGCTCTGGGATAACTGGAAGCCGCTGAAAACGTCTCTCTTTCCCGCTCCTGTCGCGGTGGTATTGTTCGGCATCGGAGCGGGATTGTGGTTCAAGCAACTTGGCGAGCCGTGGCTCATCAAGCCGAGCCATCTGGTTCAGGTGCCCGTGGCGAATGATTTGCGAGAGCTGTTTGGCCTCTTCCCACGACCGGACTTCTCGCAGTGGACGAATCCGGCGCTCTATACCGCTGCGATTACCCTTGCCATCGTGGCATCTCTTGAAACTTTACTGAATTTAAAGGCAGTCGATAGACTTGACCCACAGCAACGGACTTCACCGCCGAGTCAGGAACTCTTGGCGCAAGGGATCGGGAATGTTGCGAGTGGATTGGTTGGAGGACTCCCGATTACATCTGTGATCATTCGCGGCTCGGTGAACGTCAACGCGGGTGGCCGGACAAAATTGGCCACCATCATTCATGGCACATTGCTCCTCGTGAGTGTTCCGCTCATTCCAACCTGGCTCAACACCATCCCGTTATCCGCTCTCGCAGCTATCTTGCTGATGACCGGCATCAAACTGGCCAGCCCGTCGCTGGTAAGACAAATGTGGAGCGAGGGGCGCTACCAATTTATTCCGTTTGCGGTAACCGTGACGGCTATCGTGTTCACCGATCTCTTGATCGGTATCGTGATCGGGCTCGCCGTGGCCATCGGTTTCATCCTCAACAGCAATATGCGACGTCCGGTGCGACGCTTTGTCGAAAAGCATCTTGGCGCCGATGTAGTCCATATCGAACTCGCCAATCAAGTGAGTTTCCTGAATCGTGCCACCCTTTCTAAAGTACTGAATGAAGTGCCGCGCCATGGGCATATCCTCCTTGACGCACGCAACACGGACTATATCGACCCGGACATATTAGGCATGATCCGAGATTTCAAGGAACAAACCGCGCCGGCCCATGGTGTTGAAGTGAGCCTCGTCGGATTTCGGAATGAGTACAATTTCGAGGACCAGATTCAATATGTGGATTATTCGACCCATGAACTCCAAGACTCCATCACTCCAGGCCAAGTTCTGCAAATTCTGACGGATGGCCATAAACGGGCTCGAACCGGGCGGCGCCTCACTCGAGACTTCAGTCGTCAAGTCCGCGCGACCGCCAACGCACAACACCCGTTGGCCGTGACGCTCAGTTGCATCGATTCCCGCACACCCGTTGAATTGATCTTCGATCTCGGTATGGGGGATATTTTTAGTATCCGTGTGGCCGGTAATATTATCAGTCGTAAGGTACTGGCCAGTGCGGAATATGGCTGCGCGGTGGCTGGGGCAAGACTTATTGTCGTGATAGGACACACCAAATGCGGGGCCGTATCCGCTGCCGTCAACCTCCTGGGGGCGACTCAAACAGCGGCTGAGGCGACGGGTTGTCAACATCTTGATTCCATAGTTAACGAGATTCAGCGATCGGTTGAGGTGATGACGTGTCCGACTACCAGTGAAGCGCTCTCTCGCGAAAGAGCATCGATCGTAGATGCTATAGCCAAGCAAAACGTTTTGCGGGTTGTTCAACAGATACGTAGGCAGAGTCAGACACTCGACAACTTGGCCAGAGAGCGGCGCATCGCGATTGTCGGGGCGATGTATGATGTCGCCACTGGAGATATCGAGTTCCTGGTTGAAGACAGACTGGATGAAGTGGTACTGCCGAAAATCGGGTGATTATGGCTTCTTGACCAGATCACCTGAATCTGCCTCCAGAGACATAGCTGGCCACAAAGTGTTCCTCCGTCGTTGCTCACGAAAATGACAGAGTGGTTCTCCTATGATAGGATACTATTATGAATCGGATCGACCGGGGGTCATTAGGCGCTTTCTACTGTGCAACAGGTCTGACATGCTTTGTAGTGCTGCTCTGCATCTGCATCATCACCCAGATGCTGGGCTCACCCGTCACGCTTTTTGGCATCTTGAGTTCGGATGTTCTCGCCGAATCGGACCCCATTTCCGAGGACTTCTCGGCTCTTTCATCATCGCCTGAACCGGAAAGGCCTCTTTTATCGCACGCACTCACAGAGTTCCGTTCCATACGCCATCTTCCTCTAGTCCTCATCTCGGTATTCCGTCCCCCGTCCGCCGAGTCTGATCTTCTCAGCAGCACCATCGCACGAAGCGACTTCTGACATCTGTGTGGCGGTGCAGCAAGGCTTTATCTGATCGGTGCAACGAAGTTTGTCTGAGTGTCTCAGCGAACATCTAGTTGGTTTATTGATGTCACGAACAGTCGACATCGGTGTCATAAGAGAGAGGGATTTATGAACTATCCAATTCTTCGTCGCAGTATGGTTCTTGTGGGTATCATGGTTTCGGCTCACTTCGCATTCGGTTGCAGCAGTATCGTCTCGCCTGTGCCGCATTCGGAGCTCATAACGACGGATAAGAATCACGGATTACTCGTCGGAACTATTCATTTGACTCACGCGAGAAGATCTACGCCGCCTGATTCCAAGTGGTCGGGGGAGATGAAATGGTGGGTTGAAGAGCAAACGAGCGGATCGCGCATTTTGATCAAACATCTTCCGCTCGATGGCCCATTTGTGTTGAAGCTTCCTCCTGGGTCATATCGAGTCACGGACATCACGCTTACAAGCGTTCGGGGACTCTGGCATACCGTACTTCCGACTACATTTAATATTGAGCCAGAATCGTGTACCGCCCTTGGGACATGGGAGCTTGAGATGCAAACAGGTTTTTTCACGGGCTGGATGACCCGGCACGTTTCTCATGAAGAGAGGATCACCCACGATGCGATTGAAAGGGCTTTCGGAGCAGAGGGGTGTCCCACCCTCGTTGCTCCTCTTGAATCGCCCGTGAAGAGTTTGGTTAAGCTGAACTTTCGTACACGAGGCTCTTATCCACACTAAGGCCAACCAAGGCGCTTGTGTCCACATCGCCGGCTCAGGGTCGTTCTGACCGGCGATGCCGATCAGGGTGGTCGACCGAACGAGATCCGGCGATCTGCCGATTGGATTATAGATCAAACTCCCGGCGAGCCGGCTTCGCCTGAGATGCCGGAGCTTGCAGATGCGGTGGATTTCATCGAATGACCTGAATCTGTCGCCATCGTTCCGATTGATATCGCCAGAGTAACAACCCCATCCGCACTGTCCAGTCAGCGATCATCGCTGTCCAGATATAGAAGACGGACTGGCGCATCCAGAGGGCGGCGATCAGTGCCAACGGGACGCGGACGCCCCACATGCCGATCATCGTGGCGCCCATAATGAAGCGTGTGTCGCCGGCGCCGCGGAGCGATCCAGCCAGGACCATGGTGAGCGCCAGCGGGACTTGCAATACGGCGACGATTTTTAAAAACATCGTTCCGAGTTCGATCACGGCTTCATCGGTTGTGAACACACGAAGCAACGTATGGGGGAAGAAGAAAAAGAAGAGACCCATACCGGCCATGATCACAATGGCCAGTCGGTTGGCTTCCCAGTTTTCCAGTTTCGCTCTGGTATACTTGCCGGCTCCGATGCTTTGCCCCACCATGGTGGCGGCAGCAATGGCAAATCCATAGCCAGGCAGGAAGGAGAAAGATTCAATCGATAACCCGACTTGATGCGCGGCATAGGCCACGGTGCCATAAAGGAGGACGAGTTTGGTGTAGATAAAGATGCCGGCCTGTTGAATGATCCGTTCGCCGGATACCGACGCTCCCACCTCCCAGATCGATCGAATCAAGTCGAGGCGCAGCATGGACGACTCTTTCAGAATGGGGCGACAACGCAGCAAGAGATAGAGCATCCCTGACGCTTCGGCGAGTCCGACAGCGATGGCCGCTCCCTTGAGGCCCAAATGAGGAGCTCCCCATTGTCCGTAGATGAGGGGGTAGGCAAGGCATATATGGAGGAGATTGACGCCGATCAGACCGTACATGGGGGTTTTCGTGTCGCCTGTGCCTTGGAGGATGGACGACAAGACTTGGATGAGTACGGTACAGGGAATCACAAGGAAGATGACCGTCGAATAGGGAAGGGCGAGCTCAATGACGGCGGATTCTGCGCCGAGTTGCTGCATGACGAACTGATTGCCGGCTATCCCAAGGCCGGCCAACACGAGCGATACGCAGATCGAAAGCCATAAAAAGTGACGGGCCGCTTCTCCCGCGTCTTGTCGGCGCCGCGCTCCCCATAACTGGGCGACAATCACATTCGTTCCAACCGAAATTCCCGAGACCAAGGTCGTTGCCACGAAAGCCAACAGTTGACCGAGGCCGACCGCTGCGATTGAAGTGGCTCCCAGCCCGCCGACCAAGAGGACCGCGACAATGCCTTCTGCCCGCTGGAGAAACGTGGTGAGAGTGACGGGTAGCGCCAGGATCATCACGGACCGCCTGATCTGGATGACAGCGTTGCTCATGGGGCGCTATCCTAACAGAGTTTCTTCTTGCACCATGTGAGAAATCATTGACTGTACCGTGGACTGTATGACGATGGCTGACGCTCACAAGGGATTTCCCACGACATCCGCACTACCCCGCCTATCGAAATCGAAATTTCTCTCGGGATTGCAATGTCACAGGCGGCTCTATCTGGAAATTCATCAACCCACCTTGGCAACTCCGCCGGATGCGTCGACACAGGCCATCCTGGACATGGGAACGGAGATCGGAATCCTGGCGCAGCAACGCTTTCAGGGAGGGATATTGGTCAAAGCGGGATTCCGTCAGCGAGAAGCGGCAATCGCAGAGACCTCCGCTTTACTGCAAGATTCCGGAATTCCCGCCATCTTCGAAGCCGCATTCGAGTACGAAGGCGTCTTTGTGCGCGTCGATATTTTAGAGCGCGTGCAAAATAGTGAGGGAAAATCGTCGTTGTGGCGTTTGATCGAGGTGAAGTCATCAACCAGAGTGAAAGATGTTCACCTGAATGACCTTTCCATACAAAGCCACATTCTACAAGGGGCAGGATTGAGGCTTGATGCGACTTGTCTGATGCATATCAACACGGGATACCTCCATCACGGCGGAGACATTGATCTGCGGGTGCTCTTCTCGATTGAAAACGTATCGGAAGCGGTGGCGGAGCGTCGAGGACGGGTACCGGAACGATTGGCTGCCATGAAGGCAATGTTGCTGAATGATGAGTCACCGGTGATCGAGCCCGGTCTTCAGTGCCATGCTCCCTATGAATGTCCCTTCTGGGCCCATTGCACAAAAGAGAAATCGCCACGCTGGATCTACCGTCTGCCGGGCAAGAAAGAGATCGTCGGTCAGCTTGTCCGACAGGGCATCATGACGATCGACGAAATCCCGGAGGAAACAATGCTGTCGGATGTACAACGAAAGGTCAAACACAACACCGAGTGGATTTCGTCGGAATTGGGTCACATCCTTCGCTCCGTAAGCTATCCCGTACACCATCTCGATGCGGAAACCGTCATGTTGGCGATGCCGCGATTTCCCGCTACCAGGCCCTATCAGTCACTTCCGGTTCAGTGGTCCAATCATATTGAACTCGCATCCGGTGAGGTCATGCACCAGGAGTTTCTTCACGATGAGGCGTCGGAGCCGCGCAGACGTTGGGCCGAAGCCTTGATCGAGTCTCTCGGCGAGAAGGGCAGCATCGTGGTGTATTCAGCCTACGAGGAGGCCATCATACGCCAACTCGCGGAGGCTTTTCCGGAGTTCAAATCTGCGTTCAACACGATTGTGAAGCGGTTGTGGGATCTGCTTCCGGTGATCAAGAATCATTATTATCATCCCGCCTTCAATGGATCGTATTCGATTAAGTCTGTGTTGCCGGCAGTGGTGCCGTCTCTTGGGTATGACGATCTCACGATTCAAGACGGAGGGCAGGCGGCGGCAGAATACTATCGGATGGTTTTTCTTGAAAGCGATTGGGTGGAACGAGATTCGATACGGCAGGCGCTGTTATGCTATTGCGCACGAGATACGTTGGCGATGGTGGAACTGCGGAGAGTGTTGGGCGAAAAGGCTGAGCGCCATGTCTGAGATGTAGACAAGAATGAGACAAAACCGCTGCAGGTTTTTATCCCGTCGCCACGGTACGAGCAAGCTTGGGGTGGCGGAGAGGGTGGGATTCGAACCCACGGTCGAGTTACCCCGACAGCAGTTTTCGAGACTGCCCGATTCGGCCGCTCTCGCACCTCTCCGTTATGGCAGATCGTCGGCTGGTTTGATTATCGAGCAGGTGAGGACAACATGCTCGATGAGTGCGCCGAGCTTACCGTGGTCGATGCAGTTTTGCAATGGCCTCACGTGACTCTACGAGACTTGGCTTCAAGCAGAAAACGTGTACGGTTACACAGTGGAAGAGGGAAATGACAACTCGGTCAACTCCGCGCTTTCCACTCCTCGTTTTACCAAGGTGGAGACATCGAGCTGGCGTTCGACTTTTTTCACATCATCAAGACGAGTTTTCGTGCTTGGATGGGGAGGCACAAATAGTTTGCAACAGTCCTGGTCCGGCTCTATTGACGTCTCATAGGTACCAAGGCATCTGGCTTCGTCGACGATCTCGCGTTTGTCCATACCGATCAATGGCCGGAGGATCGGCAGTTCCGCTGCCTCTTCAATCACACACAAATTCTGAGGTGTTTGTGAGGCGACTTGACCTAGGCTATCGCCGGTCACTAAGGCCCAGCACTGCTCTTTTCTCGCTAACTCCTCGGCGATTCGGATCATCATCCGTCTGTACAGTACGATGCGGAACGGGGTCGGTACGTTCAGGATGATCTCTCGCTGGATTTCCCCAAAAGGAATCACATAGAGACGTGAATCGTATTGAAAGGTCGTGAGATGCCGTACAAGTTCATGAACCTTTTCCTCCGAGGCACGGCTGACCAACGGCCGCCCCGAAAAGTGAATGAAAGAAGCAAGGCAGCCGCGCTTTATTATGCGATAGGCGGCCACGGGTGAGTCGATTCCCCCAGAAATCAGGCAGGCGATCCTTCCACTCACGCCGACCGGCATGCCGCCGGGACCTTCGACCTTTTCCACCGAGCAAAACGCCTCTTTCGAGAGGAGTTCGGCATAAACGGTCAAGTCAGGATTCTTCAAGCTGACTTTCTTTCCGGTTCTGCCACAGACTGCCGCACCGAGCGCTTTTTCTATATCCATTGAAGTCAACGTCAGGCGCTTGTCGGCCCGTCTGGCTGTGACCCTGAATGTGGTAAAGGATTGCGATTCAATCTCTTCGAGGACGGCCGTTGTGATCGCATCCAGGTTGGGAGCAGCTAATTCGAGGGGAACCACACGGCCGAGTAAAAAGTTGGCGATCCCGCATACACGCTTGAGTCGGTCTTGGACCACCTCAAGGGAAACTTCGGAGGGAAGCCGGATGCGGATTCGACTGTGGAGATTCTCAACCTGCCGGACTCCGACATTCTTGAGAGCGGTTCGAATATTCTTAATGAGGCATTGCTCGAAGTAGTTTCGATTGTGTCCTTTAAGAGCAAGTTCATGATAATGGACGATGACGCACCTCATACCGTGCGTTGCTCGTCGCCCGTGGAGCGTGAGGCGCAGGCAAGAGGGGATGGGAGTCTTATTTTCGTCAGCGAGATGCGATTCATGAGGAACGATTCACGCGCCGAGCGCTTCAAGAAAACGTTCGGCGTCGATTGCAGCCATGCAGCCGGTACCGGCTGCGGTAACGGCTTGGCGATAATGAGGATCTTGCACATCCCCGGCTGCAAATACACCGGGAACATTAGTGGCTGTTCCATGATTCGTCAGGAGATAACCGGCGCCATCTATTCCCAACTGACCGGTGAAGAGCGCGGTGTTTGGGTGGTGACCGATCGCCAAAAAGAATCCGGCACAGGGCAAGTCCCAGACTTTTCCGGTGACGACATTTCTGATGCGGACACCGGTCACGACATCCTGTCCAAGCACATCTTCGATGATACTGTTCCAGACAAAGGCGATTTTTTCATTTTTCATGGCCCGGTCTTGCATGATTTTGGAAGCTCGCAGCTTGTCGCGACGATGAACAATCGACACTTTAGTGGCGAACTTGGTGAGAAACGTCGCTTCCTCCATCGCACTGTCCCCGCCGCCTACGACAACCAGTTCCTTGCCTTTGAAGAAAAATCCATCGCAGGTCGCGCAGCTTGAAACACCATGGCCCCATAATCGTTTTTCGTTCGAGAGACCGAGTGTCATCGGAGACGCGCCGGTCGCGATGATCAAACTCTTGGTTGCAAGGGATTCCTCCCCATCCACAATGACTGTAAAAGGCCAAGACCGGAGATCCACCGAGGTGGCGTCGCCGGTTTTGAAGACCGTTCCGAACCGCTCAGCTTGAAATCGCATCTCCTTCATCAATTCCGGTCCCATGATGCCCTTTGCGAAACCGGGGTAGTTTTCAACTTCCGTGGTCGTCGTGAGTTGACCGCCTGCTTGCCAACCTTCGATCAGGAGAGGAGCGAGATTTGCGCGAGCAGCATACATGGCCGCGGTGAGCCCGGCCGGTCCCGATCCGATGATAACGACATTGTGCATGTCGGTTTGACTCTAGCACAGCGTGAAGGCTGAAAGTAGAAGGTTATCAGCCCGCATTAGAGCGTAAACAGGAAAAGCCCCTTGACGCATAAGAACGCCGGTCAACTAAGAGGCCGGAGGTCTTCAAGAAGCGTGAAGACCTCTCCGGCAAGCCGTTTTCGATCCTTCGTGCCATCCAGAACATAATTTGCCAGACGGCGTTTCTTTGCCAGGGGCAGCTGGTTTCTGATGCGGCGAAGTGCTTCGGATCGTGAGAGGCCATTCCGTTTTCTGAGGCGGGCGATCTGAGTGTCTCGATCAGCGGTCACGACAATGATCTTATCCACACGTTTGTCGATGTCGGCTTCGAAGAGTAACGGGACATCGTAGATCACGATCGCTTTGGGATCTTTCCTTTCGGCTCGTTTGGCCAGCTTGGCTTGCTCCCGTGCGACGCGAGGATGAATAATCCGTTCGAGGCGGCGGAGGTTCTTTTTGTCGTGAAAGACGATCGCACCCAGAGCATGACGATCGATGGTGCGATCGGGATGCAAGATGCTCTTGCCGAACGCCATGACAATCTCCCGCCACGCCGGTTTACCCGGACGAACAACTTCACGCGCCAATTCATCGGCGTCGATTACGACGGCGCCGTATTGCCGGAACATCTTTGCGACGGTGCTTTTCCCGGTTGCCACGCCTCCGGTTAAGCCGACAAGCATCATGGCGGCGGAGCATATCATGCGTCCTGCTGTACAACAAAGCGCGATTGACAGGATTGGCTGCGGGCTTGTATGAAGTTCCCGATGCGGCCGATTTTTTATATCGCGATAGTCTTTGGTTTGATGTTCGTTGGGCCGAGTCTTACTCGAGCTGAAAACGCCGTACCCTCTCCAAGAACGATCACTGTCGCACTCGACGGCACCGGGGACTTCTCTTCAATCCAAGAGGCCGTGGACAGCGCCATGAAGGGTGACACGGTTCTGATCAAGGCGGGAGCGTATGCTCAGGATCTTACCGTCCATAGCAAAGAGAAGATAAAGATCGTGGGTGCGGGATCGGACAAGGTGACGCTCCTTGGGAGAAGCGAGCTGGTCGGCGTGCTGCATGTCGGCAAGTGGCCCTATGGGGCGACCGATATCGAAATCAGCGGCCTTACGATAGGCGAGCATGGAGGACATGCTCTCGGTATTTTCAACGGAAACCGCATCACGCTGCGTCAGGTTCATGTGAAAGGAATGGTTTTCGGCCAACAGGTGCAAGAGGTTCGTATCGAAGACTGTATGATCGGGGGGAGTGAAACGACGGGTGTGCACTTGTCTGATTCTCAGGTCCTTCTGATCGGAAATGTAATCCATGATAATGATCATGGTGTCAATGTGACCGGCAAATCTTCGGTTCGGCTTGAGCGCAATATCATCACTGGAAATTTGTTCGAGGCCGTCGTGATCAGTGATCAGGCAAACGCGGTCTTGATCAATAATACCCTGGCCAAGAATGGTGGTGGAGCCGCATTCCTCGGTGTGTCGACCATCGAGGCATCTGGGAATATTGTGAGCCTCAATAAAGTCGGTTTTCTTATCGCAGCTTCGAGCCAGACCAAGACTTCGTACAATGCGTTATTCAATAATGGGGTAAGCTACATGAGAGCCGGAACTCCGAACATTCAGGCGCCGGAACTCCAGGCTGAGTCGGATATGACGGCCGATCCACGCTTTGTAGATGCCGAGCATGACGATTTCCGACTGAAGCCCGACACGACGTTGCTCAATCGTGGAATGTTTCGTTACCTTGGCGCGCTCCCTCCGCTTTTGGTGCCCGCACAGAATCGCTAATAATTCATTTGAAACAATGGGATAGAGTATATCCCTGATGTTGGGGTAATGCGCATGGTATGCTATCCGTGTAGCGCATATCCTTCCGGTTCATTTCTCAATTAAAGTAGCATCACAAACGCGCCGAGAAGGATTCAACCAGGAGGTCTCCCTTGGCTAGCTTTCGCAGTAACCTTGAAAAGCCGTCGGGTGAAGGCATCCCTTCGCTCATGGATATGGAATCCGGCAAGTTGGTCGGGGCCGTGCTGCCTATGTCTGAGCAGGCCCAAATCCAGATGCGGAACAGCATCGAAGTCATTGAATATCTTCTGAATCAGGAGCGAGTGATCTGGAGCTAGGCAGTCGCTCTTCTGAGCCCTACCGGTTGTTCCTCATGCAATCCCTCAATAATATTCCGGCTCTTCTCCTTGGTGAGTGGGTAAACGAAGCAAGAGAAACGGCATTTC
>JACOEH010000098.1 GCA_024998685.1 Nitrospira sp.
TGGGCAGATCCACCGTAAACTCCGTGCCCTGTCCCACGGCACTCTTCACGGCGAGCCGGCCTCCGCTGTCCGTCACCACGCGATGACAGATCGCCAATCCGAGCCCGGTTCCACCTTCCTTGTGTCGTGTCGTAAAAAACGGCTCGAATATTCGTGATAAATGTTCAGGAGCGATTCCATTGCCCGTGTCGGCGATGGTCAAACGGACCGTCGTGCCGTTGACGAGCGCTCCTTCACTCACGATGACGGTCCCTGGAAGCTCCGTACTGCAAATGGCGCGGGTCCGAATCGTCAATTCACCGCCTGACTGCATCGCCTGGGCGGCGTTGGCGGCAAAGTTGAACAATAAACCATGCAGGGCGCGGGGGTCGCCGGCGATGGGCGGAAGATCGGCTTGTAGGTCCGTCTTCAGGGTCACGTGTTGCTTTTGCAGACCTGGTGAAAGCAGGGACAGCACTTCTTGGATGGTGCGATTGAGGTTCGTGGGTGCCGACCTGAGGCGCACACGGGTCTGATCCAACACTTGGCTGATGATTGCGACCATGCGGTCGACCTCGGATCGAATGACGGCCAGATGTCGCTGTCGGCTCGAGGAATCACCGGCATTGGTGAGCATTTGAAGATGGCCGGAGAGCGCGTTTAATGGGTTACCCAATTCGTGGGCCATTGTTGCGGATAACTCGCCAAGAGCGGCCAAGCGCTGACTTCCTTCCACCGCGAGCCTCGCCTCGACCAGTTCAAGGTTCGCACGCTGCAGTTCATCCGCGACCTCCGCGACCCGTTTCTGCAGCGTCTGGTTGAAATGCCGAATCTCTTCCAGAAGACGATCCTTTTCTAATCCGGCGTCCCGCACACGATCAAGCATGCGATTGAATTGAGCCGTCAACTCTTGTATTTCAACGGGGCCCATGATCGGTGCCTGGCCGGACAGATCACCGGCCTCCACGTTCCGCATGGCACACAAGAGTTGGTGAACCGGCCGATGGATCTTGACCCGGATCAACAGTAAAAAGGTCAACGATGCGACGAGGACGACGCCGATGCCGATCGCTTTGGCCAGTTCAATTTCCTGCTTGATAAGATCATCATATTCTTTCACCGAAAACAGCCCGCGCAACGCACCGACGACCTTGCCGTCGATCGCGATCGGGGCCGTAATGCGCCAAGCCCGCTCGGCTGATGATTCATCGAGTTGCATGACCGAACGACCTGCTTGAATCTCGGTCCGTTCCTGTAACCCCAACGCTTGCGGCACCGCTTTCGGATCGGTGGTCAGAATGAGCAAGCTGGAATCCGGCGTGATTTCAAACACTGAAAGGCGCTGGATCCCGGTCCGGACCTCCCGAACGTCTTGGATAAGCTCTTGCAGTACCGTGCGATTTCGGATCCCTCCCGTCTTGCCGATCATGTCGCCCATAAACTCAGCGATGCGGAGAAACGCGTCTTGCCGATTATGCGCTCCTGCCCGATTGACGATGTCGCTTTCAAGAAGTGTCATGAGGCCGATCGACAATCCGACAAGTATGGCTCCTGTGACGATAAACCAAGCCATGATACCGTCGAACCTGAACCACTTCTTGAACATTTCGATCTCGTCTAGCTTTTCCTCCACATATTTATAAGCATGTAATAGATTCGATGACATCCAGAACATCCCCTCGGTACTCCAAAGCGGATTTACATGACATTGCTTTGGTGGGTTTGTTTAGGGAATAAAGTAGGCTTAATAATCCGTGAAACCTCTCATCTGACGTTAACATCCGGCACATTCGATCAATGTCACAATGACACATCCTGCAAAACATGATCCCGACGAATTATCGTCTTCCGTTGTCTAATTAGACGATAACTCCATAGTCAACACACCGTTCGCCAAACTAAGGACCTATAAAAAGAGCGTATTCGCACGCACAACACATGTTTAATACGCACACATTACGATTGACGAGTGACGACACTAATGCTTCTGCATGCGTCAGTGACCGCATAAAAAATCAACTTTGGATGGACTCGCCGCAACCTATGTTGTCGGTCATGGTTCATGGAAACGAGGCGGACATCGATTCGGTAAAAAAGCCAGCACAACCGCCAAGATACCTGATCAAATATCTATTCCGTTGAGCGACCTATCGTGTCATCCGGCTACCTTTGGCACACTGTGTAATTGTGGCACGCTATTTTTGTAGCGAATCGTCACAATTTTGAGTCATGGCATGCCAGGCAGACACCTTGCTAAGCATTTTATACACGTGCAGTGGCTCTAGAAGGATTAGGCGGTCCATATGGAGCCATGAAGAATCGACACACAACATTACACAAAGGTAACGGGAGTCATAGTCCTATGAAACAGCTCGTCCTTATCGCACTGCGCAGACCATACACCTTCGTTGTGCTGTCCATCCTGATCGTGGTGTTCGGAGCATTGGCGGTGACCGAGATGCCGACCGACGTTTTTCCGGTCATTCAAATTCCCGTCAGCTCCGTCGTCTGGATCTATGACAACTTGATGCCGCAAGATGTCGAGGGACGCATCACATATGTTTTTGAGCGTTTTCTGACACAGACGGTCGAAGGCATTAAATATATATGGAGCAACTCGTTATTCGGCAACTCCATCATCAATATCTATCTTCAGGACGGAGTCGACCTAGGCGGAAGCGAAGCCGATATCGCGGCGATCGCGCAAACCTCCGTCAAGGCATTGCCGCCCGATATCAACGCGCCCATGGTCATGCGCCTGTTTCCATCCCAAGTGCCGGTGGCGACCTTGCAAGTGACCTCTGATTCACATACGCCGGCGGAGCTCTATAACCTCGGCATTATGCGGATCAGACCTCTCCTCGTTACGATACCAGGCGCGATTCTGCCGCATCCCTACGGGGGGCAAGACATGCAGGTGATGATCAATCTCGATCAGCAGAAATTGCTCGCCCGTCACCTTACTCCGGCGGACATTCACCAAGCACTCGACAGGCAAAATCTCGTGTTGCCCGGCGGTGATATCAAGATCAAATCAACCGACTGGATCGTCCTGACCAACGCCCAACCGCTGAAGATTGAAGACTTCGATGACATCCCGATCAAAAAGGAAGGCAACGCCTGGATCCATCTGCGTGACGTCAGTGTGACGCGCCTTGCCGGACGGGTGCAAACGAACGCCGTCATAGTGGATGGCCAGCAGGCCGTCATCATCGTCGTGATGAAAAGCAGCGAAGCGTCGACCTTGGAAGTCGTGGATGGAATCAAAGAGATCATTCCGCGCATTCAGGAGGTCGTGCCTGATGGCGTGAAGGTGAAACTCCTCATCGACGCCTCGGGCTTCGTGAAGCAGGCGATCGCAGATGTGTTGCACGAAATGGTCATCGCCGCCGGGCTGGTCGGCTTGATCGTGCTGGTATTGCTCGGCTCTTGGCGACCGACGGTCATCGTTCTGACGTCGATCCCTCTGTCCATCCTTGCCTCGCTCATCGCGCTGCATGCGCTCGAACAGTCGATCAATATCATGACCCTGGGTGGATTGGCGCTGGCCGTCGGCATTCTCGTCGACAATGCAGCCGTCATGATTGAAAACATCGACACGCACCTGGCCACGGGGCGGCCGGTGGAGGAAGCGATTATCGATGCCGCTAATCAAATCATTCTCCCGACCTTCGTCGCCACCCTCGCCATTACGATCGTCTGGGTCCCGATGTTCCATCTGAGCGGGATCTCCGGCTGGGTGTTTCCACCTATGGCGCAGGCTGTCATCTTCGCGATGATCGCCTCCTTCATCCTGACATACACGCTGGTGCCCACCATGGCGAAGTATATTCTGAAGGCTCACGCGCATGGGCACGGTGGACAATCCCATGCGGAACAGTCGCGGAACATCTTTACCCGTTTTCAGCAGGGATTCCAGGACGGGTTTGAACGGTTCCGGGAGCGCTATACGGCACAACTCGAACATGCCGTGGCTCATCGCGGCCGTTTCATCATCGTCTCCTCTGCCCTCGCGGCAGCCTGCCTCGTCCTCTTTTACTTCAACGGGCGCGAGTTCTTTCCCGAGATCCGGTCGAACATCTTGCAGATGCACATGCGGGCGCCGCTCGGGACGCGTATCGAAGCGGCTGCGCGTATCACGTCCTTGGTCGCAAAGGACGTCGAACGCCTGCTGCCTGGCCAGGTTCAAGACATCGTGAGCAATTGCGGCATACCGGTCGGGGCGCATAACCTGGCCTTCATTCCGACACCGACGGTCGGCACTCAGGATTGCGATCTCACGATCGCATTGACGAATGAGAAGGCACCGGTGTGGGAGTTTCGCGACATTCTTCGTAAGGGTCTGTCGGAACGCTATCCAGGGTCAGAATTCACGTTCCAGCCGGCCGATCTGACCGCCAAGATTCTCAATTTCGGCTCCCTCGCGGCGATCGATGTGCAGATTAACGGCCCTGATCTCTATGCCAACCATGCGTTCGCCCGCAAATTGGCGAGCAAATTTCGGCAGATCCCCGGTTCCAGCGACGTCGTCGTCCAGCAGCCGATGGGCATGCCGACCCTCCTTGCCGAATCCAACCGTCAGTTCGCGCTCGGTATGAACTTGGATCAGACGGACTTCGGCAACAATATGCTCGTGACGACCGCCGGCAGTCAGCAGGTGGATCAGAAGTATTGGCTGGATCGCCAAAGCGGCATGTCCTATCGAATCAATGTCTATACGCCGCAGCCGCAGCTTACGAGTGTCAAAGACTTGATGACCGTCCCCGTCAGCCGTGAGGGTGGGTCTTCGGAAGAAGGAGTGAGAAACGTGCAGCTCCTCGGCAATCTGGCGAAGATTTCAGCCATCGGCACACCCGGTGCGGTCACACACGGCAATATCATGCCGCTTATCGATGTGTACGTGGCTCCCGAGGGACGAGACCTCAACTCCGTCCTGGTGGAAGTCGAGCAGATCATCGACGGCATGGAATCGGAACTGCCCCGAGGATCGATCATCGAAATAAAAGGCCAAGCCGAAGTGATGCGCGCTGCGCTTCGTGAAATGCTCTTCGGCCTCATCGCCGCGGTTGTACTTGTGTATCTTCTGATCGTCGTCAATTTTCAATCCTGGCTCGATCCCTTCATCATCATTACCGCCCTACCCGGCGCGCTGGCGGGCATCGCAGTGGCGTTGTTCGTGACCCATACGAATATTTCCGTGCCGGCATTCATGGGCGCGATCATGACGATGGGCACGGCGACAGCCAATTCCATCCTGCTTGTGTCCTATGCCCGCGAGCGGCTCGTCGTCCATGGCGATGCCTTGAGGGCCGCTGTGGAAGCTGGAACAGCCCGTATCCGACCGGTGCTCATGACCGCCGCAGCCATGATCATCGGCATGCTGCCGATGGCGACGGCGAATTCTCAGAATGCGCCGCTCGGTCGCGCTGTCATGGGCGGTCTGCTGGTCGCCACTCTGTTTACCTTGTTTTTTGTGCCTTGTATGTACGCAATGATCTACAACCGGAAAACCGTTAGCCAAAAGGAGCTTGTCTAATATGAGCACTATGCGCGGTAAAGCACTTACAAGTCTCGGAATTCTGCTGTGCGTTATGTATTTCGGTTACCGTTACTATTCCTCCGAGACCAATGCGGCGGTTTTGCGCGAGACCACTCTTGATCATGCTATTCAGAAAGTCTCCGTGATCAGTCCAAAGATGTTGCCGCCGAACGAGACGATTACACTTCCCGGCAATATTCAGGCCTGGTATGAGGCGCAAATCTTCGCGCAGGTCTCCGGCTATGTGAAGATGTGGCACAAGGATTACGGGGCCATAGTCAAGAAAGACGAGGTCCTCGCAGAAGTCAACGCGCCGGCGCTCGACGCCCAATATGCACAAGCCAAAGCGGATTTGGAAACCGAGCGCGCCAGGAATGTGCTGGCCGAATTGACCGCGAAACGCTACGTGGCGATGCGACCAAACCAGGCGGTCTCGGAACAGGCGATCTCGGTGCAGGTCCAAGAGGCGAAAGCTCAAGCGGCGAAAGTCAGGGCTGCGGAGCAGAACGTCAGGAACTTCGAGGCGTTAATCCGGTTCAAGACGATCGTCGCGCCGTTTGACGGCGTAGTGACCGCGCGCAACATTAACGTCGGCAACTATGTCAATAAGGAAGCTACTCCCGGAGAAGGCGGTTCCAGCGCAATCAGGGATCTCTTTACCGTGGCCGACGTCAGTAAGCTACGCCTCTTCGTCAGCGTACCGGAGGCGTTCGGGCCATTTCTCCAACCGGGTTTGACGGCCGATGTCACCGTGCCGCAACTACCCAATCGCCATTTCACCGGCAAGTTCCTGACCGTCGCCCGCGGATTCGACGTCAGCACGCGTACAGCCATTACGGTCTTCGAGATCGACAACGAGGACAGGGCGCTGTGGCCTGGCTCCTATGCCACCGTTCGTCTCACCGCACCGGTCGAAAAGAACGTTCTCACCATTCCTACGACTGCATTGGTCTTCCAGGAACACGGCGCGCAGATAGCCCTGGTGAGCGACGACGATCGCGTGCATTTCAAACCGATCACCATGAGCAGAGTCCTGGACAATGTCATGGAGATCACAGATGGGATTACCGAAAAAGACCGCATCATCAACAACCCCAGTGCCGCGTTGCTGGAGGGCGACAAGGTTGTCATGGTCACGCCGGCACCAGGGTATGAGCTGTCAGATGAACATTCACAAAAAAAGGACGGTAAGGAGGTCGCATCCAAATGACGGGCAATCTCTTTCGACCGAGTGTGAAGGCGTCGTGTGCCGCTCGCGTCGCGGGTTGGCGCGTGGGGTGGGTGTTGCTGGCGCTCACCTTGCCGGCGTGTAACGATTTTG
>JACOEH010000099.1 GCA_024998685.1 Nitrospira sp.
CTCAATCAATTTGCCATGATCGTAGGAGACCGCGTGCCCACCAGTGATTAACCACAATCAGTTACACGGAAAACTTGACAAGCCCGCTTATTCTTGTTGATGAATCGCCGCCCGCCATTCATGGATGATCTTGAGACCGGCACTGGTTCCGATCCTATCGGCTCCTGCTTCCAGCATTGCGCGCGTCGTCTTCCAATCGCGAATGCCGCCCGAAGCCTTGACCTTGATCCGTCCCGCGACGACTTCCCTTAACAATCGCACATCTTCCACCGTCGCCCCCGCAGCTCCGAAGCCGGTTGACGTCTTCACGTAGTCGGCACCGGCTTCCACGACCAAACGACAGGCCGTTCGTTTCTCCTGAGGCGTGAGATAACAGGTTTCTAGGATCACTTTATGCTCGATACCCACAGTAGCCTTCACGACTTCAGCGATATCCGTCCTCACATAATCATGATCGGCCGACTTCAGTCTGCTGATATTCAATACCATGTCCAATACCGTTGCGCCCCGTTGCACGGCCTCGACGGCTTCGGCCACCTTGATCGTTGTGCTGTGCCCCCCTAGCGGAAACCCGATGGGAATGCCGACGTGAATGCCGGAGCCGACCACTGCCGCCACCGCCTCATCGATGTAACATGGTGGGACAAAGATGACCGTGAACCCGTTGGCCTTCGCCTCTTCACACAACCGAAGCACTTCGCCTTTGGTCGCATCCGGCCTCAAGACCGTGTGGTCGATAAGAGTAGGGAGATTCCATCCTGACATGCGTTACGATACTCCTTCCTTGTCTGGTGTCTGTCCGCCATTGGGAGTCATAAAGGTCTGCGAGTGATTTCTTCGTCGGAAGGGGCGCTTCTGGTACTTTTCCACCGCTTTGTTATGTTCCACGAGCGTCGCGGAGAATTGATGCGTTCCGTCATTCTTCGAGACGAAGTAGAGATACGCAGAAGGCACGGGATACAAGGCGGCACGGATCGACTGTGCGCCGGGGTTGGCGATCGGCCCGGGCGGCAGACCGGCCCACCGGTAGGTATTGTAGGGACTAGGATGCGCGAGATCCTTTTTATGAAGGTTTCCATCGAAATTCGGAAGACCATAGATCACCGTCGGGTCGCTCTGCAGGGGAATATGTTTCTTCAACCGATTATGGAACACGGAGGAGATGTGAGGGCGTTCGTCTCCGATACCGGTTTCTTTCTCGATCACTGAAGCGAGGGTCAACACTTCATGAACCGTCAAACGAATGTCTTTGGCCCGTGCCTGCCATTCCTGAGTCATGATACGCCCGAGTTGCTCCACCATGGTCTTGATGACGTCTTTGGCAGCCGTCGGCCTGGCAAAACGATAGGTGTCGGGGTACAGATATCCTTCGGCCGTATCCGCGGAAATTCCCAACGTTTTGACGAAGGACTTATCCAAAGCCGATCGAACAAATTCCGCCCGAGTCGTGATGCGATGGTCGTCCAGCACATCGGCGATTTGAGTGATCGTATATCCTTCGGGAATCGTAATGGAATGGAGCACCACCCGTCCGGCAAGCAACTTGGCAAGCATCTCAGCGGGGGCCATGGCGGCGTTGAATTCATACTCGCCGGGATGAATCTTGCGATCCGCCTCTTGGGCTTTTCCCAGAAGCAGAAACGCCGAGCGGCTCCTGATCAGTTGTTCCCGCTCGAGTAAGGCCGCAGCTTGTTGAAACGTCGCGCCTTCCGGAATCACGACGATTTTCTGCGGGGGGTGATCGGACTCGGACAGGGCGGGCGCTTCAGCCCACCGAATCATCTGATACCCGGCCACGCCGGCGAGCGCGACGATGGCGATCAATACGATGAGGATCGGACGCAGCGTCATAGGGTTGGTCGTCAGGAGGCAATTCTTTGCACTCTTCCAGCGCTTCCTCGGCAAGCTTGCCTCCGGCGGATTGAGCTGAAACCTGGTCCTGCGCTTCAAGGTAACTTCGCAGGAGAATCGCGGCGGCAATACGATCGACGATTCCTTTGCGTTTTTTACGACTGACATCCGCGGCGATCAGCAACTCTTCCGCCGCTTTGGTCGTCATCCGTTCGTCCCACAGGACGACCGGTACGGGCAAGCTCGCTTCCAGTTTATCTGTAAACTCGCGCATCGCCCGAACGGCCGGCCCTTCCCGTCCGTCCAACTGAAGCGGCAATCCCAGCACCACCCGCTCCACACTGTGCGATTCGACCAGCGCGGCGATATGGACGACGTCCCGATCCAACGTCCTTCGTTCGAAGGTTTCGAGCGGCTGCGCCGTCCAGCCTAATTCGTCGCTGAGCGCGACGCCGATCCGCTTGGTGCCGTAATCGAGCGCGAGAATGCGGCCAGGCATGATTCTACCGCCGGAGAGTGCTTTCAACCAGGCCAAAAACCTTTTCCAACGCGGCGTCGAGCTTGGCCGGATCCTTCCCCCCGGCCTGGGCCATTTCCGGCCGGCCGCCTCCGGTTCCACCCACCTCGGCCGCCATGGCTTTAATGAGCTCGCCGGCTTTGAGCCTGTCGATCAAGTCTTTCGTCACCACGACCAGCAGGGACACCTTGCCGTCGTCGGTCGCCGCGCCGAGCGCGATGACGCCGCTCTTCAGCTTATCGCGGAGCTGATCCGCCAGCGCCCGCATGCCGTTCACGTCCAGTCCATCCGTCCGCTGTGTGTGCACCGTCACCCCGGCAACCGTCCGAGCGTTCGAGGCGACCGACGCGCCGCCGGCCATTTTCAATTTCAACTCTTCCAACTCCCGCTCCTTGTCCTTGAGCTGCGCCATCAGCTTGCGGGTCTTGGCCACCAGTTCGGACTGCCCTGCCTTCAACACATCGGACAGCTCGCGGACATCGGCTTCGAGCTTCTTCATGAGTCCGTACGCGCCGATGCCGGTCTGGGCTTCGATGCGACGCACGCCGGCCGCCACGCCCCCTTCCGAGACAATGCGGAAGAGCCCGATGTCACCCGTCTGCCGGCAATGGGTCCCTCCGCACAATTCTTTGCTGAACGATTCGACGCTTACGACGCGCACCTGTTCGCCATACTTATCGCCGAAAAACGCCAGGGCGCCGTTCGCCACGGCGTCCTGAATGCTCATCACTTCGGTGCGCACGACCTCGTTCCTGCGGATTTCTTCGTTCACCGTCGATTCGAGATCATCGATGTCGCGGGACGAAAGCGGCCGAAAATGAGCAAAGTCAAACCGCAGGCGGTTGGGTCCGACGAGAGATCCATACTGCTTCACATGCGGCCCGAGCAAATCGCGCAAGGCCGCATGAACGAGGTGCGTCGCCGTATGATTGCGTGCGGCGTCTCGGCGCATGGAGACATTCACTTCCATGTGCAAGAGCGTTCCTTCTCGGATACGTCCCTTGCGGACGGTTCCCTTGTGCAAGATGACCGTCGGCGCCGCCCTCGTCGTTTCCCTGATATCCACCACTCCGTCGGGACCCGTCAAGGTTCCCTGATCTCCGACCTGCCCGCCGCCTTCAGCATAGAAGGGCGTCACATCCATCGCCAGCTCGACAGTCTCCCCTTCTACCGCTTCCTTGACGAGTTGCTCGCCCTTGAGAATCGCCCGCAAAACGCCGTCGCTTTCCAAATGCTCATAGCCCACGAATGTCGTAGTCCCGATCCGTTTGACCAGTTCCGCGACGGCCGGTCTGGCCGTTTCCTGCTCGAATCCGCCGGTCTTGCGCGCGCGAGTCCGCTGCTCTTCGATCGCCGCATCGAAACCGGGGTCGTCGACCGTCATGCCCTGTTCCCGGCAGGCTTCGATGATCAAATCCATGGGGAAGCCGTAGGTGTCATAGAGTTTAAAGACGTCGCCCCCCGCCAAAACCGTTCGTCCCTCCGCCTTCGCCCGCTCGATCATCTCGCTCAAAATCGGCAAGCTTTGGTCGAGCGTCGTGATGAACCGCTCCTCTTCGCCGTTCGTCGCTTCGGCGATCGTGCCGGATGCCGTGCGCACTTCCGAATAAGCGACGGCCATCTGTTCCACGACTGTTGCGCTGAGTTCATGGAGAAAAGGCTCCACGATGCCGAGCAGTCGGCCATGGCGGGCCGCGCGGCGCAGAATCCGCCTCAACACATACCCCCGGCCTTCGTTCGACGGCAGCACGCCATCCGCCATCAAAAACGTGATGGCTCGCAGATGATCCGCAATCACGCGCATCGAACGGTCGGAGGATTCCTTCTTGCCGTATTCGGTGCCGGCCCGTCCGGCGATAGCCGCCAGCAGCGGCGTGAAGAGATCGCTGTCGTAATTACTGTAGACTCCTTGGGCCACGGCGGCCAGCCGCTCGAGCCCCATCCCTGTGTCGATGCTCGGCCTCGGCAGGGGGTGAAGTGTTCCGGAGGCGTCTCGGTTGTACTGCATGAAGACCAAATTCCAGATCTCGATCACGCGGTCGCCGTCACCGTTCGGCCGATCGTCGCCGGGCACGGATGGACCCTGGTCGAAATGAATTTCCGAGCAGGGGCCGCATGGCCCGGTGTCCGCCATTTGCCAGAAGTTATCCTTTTCGTCGCACCGGACAATGCGCGACGGCAAGACACCGATCTGCTTCCATAACTTTTCGGCGTCATCGTCCTCGCGGAAGATCGTCACCCACAACCGATCCTTCGCCAAACCGACCGTCTGCGTCAAAAACTCCCAGCCGAATCTGATGGCGTCGTCTTTGAAGTAGTCGCCGAACGAAAAGTTGCCGAGCATCTCAAAAAAGGTATGGTGCCGCCTGGTGTATCCCACGTTTTCAAGATCGTTGTGTTTCCCGCCGGCGCGAAGGCATTTTTGCACGGAGACGGCCCTCGTGTAGGGACGGAGTTCTTCTCCGAGGAAGACCCGCTTGAATTGATTCATGCCGGCGTTGGTGAAGAGCAGGGTCGGGTCCGCCTGCGGAATCAAGGACGAGCTGGGCACCGCCTGATGACCCTGTTCCTCGAAATAACGAATAAAGGCCCGCCGCAGATCAGTCGCACTATTCTTCATAACCAGATTCCTCGTTGGATTCCTCTATCATACGATCAATCGTCTCCTCACTGAAACCCCGCTGACGGAGAAGGTACCCGATCTGAACCGAAGTCAATCGACGGCCACGGTGTTGAGCAACCTGCAGTGCGCGCCGAGCCAATACCCTTTCATCTCTCTCGCGCAAGGCTTCAGCCGCCACCAGAGCGGCCAAGGCTTCGGAAATTCCTTTGGCCTGCAATTCGGCCTTCAGTCGTTCTTCCCCCATCGGCCGAACTGCCAGCCGTTTGTTGACCCATCGTTGGGCATAGGCATGATCGTTGAGGTACCGGAGGTCCGACAATCGCTGAATCGTTTGAGCGATGTGAGGAGACGAAGCTCCTTTTGATCGGAGAAACTGTTCAACGTGGGTGGTCGTCCGATCTCTTTTTGCCAAGAAACGAATCGCGAGGTGAACGGCATCGATCGGACTCGTCGATACGGCTGGGGAGCGAGGCCGTACGCTCTTCCGGTTACCGATGCGCCCGCTTTTCTTCGCCGCGTCCGGCAGGCTTTTCTTCTTTGGCCTCAGTTTTTTTCTCACTACGAACCGGAACGCCGGCCGCTTCGCGAAGTTTCATTTCGATCTCGCGGGCTGTGGATGCATTATTCTTGAGGAAATCTCGGGCCGCGTCGCGCCCCTGGCCGATCCGCTCTCCCTTGTAAGAATACCAGGCACCTGATTTTTCGATGATTTTCTTGTCGACACCCAAATCCACGAGCTCGCCGGTTTTGGAAATGCCCTCGGCAAACATGATATCGAACTCCGCCTGACGAAACGGCGGCGCCATTTTGTTCTTCACGATCTTCACACGGACACGACTCCCCATCACCTCCTGACCTTCCTTAATCGATTCGATACGGCGGATATCCAGCCGGACGGACGAATAGAACTTGAGCGCATTTCCCCCGGTAGTCGTCTCGGGATTCCCAAACATCACGCCGAGCTTCATGCGGATTTGGTTGATGAAGATCACGGTCGTCAGGGATTTTGCAATGGCGGCTGTCAGCTTTCTCAGCGCCTGCGACATGAGCCGCGCCTGAAGGCCCATATGAGCATCGCCCATTTCGCCTTCGATCTCTGCACGAGGGGTCAAGGCGGCCACTGAATCGATGACGATCAAATCAACGGCGCCGCTCCGCACCAATGTTTCCGCAATCTCCAAGGCCTGTTCACCCGTGTCCGGCTGAGACACAAGCAGGTCGTCGGCCTGCACACCAAGCTTTTTGGCATAGGTCAAATCCAACGCATGTTCCGCATCAATGAACGCGGCGACGCCACCCGCCTTTTGCACTTCGGCAATACAGTGCAACGTCATGGTCGTCTTCCCGGAAGCCTCCGGTCCGAAGATCTCAATGACCCGCCCGCGTGGAAGCCCGCCTACCCCGAGGGCAATGTCGAGGCTCAGAGAACCAGTGGAAATCGCCGGCACATCGACCTTCTCCTCGGCCCCCAGCTTCATGATGGCGCCCTTCCCATACTGCTTTTCGATCTGGGACAGGGCTAAATCAAGCGCGCGCTTCTTGTCGTCTTTTTCGGACATACAGATCTCCTAACAAGATGAAAGGAATGAATCCGATGGATTATACCCAAGCAGCCAGGGGAAACCTAGTCTGAATCTGAGGATGGAAGCATTCAAGGCTATGTGGGCGACTTCTGAAAGATCAAGTTGGGAACGTCGTAGAGGATGCAGAGGAACTTTCAGATCTTCACCTGATTAAGAGCGTGCTAAATACCTTATGCTTATCCGCTTGTTTCAGCAGACCGCAAACGCTTGCGGTCACGGGCGTGCTGAATCTGCGCGTAGGCCGTAGGACCTCGGCTGC
>JACOEH010000044.1 GCA_024998685.1 Nitrospira sp.
GCCATGATCGTAGGAGACCGCGTGCCCACCAGTGATTAACCACCATCAGTTACACGGAAAACTTGACACGCCCACAGCGCTGCTGGAACCATCGGCTCCTCAACGTGCTGGATGCCCTGCCGAAGCGCCTCCACCCGGAGGCGACGTCCCTGCTCAACGCACTGCCGTATGCAGAGACGCAGGCCGCCTGTGAACGGTTACGCGATCAGTTCAGCCGCCGATACCGCGCACTGGCCCCGCAGGCGGTGGAGCGACTCCATCACGACTGGGAGCGGCTCGTCACCTTGTATCAGTTTCCCAAGAAACACGGGCGGCATTTGCGCACCACCAATGTGGTGGAGTCGCCGTTCGCGGCGGTCCGGCTGCGGACCACCGCGGGCAAGCGGTTCAAGCGGGTGGAGGCAGCGACCGCCTTGATCTGGAAAATCTTGCAGGTCGCGGAGCAGACCTTCCGACGTTTGAATGCGCCGGAGTTCTTGCTACCGGTCTATGCCGGGGTCCCCTTTGTCGATGGGAAGAAGCAGAGATTCGAAGTCCTCCCACAGGAGGTCGCCGCCTGATTCCATTTACACACCTATTGACAAGACCTCACTCCGGCCATGATGGCCTCTAAAGTCAATTCCCACAGTTCCCAAAATCAGGTGACAGACTGTCATGCACAGAACAGATGTGATCCCACCTTTTGACTACGCTCTGTCTCATTATCCGCTATGAGACAGCAAATACGAAAACCCCTCGATCAAGATATGTCCCAACATCATGCCAATTGAATTGCATCAAGCAACTATTCCCAATGTAGTTTGTTTTCTCTACTGTGGACGCCACCGTCAGAGAGTAACTCAGTGTTGTTGATGCTCCGGGAGCCAGCGTCAATCCATCGAACGCTGGCTGCGTCAAACGCGGAAAGCGCGTATCGACGTTCAGCAGAAATGTGCCGACAACCGGGTCGATGTTACCTGAACCGACCCAAACGTGTGCAAACATCCAGATGGCTTGCACAGGGTCCGGATTGAAGATGCCCAAATTGTAGTTGATTGTTCCTCCAGGCGTAGTCGAATTCCATCCTTGTGACACGATTATCGGAGAGTTGACACGTTTGAGTTTCTTCTCGATTTCCTCCGGCGTGAGCGACGTGAAATGCTCGCCCTTGTTCTCGCGTTTTTGTTGCTGTATAGCTTTTTGAATTCTCTGAACCTGCTCTTTTATTGCGTTTGCAGATAACTTTTTCTGTGCACCCTTACCTGCCATAATCCACACTCCCTTCATGTTTGAAGCGGTTATTTGCAAAAGAAATACATACAGAGACATTCAGTATCACTGTACGATCATATTCCATCACCTCCTTTTTGATGCACGGATTAGTTCAACTACTGAACGGATTGCTCCAAGTTTCGGGTTAACCGGTCATTACTCATAGAAGTAATCCGTCTACAAAATTATGTATTTTACTCCAACCCGTATATTCTTGAGTAAATTGTACGCCAGCGTCTTACTACGGATTGGCATAACACACCCTCCCTAAATGGTTCAAAGACCGCCCACCGGACTGCGAACGCTAGGGGTCGGATCCCTTATCGTGTCTCGCTCAACGTTCAGAGGACGGAGTGCCGGCTTCCGACTCGACCTTGTGCGGGGCGTGGTTCTTGGTTATGAGGCAAAGCATTTCTTGCGCCACGCACGGTTCAAAACAGAAAGCATGGTATTTCAACAACCTGAACGATGGGTATCAAAGTTGGACGGCGCGTAGCTGTATCTAATGGATTCCAGGTGGATCGGATTGGATACAGAGGATGTTGATGTTAGGGATAGGACTAATCAATGGTTCCTGAACCATATCTGCTGTCAGCCGGCTTTCGCTCGCTTACGTTTCCGCTCAGGTAACGTCGCGATGACTGAGCGAAGGAACGTATTGACGGCATCTGAAGAACAAAAAACCTAGGCGACATCCTGATCGAGGATGACCGCGATGGCACCTTGCTTCACGCGAGACATAAACCGGTTCGGTTTCGCCTTCGCATAGTCGAAGCGGTATTCGATCCGCATCTCGTCCGTGGTTCTGCGTTGGCGTTTATGAGGGAGGGGTTTTCTTCATAATCCTGCCGTTCCCGTTTGGTGGCCTTCCGGGCGCCGAATATGCGAACGGTCTCTCCACGATCCGTGAAGCAGACGATGAGGAGTCGCTGTTTCTGTGAGGAGCCAATGATGATTTCGTGGAATTCGGAAATTGAATGATCGTGATCGTGGAAGATGCGGGCAAGCGGGTCGGCGAAAACGGTCACGGCTTCCTCGAACGATGCTCCGTGTTTGATCCGGTTCGTGATTGCCCTGCATGCGTCCCAACTGTATCACACATACCGAACGGGCGGCCAGGCCGGTCGCAGCGACGTATCGGCGGTTTCAGTAGAAGTGGTCATAATAATGCGGGCTAGGACTTCCGCTTTTCATATCTCTCCATGATCAACGTCTCCGCCACATTCTGTTCGTTCACAAATACGTCGGCCAGGAGACGATTGTAGACATCCCGGCCATGCGGCACGATGCGGATCGGGCCGTTGCGCAACAACTCCTCCAACCGCCGCTTGGCCGCTGGCCCGTCGAGTTCACTCATTTCCGGCGTGTCGATTCCCCGAAGCCTGATGCGCTCGCCTCCAACGCGGATGGTATCGCCATCGACTGCGCGCACTTGGAATGTGCTCAGTACTTTCAGCTCGTGCCTCGACCGGGCTCGAAGAGCGGAAAGCCGAGATTGTTTGTGCGCAGGTCCTAATTTGTACCGTCCTTTGGGGTAGCGCTGCGGTCGGCTATCCGGAGGGCGTGGAGGCCGCCGTTGCCTGTATGTGGGAAGGCGATCAGAATCTTGGTCATTGGGTGACGGATACCAGCAGAGATCACATTGCTGGTTGAGGGTGGAGCCGAGGGTGGATTTCTCCAGAGATTCTGCCGAAGCGTCGGGTGGTGACAGGACAAGCCACACCCAACCGATGATCAACCAGGCTGTAACGGTTCTTAGACACGGACTCATGGCATGTCGTATACGCAGGTGTCGTGCCAGATTCGATCAATTGACAATGTGCAAAACGGCATGTTGGAATGGCTCCCGGTGCGTTTTTTTGTGAAGCGTCGTTGTCGCTTCTCAGAGGCTTGAGGCATCGGTTACGTAATGGAGGTTAATAGTCATGGATATGATGGGCAAAGTGGGGCTGGTCGAAATTCCTGTGTTAATCGCCCCCGATCAAAAGGCATGGATGGATCGCATGATTAACGAGGGTAAAATCGCCATTCCGCCCGGCGGAACATTGGAAAAGGGGTCGCTTTATTCCATGTTTATCCGCATGCTGCTTCACAATGCGATGGAAGAACAGAAGCGGCAAGAAGCTCTAGAGGCGGAAGACGAGGACGACGAATAGCAGGCCGATGAAAACGATCGCCAGCTTTGTTCTCACATCTCTCAAGGCCTCAACGTACTGAGAAGTACGTCTCAGCTTTTCGTTCGTTGTGGCCTCGCTGGACAACCGTTTTGATCTGCCTGCGAATGCAAAATATTCGTGAAGCGCAAACAATATCCGTGACGGTTCTGTATCTAAACTGATACCATTTTGTATCTTGCAAGATACAGAATACCTGCCATCAAAGATATCTTTAGAGTTTTTTGAAGGCGGTGTGAGCCGCCCGGACAGTCTTCTCGATGTCCTGTAGACTGTGGGCGGTGGAGAGAAAGGCAGCCTCGAACTGAGAAGGAGCGAGGTAGACGCCCTGCTCCAGCATGTGGTGAAAAAACTGACCGTACCGCTTCGTATCGGACTGTTTCGCCGTATTCCAATCCACGACAGGACCTGAGGTAAAGAAAGTCGTGAGCATCGATCCCACTCGCGTTTGGGTCACGGGAATTCCGGCCTTCTTGGCAGCTTCGCCGATTCCTTTGGCGAGAGCTGCTGCTCGCTCTTCGAGTTTCTTGTAAACCCCCTTCACCCGCAACTGTTTGAGGGTTGCCAATCCGGCTGTGACTGCCAGCGGATTGCCGGAGAGAGTGCCGGCCTGATAAACCGGGCCGACCGGCGCGATGAGATCCATGATTGCTTTCCGTCCGCCGTAGGCACCGACCGGCAATCCGCCACCGATGATCTTCCCGAGAACCGTGAGGTCCGGCGTGACGCCATAGAGTGCCTGCGCTCCTCCATAACCGACACGGAAGCCCGAGATGACTTCGTCGAAAATCAATAAGATATTGTGATCGCTGGTCAGCTGCCGCAGTGCTGCGAGGAAGTCCGGAGCAGGAGGGACGACTCCCATATTCCCTGCGATCGGTTCAACGATGATGCAGGCAAGCCGATCCCGATTGGCTTTGATCAGCTGCTGGACTGTACGAATGTCATTATAGGGAGCGGTGAGAGTATGTTTCGCAAAGTCGTCCGGTACGCCCGGTGAATCCGGAATCCCCAAGGTCGCCAGGCCTGACCCGGCTTTTGCCAATAGATAGTCGCCGTGGCCATGGTAACAGCCCTCGAATTTCATGACGTCTGTCCGTTTGGTGAATCCGCGCGCTACGCGGATGGCGCTCATGACGGCTTCAGTGCCGGAGCTGACAAGCCGGATCTTTTCCATGGAAGGGAAGGCGTTTCGTATCTCCCGGGCCAGTGATACTTCCCACTCCGTCGGCGCTCCGTAACTCGTGCCGCGCCCGGCCGCGCTCTTGATTGCGCTGATCACCGCGGAAGGGGCGTGGCCTAAAATCATCGGCCCCCACGACAGCACATAGTCGATATAGACGTTACGGTCCACATCATAGAGCCGGGATCCTTTCGCCCGTGCGATAAAGCGCGGTTGCCCACCGACCGAGCGGAAGGCCCGGACAGGACTGTTGACGCCACCGGGAATGAGTTGCTGAGCTTCGGTGAAGAGCTTGGCAGAGCGGGATGTGTTCATAACGGGGGCGCACCCTAACACGGAGGGCGAGAGTCGGTCAAGAAACTCATGGTTGTGCGATCTGTTCGGATAACGTCGTGTGAGGTCAAAAAATGTCGTAACAGAGACAGTTTTATGGAGTCAGATACGGTGACAGCTCTAAGGTTCGACTGAAAAGTTGGAGTTCTCTTTATTCTCATCCCGCTCGTTGTTGAACGGACGGCGCGATTCTTGCTGTGCGATTCTTCTGATTGCTCGATCATAGAAGCGAGACGCATATGCAAGTCATCTGTTCGTGGTGCCGTGGCGAAGGTCGTGTCGGATTCGTGGGAGAAAAAGCTCCCCTCGACGACCGCCGAGAGACACATAGTATCTGCATCGAGCATGAGAAGGCGGTGCGAGCTCGATGGACTGCGCGCCCCGGGGGTATAAGTTCATGTCGAACGTCCGGCGAGAGCCTAAAGGATCAGTCTTCGCCTCTTCGTCGAGTGGTGCGATCGGTCGTGCGGTTCTATATCGGCTTGAAGGAGGGTGCTCCAAAGATTCATGGCTAGTTGATTCGAATCGATGTGACCGCTCCAGCTCGTCGTAAACAGTCTTATTTTCCGGGTCGCTTGGCTGAACGTGTCGGACTGGGTTTCGTCTTGGGTGTCTTCGAATCGGTACAGGAGAATTCCTCCAGCTCCCAGTGCTTTCTCCTCGATTTGTCCTGCTCGTCAATTATAAACACGACATGAAATGGGGCGCTTCGACCATCGGCCGTGTGTCCCTTGCTCCAGGCTTCACCGGCGTCGTCAAGGATTTCCAGCAGTGTGTCGTACTCTTCTTCGTCATCTGGAAGCACGGCTTGGGTGTCGGTAATGAGCAAGATATAACCTTTGGCCGGAAGCCACTCCAAATCGGCCAGACATTCTTCAAGTGCATCCCAGTTGTGTCCGAAGTAATCCGGGAAGGCGAGTGCGCGTGCGAACTCATTGAAGAGGCCCGAGGGAGTTCGGCATTTCTTTCCCTGGATGGTACGCAGGGCATATCCGGGCGGTGTTTTCACCACCCCTGAGGTCGAGGTCCCGCGAGGAACGACAAGAAGGGCCGACCAGGGAGGTGTGGCATTGCAAAGATGAATTTGTAAGGTAGGGTTTCCCGCCATAGAGCTATTCGTCGGATTGGACGTTAGTTAAGAGGGACAAAGGTTCGGTAGTGATCTCCGGTATAGTAGGCTTTCCCGGTTCGCTGTTCGATGACCAGTCGTTCGGCATCGCGTCCGCGGCCTCGTCTCTTGGGATTGACATCATACTCCCGATAGTAACCCCGTGGAAGACGTCGTTCTCGGTTTTGGAAGTCACGCCCCCCGATGTAGCCCGGCAGCGGTATCCCACCGCGCTCTTGGAGTTGTTTGAGCAGGTCGTAAGCTTTCTGAGGGGGTGTTGCGAGCGAGGTGAGCTGCTCAGTTTGGTCCGGCGAGCTTTTACTTATAGCGGTATCGACATTCAGAGGTTCGTCCAGAGGTCCGTTGCCGAGGCCGGCAGCGGCGATGGAGGCAGAAGGCGTCAGGCTGAACGCGAACAGTAATAAGATGAGAAGACCGATGAGCTGAATCCATCTCCATCGAAGGGTGAACACTGACCCTTTTCCCTTGGCAAGACGGTGACCTGAATGATGACCGTAGCATTCTCATTTCAAGAAGGTCAAACGACGCAGACACCATCATCTTGTTACCTGGATGTCTCTAGTTCTGTTTGCTAGAATGAGGCGGCTGAAGTGGATATCTAAAAAACAGGTGTCGGACGTATGTCCATGGGTCATCGTGCGAGACCAATGCACTGTGTGTGAGATCCATCCGGTTAGACGCGTGAATCCTTTACTCAGGTGCTTCATCCAGTCTGTCGTCACCCTGGCTGTCCTTGCCATGACCGTCCCTTCGAACGCACAACTGAATCCGAGCGGTTCGATGAGGCGGTCTCCGGTGGAAGTCGTGAAGCGCTATGTTCTTTTGGATCAGAAAGGCGCTCGCTTAGATGCTCCGTCATTCGAGACCGTGACCCCCTATATTGATTGGAGAGAAGAACCTGCCTGGGGTCGTGTCGTTGTCGTTCAGAAAACAACCGTCCCGGAGGATTATCGAAAATGGGAGATCCTCAATAATCTGGAAGTGATCATCCCGGTCACATTTCACGTGCGGGGGGCCGTCTATCTGGAAACCGGCACCTTCGTGCCTGAGGAAGCGACGGAAGAGGTTCGCTTTCATGTGAAGGTTGTGGAGAACTTTTGGCGCATCGTTTCGCCGGTCATTCCTCCGCATGTCGGACTGAAACGGATGGTGAGCTTCGCGCGAGAAGCGGAAGCCCACGAACAGGATGAAGCCCAACGCATCGTGCTTACCTCCCTCGTTGACTCCCTGCGAAAGGTCGAGTAATGGATAAAATCCACGTGGATTTGATGATTTTTGACTTGGACGGGACACTGATCGAATCGAAGTGGGACATCGCGCAATCCGTCAACTTCACCCTCGTCGAGCTGGGACTGCCCGAACGCCCCACTGAAGAAGTTTTCGGTTTTGTCGGTGACGGCGTCAAGCGGTTGCTGCGTCTTGCAGTCGGGGAGGGAAATCAGGCCAAGTTCGATGAAGCGCTGAAGATTTTTCGAGGCCATTATCTCGAACATTGCTTAGACCGGACCAGCTTCTACCCCGGTATTGAGCCGATGCTGCAACATTTCGTTCAGAAAGACAAGGCGATTGCGACCAACAAGTCCATCGAATATACCCGCGTGATCCTGAACGGTTTGGGCCCGCAACACTTCCGATACATGGTCGGCGGAGATAACGGGTTCGGGCTCAAACCGGAGCCAGGGATGTTATTGCATATCATGGAAAGAGCCGGTGCATCGAAAGAGCGAACCGTCCTCGTCGGGGACAGCACGAATGATATCAATGGAGGGCATAACGCCGGCATTCGTGTCTGTGCCGTCGGGTATGGCATGGGGAATCGAGCGAAGATGGAGGCTTGTCAACCCGATTGGTTCATCGAAAAGCCGGAACAACTCATGGAGATTTTCATATGAAGTATCGATCCAGGTTAAGGCCATGGCTGAGACAAGATCCTGTTTTCATAGGAGGACAGTTTTTTGTTTTTTGCCTGACCCTCGCTCTGATCTTCCACCTCAACATTGGCTTCCTCTTTGCGGCCTCACCGAGCCTTGCCGAACGAGTGATTGAACACAAACTCGCGAACGGATTGACCATCCTCATGGTCGAACGGCATCAGACGCCTGTGGTCTCCATCAACATCACATTCGCAGTGGGCGGTATCAATGAGCAAGTCGGCCAAACCGGTCTCGCGCATCTCTATGAGCATATGGCTTTTAAAGGCACACGGTTGGTCGGCACGACCAACTATGAGAAAGAAAAACCGATTTTGGACGAACTTGCATCGGTCGGGACCGAGCTCGACCAGCGGGAGCGAGATGTAGCCGCCAAAGGAGGCGCCGCAACGGCTGACGAGCGGGCGGCGATTGAATCGCTTCAGAAGCGTTTCTTGGACCTACAAGCTCAGGCCTCGCGTTACGTTGTCGGGAATGAGATGGCGCTGTTGTACCAGCGGCACGGCGGGGTGGGACTCAATGCATCGACCGGCAAAGACGTGACGCGGTACATGATCAGTTTGCCGTCCAATCGGTTGCCTTTGTGGGCGGCTATCGAATCCGATCGAATGGCCAACCCGGTGTTGCGCGAATTCTATAAGGAACGCGGTGTCGTGATGGAAGAGCGGCGACTGCGGAACGACGACAGCCCGAACGGCCTGTTGTTCGAAACCTTCACCTCAACCGCATTCCGCGCCCATAGCTATGGAATTCCGACCATCGGATGGGGATCCGATATCCTGTCATTAACACCGGCTGCGACGGAAGCCTTCTTTAAAGCCCACTACGGTCCGGATCAAGCCACGATTGCTCTGGTGGGCGATATCAATCCGAAAGAAACGATTGCCTTGATCGAACAGACATTCGGAAAGATTCCTGCCGCGCCGCCGCCGCCCCCTTTGGTGACGGTTGAGCCGGAACAACGGGGCGAGCGACGAGTCGAGGTGGAATTTGATGCGGAACCGGCTATCGTCATCGGGTACCACAAGCCGGGGTTAGGGCATCCGGATGACGATGTGTTCGACGTGATCGATGCGGTGCTGAGCGACGGACTCACGTCTCGCTTGCATCAGACGTTGGTACTGGAGAAACGTCTGGCTGTCTCAGTCGGATCGGATGCGAGTCATCCGGGCGTGCGCGCGCCGAACCTCTTCATTTTCACGGCGACGCCGCTGGCCCCTCATACGGCGGCGGAAGTAGAAGCCGCCGTCTATGAGGAGATCGAGCGGCTGAAGCGTGAACCGGTCGCTTCCAAGGAGCTGGAGAAGGTGCTGAACAATTTGGATGCCGACTTGATACGAGGTCTGCGATCGAACGGCGGTCTGGCTTCTCAATTGGCGTTGTATCAGGCGGTAGCCGGTGATTGGCGCTACATCCTGACATCACGCGACAAGGTTGCGGCGGTCACGGCCGCCGATGTCCAGCGGGTGGCGACGCAGTACTTTACCAAGTCGAACCGTACCGTCGCGGTCTTGGTGAAGAAAGGCACGGATAAAACCGTTGCAGCGATTCCCCTTAACGAGGTGAAGCCATGATGCGGGTCACGGGGCACCGATTGGGATGGTGGGGGAGTCTTCGTTTCATGGGAAGAGCGATCGGCCTGTTGACGATACTGCTGGCGTCCGCTGTCGTCGCCTATTCAGCCGATCCGACACTCAATGATCCCAGAACCATGGCATTTAAGCCGGTGGAATTTTCGCCACCGGAGCCGGAACGAGTCGTTCTGGACAACGGCATGGTCCTCTATCTGCTGGAAGACCATGAATTACCGTTGGTGACGATCACGGCTACGATGCGGACCGGGAGTTGGCTCGATCCGACCGATAAGATCGGACTGGCGGGCATGACCGGTGCGGTGATGCGCACCGGTGGTGGGGGAGGCCTTTCGGCAGAGCAGGTTGATACGGAATTGGAGCAATTTGCAGGCGATGTGAGTATCGGGATCGGGCGTCAATCAGGATCGGCGTCTCTCGATGTCCTGAGCAAGGATGTGAAGCGGGGATTGGAGATCTTTGCCGGTCTTCTGCGAGCGCCGGCGTTCGAACCCGCTCGTGTCGAGATGGCCAAGTTGCAGGCCATCGAGGGGATCCGCCGACGGCAGGATCACCCGGGGTCTGTCGTCAGCCGGGAATTTGCCAAGATGCTCTATGGGCCTGCTCATCCGAGCGCTCGAGAAAGTTCGGTGGATTCGATCAAACGCATCACGAGGGACGACCTCGTGACGTTCCATCGCAACACGGTTCACCCGAACGGGATGCTCCTTGGTGTGACGGGAGATTTCAAGTCGGACGAGATGCGGGGTTTGCTGCGCAACATGTTTGGGGATTGGAAGAAGGGCACTGTGCCGGAGTTGAAGATTCCCGATGTATCGGAAGCGGAGTCGCCTGGATTGGTCGTCAGGTTCGTCGGGAAAGACACCTCGCAGACCCATCTCCGGGTGGGACATCTCTCGATCAAGGAGAACGATCCCGACTATGTCGCATTGGCCGTCGCGAACGATATTTTGGGCGGGAGTTCGTTCCGCAGCCGCCTGTTCAACGATGTGCGGTCGAAACGGGGATTGGCCTATTCCGTCGGCAGCCGACTCAATACGGGAACGCACGATCAAGGTGTCTGGCTGATGCGGGCGGAAACCAAATTGATTTCCACCCAGGAAGTGATCGAGCGGTTTGTCGCGAATATCGAACGAATGCGCGTTGAGCCGGTGAGCGATGCCGAGCTTGCGGAAGCGAAAGAAGCGTACGTCAATTCGTTCGTGTTTTCCTTTTCCAGCCCGTCGGCCATCGTCAGCCGGTTGATTGAGTTGGAGTATGATGGGCTGCCGAAGAACTTTCTCCAACAGCTGCGCGACAGGGTCGTGCAGCTGACCAAGGAAGACGTCCTGGCGGCGGCCAAGAAACATTTGCGCCCGGATCAATTGAAGATCGTCGCCGTCGGATCAGGGGAGGCCTTGCCGAAGGCCCTTGCGACGTTTGGAGACGTGAAAGAAATCAAACTCAGTCCGGAAGGATGAAGCGGAGAAAGCACTCTCCGCTCTTGGCTTATTCATGCCGCTCGAAGATGATTTTCCCGACATTCTGAAAAAAGCGCGCACCGGCCAAGGGCTCTCGGTCGGGGATGTTGCAAAGATGACGGGGTTGCCCGGCGGCGATATTACGGCGCTGGAACGCGGCGATCAGCCGAGGGATCGTGCAGAGGTGCGCGCGCTGGCAAAGGCCTTGAGTCTGCGAGCCGAGCCGCTCGAGCAAATCGCCATCGATAAGTGGGAACCCGTGGCCCAACGCATGCCGCCTTGGGTGGAGATGGTGCATGGGTCTATTAACGGATATGGTGTACAGGGGTACGTTGTGCATGATGAGGGTGAGGCGTTGCTGGTCGACACCGCCTATAACGCCTCCGCAATGATCGATCTGCTTCGTCGACGAGGGATGCGCCTTGTCGGTATCTGTCTGACACATGGCCATGCGGACCATGCGGATGGGATCGATCAGATCCTGAGCCATCGCGAAGTTCCGGTCTATCTTGGTCCCGAAGATGAGAGTTTGCTGAGTTGGAGGCCGAGGACGGACTTGCTGGTTGCGCCGACGGATGGATCGTCTATCCCGGTCGGACGCCGGGCAGTCCGATGTATGACGACACCGGGTCATACGCCGGGCGGCATCTGTTATCAGCTGGATGATGCACAACACCCCGTCTGTTTTGTCGGGGATACCCTCTTCGCCGGATCAATCGGCCGGTCCAATCCCAAGGAGTTGTATTCGACCCATCTCAATTCGGTTCGCCGCCGTGTGCTGACTCTCGCACTCGATTATCGCCTCTTGCCAGGACATGGCCCTGCCACAACCGTTGAGGAAGAACTCGATCATAATCCGTTTGGGGCGATTCAATAGCCAGGAACACATGAATGGATTGGGACGTCAGGAACATCGTGATCTCGAAAGAGGTCTCGTCGTGGAAGCGGGCGAAGAGCGGGTTCCACCGTCGGCGGACCAGCTAGAGAGCGATGCCGACCAAGAACCGTCGTCTTTCTCCAAATGGACCTTGCCGATCGTCCTCTTTCTCATGACGGTCTTCACCACGTTGTGGGCAGGCGCCTACCAAGCCTACACCGGTCCGGTGCGCGGCCCTCTGAATTTTCTGCTGACCTCTCCTGAGACCCTTTGGCGAGGAATCCCCTTTGCGGGAGCGTTGCTCTTTATCCTCACGACGCATGAGTTCGGACATTATCTGTTGTCTAAAATCCACCGCGTTCCCGCTTCTTTGCCGCTGTTCATTCCCGGGCCGCCACACTTCATCGGGACGTTCGGCGCCATCATCCGCATGCGGGGTCCGATTCTGAGTCGCCGCGCTTTGTTCGACATCGGAGTCGCCGGTCCCTTGGCGGGCTTTGTGGTCGCCGTCGTTGCGCTGATCGTCGGTCTCAATCTCTCCACCGTCGTGGATCGAACGGCTACCTATGGCTTGCACCTGGGCGAGCCCTTGTTACTGCAGTTCATGTCGTGGATAGTGATCGGCCCATTACCGCCGGAGGCTGACGTCGTGCTCCATCCGATCGGCTTTGCCGCTTGGTTCGGGCTCTTTGTCACCTCGCTTAATCTTCTTCCAATCGGTCAGCTCGACGGTGGCCATGTCGCCTATGCCTTATGGGGCCCGCGACAGCGGACGATGGCGCTTGCTTTTCTGCCCATTTTGTTGATCTTAGGATTCTATGGCTGGTCGGGCTGGTTCCTGTGGGCCTTCATGGCGGGATTGTGGGGGGTGGGCCATCCTCCTGTCATGGATCCTCATGTGCCGTTGGGTCGCAACCGGACGATCGTCGGGTGGATTGCGTTTGGAGTCTTTGTCGTCACCTTTGCGCCGGTGCCGTTTTCCTTCCACTAGCAGGTTCGTCGCTGCTGCCGGGTGTCGAACGATGTACGCGGACACCGGCTATCCGGCTATGGGGCGATCCGTCAAGGGCAGAACAACGATTCCCGGCCCATTTTGAGTTGATCCGTGAGCTCAACTCAAAGACTCCCAACCCCTTTGTGTAGTCTCGACCGCTTCGTGTAGTCGGAGTATCGAAGCCGTCCGTATGACTATCTGCATGATTCGATCTGAACCAATTTGTGACTCCACTCGAGTTGATGCCGAAGTACTCATGGGTCAGACGGTTATAGCGCAAGGTCGAGCGGAAGATCGCTGATATCTTTAAGACGCTTGCCTTCAATCATTGTCTGCAGGGTTTCTTTCGTTCCTTCTTCATTTTTCAATTTATGAACAGTTTCATTGAGCTCGTCCAAGGCAAAGTGATAAACGCAATCAATGTTTCCGGTCCCCAACGCTATGGATGCAATCCGGCTAGGAAGAGGTTCTCCGATTATCACGACTACGTGAGGCAAGTGGCCCTTGCGGTTTCCTATTAAATTCAGGGCTTCCGATCGGGCATTTTGGACTCGATCGCTCCTTATCGTCCACTTACATGAAATGCTCGCGTGAAGCGTCGGCAAGCATTTATTGCTTTTTCTCAGGGCGGATAATTTTACTGACTTGTCATCGACAAGCTGACCAGGTTCGTTAATAACGGCATCCTCTTCCGGCTCTCTACTTATAACTATGTCCGGGGCGATGAGATAATCGCTTCCGATCGCAGCAGCCAGCTGTCGGTTGTTCTTGGCGGCTTCAGCAATTGCAGTGAGGTGCGAGTATTGCTCATATGAAGCCAATGCCAATCGAGAACGGCCAGGAACTCTGGCAATTTTCCATTGTCCTGGTCGAAGATGTTTTAATCGTAAGAAAGTGTTGGTTAGAAAGGTTCGGCAGATTTCCTCGAATTTGCTCCCAGAAGCTTGCGCCGCAAGTCGCGTGCCTCTGGATTCGGCTTCGATAAGCTTCGCAATACCGGAGGCGATTCGGACACTCAGAGGATTATCTTTGTCGGCATTCGAAGGAACTCCAGCCGTATCGATTAGGAGCACATTTACGAGTGCTTTGTAGAAGGCCTTTCGTGATTCGGTAATTATGGCGTCCATTTCAGTCACGTTAGGTTATTCTATATATTGAGGTTGACTTGGAAAAACAACTCAATATACTGTGCCGTCAAGGGCGCGCGTAACCTATCACTGATTCCAATTCGCGCGCAATCGAGATCAAGATGGCAAAGAAACTCGGCGGCCGTGAGCAAGTCAAAGTCCCTCCTGACATTAGTCGGATTTTACGTCGGTATCCCGATGAGGCGCATGCCTTACTGAGGCACTCTTTCGGAAAATTAACCCAAGGCGGTTTCGCTGTTGCTGAGAGCATATCGTCTTACGGAAAAAGGAAGTTTAGAGTCATCGACCTTTTCGCGGGCGCGGGTGGATTTACCTTGGGAATGTGTCAGACCGAACGATTTCAACCGGTCTTTGCAAATGATTTTAATGCGTATGCGGCAAAGACTTATAACGCAAACTTTGGAGATCACTGTCTGCACGGCGATATTAACGACATCCTGGCGAATGGATCTTTCAAATTTCCGGAAGCGGAGATTGTGATTGGTGGACCTCCGTGCCAGGGTTTCAGCCCGCTGAATAAACAGCGCGAAGGTGATCCCAGAAAGCAGTTGTGGATGGCCTTCATGGAAGTCGTCCGTCGAATAAATCCCGTTGCGTTTGTGATGGAAAATGTTCCCGAGTTGCTATCCTCGGCTGAATTTGAATCCATAAGGGAGCATGCTGAGGCGATGGGGTATTTTGTGACATCGGGCGTTCTGAATGCAGCCGACTATGGAGTGCCGCAGCGCAGAAAACGTGCAATCGTTTTGGCTAGTCGGTTAGGGCTGCTTTCCCTCCCGACTCCCACGCATTGTAATCCGCAAAAGAATCCTACTCTGTTTCAGAATGGTATGTTGCCTTGGGAAACAGTGAAGCGAGCCATTTATGATCTGCCTGTGCCGGAAGGGATTGAACTGCGAGCGGGGGATATCCTGCCTCCTCTTGATCTACATTTCGGTCGGACACCCACCAAACAGAGTCTCGCTCGATATCGATGTGTCCCTGAAGGCGGCAATCGATTTGATCTTCAAAAGAGGCGACCTGATTTAACGCCTGAGTGTTGGATTAGAAAGAAATCAGGTGGGACAGATCTGTTCGGCCGTTTGTGGGAGAATCGGCCTGCCTTCACAATAAGAACTGAATTTTTTAAGCCTGAGAAGGGGCGATACCTGCACCCGATTCAACATAGGCCGATAACTCACCGGGAAGCTGCCCGCCTGCAATCTTTTCCGGATAGCTTTAAGTTCACAGGAACCAAGATTGAGATTGCTAAACAGATCGGTAATGCGGTTCCTCCCTTGTTAGGCAAGAGGATCGCGGAAGTTCTTATCGATCATCTCTGATACATTAGTCCGCTCCGGCTTAGTGGTCACAGGAAAGGGACTGTGGCTGACGTTTTCACCAAGACAAAGCGTTCAGAAATAATGGCTAGGATCAAGGGAAGGCATACTTCTCCTGAAATCCGGCTCGTGATGTTGCTGAAAAGACTGGGGTATAAACCACAGCGACATAGGAAGGATCTACCGGGTTCACCCGATGTTGTTTTAGCAAGCACAAAGACGGTGTTGTTTGTAAACGGTTGCTTTTGGCACGGCCATAAGAACTGTAAGAGGGCGACTCTACCGAGCAGCAATAAGTCGTTCTGGATGAGAAAAATAGAAAAGAATATGCAGCGGGATGAACGTCAGCGAAGGGCTCTGAGAAAAATGGGGTGGAGCGTGCTGACCATTTGGACCTGCCGGCCGGTGTCTCTCGTCACCTTACCTTCTCTGTTGAGGCGGGGAGGCCTTCGTAAGAATCATAGCGATAGGGCCTGTCGAACGGCAAAAGTGAATATATGAGATCACAGGTATTCTTTCACTTCTGCCAACTGCTGATCGGTGAGAACTCACCTTGCGAGAAAGAAAGAGGGTTGTTCTGCACAGCGGGTACCATATCACAAGACCTGAGCCTTATGTAGGATCGAGAATCACCGCAAGGTGAGGCGAACGGAGAGAAGGCTGACCGGCGTCCTCTACCGGTACCGGCTCAATTTGGAGTTCCACCTCGAGTGGGATGGGCGGTATTATCGAGTGCAGCAAATTGCATCGGTAGTCGATGAGGAAGCCGATCGGATTGTCGTCATGACTGTCTGTCTATACCTTCTATTTCTGAGAAGGGAGGCAATCTGTGAAGATCGAGTATGATAAGGAGGCCGATGCCATGTATATCCGCCTCCAAGAGGGCAACTTTCAGTGCCGCAACGTACGACTGACGGACGAGATTGCACTCGACTTTGCTGCGGGAGAAAAGTTGGTCGGCATTGAGCTGCTTGGTGCAAGCCGCTTGTTCGAGAAGCCTGAAAATCCGGTGATCGAACTAAAAGACCTGATCCGCAAGGTGATCGCAGCATAATCCAGGATTCCGCAGTCGACCATTGTCCCTTTCGTCATTCCCGCGTGCTTCAAGCGGGAATCCAGAAAGTCCGGAACGCCTGGATGCCCGTCTCCTCGGCATGACCCTCTCTTCCACGACCGTACCATCTTCCCATCTTGGAGGGTTTCTCATCGCTCGCTCGCAATCGCCACCGTTCAACTGCGGAATCGGGTCCATTGTCGTGTCCGTTCGCTCCCCGCCGCATTGTTCTTTTGATTTCCTTGTCCGAATCCACGCGCGATCCTACAGTAGAGACATGCTTACAACCGGTGAACCAGCGACCAGCTGTCCGAAATGCCATGCCCAACGGCTGGATGAGGCGGAGGAGTGTGGAAAGTGCGGCATTATTTTTGTCAAATACCGACCGGCTGCCATAACGGCTCGCCATACATCACACCAACCGTCGAGGAGAAAGTCTGAATGGTTGATGACGACCAAACGGTGGTTGTTTGAATCGGATACAACGACCAATTCAATGACCTTTTACGGTCGAGCAGCCGTGCTTGCGGCCATGGTGTGGTGGGGGTGGAAGTTCATCGTCACGCCCCTGGAAACGAACTACACCGGCGAGTCGTTTCTTCATCTGATCAATCTGCCTTTTCATGAAGCCGGACATGTGATGTTCATTCCGTTCGGTCGTTTCATGACCATCCTGGGAGGAAGCCTCGGCCAGATTCTCATGCCGGTCATCTGTCTCGGGACATTCCTTGTGAAAACGCGCGATCCATTCGGGGCCTCCGTGTCATTGTGGTGGACGGCTGAGAGTCTGATGGATATCGCGCCGTACATCAACGATGCGCGAGCCCTAGATCTCATGCTGATCGGTGGGGTCACCGGGAAGGAGACTGACGGGCATGACTGGAACAACATTCTGACGATGCTGAACTTATTGGAATGGGATCATCGGTTGGCTCACCTCACATACAATCTCGGAATTCTTCTGATGCTGGGCGCCTTTCTCTGGGGAGGCGCGCTCTTACTGCGTCACTATCGTCGGCTGTCCACCTAACCTATCTCATTTCATAACGCGCCTCTTTCCCGCCGATTTTAATCTCTTCTTGACGACGAAGCCGACCATTTTGACGCCATTTTTATGGCGCATTTTGTAGAGTGCTTTCCAAAGGAGGTAACTTCCCCATGGAGATAATCATCATCGCGCTGTCGGTCGCGTTCTTTCTGCTCTCCGGTTGGCTGATTTTCGGTTTAGATCGTCTAAGGGAGAAATAAAAATGAACGCAATGTACGTGCTGGGCGGAATGGTGTCGGCGGGACTCCTGATCTATCTCGTGGTCGCGTTGCTGAAGGCGGAGTGGTTCTGATGACCATGAATGCCGTTGTCCAAGTTCTCGTGTTCGTTGGTGTGCTGCTGGCTCTCGTGAAACCACTGGGCTGGTACATGGCGAGGGTCTATGAGGGCAAACCCGTTGGCTTGGACTGTCTCCTTGGTCCCGTGGAACGGGCTTTGTATCGACTCTGCGGAGTTCGACCAGACAAGGAGATGAACTGGAAGAACTATGGGGCAGCAATGCTGCTCTTCAATGCAGTGGGGTTCTTCTTTCTCTATGGCTTGCAGCGTCTGCAGAGTCTTTTGCCCCTCAATCCGGCCAACCTTGGTGGGGTCGCACCCGATCTGGCTTTCAACACAGCGGCGAGTTTCGTGACCAATACGAACTGGCAAGCGTATGGCGGTGAAACGACGTTGATCTCTCCCACGCAGATGCTCGGCCTGACCGTGCAAAACTTCGTCTCCGCCGCAACAGGAATGGCAGTGCTCGTTGCGTTGATACGGGGCTTGAGCCGAAATACATCAACGACGCTCGGGAATTTCTGGAGCGATCTGGCCCGTAGCACACTCTATATTCTTCTGCCGCTTTCTCTGCTTTTATCTCTTCTGTTGGTGTCTCAAGGCGTGGTCCAGACATTTGATTCATATCAAACAGCGACCCTGCTACAGCCAGTGATGAATGAACAAGGAAACTCCAAAATTAAGCCTACAGAGCAGGTCCTCGCAGTAGGACCTGCCGCTTCCCAGATCGCCATCAAGCAACTCGGCACGAACGGCGGCGGTTTTTTTAACGCCAATTCCGCGCATCCGTTCGAAAATCCGACCCCATGCACCAATTTTTTGGAAGTCCTGGCCATGGTTCTTATCCCTGCCTCACTTTGTTACACCTTCGGCGTGATGGTGGATGATACTCGCCAGGGCTGGGCTCTGCTCATGGCCATGATGATTCTTCTTCTACCTTTTGTGGCCATCGGACTGTCCGCTGAGCAAAGCGGTAATTCGCTCCTGACTGCTGCGGGAGTCGATCAACTGTCCCAAGCCGGTCAGGCCGGAGGGAATACGGAAGGGAAGGAGACACGATTCGGCATCACCGGCTCGGCCTTGTGGTCGGTGGTTACAACTGCCGCCTCCAATGGAGCGGTGAATTCCATGCACGACTCCTATACGCCGCTGGGCGGACTGGTGCCGCTGTTCCTCATGCAGTTCGGCGAAGTGGTCTTCGGCGGAGTCGGATCTGGGCTGTACGGCATGATCGTCTTCGCGATCATCGCAGTGTTTATCTCAGGATTGATGGTCGGACGGACACCGGAATATCTCGGCAAAAAGATCGAGCCCTATGAGATGAAGATGGCCGCGCTGCTCATCCTCATCATGCCCATCATCGTCTTAAGCTTCACCGCCCTTGCGATCAGCACTGAAACAGGCCGATCCTCTATCTTTAACCCCGGTTCTCATGGGTTCAGTGAGATTCTCTACGCCTATACGTCCCAGGGCAACAACAACGGCAGTGCATTTGCCGGGCTCAATGTGAACACTCCCTTTTACAACCTCACGGGCGGCATTGCGATGTTGATATCCCGCTTCTGGCTGGCTATCTCGATCCTGGCGCTCGCAGGCGCCTTGGCTCGCAAAAAATTGGTGCCGGCCGGTCCTGGGACTTTGCCGACTCACACCCCGTTGTTCGTGGTGCTCTTGATCAGTGTCGTCGTGATGGTCGGCGCGCTCACGTTTCTACCAGCTCTTGCCTTGGGGCCGATCGTTGAGGAGCTGATGATAAGGGGATCGTAAGGTGCCACACACAATGAGTACGCCGGCAACAGCACACAAGTCCCAGTCTCTTTTCGACGCCGCAGTGTTGCGCCTGGCGTGCCGCGACGCCGTCGTCAAGCTTGATCCCCGTCATCAAGTCAAGAACCCAGTCATGTTCGTGGTGTGGATAGGAAGTATCTTGGCGACTCTTCTGTTTTTGCAGGCGATAGCCGGAGCAGGGGAGGCGCCGACTTGGTTCATTTTTGCCATTGCTCTCTGGCTCTGGTTCACCATCCTGTTTGCCAACTTTGCGGAAGCCATGGCGGAAGGTCGCGGCAAAGCGCAGGCCGATTCGCTCCGGCGTGCGCGCCGGGAACTCACGGCCAAGAGGCTTGGCGCCGTCAATCCTGGAATCGAGCACTATGCCGTATGGAACCGACAGTTCCAGCGGCGCGATACGTTCAGCGTGGTGTCAGCGAATCAACTCAAGCAAGGAGACGTATTCCTGGTGGAGGCGGGAGATTTCATCCCCGCCGATGGCGAGATCATAGAAGGCGTGGCCTCGGTGAATGAAAGTGCCATTACCGGCGAAAGCGCACCCGTCATTCGAGAAAGCGGCGGCGACCGCAGCGCCGTTACGGGAGGCACGAAGATTCTATCCGACTGGCTCATCGTTCGTGTCACAGCCAGTCCAGGAGAAAGCTTCCTGGATCGAATGATTGCGATGGTAGAAGGAGCTAAGCGCCAGAAAACGCCGAATGAAATCGCTCTGACGATTTTGCTCGCAGCCCTAACGATCATTTTCTTGTTGGCCACCGTGACCCTGTTGCCGTTCTCTCTGTATAGCGTGCAAGCCATGGGGCAGGGGACACCGGTCACTGTCACCGTCTTGGTCGCGCTCTTAGTCTGCCTGATTCCGACCACCGTCGGGGCGCTCCTCTCAGCCATCGGAATTGCCGGCATGGACCGCATGGTGCAAGCCAACGTCATCGCGATGTCGGGGAAGGCCGTTGAAGCGGCGGGGGACGTGGATGTCCTCCTGCTGGATAAGACCGGCACCATCACGCTCGGGAACCGTCAGGCGACCGCCTTCCTTCCGGCGGAGGGAGTAGACGCTCAGGCGCTGGCCGACGCCGCCCAACTCTCATCGCTGGCCGACGAGACACCGGAGGGTCGCAGCATCGTCGTCCTGGCCAAAGAGAAGTATGGACTACGCGCCCGAGACATCCATGAGATGGGCGCCACATTTATGCCCTTTACTGCCCAGACGCGGATGAGCGGGGTCAACCTAGAGAGACGGCAGATCCGTAAAGGCTCAGCGGATGCAATCGAAGCCTATGTGATTTCGCAGGGAGGACACTTTTCTGAATTTGTCCGGCTGAATGTCGAGACGATTGCGAGGCAAGGAGGAACGCCCCTAGTGGTGGCTGAAAAGGCTAAGGTATTGGGGGTAATAGCGCTGCATGACATCGTCAAAGGTGGGATTAAGGAACGATTTATTGAGCTGCGCCGGATGGGCATCAAGACCGTCATGATCACCGGCGACAACCCGCAAACAGCCGCGGCCGTGGCGGCGGAAGCCGGTGTGGATGATTTCCTTGCGCAGGCCACCCCGGAAGCCAAGCTCAAATTAATCCGTGATCTTCAATCCGAAGGCCGCCTCGTCGCCATGACCGGAGATGGAACAAACGATGCGCCGGCCCTGGCGCAGGCTGACGTCGCCGTCGCAATGAACACAGGGACCCAGGCGGCAAAAGAGGCGGGCAACCTGGTCGATCTGGATTCTAACCCTACAAAGCTCATCGAAATCGTGGAAATCGGCAAACAATTGCTCATGACTCGCGGCGCATTGACGACCTTCAGTATCGCGAACGATGTGGCCAAATACTTCGCAATCATCCCAGCGGCCTTTGCTACGACCTATCCGGCGCTCAATACACTGAACGTGATGCAATTGGCGACTCCCCAGAGCGCCGTCCTCTCAGCGGTCATCTTCAACGCGTTGATCATCATCGCGCTCATCCCGCTTGCGCTACGAGGCATCAAGTATCGGCCCATTGGAGCAGAATTGCTGCTGCGGCGGCATCTCCTGATCTATGGATTGGGAGGTATGGTGGTGCCCTTCGTCGGCATCAAACTGATCGATATGGTTCTGGTGGCCTTGCATCTTGTTTAACCTGGATACGACGGTCTCTAGAAGACAGGAGAACTATGAAAGAACAAATAAGACCGGCTCTGACCATGCTGGTGCTTCTGACTGTCTTGACGGGGCTGATTTATCCGCTGGCGGTCACGGGGCTGGCCCAAGTGTTTTTCTCAGACCAGGCAAACGGCAACTTGATCATGCGCGAAGGCAAGGCGGTCGGGTCCAAGTTGATTGGGCAGTACTTCGACAAACCGGAGTATTTCTGGGGCCGTCCATCGGCGACTGCGCCGTTTCCCTACAACGCCGCTGCGTCGGGAGGGTCGAACCTCGGTCCTACCAATCCGGCGCTTATCGAGGCAGTCAAAGCGAGGGTGGCCGCCTTACGAGCCGCAGATCCAGGCAACGATTTGTCTGTACCGGTCGACCTGGTCACCGCTTCGGGAAGCGGGCTGGATCCCCACATCAGTCCGGCAGCCGCCCTGTACCAAGCGAAACGAGTAGCCCGTGCGCGAGGCCTGGATGAGGCCATCGTACAAACGCTTATCGTCACGCATACAGAAGAACGCCAATTCGGATTACTAGGAGAACGGAAAGTCAATCTTCTGCAATTGAATCTGGCGCTCGATTCGTTGATTCGCTAAGCCAATTCCTCGTTGAAACACCGGATACTGGAAGAGGTGCTTGGTGTTACTGCTCATCTTATTTCTGATTACGCTCTGGGCAATGGCTTTCTTGATCTGGCTGTTGTGGAAATGGCTGCCGCCAAGAGACAAGGTGCGCCGCCCTCTTCAAGGTCCCGCCGCCAAGCCATGAGCATTTCCGAAGCCGATCTGAGTGACGTAAAATTGGCGGGGAAGGTGCTGATCCCGTAGACCAAGAACCGTCCCTTAGTCCAAGCATTGTTCGAGCATCCCTGTAACCTGGAATACACATCAGTAATGGATACGCAACGCCCGGATCCCGATGCGCTGCTTAAACGTGTACAGGCAGACGAAGCCCGTCGGGTGGAAGGGAAACTGAAGATCTTTTTCGGTGCCAATCCCGGCGTAGGGAAGACCTATGCGATGTTGGAAGCAGCGCACCAGCAGCGGCACGACGGGGTGGATATTGTCATCGGTATCGTGGAGACGCATGGTCGCGTGGAAACCCAGGCTTTGGTGAATGGACTGGAGGAGGTTCCGCGTCGTGCGGTGGAGTATCGCGGTACCGTGCTGCAGGAATTCGATCTCGACGCGGCTCTCGCGCGATGTCCCACCATCATTCTCATCGACGAACTTGCGCACAGCAACGCGTCGGGTCTGCGCCATACCAAACGATGGCAGGATGTATTGGAATTATTGAAAGCCGGCATCACGGTGTACACCACAGTGAATGTACAGCACATAGAAAGCTTGAACGATGTGGTCGCGCAGATTACCGGCGTGCGAGTGCGTGAGACCGTCCCAGACTCCGTACTTGAACGCGCGGATGATGTGGAACTGATCGACTTACCGCCCGACGACCTGCTTCAACGGCTCAAAGACGGGAAGGTGTATGTCCCGGAACAGATTCAGCATGCGATTCATAATTTCTTCGCCAAAGGCAATCTGATCGCGCTTCGTGAACTCGCCTTGCGCCGTACGGCCGAGCGGGTCGACCAGCAGATGGAGGTTTATCGGCGCGACCACGCGGTCGTGCGAACCTGGCCTGCGGCGGAAACCATCATGGTGTGCGTCAACATGAAGTCACGCGGTCCGCGCCTGATCCGGGCTGCGCGCCAAATGGCGGCGGACCTTCATGCCAAATGGATTGCGGTCTACGTGCAGCTTCCTCGGCATCTTGGCTTGCCGCAATCCGAACGGGATCGCCTGGTACAAACACTGAGACTGGCAGAGCAGCTTGGGGCCGAAACCGTCACGCTCAGCGGCGAGAACGTCGCCCAGGAACTCTTGAATTACGCGCGGAGCCGAAACGCGACGAAGATTATTGTCGGGAAACCGGTCAGGTCTTGGTGGAAGGAATGGGTGTTTGGGTCGGTCGTCTCGGAACTCGTCCATCAAAGCGGAGAGATCGATATCTACGTCATTACGGGAGCGGCCGGTGAGGGGCAACCGCTGGTGCGCCGTACCCTCCGAAGTACCGGCGATCCCTCAGGATATGCCTACGCCTTGGCAGGAGTATTGATTGCGACGGCGGTCGATTGGTTGATGTTTCCCTACTTCGCGACGGCGAATTTGATCATGATGTATCTGATCGCCGTCGTCGCCGTTGCGATCGGCTGGGGGCGCGGACCATCGGTCGCGGCTTCCGTCCTGAGCGTGGCGACGTTCGATTTCTTTTTCGCCCCGCCGCATTTTTCCTTTGCCGTCTCCGATATCCAATATCTATTGACCTTCGGCGTGATGCTGGCGGTGGCTTTGGTCATCAGCAACCTCGCCGTGCGGCTCCAACAGCAAGCCGAGCTGGCGCGCTACCGAGAAAGACGCACGGGAGTGCTTTATGCCATGAGTCGAGATCTCGCCATCCATCGTGGAACCGGCATGCTGGCGCAACTCGCAGTCAAGCATCTCCGTAACGCGTTTGACGCTCAAGTTGCCGTCTTCCTCGCGGATGCGGACAAACGAGTGCAGCTGCAACGCGGGGAACTCCTGTTTTTTGAGTTGGACCCAAAGGAGACGGGTGTGGCTCAATGGGTATTCGACCACAATGAGCGAGCCGGGCTCGGGACCGATACGCTGCCGGGAGCCAGTGCGCTGTACCTGCCCTTGGTCGGATCATCCGGAGCGATCGGGGTTGTCGCAGTCCGGCCACAAGACCTAGGACTCTTACTTGACCCCGAGCAACTTCACTTGCTCGAATCTCTGGTGAATCAGGTGGCCTTGGCGATCGAACGGACTCGTTTATCCGATGAAGCTCAACAGGCCCATGTGCGGGCGGAAACGGAGCGCATGCGGAATGCTATTCTCAGTTCGGTGTCTCACGACCTGCGAACGCCGCTCGCTACCATCAGCGGCGCCGCCAGCAGTTTGGCGGAAGACGAGCTGAATGCCGCTGCTCGGAAGGATCTCGCTCGATCCATCTGTCGAGAGGCTGATCGTCTGGACCGTTTGCTGAAGAACCTGCTCGACATGATGCGCATTGAGGCAGGAGCGGTGCAGCTCAGCAGGGAGTGGCATCCAATTGATGAAGTAGCCGGTGCGGCACTCGCTAGATTGGAGGGACGATTGCACGACCATACCGTCAATACGAGTTTTCCGGCTGATCTGCCGCTGATATTTGTCGACGGAGTGCTCTTGGAACAGGTAATGATTAATCTTGTTGAGAACGCTGTAAAGTATACCCCGCCGGGAAGCACGATTGATCTGTCTGCGTCGGCTGACGATCACCAAGTCATCGTCGAGGTTGCCGATCGTGGAGTGGGAATCCCTTCCGGGGAGGAATCCCGTATCTTCGATAAGTTCTATCGCGATAAAACTGCAGGAGAAGGGGGAGTCGGCCTCGGGTTGACTATTTGTCGCGGGATTGTGGAAGCGCATGGCGGCCGCATTTGGGCGGAGAACCGGTCGGGGGGCGGTGCCATATTTCGGTTCACCATTCCGCTACCGGAGACGCAGCCGGCCGTCGAAATGGAGCAAGCAGAAGTTCGGTGAGCGCCGGCTTCATCCGAAGTCTGGTAGCCCAGTCCGAGAAGTCTCATGTCACAGGATTTAACTTTACTCTTGATCGAAGACGAGCCGGAAATTCGTCGGTTTCTCAGGACAACCTTGCCCGCACATGGTTTCCGGCTCCATGAAGCCGTGACCGGCAAGGATGGGCTCACAGAAGCTAAAGCAAGGAATCCGGATCTCGTCTTGCTGGACTTAGGACTACCCGATCTCGAAGGAAACGAGGTGATTCGCCAGATAAGGGAATGGACCACTATGCCCATCATCGTACTGTCTGCTCGTGACCAGGAGCAGGCGAAAGTCGCGGCGCTCGATCTCGGCGCCGATGACTATATCACGAAGCCGTTCGGAGTGAACGAACTCATAGCACGGATGCGAGCGGCACTTCGCCATGCTTCTCGACCTGTTGACGGCGGCGAATCGGTGTTTGTGCTCGGTGATCTGAAGGTGGATATCGATCGGCGGCAGGTGTTTGTTTCAGAGAAGGAAGTTCACCTCACACCGATCGAATACAAGCTGCTCACGACGTTGATCCGATATGCAGGCAGGGTGATGACGCACCGGCAACTGTTAAAAGAGGTCTGGGGGCCGCTTCATGTGGATGAAGGGCACTACCTGCGGGTCTATATGCGCCAATTGAGAAATAAATTGGAACGCAATCCGGCGCATCCCCGTTATCTTATGACAGAGCTGGGAGTCGGGTATCGGCTTCGGACAGAATGACCTCACTCTTCTTCATGATTTCTTGATGCTCGCCTGGCCGGTTTTTATCCAGTTTTGATATCTGACGAAGTATAGTTTGTGAGTCGGGCTTGGGAGTCGGTCTATTATATTTTGTAAGGGTCATTATGAGGCAAGGAGACGCTGCATATCCATTTATGGGCAACGCGAAGGCGGTCAATCATGGCCGCGGATGGCGCAAGCATATCAACCGGCTTTTAATCGCCTTGGGGCTATTCGCGACGGTGCCTGTCTGTGTGGCTCAAGAATCGAACCAGGTATTAAAAGAACCCATGACATCCATGCCTGATGCAAACCATCTCACAGAAGCCGCTACAACCGACTGGCACTATGGGGCTTATGTGGACGTGAGTTACATCGGCAATTTCAATTTTCCCGACAACCATCTCTGGCGCAGTCGCACCACAGCATTTCACCATAACGAGCTGTCGCCCAACATGGGACTGGCGTATGTGCGAAAGGACGCGAGCGTGTCTTCACGCTGGGGGATGGAGCTTGGCTTCCAAGGTGGTCGAGACTCAGAAGAGTTCGCTTTTTTGGTGGGTGAAAGACGAGTCGATGGAGCCGATGTGCTCAGGCATGTGCACCGAGCAAACGTGTCGTATCTGGCTCCGGTCGGAAAGGGGATGCTGGTCACTGCCGGCTTGTTCAACAGCCTGATGGGATACGAGTCTCTCTATGCAAAAGACAACATCAACTATACGAGATCGTGGATCGCGGACAATACGCCCTACATGATGTTCGGTGTGAATGCTCAGTATCCTATCAACGACGATTTCACAGTCACTGTCTTTGTCGTGAATGGATACTATCATCTATCCCGTCCGAACGACCTCCCCAGTTACGGTGGAAGATGGGCCTTAAAAGCTACGCCAAGATTAACCCTCACACAAACCATCTATGGAGGTCCGGATCAGACAGATACGTCTCTGGAATTCTGGCGTCTGTACGGAAATCACATCCTAGAATGGAAAGGCGACGATGTGACGGTGGCGGCGTCCTTTGATATCGGAACCGAAAGCATTGTCGGTCAGCCCGGCAGCCCACGTACGTTCGCCATGGGAGGCAACATGGTCGGGAGATGGCATATCACCGGTCCTTGGTCTGCGGCGGTGCGACCTGAGTTCTACTGGGATCGGAACGGCCGGTGGACAGGAGCCGAGCAATTCGTGAAAGCCATCACATCCACGGTCGAGTACAAGTTCCCGTACAAATGGACCAACACGGTGGTGCGAGTCGAGCATCGTTATGATGATTCAACCGGGGTGGGAGGGGGGTTTTTCAAGGACGGCGAAATCCGTCCCGGTGTTCCTCGCCTCACACCAGGACAGCACCTCTTGTTACTGGGAGTCCTGTTGAGCTTCGATTCACCGTGATGAAAGTGCGTGTCGCAGCCCTTATTTGAGGCGTTGCAGCTGATCGGCCACGCGCTTGCAGAGGGACTGGATCGCCTGCTTCTTCGCCTCTTGTAGCGCGGCCGTATCATCAACCAAGACTGCCGACCCGACCAGTTTTGATACTCCTTCGACTGTCTGTATGGGCGCGTGCCATTCAGAGTGCGTAGCCCACAAGCTGCCGGTGACCATGGCTAACGCGGCACTTTCGGTGCCGGGTGCCAAATAAGCGCCGATCATCGTCGGATACAACCACGCAGAGCGGTTGTTGTACCGATCGATGGCGGCTACGCCTCCTACGATCAAGACCATATCGGCTCCATGCCGGGCACCCGCCTGGCGGATTCCGCGAATGTTCTCTCCCCGCAAAGTGGCATCCATCAACACGAACGTATCCGTCAGTATGTGCTCATCCTGCAATGGTGCAAATTCACGGAGAAACCGGCCCCTATCCGCGCTTAGCCATTCCACTTTCCTGAGGGACTGTCCAGCCGGGATGTTGTGATCGGCGAAAAAGATACCGAGGCGAAACGGTGAGGAAAGGCGCAAGGCTTGATTGGCGAGAGGCTGATTGTTTTGGTCGGGGATGAGATCCACGTGCAAAATCTCAGTCATCGCAGCCCGATTGAATCCTTGGCTACCTCCACAGCCGGCTAACAACAGAAACATCAGTGACCAGGCTACATTACATTCTCGCATCAGCTTTCCCGCTGCGTCCGAATGCCACCCTATTCCACAATCGGAAGAATACGATCGGCCACTGCCTGCACGACTCCTTCCTGCTCGGTCACTACTTGTACTCCTTTGAAACTGAGATAGTACCCTCCATGGCTCGGTGCCTGAATCGTGGCGCTCACTTCGACACGATCTCCATCTTCGACTTCCGGATCGCGGATAATTGGTCTACCACAAATGCCCAATACTGCCACCGGAATGGTCGCCTCATCGTCCTCAAGCCGGAACAAGTAAGCGCCGTAACAGTTATCGCCATTAGGCACTGTGTAGGGGGCGAGTGATTGCACATCCCGTACAATGCCTCGCAAAGTGGCGTGCCGAAGATGATAGCCACGCGGCTCTTCGAGTATCTGTTGGATGCTGATCGAGTCCTCTGCCCACACCGATATCGGTGTGTCTGCTCCTATGCATGCAAGCAGAACGACTACGAGAAGAGCGACGATTCTCGCCGAAATGGTCATGGGAGATGGCAGCCATCTTATCATCATTCTTCGTTTGAAGCCCTCGTCGGCTTTCTCTTGGCGGGCACGATCGCTATAATCCCCGTCTCTTGATCAAGGAGGATCATTTGTTATGGTGAATGAGCGGCGACTGAGAAGTTTTGTAAAGGAGTCACGACAAAGGTTTGAGGATCTCTTGGGGCAGATGGTGGAAGTGCCGTCGATCAGCATGGATTCATCCCGTGCAAGCGACATGCGCCGCATGGCCGACCTTGCGAGACAGTATTTGGACGGGATGAATGCCAAGGTTCAAGTGGTAGAATCCGGCGGATATCCTATCGTCTCCGGCGGATGGCTCGCAGGGGCCGAGTATCCGACCGTCACAATCTACAATCATCTGGACGTGCAGCCGGCGCAGGAGCCGGAATGGAAACAGGCGCCGTTCGCCTTTAGGAATAAAAACGGGTTGTATCGGGGGCGAGGGGCGACCGATGATAAAGGCCCGGCACTCACGGCGATGTTTGCCGCGCAATATGCCATTGAGCAAGGTTGGCCGATCAACATCCGATTTTTATGGGAACTGGAAGAGGAGATCGGGAGCCCGCATTTTGCCGCTGGGCTTAAAAACCGCAATGCGATTCCACGACCGGATTCCGTGGTTGTGTCGGATACGATCTGGATTGCCAAGGGGCGGCCTGCGGTGCCCTACGGCTTGCGTGGCCTGCTCGGCGCGCGTCTTATCCTACGCACGGGAGAGAAAGACGCACATTCTGGTGTGACGGGAGGAGCAGCTCGTAACCCGCTGGCCGAATTGATGGAGGTGGCGAACACGTGTGTTGATGCTAAGACCGGCAAGGTGAAGATTCCGGGCTTCTATGATGAAGTGGTCGAGCCGACTGCCGATGAAATCAAGAATTTCCTTAGGTCCGGCTTTGAAGTACGACGTTTCAAGGAAGCCTACGGGTTTCGATCACTTCGAGTTCAGGACCCGACAGAAGTCATGAGACGGATCTGGGCATCTCCCACCTTTGAAGTTCATGGCCTCAGCGGAGGATACCACGGCCAGGGCATAAAAACGGTTGTGCCCGGTCATGCGGAGCTTAAGATCAGCATGCGTCTCGTTCCAAGCCAGGTGCCTGAGAGAGTGTTTGCCTTGTTGGAGAAGCATGTCGCGAAGGTAAATTCGGATGTGAAGGTGGAGAGACAGGGAATGCTCCATCCATTCAAGGGCGACTTCGCAGGGCCATATGTCGATTGTGTGAAACGAGCGGTGAAGGCAGGATTCGGCAACGATCCTGCGTTCGTGCGGGAAGGCGGATCAATCGGTGCGTTGGTTACCATGCAGAAAGCATGGAAGGTGCCGATCCTCTTCATAGGTTTGAGCCTTCCCGAGCATGGCTATCACGCTCCCAATGAGTACTATGATTGGGGTCAGGCCTCAGGGGGAATGAAGACATTCGCCCATTACTTCTCGGAGTTAGCAAAAATGGAGAAGGTATGGGATCGGCATTGAGTGCAACCGTGGAATGACCGGAAAGGTCAGTTTTGAACGCCGTGTCCCAAAAATTGTTTGACTGCCACGTTTGCTATGCAGTCGCTCACTCTAGAGCCACGGCCTCAAGTGGGTTTATGTCATAAGCCATTGTAAATAAGCATAATGCTCATTATGAATCTTCATTGACTGGGCATAGATGTTGCTCCTGTGTTGCTCCATTGCGGAGATGGGGTGGTCAGGTCTTTGAATCAGGTTGATCGTAGAGATGCGCTTGGGTATCCTGACCATTCTATGGGGATTCAACCGATCCATGTAGTGATTGTCATGGTTACAGCAGCAAGCCAAGATGAAGCGGATAAGATTGCCGACCAAGTGGTGCGGTCTCGCCTCGCTGCTTGTGCTTCGACGATTCCCACCGTGCGATCAACATACTGGTGGGAAGGAAAGGTGGTAAGCGATCAGGAAACACTACTGCTCATCAAGACGACTTCAGATAAATTCAATTCCCTCGAAGAAACAATACGGAAGATCCATTCGTACAAAGTGCCGGAAATAATAACAATCCCGGTGAGCAATGGGTTCCCCCCTTACCTTGAGTGGGTTCTCCGAGAGACCTCCTAGATGCTGTGGTTGAAACCGCCTCACCGATACCCCTATTTTAGGGTTGACCAATAGGGGGCCAAATCGGTAATTTGCTGGGAAGGTATTATATTAGTAGGCGCAGGAGATTGAGGATATGAACCAGACAAATATTCAAGACGGCGATGCCTATACCGTTGTCGTGTTCAGAGGATCTACTGCGAAGCCTATTCGCTTCAGCTTTTCAAAAAAACTCCTTCGCCGATTGCTGGTCTGTGTGGGTGTGATCATCCTTGCCGATCTTCTTGTCGTTTCACACTATGTCATCAGAACGGGGGAAGTGTGGGAGCTGGCGGCTTTCCGTGCTGAAGCCATGAGCGCACGGGAGCAAACTGTGGCGTTCTCTACCGCCGTTGATGACCTAAAGAAGCGTCTTGGGGCGATGAATGAGGTCAATCAACGGCTTCGAGTCATGCTGGGTATTGAAGTTCCCAAGACGGGAGACATGGCAAACGGGAGAGGTGGTGAAGAGCTACCGCTTTCCGAAGAGAGAGAAACGATAGCTGCCGGAAGCGAGCCAACGCCTTTATCTGGTACCTTAAGACAGATATCCGACGGCAATCAGGAACATTCTTCCACTAGGAGCGTAGAGTCATCTCAGGATAATCTTCAGGCCGTTGCATCAGTGAAAGAAGGACTGGAATGGCTTTCAAAGCAAGCAACGGTGCAGGAACGCATTCTGGACGAACTGTCACAAGCGGCCGAGCAGCGCTCGTCTCGCTGGGCCTCGACGCCCTCGATTTGGCCTGTGAAAGGGTGGGTCACGTCTGGGTTTGGTCCGAGAGTTTCTCCTTTCACGGAGAAACCTGCCTGGCATGATGGGTTGGATATCGGGGCTGCGCCGAATACTCCCGTCCATGCCCCGGCCCAAGGAAGGATTACGTCCATAGGGTACGATTCTAAGCTTGGAAACATGGTCCGCGTAGATCATGGATTCGGAATTGAAACTCTCTATGGACACCTTGCGAAGGCATTGGTGAAGGAGGGGCAGAGGGTCGAGCGTGGCGATGTCATTGCGCTTGTTGGAAGCACCGGTCTGGCCACGGGTCCTCACCTGCATTATATGGTAAAATTGAACGGCCAGACGCTTGATCCCACCAAATACATCTTAGAGTAACGGCGGGTTCAGCTCCTAATCTGAGGTTTTACCGATCTGTTTTTGTTAACTCCAAAGTCAAAACTATTCTCATCCATGCCTTCTGCAAGTCTAGGCAAAACAAGATGAGATTCTCTTGACCGACCTCGAAATCGCCCAATCTGCTACCCTTCGTCCCATTGTCGAAATCGGTTCCCAACTTGGGATCCATGCCGAAGAACTCATTCTCTATGGACGGGACAAGGCGAAAGTCTCTTTACAAGTACTGGATCGTCCGGCGGCTGTCCAGAAGGGGCGGTATGTTCTTATCACGGCAATCAACCCCACGCCCTTGGGAGAGGGAAAGACCACGACGTCGATAGGCCTTGCCATGGGGCTCTCGCGGCTGGGGCATCGAGCCGCGCTGACTCTTAGGCAACCATCGCTCGGTCCTGTGTTTGGGGTGAAGGGAGGAGGGACCGGTGGAGGCCATGCCCAAGTCGCTCCGATGGCAGATATCAACCTTCATTTGACCGGAGATGCCCACGCAGTGACTGCCAGCCATAATTTGCTCTCCGCATTCCTCGATAATCATCTGTTCCATGGCAATGCGCTCTCGATCGACCCTCAACGGACTACATGGCCGCGGACATTGAGTATCAGTGATCGCGCGCTCCGGCAGATCCTGTTGGGAGAAGAAACAGACAGACGGCCGGGGCAATTCGTCATTACCGAGGCTTCAGAAGTGATGGCGGCACTGGCTCTCGCAAAGGATCAGCGGGATCTCCGCAATCGGCTCGGCCGAATACTCGTGGGGCTGACGAAGTCCGGTACGCCGGTCACGGCAGAAGAGCTTGGCTGCGCAGGATCGATGGCCGTGCTTCTAAAGGATGCCCTCATGCCGAATCTCGTTCAAACGCTTGAAGGAACGCCGGCATTCGTCCATACAGGGCCCTTCGGCAACATCGCGCATGGCAACTGTTCGATCTTATCCGATGCCATTGCTCTTCAATGTGCCGACTTCGTGGTAACAGAGGCGGGCTTCGGCAGCGATCTTGGAGCGGAAAAGTTTTTTAACATCAAGTGCCGTGCGTCGGGATTTGCGCCGACGGTGGCGGTGGTCGTGGCGACGTTACGGGCGCTGAAACTCCATGGCGGTGGAGGTGTTGCCAGGGCAGGCGTTGCCTTGCCTTCGAGTCTCACGGGTCCGAATCAGGAAGCACTCTCGAGGGGAATCGCCAATTTGAGGCAGCATATCGCCAACGTTCTCGCGCATGAGGTACCGGTTGTTGTTGCCGTCAATGCCTTCAAGGATGATCCTGAGGATGAATTGAATTGGGTTCGGGAACAGTCGCTCAAGATGGGAGCGGCTGATGCGGCAGTCTCAACCCATTGGGCCGACGGGGGGAAGGGAGCCGAACAGCTGGCAGCCGCCGTCGCCAAGGCATCGGAGAGGCCGGCTCACTTCAAACATCTTTACGAGTTGTCCTGGCCGATCAAGAAAAAGATCGAGACCATTGCGATCTGCATGTACGGAGCGGCGGGAGTGACGTTTGAACCGGAGGCTGAACGTCAAATCGAAACAGCAGAGGCGTTGGGGTATGGCGGCTTACCCGTCTGCATGGCAAAAACGCCTCTGTCGCTGTCACACGATCCCGCTCTGAAGGGAAGACCAACTGGATTTACGGTTCCGATCCGAGAGTTGCGCATCTTAGCCGGAGCAGGTTTTGTGACCGCCGTCTGCTCGGGCATTCAGCTGATGCCGGGGTTGCCCAAAAATCCCGCCGGGGAGCGGATCAACCTTGACCCTGCAACTGGGAAGATTGTGGGCCTTTCCTGAAGCTCAGCGCTGCTTGAGATAGCGGAAGAATTCTGAGTCCGGGCTCATCACCAACGTCGAACCGTCTTTGAAGGCGGTCTTGTACGCTTCCATCGAGCGGGTAAACTCGAAAAACTTCTGATCCTGCCGGTAAGCATCGGCATAAATGCGAAACGCTTTGGCATCCCCGCCACCGCGAAGTTCTTCAGATTCTTTATAGGCTTGCGCAAGGATAATTTCCCGATCCTTTTCGGCTTCCGATCGGATTTTTTGCGCTTCTTCCGCCCCTTCAGCGCGATACTGTTTGGCCTGCCGTTCCCGCTCCGCTTGCATGCGCGCAAAGACCGCCTTCTCATTCTGTTCCGGTAAGTCGGCCCGCTTGATCCGCACATCCTGAATTTCAATGCCGTACACCGAGGCCTTTTCCTTCGCTCGTTCGGTGACCACCTTCATGATGTCGGCTCTCGTGCTCGATACGATTTCGAGCAACTCGTGGCGACCCAACTCCACCCGAAGTTCAGAGTAGATGATATCGTGCAGTCGCTGGAGTGCGCCTCGCTGGCTTTGGAATGCCTGATAGACTTTCAACGGATCAGTGATACGCCATTTGGCGAAGTTGTCGAGCAACAGGGTCTTCTTGTCCGACGTAATGACGTCCTGGGCGTTCGAATCGTAATCCAGCAAACGTTTCTCGAAGTAAGTCACTTCCTGGACGAACGGCATTTTCACATACAGCCCGGGTTCGGTAATATTGCGAACGGGTTTGCCGAGTTGGACCACAATTGCCGTCTGGATCACGTCTACGACGAAAAGGGGAGAAGCACCGAGCACAAACAACGCAACAGTCACAGCCAGAAATGCGATCACCAATCCCTGTTTCGTCATGGTCGGGAACCCCTCGATTTCAGCGTGGGGGACGGCTCTGGCCGGGGCTCCTCGATTTCCGATTGAGGGACAGATTTGGCTCCGGCCATGGATGTCGGTTTGGAGAGACGGTCCAGAGGAAGATACGGCAAGAGACGCTCTCCACCTTTCCCCTCGATGATGATTTTCTCCATATTGGGGAGGATTTCTTCCAACGTCTCGATATAGATTCGCTTGCTGATGACGTCCTTTGCTTGATTGTACTCCTTCAAGGTGGCGAGAAACCGATTCGCCTCGCCCTGAGCGCGATTGACCCTCGCCTGGGCAAACCCTCTTGCCCGGTTGACCAGTTCAGCGGCTTCACCCTTTGCCCTCGGAATGATGTCGTTGCGATACCCTTGGGCCTGGTTGATGAGCTTTTCCCGGTCTTCTTTGGCGTTCGTGACATCTTTGAAGGCGGCAGCCACGGCTTCTGGAGGATTGACGTCTTGGAGTTGTACGGCGGCGATTTGCACGCCGGAGTGATATTGGTCGAGAATCGTCTGAAGCAGCGTCGTGGTATCTTGCTGAATCACTGCTTTCCCGGTGGTCAAGGCTTCGTCGATCTTGCTCTTGCCGACCACTTCCCGCATGGAAGCCTCGGCCGCTTTGCCGATGGTCTCATGGATATCGGCCACATTGAACAGGAAGTCGCGACCTTCTTTGATCTTGTACTGCACGATGAATTCGATCGCCAGGATGTTCATATCGCCGGTCAGCATCAAGGCTTCTTGAGGGACCGTCTGCTGCCGGCCTTGTTGGTTGGTGCGGAAGCCGATTTCAACGCGATAGAGTTTGGCGACTTTCGGCTGAAGGACGGTTTCAACGAGAGGAATCTTGAAATGCGGGCCCGGCTCCACCTGGCGGACCGGGACGCCGAACCGTTTCACGACACCCTCTTCATCCGGTGCGACGATAAACACGCTCTGCCAGACCAGGAAGATCAGCAAGGCGGCAATGACGAGATTCATGATACCGCCAGATGGCAGGAAATTTTTCAATCCACCAGGAGGGAAAATCTCCTTGAATTGGGATTTGGCCTGCTTGAAGGCCTCTTCAAGCGGATCGGGCTTTTTGCCCCACGGATCTTTTGGGTCCCACACCATTCAGAGATACTGAAGTCTCGTATAGAAGTAAATATGGAGAGACACCTTAACAGAGTGCCGTCTTAGGAGCAAGATGGTCCTGTGCATGGACGACGAAGGTGGGGTTCATTCAGTGCTCTTCTTTGGTGGTTCCGAAGGCAGATGTCGTTCCGCAATTCATTGATCTACGCGCCAGTTCGTTCTCGGGACTTCTGTTCAATCGCGATCAGTGAGGCAACAGGTTGTGACTCTGATCGGCGTGACGGTCTTGGTGAGAGACGTTGTGCCTAGGTCATGTGCCTTCCCCCCTATGAGCTATGGGCAGAGCTGCATACCCTTGGTGATTTCATGCAGGGAAAAGAGTAATCTTTGGACCGCCGGCGGAATCAGCAATATATGAACGTCACTCTGTGGGAACATCTAACCCACCGTGCAGCGGGTGCATAGAGCTACAGACGAAAGATGCAATGAGATTAGCCGATACGGCACAGGAGGAGATCATGGAGATAGTACACAATGGGAGAAAAATCGTCAGTGCTGCACGCCGCATGGGGACGAGTTGGTTGCTTGAAACCACCATCTGGCCCCCAACATCCGATGGGACGGACGATCCGCAGCTCATACAGACGATTGGGGCAGCCAGCGAATCTGAAGAAGAAGCCCATACAAAAGCGATCAAGATTGGACAGCAATTGATAGATGCCAACTGCATATGACAACCGCATTGCGAAGCTCATAAATGTACTGACGGTTCATGCACGGTGTCGCTGTATTTTCCGAAACTCTGTCTCGACTGCATGCAGAGTCACTGTTGTGCTATGTGGCTCTTGGATGATTGGTCGTGATCCGGTTTGTCGGTCGGGCGAACGGCTTCGGCAAGGTGTTGTAAATCTCCGGCTCTCCGGCTCTGAGGTTTCGTAAGCTTCTCATGGGCATTTCTTCCGGATGAAGTCATGTTCTTCTTCGTGCTGTCTCAAAACCCTTCCACCTACCCGTCGAGCAGCCCAGCCGAGCAACGCACCTACCGTGAGCCCCGTCAGGTCGACCCCTGCTATGGCCCATTGCGCCGTCGGGACCGTCATCATCAGATGGCTGTTCGTCGTCAATCCATTGAGCAGGGGCAAAAAGACCAACAGGCATGCCGACCCGTACAGTTGATCTCGCCATGCCCGGACGGACCCTTCTCGAAGCAAGCTATGAATCAGACACAGGCTCCAGACGATAAAAAAGCAGTGGCTCTCCCAGTGCGATCGGTCCGACAGTGCCAGGGGCAAGAGTCGATTGGCCCAGAAGAACGCCGCCACGGCCATCAGCAATCCTGCCACCGTAGCGACATTCAGAACTTCCACGATGCGATAACCCGTCCGGCTTGTCAGGGATGCCTGCCGCTTTGCGGTCCATAAGATAAGTCCTGTCGCAATCATCAGAGTGGACGCCGATCCCATGATGAAATAGAGCCACCGTATCGGACTGCCTCCAAATTGAGCAAAGTGCAGAATGGATAACGACGGCACGATGCCCTCGCTTTCCCGAAGCAGGGAGATGTCCACCGGCATATAAATCGCCCAAAACATCGCGAGACCGGTGATCACAATCATGAGATGAAACGGGATGACCGTGAGACCCGTCAAGTTGTGAACATCCAACCAGGCGCGGGGATGTGGCCGAATGCGAACCTTCACGACGTCCTTGAATGTCCACCGAAGACCACACACGCCGGTGGCGAGGGTCATGAGCATCACAGTCGCGGCGCTACCAACCAGCCAGGCACCAGGCCACCCGAATAGAAGTCCATAGTGAAAGTGATAAAAGAAATCGCCGCCCTGGGTATCGCGAAAGATCACCACGCGGCCGGTGACCGGATCAATCGCCTGGCCCGAGAAGGTTCGCTTCTCCTGCAATTTGACGCGAAGAAGAGCGTCGTCGATGAAGCGTCTCGACCCTCGCGTACAAGCGGCGACATCAGCTGTGCCGGCCAATACGCAGGATCTTGTCGCGTATCCGATGTGATCTCGTGTAACTCCGGTTGCATCCACGCTGTGATCTCGGTGTCGAAGACCGTCAATGTCCCGGTAAGAAATACCGCAAACAAGAGCCATCCAAAGAGCAGCCCACTCCATGAATGGAGCCAATTCATCCATGGTGTGAAGCGGATCATGATCGGTCAGGATCGGCGCCGACGATGGGACAGTGCTCTTGCTTGGTCATCACCGTACCACCCACGTGTATTTATAAAGGTCCGTCAGGCAACAACATGCGATCAGGGTACACATTCTGCCCGCTCGCCGCCGTGAACTCAATCGTGTCAACGCAAAATTTCCGTCACCGACCTTCCAGCAGTGCGTGGCAGGCTTTCGGGCTCCGTCAGATTGGAATGGCTTCTACCGAGACCCGCGTGGTATTGTTCGCCATGAGCCGCACGCCGCCTACGCAAGTCGATGGACCGGCGGATCGATCGGACATCGCAGCCGGTAAGTCAGGCGGCTTGTGGGACGGGCCGCACGGTCACAGAATCGAATCGTAGGCCGGGTCTGTAGGCTCGCCAACAACACGACATCATGGATGAGACGATTCGACGGCAAGATATATCACCGACCAGCTGGAGCCTTGATCAGATTGTCACGGAGCTGCGCGCTTCGCGCGAGCTGACCCGCCACATCCGCCATCAAGGGCGGATTCACAAGCTGCCGTCACGGAAAGCCCTTCTCGGCATCGTGGAAGGCCTCTGCGCCGTGCTGTTTCCGACGCACTACGGTCGAGCGGATTTGAATGAGGCGAACATCGATTATTTTGTCGGGCACACTTTGGATCAAACCTTGCCGCTCTTGCAGGATCAAGTCCGGCGAGGATTGGTCTTTACAGCCAACACCGACAGCCATGACGACCGTTCGCTCGCTGAGCGAGCAGGCCACATAACGAGCACATTCGCCGGCCAGCTCCCGACCATCCGCGCGTTGCTCGTCACGGATTTACAAGCCGCGTACCGAGGGGACCCCGCAGCCACCAGCCCTTCAGAGATTCTGCTCTGCTATCCCGGCATGACGGCCGTCATTTACCATCGTCTCGCTCATGCCTTGCATCGCTTGGAGGCACCGTTGGTCTCCCGGTTGATTTCGGACATTGCGCACGCCTCCACCGGGATCGATATTCATCCGGCAGCCGAGATCGGCAGTCACTTCTTTATTGATCACGGGACCGGTGTCGTCATTGGTGAAACGACCATCATCGGCAAGCGGGTCCGTCTCTACCAAGCCGTGACGCTGGGTGCCAAACGGTTCACCGAAGGCGAGCAGGGCATCCTGATCAAGGGGGAGCCTCGCCATCCGATCGTGGAAGACGACGTGGTCATCTATGCGGGGGCCACGATCTTAGGGCGCGTCACCATCGGACAGGGCTCCATCATCGGCGGAAACGTGTGGCTGACGCAAAGCGTGCCGGCCAGAAGTCATGTCGTCCAGGCCCAAATGCGGACGTCCGCGACCATTCACCCCAACTCGATCAAGGTTCCCCCCACCGACGAGTAGGCGTAGCGCTGGATCGTCTCGGTCTTGTTTGCAGACCGAGATTCGTCGAAGTCCAGACCCATCGGGAGACAAGCGGCTTACGATCTGGGCAGAGCTGCTCAAGACCATTCGGTCCGGGATGGATTCCGTCTGAGGGCTCGACCGCGCTGCACTACTCGAGAAGGGTCTCGATGGGCACATCCGTCCTCAGTCCGTTGGACGATAGCCATTCCGGATTGAAGATTCTCGATCGATACTTCGCACCGGAATCGCACAAGATCGTCACGATGGTCTGGCCCCGTCCGCCCTTAAGAGCCATCCGCACCGCGCCGGCGACGTTGATGCCGGACGATAGGCCAAGAAACAGCCCCTCTTCGCGCAGAAGCTGGTACAGAACGGTGAGCGCGTCCTGGTCGTGAATGCGCCATGCGACATCGACCGCAATACCCTCGAGATTCTTGGTCACGCGGCCTTGGCCGATGCCTTCAGCAAAGGAATCGCCGTCGTTCGTCTCCGTGTTGCCCTTGGTAAACCACGACCACATCGCCGCGCCGTAGGGGTCGGCGCAACCGATCATAATTTTCGGATTGCGTTCCTTGAGATATAGGGTGGTTCCGCCCAGCGTACCTCCGGTGCCTACGGCGGAGACAAAAGCGCTTACTTCTCCCATGGTCTGATCCCAGATTTCCGGGCCAGTGGTGCGGTAGTGCGCGAGGCGGTTGGCGATGTTGTCGAATTGGTTGGCCCAAAACCATCTCTTTTCCTCGGCCATTCGCCGGGCGACATGGTTGTAGTTATCGGGATGGGAATACGGCTTCTCCGGCACGGGGAGCACTTCGGCGCCCAGCGTGCGGAGAAGGTCGATCTTTTCCTGTGACTGAGTTTCGGGAATGACAATGACGGAACGGTAACCGCGGGCGTGGCCGACAATCGTGAGGCCGATGCCGGTGTTCCCCGCTGTTCCTTCGACGATGGTGCCGCCCGGCCTAAGGAGCCCTTTCTCCTCGGCATCGAGGATGATGCCGAGTGCGGCACGGTCCTTCACGGATCCACCGGGATTCATGAATTCCGCCTTGCCGAGGAGTTCACAGCCGGTCAACTCCGACAGGCGGCGCAGGCGGATGAGTGGAGTATTGCCGACGTGATGGTCCACGCCATGGTAGTGCGACGTATTCATTGACATAAAGGAGCCAGGTTCACCAGCCGGGCCGTCGTTGCGCTTGTCTTGGATACTGTTCTTCGTGACAAAACGCAAGGGGGTTCTCAAAGAAAGTCGAGCGGAAGTCGGTAGATCAACGAAGAAACACCAAAACTGCTTCAGTCCTCGATGTTTCAGGTATTGGAGTAATGAAGGACGAGAGGCGAAAAATCTTTGGATCGATTAGGGCGTGTCATCAATTAAGCCATGTCATTGAAGCAGCGAGATAGATCGCG
>JACOEH010000045.1 GCA_024998685.1 Nitrospira sp.
GGGTCGCGAGTGTTAAGAACCGGCCCGGAATTCCCCTCAAAGGAGTTCCGGGCCGAATTTTTTGTAAGCCCAAAATTTCTATAACTGGGAGTCTTCTCCCTCTTGCACATAACAATTTTTCCTGCCTAGAATAGTCATTCATCAAATCGCCATTGATCCGAAGAGCTGCCGCTACCTGGAAGGAGGCGTTATATGTCTGGTGAACGCACTTGTCCAACCTGCAATACTGAGAAGGTACAACAGATCAGCGACATTCTCCGTCAGACGCCGTCGAGGGAAGTATTAGCCCAGCTGCCGACCTCCTACCATCCTCCAAAGGCACCGTGGGCCTACCTTCAGGGATTTTTCCTCGGTATACCCGTGAATGCTGCTGTGATGCTGAGCCTGGCCTCTCCGCAGGGGTCGGAATCCGAAATGGCAATAGCCGACTTAGCGTCTTCTGTCGCCTTCCTAGGGGTATGGGTGGGGTATGGAACTCTGAAGACTAAGAACTATACTCAGAAGCTCAATGAATGGAAGGATACGATCGCGTCGAAGTTCCTGTGCCGAAAATGCAGTCATGCGTTTGAAGGGTAGACCTCTCTGCTGCAGTATTCTTCGGGAGGTCCTTCGTGCCGGCGCTCACTCATGACGTCTTGTTTCGGGTGGTCAGGCGTAGCGTGATCGGGAATACCATAACATAAAACAAGAGGAGCCCGCCCAGCAGGAGCTGCCCGCGGACCTGTGTGGGATCTGCGAAGGTGTCATGGCCTTGCATCCAGAGATGCCTGGTCATTAGATCGCATGCAAACCCCGCGATGATCAGCGCATACCAGAATCGCCACCGTCTTGATGATGTATACAGTGCCTGCTCGCGTCGATGGATGAGAAGAACCTGAGCAAGGATCCCTATAATGAGGAGATATTCCGTCCACTGAGAAATGCCGAGGGAACCCGCCAGTCCGAGCCAGGCGAAAGTCATGACGAAAATCATGATGGTTCCGAAGAGGAATCCCCGTCGGGTTTCCGCGAGGCTCGTGCCGATACTTTCCATCCGTTTCCCTACAGGACATATGTTTGTGTTTTTGGGTGCCGTTTGCCAGGTGGAGACCACCAGCCGATTCATGGGCTCCAATATGAGGGTGTCCAGGCCTCTTCGACACCGTCCTTGAAGCAGTTGACGGTTCTGGCAGACAGTCCTGCACAGGAACTGGTGTCCCCAACGGGATTTGAACCCGTGTTACTGCCTTGAAAGGGCAATGTCCTAGGCCAGGCTAGACGATGGGGACGTGCCGCTATGGGTAAGAGAACAGCACACATACCACACTCATAGCTGCCCTGTCACTAGAATTGCTCCACCGTCGAGAAACCTCGTTGGTGCGTAGAAGGAATGAGAGTGAACGAGGGCGATCAGCTAATGAACAGGTTTATAGAACGGCAACTCCATTTCCATTCCTTTGAGAGTGCGGTAAGCCTGGTCTTTCTGCGAGAGAATAGGCTCACTGATCGGCCAGACAATCCTCAAAACCGGATCGTTCCACAAGATGCCTCGTTCATCTTTCGGCGAATAATAGGCCGTGCACTTATACAGGAACGTCGCCGTCTCGCTCGTGACACAAAAACCATGAGCGCACCCCGGTGGAATATACATTTGGTGAAGGTTCTTACCCGACAGCTCGATCCCATACCATTTTCCGAACGCCGGCGATCCCTTTCGGATATCGACGACGACGTCGTATACAGTTCCCTCAAGGGTCATGACGAGTTTCCCTTGAGCCTGCGGTTCCTGAAAATGCAGACCCCGCACTGTGTTTCGGACTGAGCGTGAGCAGTTGTCTTGGACGAAGTGTTCAGTAATACCTGCGTTAGAATAGCGCTGCTCGTGATATGTTTCCAGGAAGCACCCTCGATGATCCGACATGACAGACGGTTCCAGCAAAAGCACACCAGGAATGTCAATTGACGTCACACGCACGGCATCCTCTATATCATGTATTCATGGCTCAGGATTGGAGCCGGGAGGTGGATGACTGGGAGGATCGACGACCATAGGACGGTCGGGATACAATTGCCCCAATCGATCGATCAAGGGTAGAGCTTCAGGTGTGCTGTTCATGCGAGCCGCACTCACCGGATGATCCCATACTAGAGTGGTGATGTCGGCATCGAGGAGAAGTGATCGGATCGTCGCAGCGCAGGCATCGAGTGTGAGCTCCGTTCCCCCTCGTAGATCAAGAACGCGTTCTTGAGTGTTCGTGGGTGGTGCCTCGGTGTGAAGGAGGGTCCAACAGCGATCAAAGATGGTCTGTCGCAGTTCTTGCGAGACATTGATCGCCGTCAGATCTGCTGTGCAGAGTGCCGACACGAACACGACGAATTGGAGATCCGGCATTTCTGGATTTTGAACATCGAGAGACGGCATGGCCACCATTATCAGGAGAAAATGCATGGCGAGTCAACTTTCGTAGAACAAGAAAGTTCGGAGCGTTTATCTATATGAGGAACGACGGATATGGTGACCATCGTTTTGACCGGACAATTGCAAACCGCAGATGGTGAGTGTGATTTGGCGTGCGAAATCGATGGATCAATGTCGGTTCGCCAGCTGATCCAGCGACAAGGAGTGCAGCTTCGCCATCTGCTGCAACTGTTGAGACAGAAGAAAGTGCTCGTGACCATCAATAAGAAGATCGCCAGCGAGGACTCACTCGTTCAGGACGGAGACGCAATTCGCCTGATCGGACACGATGGAATGGGGAGTAGTGGGCTTGGACCATCACACCCCTAAACACCCCCTAATATGTAGGCGAATGAAGAGAGGGGTCGAGACTCCATGAGGTCTCGGCCCCTCTTGTATCTTCCACACGCAGCGGATGAGTCCAAACTGAACCGGATCAGGCACTGCGATGGTGCAGGATGGAGAATCCCTATTTCTTGCCGAGAATCGAGTCTTTTGCAGCCTTCGCGACACGAAACTTGACCACTCGTTTTGCCGGGATCTTGATTTCTTCACCGGTTTGAGGATTGCGCCCGATGCGCGCCTTGCGGTTAGCCAGCTTCAGCTTGCCGATACCAGGCACTGTGAAGACATTCTTGGCTTCACGATAGGCCAAAGCTGCCAGATCATCAAGAATCTGAACCGCCCCTTTCTTCGTGATGCCGGCTTTCCCGGCGAGGTAATCTGCAATCTGCGATTTCGTCATTGATTTTGCCATTCGTGAACCTCCTTGGGGCTAAGGGATAAAGTAAATCGATATGTCGCCTGACACTCCTTGTGTAAACACAACCTGGCTGGTTTGGGTTGCCGGTGTGCGTGCTTGTGCGCACATCGTGAAAACCCGCGAGAGTGTAGCCAAGAGTCGGAAGAGTGTCAACGAGAAAAACGCGCATCTGGCGTGGAGAAATGCACGCACTGCCTCTTGCGGTTGAAGCAAATGGAGGGTAGAGTAGAGCAATATGGACCTCACCGATCGACATAAACGGCCCTTGACGATGGTGAAAGCGCATGGGTAAAGACCTGCCTATATTCCCCTTAGGTGCTGTTAGTCAGGACTCTGAACAGCTCGAAAGCTTTCTCTATTCACGAGTGTTTTGTCAAAGAGAAAATTCCCCTCCGCTCCGGCTGTTGATCGATTTTCTGAAATCTCGAGGCCAAAATCCTATTGTCCCGCCCAACCTGGAGCAAGAAGCCCTGGAGGAATGGGCTTGGGTTCAAGTGGCTTTGGGCTACCATCGAGAGCGTAAGTCTGTCCATCTCTTTTGCGTACGTGATCGCGGCAGCTATCGAGATGTCTTCGACCAGGAGAAAAAACTTTTTCTGGACCTTCTCACCGTTCACTCTGATATCGAAGCGCAGCTCGCGATTGAATATGTGGCTCGTTGTCGATTTATCCTGACGACACGTATGGCGGAGAACGATGTGACCGATGAGGGTTATGATTTTAATGGGTGGATCTTGGAGTTTTACCAGGAGCAATGCAACGGAATAGTCCAAATTGACAAGCAAGGTTTCTACTCACCTAAAGGTGAACTTATCGTGGATCTGTCGGTCTCGGACGAAGGCTGATATGTCAGGGGGCTCCTCTTGCCGTCAACCGTGTTTGATAAGACTGCTCGGTGGTTTGAACGGGTGAATGCTTTTCTTCTTGGGAGCCTTCCTTGTACCCAAGGGTGTTCCGGCTGTTGTGTCGGACTGTTTCCTATAACCATTCTGGACCGGCAGGAAATTCAGCGTGGTCTCCGAAGGCTTCCAGATGAGCAGCGGAAAAGGATCGAACGGACAGCAGCATGGCAAGTCACTGCGCTGACAGCCGCCGCGCCGCAACTGAACACGAATCGTTTCATCGATCAGTGGGCGGAGGAGGACATCGATCGAGTCATCGAACGGTTCGAGACATGGCCTTGTCCTGCCTTAGAGTCAGATGGAACCTGCGGCCTCTATGAGTTTCGGCCGCTGGTCTGTCGTTCCATGGGTGTTCCTCAGGATGACGGGACCCGTGTCAGAGGCGCCTGTGCTGTGCAAACAGCCGTTCCACTTATTCGGGTCTCAAAAGCCTTTCGGGAAGAAGAGTATCATCTCGCCGGGATGGAAGCGGAGGAAATCGAGGCGTTACGCCTCCGAACAGGAATCGTGGGTGAAGAACTGTTCCTGCCCCATGCTTTCATGCAGGATCCCGAGGTGGGAGAGCGAGAGTCTGGATCGAGCAGCGGTGAATCCACAACTGCGACAGAAACGGCACGCGCATAATGCGCGCTAGACAGCTTATTTCTCGCTATGCTAAGGTGACGCTCCTTGGTTGCGGGAGCGCCTGTAGCTCAGCTGGATAGAGCATCAGCCTCCGGAGCTGAGGGCCACAGGTTCAAATCCTGTCAGGCGCACCAAACCGCCTCTGGTAGTCGGTATCAACAATTCAATACCCGGTGGGGCCGTTAGCTCAGTTGGTAGAGCAGCTGACTCTTAATCAGCGGGCCGTAGGTTCGACCCCTACACGGCCCACCAAACCAAGCTTCGCTCATGCCGCCGCGTTCGATCAAATCGCGGTGGATATTCAATACTTCCAGTAGGTTTCATTTCAATACCGTGCTTTGTCCGTGCCGCCGACTAATTATCGCTTTTTCGTATTGAAGTCGGCGGATAAAACCCTTCAGTAATCCTTCTTTTCCCTACAATACCTCACTAGCGCGTGAGTTCGACTCGTGTGTGACGCCGAAAGTTGATGGGATTGACTCTCTAGAGGGCTGAAACGACCGGCACCCTGCGCGGCTGGAGCATCATGCGGATGCCACCTTTCGGCCGCAAGGTCACCATGAGTTCTGGCTCGACAGTCTCTTGTGCCAGTTGCAGGTCATAGCGGCGACCGATCAGGGCTAATAAAAGAGGCCCTTCAACTGACGCAAAATGGATTCCTACGCAGGCGCGCGGTCCTGCTCCGAATGGGAGATAGGCATAGCGGGAAGCCGGCCGCTCGCCGTTCAACCATCGCTCTGGCAGAAATTGATCAGGGTTGGACCAAAAGGCTGGATGTCTGTGCAGATTATACGTACCGACGAGGACGAGTGCGCCGGCCGGTAGTGGTAATCCACCAACAGTGGTACTAGTCGCCGCCTTGCGTTGTACGGCTGGTGCCGGTGGGTACAGACGGAGCGATTCATCGAATATGGCCCGAGTATACGGGAGGTGCTGAAGATCGTCCGCAGTCGGTGTCCTTCCTTGGAGGACTCGGTCCAGTTCGTCATGAAATCGTGCCTTCGCTTCCGGATGGGTCGCCAGGAGATACCAGGTCCAGGCGAGCGCGTTCGCAGTGGTCTCGTGTCCTGCAGCAAAGATCGTCAACGCTTCGTCCCGCAACTCCTGATCGCTCAGCCCTGCCCCGGTCTCCTCATCGCGAGCCTGAAGCAGCAGATCGAGGAGATCCCCATGTGTTGCCCCTGTGCGGCGCCGCTCGGCGAGCAATCCATAAATCAGCCCGTCCATGAACTGCATGACCGAACGAAATTCACGGTTGCGTGGAGTCGGCACCCAGCTGGGGAGACGCAGTGGGTTGTGAAACGAGTCGAACGCGTACTTCAGGCTCACGCGCAGCGCACGGCTGATGTGTTTGATATGTTGCGCCATGCTGGTTGTGAACATCGTTTGCGAGATCACTTCGAGGGCCAGCTGCATCATTTCGGTGGCGATATCGACCGGCTGTCCTTCGCGGTCTGCCCAACCGGCAATCCGCTGCTCGCCCACCTGGGCCATGCGATCGGCCATCGCCGCCATGCGAGAACGGTGAAAGACCGGCTGGATGATGCGTCGATGACGCTTCCAAACCTCTCCTGAACTGGTCACCAATCCATTGCCCAGAACCAGCGCGAGGCCGACGGGCCGCCGAGGGTCGTACACTTTCACGAAGCGGTCGGACTGCTGGACCAGAATTTCTTCGGCGAGATCGGGATGACTGAAGAGATGGAGAGTCTTCGGGCCGAGCCGAAAGCGCAGCGCATCGCCGTGCTGACGCCACCACCCGAACATCGTCTCCAATGGACGTTTCTTGAATCCAGGCAGATGGCCAAGCAGAGGCACGCTGCCGGGAACATCGACAAGCGTGAATGGGGGAACGGAGTCCAGCATGAGAGGACGGACCGTATCACACTAGGTCAGGAGCATCAAATGAACAGGGACGAACTTGCTATGGATGAGTGAAATCAATCGGGAGGAACCATACGGTTGCTTAAATCAAACCCGGCCTGGGCATTCATCGTACGACCCGCGGTTTAGGAAAAGCTTTTAGGCTACCCTCTTTCAGCCTGCTGTGATCTTCGTCGATTGACATAATTTGTTTCAAAGTGCTCGCTAATGATACGGGCCCGCGGGTAGTCCATTATATGAAGCGGTGACCGCTTTCTTTGTCAGCGCGCGCGCGGGGACTCGAAGATCTGTCGCCATGACATAGACCGGTCCTCCAGCTCCCCCGGTCACTGTTGAGTCATACTGGCCCTCAACGTTGGATTTCCAAAGGTCCTGACCTGTGGAAAGATCAATCAGTCGATACTCTGCTGCGACACGAATAAGCGAAAGCAACATCCAAGGTTTTTCCCACTGAAGGATGGTAACTAACAGCAAAGCATCCGCGCCTGTCAGTGACTTCAAGGAAGCCAATTCCGATTTGGAGATGTCCTCGGCGGTGAGGTGAGTTTCCTTGAGTAGCAGTCTTGTCGCAAGGAATGGGAATACATAGTAGCCTCGTTCAACGAATTGTCGGCTCAATGTCACATCAAAAGCCGTCGCTGCTTCCGACTTACCAGACTTATTAATTGATGGAAGCACTAGAATCGAAGGAGGGTGATGGTGGGGAAGGTCAGCTGTTTTCGTCTCCGAGTCGGCTTTTCGAATTAAGGCCTGCAAGCGGCCAACGAATAACATAGCCTCAGGATAAAGTTCCGCTTCTTTTGAAATTCGCTCAATTGCTTCATGGTACTTGCCCTCGCGAAAAAAGAGTACGCCCTGATCGGCATATACACCAGACGGAATTCGTGCTGAGACAAGCTCCGATGAAAGAATCACCTGGTCCAATGGGGCTCTTGCCCGTGCGTTCCCATTGCCGACATAAGCGTCATACAAACTGTCTTCGTAAACAGCCATATCGAAGGCAGCCTTGCATCCGATGACCATCATCACAAACATCAAACCTGCTATCCGATATATGCTTCTAATCATGTAGCCCTTGGATGCCACTCATTTTTCTCATCGCTTACCGATGAACTCACTCAAAAGAATCGCGTGTATGCCGCTCTTAGGTATTAGATCAATGCTTAAGTTTCTCTGTTCAGGGTAATGAGTGGAATGACGATCGTCAAAAGAAACGAGGTTACATGCAGGTGAGTTATTGAACGACACTCTTTCGGGCCAAAGAATCCGTTGGCTCGCATTTAGGCGGCGGTTCAAAAAAAGTCGTGAAAGTCATCTCAGATCTCCTTAATTTCATTGAAGTCCAAGATCAGAAGCCCCGGATGCCACAAACAACTCTTTTTGACTCATCGCTTCATTTTTCGGAGAGATGAACGGTGTCAGTAACAGTTTTCTTGATCTAATGTAGGCCGTCCCCGAATATACCGACCGGAAAACCTGTTAGTGACACTGTTTCGGGTATCTCCGTTTCTGAGGAGGATCAAATGTTGGGTTTTCCCTTCTCGGTGTCTCGCGTCACAAGGCTAAAGAAACCTGCTTCAGATAATAGCCCTTCTGTGGCTCTGGCGAAAGCTTTAAGCATTAGGCTTCTTGCGTCTGCTACCTTCACGGTGTCTGCAAAAACGCCTTCAGTCGTCGTTTCGTAAACGACCCGCTTCTCGCGCACATCGTAGATTTTCCAGTTCACCGTAATGAGTGTTTTCCCAGTGACATTCGTTTCGTCGCCTTTTGCAAGCGGCATCAACAGAATATTCATGTTGAATCGACTGCAGGCCTCGATGCGAAGATTCTTGACGAGCCCCGCAACAACGAGTTCTGTTTTTGATAAGTCCTCAAATAGGCTTTCCGCTTTTCCAACGACGGGGTAGTTTGCTTTTTCCAATACTTGATTAGAGGCAACTCGTACGTCGTCTTCCATAAGAACCGAAGAGGATGTGCCCCAAGTGAGATCTTGGGACTTTTCACAAAGAAGGCCCGCGCTCAATTCTCCATATTTCTCGTTGGGAGGAAGATGCAGAACAAGCTTTTCAAAATAGAGCGAGCGAGCATTCGTGTTCTGGGGGATGGATAGGACCTGATAGCGAGAGGTATAGGCATCCTCTCCTATGACCGATGGACTTCCTTCTGTTTTACAGGACAGGATGCCGATGCAACCACTGAGGCAACCAAGCGTGATGAGAATTCTACCGATCAGGCACCGAGAGGTGTGGGGCATTGTGCCGTCTCCTTTTGATGGCATTGACATGTTTGCTCGCATGGTGGATTGGGCGATAGGATATGTCAAAGCCCAAGTAAAAGCGATGAATACGCCTATGAACTAATGAGGGTTTTTGATCCTGTACGGAAAGTATCGCCTGCAAGACTTCCTCCATCAACAAACGCCTCAATTCGCGGTACAGTGTACCTGCATCTTGGGAAAAGCATCCTAGGGTGCTACTATGTGACTTCTTTACCAGCTCGCCAATGTATCTGTTCTTGTGCTGAAAAGTTTCGAATAACCTGCTAGGGAGAGCAGGCCCATGACCCGCTCCACACGCATCTCCCAGTTTACGAAACAGGATCTCTGGACTAAGGATCTGACGACCATGTCATTGCTCCGGCGGTTGGGCACTCAGGCGCTCCGGCTGGCTACCGCCGTCGGCATGGAGTTCCGCCATCGTCTGCTCGATGCGCGGGCCGCCGGGCTGGTCTACACGACGTTGCTGTCGTTGGTGCCGTTTCTCGCCGTGATGTTCTCGGTACTGAAGGCCTTCGGTGTCCATCATGTGATCGAACCTTTCTTGGCTCAGGCCCTGGATCCGTTGGGCCCAAAGAGCAGGGAGATCACCGCCACCATTATCGGCTTCGTGGATAACATCAAGATCGGCGTGCTGGGAGTCGCCGGCATCGCCGGTCTGTTCTATACGGCCTTTTCGCTGATCGACAAGATGGAGCAGGCCTTGAATGCCATCTGGCAGGTCAAGCAGGGACGAACTTGGAACCGGAAGTTTGCCGACTATTTGAGCGCGGTCCTCGTAGGACCGGTGCTGGTCTTTAGTGCGTTCGGCTTGTTGGCCTCGCTCCAAAGCAACACGCTGGTCCAGCATCTCATAGGATTGGAGCCGTTTGGGACGTTGCTGGTGTGGAGCGGCGAAATGGTTCCCTTCTTGATGCTCTGCGCGGTGTTCACTTTCTTCTACAAGATGATTCCCAATACCCATGTCCAGGTCCGCTCGGCAGTTGTTGGTGGCGTGTCGGCGGCCATCCTCTGGATCATTGTCGGGGAAGCGTTTGCCAAATTCGTGGCGGCCTCCGCCAATTACAGCGCCATCTATTCGAGTTTCGCCGTGCTCATGCTGTTCTTGCTGTGGCTCTACACCGGATGGATGATCGTTCTGATTGGGGCGCAGTTCTCCTTTTTTCACCAATATCCCACAGCCTATTTGTCCCGTCTGTTATGGGAGCAGGGCACGTACGTGTTTCGGGAGCAACTGGCTCTCAAAGTATTGCGAGTTTTGGGACATCACTACCTCAAGGGAGATCGTCCATTAAAGCTGCCGGAGCTGGCGGGCGAACTGAGCATGCCCTTGTCTCTGGTGGAAGAAGAAGTGGAACGTCTCATCGAAAACGGATTTGTGGGCCGACTTCAGGAACCGGAAGGGGTGAGCCTGATCAAGTCGCCGGACTTGATCTTTGTGAAAGAGGTTCTGGATTCGGTTCGCAACGGAACCCCGCCGTGGGTCCTGCCCCACCTCGGTACTAATGATCCGGTGTCTGCCCTCTTACACCGTCGGGATAAGGCGGTGGAGCGTGTGTTGGCGGGTGAAACCGTCCACTCGCTGCTACAAGACCAGCCGCCGTCCCAATCCACCGAACTCTGATTGCCTTTACGGTTGTCCCTCTACTTGTGGTTTGTCCCGGTTCTGGCCGAACGATCGCACGTAGAGCAATACCTGCCAGGCTTCGTCTTCAGTGAGTATGAGCGGAATAAACGGTGCCATCGCCGTGCCCTTGCTGCCGTTCTTCAGGATCCAAAGAAGTTCACCGTCCGTCCGGGCGGCCTGCCACTCTTGGTCGGTGAAATCGCGCGGCAAAGGACCTTTGAGCGTGCCCGGCTCAATATCACCTCCCAATCCCTTGCCGTCTCGTCCGTGGCAGGTCGCACAGAAGGCTTTCCCCTGAAAGAGCTGCTTTCCCTTTTCAAGTGTCTCCCGAGTCGGCTGTAGGGGAGTCTTCCAGGTTTTGACTTGCTCGATTTGGTCGGCCGGCACCCGGGGTTTGAGTACGACTTGATCTGCTCCCAACACAGAAAGCCTCCCTGAGGTGAGGATTGTCGCTGTCAATAGCGCTATGGATAGCGATCGGGACAGTCCACTTCTCTCATATCGGCCTTGTATAGTCATGGAAGGTCTGACCGTAATCCCCGCAGCTCTATCGGGGTGAAGACACGACGACTTCCCCACTGTCAGCTTACTTGTCGGAATACCCGGGGAACTTGTGACCGAGGGATTGTGGGAAGCTCACTGTGCCATCGGGGAATTCCTGCCCATGTTGCCACAGATGATAGATCACACCGTCCGTCCCCGCTGCAGCTTCCGCAACCTTGGCGGCTTGGTCAGGAGGCATATCAAGGACTTGGACTCGGCCTGTCGCAATCTCTACTTTATGATCATGGAAATGGCGGTGCCACTGAATGGCGGGAAGCTTTCTGGTAAGGTCCTTGGCGACGAAATACTCGATTCCGACCAAGGGTGCTTTTGGATCGGTCGATTCGAAGAGCAGACATTGGAGAATCTTGTCGGAAATGCCTTTGCAGTAATGATGATAGGGGCCGCCCGGGGTCCCGTCCGGCATCATGTGAGGCGCTTGGACATGAATATCGTATCCGACGGCTGGACTAGTCGGTTCTCCACCGATCGCCTGCTGGACAGCAAGTCCGCTACATCCCACTGCAACCATCGCGACAAACGCTAACAGACTCTTGCTCATTGCATCAAACCTCCTGGCCTGAAGAACCTTCGCCTAGCCTATCTAGGAGAAGAATGGCTCACATCGATTGGCCATTAGAGAGAGCTCATTGACAAAGGATTCGAATATTCCTGGAAACGCCCATAACGGTAAAGGGCCGCGCAGTGTATGACTAAGCAGGCAGGGTTGATGATGGAGAATTGAGTCTGGTCGGTGTAATGAGTTGGTGGGCTTGAGAGGTGATCATTCCCTGAGCATCCATCATTTCAAACATCAAACAACACTTCAACCTCCCACACACGCCCAGCAAGCGAGGGTCATCAACCGACAGTTCAAGCTTTTTCGCTTGCTTGGCCGAGATGGGTTTCACATCGGTCAAGAAACTTGCGCAGCACAGGACGAGGCCGCAGGTATCGATGCCACCGAGCCGCCTGGCTTCCTCGCGTGCCCCGACCTGACGCATTTCAATACGGCCGCCGAAGCGACGTGCCAGGTCTCGGACCAGTTCTCGAAAATCGATCCGGTCGTCAGCCGTGTAGACAAAGGTCAGTTGTCGGCGATCCATGGCCCCATAGACCTCGACCAACTTAAGATGGATACCGCGTTCCATCGCTTTGGTTCGGCAATAGGTGGCAGCCTCCCGGGAGAGCCGCTCAAGCCGGGCGATCAACGCCGTCTCTTCGGTGTTAGGCTTGCGTAAAATGGATTTCATCGCCCGCATGGGCGGAATAAAGGGCGTCGAATAGGGCTCCGTATAGACGATTCCATACGTGATTTCACCTTCCACTTCTAGCAAGACAGGATCTCCGGTGCGCAATGACACACCGGCTGAGTCCAACTTCTTGACCTCTCCCCGGTTCCTGACTTTCACTCCAACCAAGCGGACACAAGTGGGATAGATGTGAGCAAATTCTTCGGCAAGGGTGGATTCCATATGCCGATCATACACAAAATTATCTCACGAGGGAACTGCTAAGGCGCTGCAGCGGTTGAATCTAGCCTCAACCATTCCCAAGACGGAGAAGCCAATAAAGCATGGAAAAACATGAAGAAAATGGTCAACACTCGGCCTGCCTTGTTATGGTAGGCTAAGTCAGCGGTCGGAGGAAGATGGAGTGAACGATGGGGACAATGGTCAGAGAACGAAGAAAGATGTTGCGCATTCCCAATCAAGTTGTCCTTCCGTTCGGTTACCGGATTTCAGTTCGACAGTTATCCGACGCGGAAATGGACAAGCGCGATGCGAACGCTGATGGAATTTGGGATGATGATACGAAGACCATCTACGTACGGAAGCGACTTCCTGTCACTCGCCGCCGATATATTCTTGCACACGAGCTTGGCCACGCCTGGCTGGACTGGCAACATCGGTATATGGACGATGGAAAGGCCAGTACCTAGTCCGAGGAGCGACGAGGCCTTTATACGAGGCTGGTGATGTGGCTCCACTCCAGTGGAGTAACCGGCTGAACTGAGAGACGAGACCCCTTTTTCAGCAACACCATTCCTTTCAGCTTGCCCTCTTTCCGCAATTCGTCCAGGGGCAATGGGCGAGCAAATTTGCGAACATACCTGATATCGACCATGTCCCATCTTGGGGCGGATGGTTTACTCTCCGGGTCGTAGTGCCTGTCCTTCCTGTCGAATTGTGTGGGATCAGGGTAGGCGGTTTTGACGACCTCAGCAATGCCCACGACCGCCGGTGGATCGGCGTTGCTGTGGTAGAACAGGACTTGATCGCCGACTATCATGCTGCGCATGAAATTGCGGGCTTGATAGTTGCGTACTCCATCCCAATAAGTTGTCTTGTTGGGAGATCGTATCAAGTCATCAATCGAGAAGGTGGAGGGCTCCGACTTCATCAACCAATACCTTTTTGATTTCATTCCGTCCTCTTCTTTCTGAACCTCCTACCGGTAGACGCTCCGAATATAAGGTGTGCCCATCTCCTATAATGAGAGTGAGAGAAGGAAGCATGTATTAACTTCTTTCTCGTGAACGGGAATCAATAAACTGGATCAGAGCCTGATAGGTCAGCTCCCTTGTTTGCGCTTTCGTCATGCTCAGACCATCCAGGTTTCCTTCCAGCCAGATGCGATTAGAGATCGGTTCCACTGCTTCGTTACAAAGAGTCCACATGTCATGGAGAAAACATTCCGGTAAGCCTACTTGGATGCCTTCCGATTCGATGCGATCGTCCAGCAAGGCGAGGAGATCGGAAAATGCCTGATCGGGACGATAAGGCAGAGGGGTAAAGCCGAACTGTTCTTGGGAATGCTGCTCTTGCGTTGCCTGTTCAACAAGGTCCCGCATGTACTCTTTGAGCAGACCAATGACATGGCCAGAAAACACAATTGGGTGTTCCATGCGGTATTATCGAGTTTCTTTATGGAAGGAGCAAGATCGACTGAGCCGGAAGAGGGAATCCAAGGCGACGATTAGTGAGAATCATTTTGTGTGGAGCTGAAAATAAGAGGTGGTGATTGGGCGGGGGTACACCTCGCTGACTCGGTATGAGCGACGACCTCTCGTTGGCTACCTCATGTTCGGCAGGGTCGGTGTACCCGCGCACCATGAACTCTACACCTTTTTATGAGACGCACAAGGCCTAAAGATGGCCTTATGTGTGAGTCCATTTGGGGTAGGTCAAACGAGCCGGTAGGATCTGTCGGTGTCAGTGTTTCGCATAGATCGGGAAACAAGCCATAGCGACAAGAGGGTGAATCAACTAGAGGTATACCTCAGTATAAGCGCCACGGTGCCGTGGCGCTTGATTCAGTGTTCAACGACATATTAATTGTTACGTGCTCTATGAACGGTAGACTCAAAGGGTCGTATTGACGCTGCCTCCTGACGGTATCGGGCGGTAGTATCTTCAGTGAAGAAGAGGAGAGATTGCATGAAAAAACCCGTGGTGGTGTGTTTGGATCTAGAAGGGGTGCTCGTTTCGGAGATCTGGATCAATGTGGCAGTGAAGACGGGCATTGATGACTTGAAGATCACGACCCGTGAAATGCCGGATTACGACAAGCTCATGAGGCAGCGATTAGACATACTCGATCGGCAAGCGCTGAAGATCGGCGACATTCAAGCAGTGATTGCCGAAATGGGTCCTTTAGAAGGGGCGACTGACTTCCTCGCATGGTTGCGGGAGCGCTATCAGGTGATTATTTTGTCAGATACGTTCTATCAGTTCGTTCAGCCTCTGATGCGACAGTTGGGCTTTCCGACTCTCTTCTGTAATCAGCTGGAAATCGACCGGGATGGTCGCATCGTGAACTACCACATGAGGATGCTTGACCCCAAGAAGCATGCGGTCGCTGCGCTCAAATCGCTGAACTTCTTTACGATGGCTGCCGGTGATTCGTACAATGACACTGCGATGTTGGGCGAAGCCGACGCCGGATTTTTCTTCCGGCCGCCGGATCATTTACCGAAAGAATTTCCTCGTTTTCCTGTGACACAGAACTATGGCGAACTTCAGGAGCGATTCGTTCAAGCGGCCATGGCATAGCCGGCGATCAGGAGCGCTTATTGGAGAGAAGTCGGCAAGCGGCGGGCTGACCGGTAGATCGCTTCATAAATGGGAGTCATATGGAGGAAGGAGAGGCCAAGTTCTTGAGCCGTAGCAGGGATGGCGCGGTTGATGCGCTGGATTCCGGCTGACAGATCTCTAAAAATTGATCCAGAGCTGGGCATAAGCCCAATCTTGTCCGACGGCTCGCCGTCCTAAATTCCGTGCGATATAGGAACCAGGCCATAGATGGCCGTAGCCTGTTTGAAAGGCGACCATGCCGTTCATAAAGAAGTGTGTCCAGACAAAATCGATTTCGTCACCGATATGAGTTTCGGTGTTGTCAGGTCGTGAGAACACATAGACGCCTTGACTCGCACGATACCAATTGTCTCGAGCGTTGGCCAGGTGAAGATTTGTATACCAGATTTCGATGTGATCATTGGATGAGGGTCGGGCTTGGAAGTTGCCGGAGAAGCTCATCATGTTCTTCCACGCCATGACATCCATGTAGCCCATGTGAATGTGATTCGTCGGGAAGAAGTTTTCAAACGTATTGGCGGTTTTACAATCGCCGGAGGAGGCGGCTAATGTACAATTTGCTCGACCGTCTCCGGAGGCATAGTCAAAATTGAAGGCGAGCCGAGGTTTTCCAGGCAGATTGAATGCTGTGTAGCCGAACCAATTTCTGGTTGCCCATGCATTGATGTGGAGACATTTTCCTTCCCCTCCAGGATCCCCGCATAGGCTGCTTGCGCCGGCAGCGGTATCCCCCATTTGCCCGAACTGATAGGCCACTTCGCTGGATAGGTCGAAGTAACCTTTCTTCATGGCTATCCGTCCTCCGACGGTATGACGGGTTTGATTGCCGTGCTTCGGTGTGCCGAGCCCCTGAGAAGAAATATCTCCTCCACCCAAGTTGTTTTTGTAATAGACATAGAAGGGTTCAATGAGAAATCCAGGCACAGTCTTGATCTGATTGTAAAAGATGAACAAGTCGGCATCACCGGCGGCGTTTCTTGCTTGACCTGTCCCGACGATGTTTGCTTGACCACTGCCGACAGCAGCCCCTTGAAAGAGGTCCGTTTCTGCTGTCCGAAACCAGCCTGCATGGGTATCCATGATGCTGTTACTGTACTGCACCATGACTCCGTCAAACGAGAAGCCTGTGTTCGCCCAATCGAAGTGGCCGAACAAGCTCTGATCACCGAACACCAGATACTGCCGACCGGCTTTGAGACCCAGACCCTGTATGCCGGCAAAATTACGAATCAGCATGTAGCCGGCCCGCACTCCAAGTGTGCAGACCGGCCTCCCGCCAGGATTAGGCGTGGACCCACAGGTGTGGATCGAAGGGTCTCCGTTGTTCCCGGCGCCTCCGGCGCCGACAGGCGATCCATTACCGCCCCAGGTGCGAGAATCAATGAATTCGAGGTAAAAATTGACGTCGGGTGACAGGTCGTAGCCGATGCCCAGACGGGTCATCTGTTGGACGAATTGATCGTTGGCGTTGCCGGTTAGGTTATTTGGGGCAATGCCGAGGCTGTTACATTCTCCGGACGCTCCTATCCCTCCGCCGAAACAGACGTTATTGCGGAATTCGGGCCGCACGCGGAGGTCGGCACGCATCCAGAGGTTTTTGAGGTCGAAGTTTCTGCCGATTTTCGGGTCGAACAGTTCGTAGGCTTCTTTTTGAGGGATACCACGTCCGATGACAATAGGATTGGTAATCTTTTCCCCTTCGGGCAATTCGAAGGCGCTTTCGGCTGGACCGCAGAAGGTAAATAGCCCGACCACCACTGTCATGGCCGTGGGGAAGACCGTTTTCAACTGTCTTCGAGCTATCGGTTTAGGAGGCGTCCTTAGGGTATGCATTCTCTGAAGAGGAAAGGAGTCGAGTGGAGCAAGCCTTTCTGCATGAGGCAAAAAATGAGCAAGGAGATATGTCTATGCAATCGTCAACGAGAGGGTTCAATGAGCGGAGGAAAATAGCGGAGAGTCCCTGTTGCCCGTATCCTCTTGGTGAAACCACCGCACTGATCATTTCCGGCTATAGGTGACCCGATTTGTTAACAGACTGTGGAGTTTCCTCCGATTGTTTACCCGCAGCAGTGATTTCTTCTTCGGCTTCTTTCATAGAAGCTTGAAAGTCCTGTTCGACCATTTTGACTTCTTGTTGAATCATGTTGAGCTCAGGCTCCACCGATTTGCGCAGATCCTCCGCCGTATCTTTAAAGCCCTTAATGGCTTTGCCGACTTGGCGCCCGACTTCTGGGAGTTGTTTTGGGCCGAAGAGAAGAAAGGCTATCACCAGAATAATGAGTATCTCGCTGGCTCCCAATCCAAACATGATTCAGCTAGTAGTGGTAATACCGTTCATCTCCCCGCTGTCCAATCGTCACGGGATTCTCAGGTTTTTACCCTTGTTTCACCGGTCCCGGTTGCGTCGCTTGAGAGGCGGGCGATGGCGTGGTTGCCGATTGGGCATTGACGTGATTGGATGGGGCGGCCTGTGACTGAGCCTGCTGAGGTTGTTCGGCCGGTGTTACGTCAATTGCGTCGGCCTCGTGTACGGACTTCTTGAAGCCTTTAATGGCTTTACCGAGACCTTCTCCCAATTGGGGAAGTTTACCCGCGCCGAAAATGATCAAGACAATGATCAAGATCAGCAGTAATTCCATCCAACCAAATGAGCCGAACATCAAAACCTCAGATTAATGCATGGACTTCTACTCGGAACGGAGACAGTTGTCCTCCGCACTCTCAATTCGGAAGGCTATAGGAAGATTGCCGGACAAGTCAAGAAGAAGAAAGGGCTGGGGATTAGAACGGTTGGATAATTCCGCCTCCGAGAACCAGCTCTCCTTCATAGAAGACGGCGGATTGGCCGGGGCTCAATGCCCGTTGAGGCTCTCGGAATTGTACACAGACGCTTGAGGAGGTCAACGGTGAAAGAATAGCAGGTGTCGGCGGTGTCGCGTAGCGGACTTTAACGTGAACTTCAGTGGAGCTCTCTAATAGTCGAGGCACAAAGATATTGAGGTCGCTCACCGTACAGTCTTTTCTGAGCAAGGATTTCTCCGGGCCGAGCATGACGGTATTGGTGGTGGGGCGTACTTGTTGAACATAGAGCCGTTGTCCTGTGGCAACGCCAAGACCTCGGCGTTGACCTGGTGTGTAGAATGCAATTCCGTCGTGTTGGCCCAACGGCTGCCCTGTCTCATCGATGAAGAGGCCGGGTCTCTTGGCTTCAGGAACCTCTTTTTCAATGAATGTACGATAATTTCCTTGGGTGACAAAGCAGATCTCCTGACTTTCCTTCAACTCATCGGCTGGGAGTCCCAAGGCTTCCGCTTCTCTCCAGACGTCCGATTTGACCAGATCGCCCAGAGGGAAGAGGAGTTTGGGCAACCAGTGGGGATTGAGGCGGTAGAGAAAGTAGGTTTGATCCTTGCGATCATCGGTGGCCCGCGCTAGGACGAAAGTGCCGTGATTGTTCCGGAGACGAGCGTAATGCCCTGTCGCTACGTAATTGAAGTCTCGCGAGGCTGCCAGATCAATGAGTCCCCGAATCTTCACTCTCTCGTTACAGCGCACACAGGGATTGGGTGTCGTGCCGGTGGTATAGCCATGGAGAAAATCGTCTATGACTCCTTTCCGGAATATGTCGCGAGTATCGATGACTTCGTGAGAGATGTTGAGGAGTTTGGCGACGTGCCTGGCGATGCCGACCTTACAACACCCCCGTTCTTGCCACTTTTTGGAGGCTGATACAGTTTCATCTTCGTGTTCCCATACCTGAAAGGTAATGCCGTGCACGTCGTAGCCCTGGCGAACCAGCAATGCAGCAGCAACGGAGCTATCAACTCCGCCGCTCATACCGAGAAGAACGGTTGATCGGGTCATGGAGCGGTATTGTACCGGGAGAAGTGGATAAAGGGCTAGAGGTCTGCCGCCCGAGCTTTGCCTCGATGGGATGCCAAATCGTGAACGTTCTTGGGTGACGATGGGTTTTCGTCGACCCATTTATGAGCTCCCATGTCACACATGCCATGGAAGTGAGCGCCATCCTCGATAGAAATGCCGGGTGTACGAATATCACCAATAAGAATCCCAGGTTTAAGGATTTGAATTTTTGCGGTAGCTGTGACCGTGCCATTGACCTTGCCGCTGGTCATAAGGGTGCCGGCTGAAAGAATGCCTTTAATGACTGCCTGTTCCCCGATGATCAGAGTTCCGGTCGTGTGGACTTCGCCTTCAAGGCGGCCGTCGATGCGGATGGTCCCATCAAAGTTGAGAATGCCCTTAAAATCGACGCCTTTTGCCAGGAATGTAAAATTATCACTGTTGCTCGTGTCTTGAGCATGTTTGTCGCCTAAAGCCCACATCAGTTTACCTTGCTCCTTGTGACAACAACCGACGAGGCATCGTCGTCAAATGGGTTGAACAGAAGGGAACTCCTTCGATGGAAAGCAAATACTCCCTGTATGTATTGTAGTGTATCACATGCCTATGCCGAGACCCTTCTGATGGCAGGCTCACCCGGAATTCCGATGGAATGAAGATGTGTCGTGTCACGTTGCGAGGTAGGTGCGGCTTGTTCCATCTCTAAGGTACCGTTAAAGAGGACTCCTTCTTCCATGGAAAGCATGGGTGTGGTGATTCCTCCGTTGATAATCGCAGGAGCCCGTAATTTCATCTTGTCTCTGGCATGAATATCGCCGGTAATCTTCCCTTTACAGACGATCGTTCCGGCCGTGACTTTCGCCGTAATAACGGCTTCTTCGCCTACCAACAGGATGCCATCGGTGTGGATTTCGCCCTCGAGCGTGCCATCGATTCGCACGGTCCCGTTGTAGGTGATGGTGCCCTTGAACACAACGCCCTTTCCTACGAAAGCGCTGACATCTTGCCCGGGTTCGTGGCGCATAGGTTCCGTGCTCAATCCATTGCTCTCAGTATCAACGTCGTCAGAGCGTCTACCGTCTTGTTTCTCCTTCCACATAATACACTCTCCTCCTCTTGAGATTTAGGATCACTGTTCGATTAAAAGCATGGACTTACCGTTAGGGAACATATCGGTTTGTTTCGATGAGATATTTAGCGTTCATGTGCTTAAAAGACAATAGATAGGCTTTTTAAAGCAGGTGCGAGGCACATTGGGGTCAGGCAAGGGCTAGCTCAGGAGTGTATCTACAATACCATCGAGTTCGTGAGGGGAGAAATAATGAATGACGATTTTCCCTCCTTGCTTGTGTGGATGGATCGTTACTTTCGTGCCAAGGCGCTTCTGTAACCTGATCTCGAGATCAGCCCAAGGTGAACTGTGATGACTCTTCGGCTGCCGCTTCTTTCCCACAAGAGAGAGGTCTACGAGTTTTTCTGTTTCTCTGACGGAAAGAGTGCCGGCGACGACCATTTTGCCGATCCTGAGCTGCTCCTCCGGGGATTGGAGGCCGAGCAAGGCTTTCGCATGACCTGTTGTTAGAGTTCCTCCTTCGACGAGTTCCTGTATTTCCGGGTGAAGATGGATCAGTCTAACGAAGTTTGCGACAGAGGAACGATCACGACCGACTTTTACGGCAATCGCGTCTTGCGTAAGGCTGAATTCATTGATCATGCGCGAATACGCCCGTGCAGTCTCCATCGGATTCAAGTCTTCTCGTTGGAGATTCTCAACCAATGCCAGCAAGAGAGACTCTTGATCGCTACAATTGCGAATGACGACGGGGATGGTCTCCAGGCCGGCTTCTTTCGAGGCGCGCCATCGGCGTTCTCCGGCGATCAATTCGTAAATACCATCACCCTTGCGGCGAACTATAATCGGCTGAAGAACTCCGCTCTCTTTAATGGAAGCCGCTAGTTCAGCAAGTTCTTCTGGGGTGAAGATGTGCCGCGGTTGATAGCGATTCGGTACAATATGCTCGATGCGTATCCGCTGGACATCGACCGACTCCGCTGACTGGCCCACTTTGGAGGAGGGTAGAAGTGCGCCGAGTCCTTTACCGAGGGCTTTTTTCTCCATGGACAATAAACTCCTTAGCTAAAGATACGTATGCTTGCGAGCCGGCAGATGCCACGTTGTATAAGATTCCAGGTCGGCCATAACTCGGGGCCTCTGCGAGCGATACATTGCGCGGGATGACGGCTTGATAAACCTTATCGACAAAGTGAGACCGTATTTGTTCAGCTACTTGCTTGGATAAGGTATTGCGCGAGTCAAACATCGTCAAGACAATGCCCTCTAGCTCTAAACCCGAGTTAAACGATTGACGGACAAGATCAATACTCCCGATGAGCCTAGTCAGACCTTCCATCGCGTAATATTCGCATTGGACCGGTATGAGAACGGAATCTGCGGCGGTAAGGGCATTGATGGTAAGAATTCCGAGAGCTGGAGGGCAATCGAGAAAAATAAAGTCATACTTCTCTCTGACTTCCTCAATGATGGTTCTGAGATGACCTTCGCGCCTTTCAACGTTGACAAGTTCAACCTCAGCCCCTGCCAGATCCGCATTGGCCGGTAAGAGAGTGAGTCCTGAAACTGAAGTCTCTAGTGATGATTCTTGAATCGTGCTGGTTTTGACAAGGCAACCGTATGTTGTCCTCTTCAAGGACTGTTGGTCAATGCCGAGACCACTCGTCGCGTTTCCTTGTGGGTCCATATCTATAAGGAGTACGGATCTTCCTTCTAGCGCAATGGCTGATGAAAGATTTATAGCCGTGGTAGTCTTGGCAACCCCGCCTTTTTGGTTCGCGATAGCGACAACCTTTCCCATTGAAGAGACTCCTACAACAGACTGTTCCACGTGGAACACCAAAAATCTTTAAGTGGAAGGTGTAACAATGGAAATCACTCTCTGGCCATATCCTTTTTGAAGGTGAAAAATGTATTCACTTGTCAATAACCAGTAAGAAGATAAATCTGACCGCTTAATTGGTTGTGATGAATAGAGAATGACTTTCCCTCCTTTTCGAAGGAGCCTTCTGCCATGACGCAGGATTAAGTCGTGTTTCAACGCACGAGTGGTCAGGAAATCAAAAGATTCATGTGGTGGCTGATCATTCAAGAACTTCTCTAGAGTCCCATCGAAGATATCGACAGTATCAAGCCGTAGGAGGCCAATGATGAAGCGGAGAAAGGAGGATTTCTTCCTCGCTGGCTCAATGAGGGTAATGTCTAAGTCCAGGCGCGCAATTTTTAAAGGAATTCCAGGAAATCCGGCCCCTGTGCCGACATCGAGCAGCCTGGCCCCAATCTTAATATTATAGGCTCTGAGTGCGGCAAGAGAGTCCACGAAGTGCTTGATGATAATCTCATCGTCTAGGGTGATGCTTGTGAGGTTGAATGATTGATTCCAGAATTGAAGCTGCTCAAGGTATATCATGAACTGCTGTACTTGTTCGCTACTGAGTGGAACACCAATTTCTGTCGAACTTTTCTGTAATAGTATGAAAGATGAATTCGTTTGTTCCACGTGGAACAACTACGCTGATGCAGGAGCGAGGTCAATAGGGAAGATTGGGGATTCCACTCAAATTTTATGACACTATCTGTCTAGGAGGAGACTGACGTCGACTTTTTTCTATCGCAACTAAAAGTAAAGATATGGCAGCGGGGGTCACTCCGGATATTCTCGATGCCTGGCCTACTGTTTCAGGTCTTATTCTATTGAGCTTTTCTCGAACCTCTGTGGAAAAACCTGTCACGGTGTTGTAATTGAACATGCGAGGAATCAATTTTTGTTCAAGTTTTTTAAATTTTTCAACTTGTTGAATTTGGCGACGTACGTAGCCTTCGTATTTGATCTGAAGTTCAATTTCTTCACCAATTTCATTGTCGGAAATGAAGGGCATTTCAAAAGCTCGTAAGAGTTCTTGATAGCTTGATTCTTGCCGTCGAAGAAGCTGTGCCATGGTCATGGCAGACGAGGCATTCTCCAGATACGTGCCTTTGGCCTGAAACCTGATTTTTTCAGTGAATGGTGGTCTGGCTGTATTCAGATGTTCGATCTCTTTTTCGATCAGATATTTCTTCCGCACAAACCTCATATATGCTTCCTCGAGGATCAGGCCAACGTCATATCCGATCGGCATGAGACGAAGGTCTGCGTTGTTGTGGCGGAGAAGCAATCGATACTCAGCTCTCGACGTGAACATTCGATAAGGTTCCTGGGCATCTTTTGTGATGAGATCATCGATGAGTACCCCGATATAGGCTTGTGAGCGATCCAGGATGAGAGGAGGCTTCTCCCGCAACTTCAAAACGGCATTAATACCGGCAATCAAACCCTGCGCCGCAGCTTCTTCATACCCAGAGGTCCCATTGATTTGTCCAGCATGATAGAGACTTGCAACCTGTTTTGTTTCGAGCGTTCGATAGAGTTGACGAGGAGGAAAATAATCGTACTCAATCGCATAGCCCGGTTTGAGTATTTTGGCATGCTCTAATCCAGGAATTGTTTTCAGCATTGCGGCCTGAACATCAACCGGTAGGCTGGTTGAAATACCGTTCGGGTAAAATTCGATCGAATCCAGGCCTTCCGGCTCGATAAAAATCTGGTGACGTTCTTTCTCGGCAAAACGCACGATCTTATCCTCAATGGAAGGACAGTACCGAGGTCCGGTAGATTCGATGACGCCGCTGTACAGAGGCGAGCGGTCGAGATTCTTTTGAATGATGTCGTGTGTCTTTCGACTGGTGTGGGTTAAGTGACAGAGAACTTGTCTGGTCGTGATGTGTTGGGTGCGATACGAAAAAGGGGGTGGAGGAGTATCACCGGGCTGAGGAGTCATCACAGAAAAATCGATCGTAGCCTTGTCTAATCGAGGAGGGGTTCCGGTCTTGAGGCGTCCAACCTCAAATCCGAGGTCACGCATGCAATCTGAAAGGTGTTCGGCTGAGGCTTCTCCCGCGCGACCGGCCGGGAAATGGTTGAGCCCGATATGGATGAGACCCTTAAGGAAAGTACCCGATGTCATGATGACGGCTTTCGCATCGATCGTCTCACCTAAACCCGTCACAATGCCGGTTACCGTACCTCCGGCCACGAGCAGTCGATCCACGACTCCTTCCGCCAGGGTAAGGTGCTCCTGTGAGGCGAGGGTCTCCTGCATAGCCATGCGATACAACGATTTGTCGCATTGGGCGCGCAACGCCCGAACCGCCGGTCCTTTGCTGGTGTTGATGAATCTAAATTGAATTCCTGAACGATCCGTGTTCCGTCCCATCTCACCGCCGAGCGCGTCAATCTCCTTCACAAGGTGTCCCTTGGCGATTCCGCCGACCGCCGGATTGCACGACATCTGTGCGATTCGGCCCAGTTCCATCGTTAAAAGCAAAGTTTTCGCCCCCATTCGTGCCGCAGCCAGCGCGGCTTCGCATCCGGCATGGCCGCCCCCCACCACGATGACATCAAATGCTGTAGCCACTGGTTCCTCTATTTGCCGATACAAAATTCGGAAAAAATTCGGTCCAAAACTTCGTCGGACGTAATTGCCCCGACAATCTCGCCCAACGCGTCAGCTGCGCCTCTCAGATCGACCGCTACAAATTCAGGCTCTATACCCCGTTCGATCGAGGCCAGTGACTCTTGAAGTGACGCCTCCGCTCGCTCAAGTGCCATCCGATGCCGAACATGGGTGACAATGACACCATCGTCGGGTTCCAAGGAGGTCTTCACAAATTGTGCTCGAATAGCCTGCTTCAGCGCATTAAGTCCCTCGCCCGTTTGAGCTGAAATGGGAAGAACCTCCCACTTTGTGTGAGCGCGAAGCGCATCGAACAGCGGTTGTATCGCTGCAGCCTTGATCAAATCGATTTTATTGACGACACACAAATGCTCATGAACCAGAGAAGGCAAACGGACGTTTTCCACGCCTATCTTTGCCAGTTGAGCGCCATCCAAGACATACAGGACGATATCCGCCTGGTTCTGAGCCTCTTTCGACCGACGGATACCTTCCAATTCGACGAAATCTGTCGTATCACGCAGGCCGGCGGTATCGACCAAGGTGACTTGCAGACCAAACCAGACGACTGATTCCTCGATAATGTCGCGAGTCGTGCCGGGGATGTCGGTCACAATAGCTCGGCTCTCACGGAGTAAACTGTTCAATAAACTTGATTTGCCGACATTGGGCTCTCCAATGATCACCACGCGGACTCCGTCGCGCAGTATGCGTCCGGTCTCGGCAGTCGCCAACATTTGCCGAACATGAGCCAGCGTCTCCTGCAGAGAGAGGATCATCTCCTCACGTCCAACGAACGTTATGTCCTCCGCAGCGAAATCGATTCCTGCTTCCAGGTGGGCCAACAGGCCTACGAGACGGGTGCGCAATCGGTGGACTTGTTGCGCGAGTTCGCCGCGGAGCTGGCGTTGGGCCAATTTGAGCCCAAGTTCCGATTTAGCTCTGATGGTGTCCAGCACGGCCTCAGCCTGAGACAAATCCAAGCGGCCGTTCAAGAAAGCCCGTTTGGTAAACTCTCCTGCTTGTGCGAGGCGAGCTCCGGCAGCGACGCAGGCCTCACAGACTCGTTGCAGAACGAGCCAACTTCCATGGCAATGAATCTCAATCACGTCTTCCGCGGTGAAAGATCGAGGTGCCTTCATATAGACCACCAGGCCTTCGTCGATTATCTGCTCGGTCGAGTGACGTGTCTCGGGAGCAGGTCGGCTACCGATTGAAGGAACAGGCGCAAAGAGAATATCGGCTAGGTGCAGCGTGTGAGAGGCGAGAGTCTGAAGCGATTGTTTGGAGCGCAGCCGAACAACGCGGCTCCCTATATCAACGGCATTCGGTCCGCTTATCCGAACAATACCGATGCCTCCCTCACCGGCAGAAGTGGCAATTGCACAAATCGTATCCTCGGGCGTTCCAGCGGCCAGCATGTTCACATACGTTCGGCCAGACCAGTGAGCGAAACCGACCGAGCGTCATTTTTTGCCATCTTGTTCATCCGTAGCCGGTGCTATGGCGGGAGTTCGAAAGAAAAAGCGATCTGTGACGAATTGTTGCACGATGGTGAGCACGTTATTAGTCAACCAGTACAACACCAGGCCGGCAGGAAAATTGATGAACAGAAACGTCATGAAGGCCGGAAGCATCAGCATGATTTTCGCCTGAGTCGGGTCCATGGTCGTCGGCTGGATCTTTTGCATGACCACCATGCTGATTCCCATGATGATCGGCAGAATGTAGTAGGGATCCTGAACCGACAGATCGGTAATCCACAGCCCCAAAGGCGCTTGTCGTAAATCGATCGTCATATACAGAATATTGAACAGCGATACGAATACCGGCATCTGCAATATCATAGGGAGACAGCCGCCCACGGGATTGACCTTGTGATCCCGGTATAGTTTGATGAGTTCCTTGTTCAAACGCTCGCGATCGTCTTTAAATTTCTCCTGGACCGCAGCGACCTTCGGCTGGATGCCCTGCATCTTCTTCATCGATGTATAACTTTTGTATTGCAGGGGGACAAACAGCAGCTTGATGATAACGGTTAAGAGGATGATCGTCAGTCCATAATTATGTGTGTACTCATTGATATAACGCAGCACGTAGAAGATGGGCTTGGCCACAGCTCTGACCGTATCCCAGCTTCCGAAAAGAAACCATCCAAAATCGATGGTATCTTCGAGCCTAATTTGCAAACTCTGCAGCGTGTCATACTCCTTGGGACCGGCGAATAACTGGAGTCCGACCGGTGTTCCGGAGGAGTCGACAGCCAAACGAACCGCAGTGGAAACGAGCTTGTCCCCTTGCTTCTTGGGCAAAGCGGATGCACTTGTTTTTGGAATAAGTGCGGCAATGAAATACTTGTCTTGCAAGGCCGTCCATCTTAGGGAACCCTTGCGCTCAGCCTCAGTTTCCGGCATGTCGTTTTCAATCTTATCGTCAATGAGCGAGGCCGCTCCGACAGAACCGATGAACCCTTCTCCCCAATCCACAACCCCAAAATTCGTCCCCAATCCGACTTTCAACGCCCCTTCGAGTCCGCTGGATTTCAACGCGATGTCCACGACATAGCTGTCGGCGTGAAAGATCAGTTGTTTTTCCAAGCGTACGCCAGTCGCTGGATTGGCATAATAGAAGGTCATATGGCCCGTGGGGTGGCCCTGGTCCAAGGTCGTAAAGTCCTTTTCAACCCTGTAGATCCCTTCGCTTAATTCCTTTGAATGAGCAGCATCATCTGCTGTGATCGTCAAGGGTTCGGCAAACTTGCCTCCTTGTCGCACGAGTTGCACCGCGGACTTCCCGTCCGAACTGTTGCGATAGCGCTTGAGTTCCCAACTGATCAGTGCGGCTCCGCGGGTCGTGAACTTAGCCCGATAAAGATCCGTCTCTACCTCGACGACCTCTATTGCGGACGGTTCTCCGCCCGGCTCTTGAGCCGGGCTGCCCCCACCGGCGGATTTTGGCACAGCTGTTTCCTTGGTTGCCGGAACGTTTGAAGTTGGAGTGCCAGGGCTTGTATTCGAAGGCGATGACATATCGCGCGTGGAAGGCCCGGCCGGTTCCGAAATGGTTGGTTGAGGAAGCAGACCCAGCTCTTTGAGCAGGTATTCATACCCGAAGATAATCCCCAGAGAGAGTACCAAGAACACGATGATGCGATTTTTGTCCATGAAGAGGCTATGCTTTCTTAAAAGGTGTAATCGTCGCTACTTGACCGGGTCCTCTCCACCGGGATGGAAGGGGTGACATTTCATAAGCCGGAGGATGGCTAGGCCGAGCCCCTGTAACGCGCCATATTTGCTGATAGCATCTGAGGCATATTGCGAACAACTGGGTTCAAATCGGCATGTGCGACCATACAGAGGAGAAATCACCAGGCGGTATCCCTGAATCAGCCACAGACATAGCGATTGCATATCAATATGCCCTTGGTCGAAGAAGATGGAAACGCTCAAGAGACGTCTCCCACGCTTGGACCAACCCCTCTCGTGATTGTAATAGTGCGTCTCGCTTAGGAAACACGAGAAGCCCCTGGCCTGGAACCAGGTTCGGATATACGTGCCTTACCAGTTCACGAAAGACTCGTTTGGCTCGATTGCGTCGGACCGCATTCCCAAATCGCTTCCCCACAATAATTCCCACGCGACTCGGGGCATCGTTCATCTTGTACGCCAAAAGATTGAAGAAGGCGGTCGAAATCCGCCGACCGTGATGTTTGACGATTTGAATGTCGCGGTTGCTGCGCAAAAAAACATCTCGTCCTTGCGCTTTCAGTGTCATTGGGAAGAGGGTGTTTCTTCGCCGCATCCCATCCGTTCATGATCCCGGAGAGACTCCAGCTGGTAGGTGAACACACGCTCAACAGCAACGAGATAGATTGGAGAGCGACCCGAAGAACACCGCTGATCCGACTCGATGCGTCTAGACGGTCAACCGAGCTCGTCCCTTTGCCCTTCGACGGGCCAGTACCTTGCGTCCATTTTTGGTGCTCATACGCTTCCTAAATCCATGCTCGCGCTTCTTTTTCAAGTTGGACGGTTGTTGAAATGTGAAAGACATAGTTCCCTTCCATTGCTTCGGTTTAATAGGTCAATTCAAATGAGCGGCGAATTATAGGGGAGGGACTTGGACCTGTCAATTTCATGCCGCCTCTGGCAGGTAGATTAAAGAATATCCAACATCAGTCCTTCATATCCGCCGTGTTGAGGCGCTTTTGCCTCCTGTCACCAGAATGCCACAAAAATCGGATGCACAAAGATCATCAATTTCTCATAAATATGCAAAATAGATTGAATCTTTATCCGACAACGACGATTATTAGTGGCACCGAGCTTGCTGCATAGTTGGGCCGTGCTAGTATGCCTGACGGTTCAAGTCTGTTAAGCTGGCGCATACTTGCAATAGTCTTAATGGTTTTTGAAGAATAACGCCGGCTGCAGATGATGGACTTCTACATTAAGATGAAGGAAGAATCCGATTGACCAAAGTCTGTGGATAGAACCTGTAAGGAGGATTCCTCGTATGCTGAGAAAAGCATCCCTTGTCTCTCTGTGCTTGACACTCGTTGTGATCGCCGGATGTGCGGAGCCTCCTACTCAGCAGATCCAGGACGCGGAAAAGGCTCTCAAAGATGCACAGGAAAGCGGCGCTGCCACATATAACGCTGATGAGTACGCCAAGCTAGAAGGTACCCTTGCCGCATTGCGGAAAGAAGTCGCCGATCAGGACGAAAAGTTCACACTCTTTCGAGACTACGGCAAGGCACAACAACTATCTGCCTCGGCCAAAGCCGACAGTGAACGGATCAAGGCGGCTTCGGTTGAAAAAAAGGAAGAGGCCAAAGCAGCAGCCTTGCAAGCTCAACAAGTCGCTGAAGAGGCGGTGAAAGCGACGCAAGATTTGGTCGCTAAGGCACCGGTTGGAAAAGACCGTGCGGCGGTGGAGGCCATTAAAAACGACGTGGAAGGGCTGAAGTCGTTGCTGAAACAGGTTCAGGCGTCGATCGACAAAGAAGATTACCCTGCTGCACAAACCCAGGCAAAGGCTATTCACGACATGAGCCAAGGCGTGTCAGTCGAAATACAGAACGCCCTTGCGAAGGTGGGAAAAGGAAAACCCACAAAGAAAAAGTAACGCACGGCATGGCGCTTGATCAGATACATAAGACGCTTGCTGCGGTTATCTGCATTCTCTGTTTTTTGATGGGTTGCGTTCAAGCCGTTCCGCCGGACCTCCTTGTAGCCCTTGAAGCCATTGATCAAGATTTAATCGCATTGCGGGCTCCGGAAGCTGCGCCTGAGGAGTACGGGCAGTTTGTTCGCCAATGGGTCTCGCTCAAAGCACGCGTCCAATTGGACGATGATTTGATCACATGGCCATGGGAATCAAGTGATCTTGAGAATGAACTCCGCCGGCTCTACATCATGGGCGAGCGTACCGTTTCCCAGCTGCACGAGAGGCAAACCTCGCAGCATCGCACGGTACAAGCTAAAGTGGCTCGCCTTGAAGAACGGCTCCATACGATTACCTCGAAGGTCGAATCGATCGATGGGCGTATCCTCCTAGGAGAAAAAGCCGTTCAGACGGATCTTCTTGTCAAACAGGCCCGTTCCTTCTTCGAACAGAAAGATTTCCAACGAGCCATGCAAGCGGCAGAGAAAGCGGATTACGCTTTCAAGGCGCAAGCTTTATTACTCAGCCAAGAATTGGGGCGCTACGCCGACGAGAGCCGGATCGCCTATTGGCAGACCTTAGCCAAACAGACTATCGATTGGTCACGAATCCATCAATCAACGGCTATCGTGGTGAGTAAGGCAGAACGAGAATTGACTCTCTACAAGAGCGGACGGAAGGTGCTATCATATCCCGTCCGGTTGGGGTTCAACGGCATGCTGGAAAAACGGTTCCAAGGGGACGGAGCGACACCGGAAGGACGCTATCGCGTGACGGACAAGCGCGGTCAAGGGCAGACGCAATTCTATCGAGCCCTGGCTCTGGATTATCCCAATGCCGAAGATCGTCGGCGGTTCGACCTTGCGAAGAAGTCGGGAAGGATCGCCCCTGCCAAAGGCATAGGGAGCCTTATCGAGATCCATGGAGCCGACAACGAGCTGTTGGCCCAGACCCTTGGATGCATCATGCTCGATAATCCGAATATGGCTGTTCTCTATGAGGGTGTCTCCGTCGGGACACCGGTCACGATCGTCGGTGCCTTGACGAAAGAGAACACGGTGGCCTTGGCCTTGTCTGAACTGGTCCAACGTAGAGACGAAATCTGAGCGTAAACTGATGGGACGACTCCTTCTTGCAACTTCAGCAGTCGTCTTACTTCTATTAGTGGTCATAAGCGCCTTTACTACCAATCACGTGGCGTCCGAAAACTCGGCAGCCGTTCACCAGCCCGCTGTGCAGGACAAAGACGATCTTCGTACATTGCAAGCCCGGTATAAGGCACTCTCCAAACAGCTGTCCCACCTCATGCCGAACCAGCCTTACATCTTAGTCGATACGGCCAGGAACCGACTCTATGTGAAGCACCAAGAGCAAGTAGTCCTCGATGCGATTGCTTCGACCGGCAGCGGAATAATTCTTGATAAGCCCGGCGAAGGTAACAGCCAGTGGATTTTCGATACGCCACGAGGAGAATTTCTCGTCAAGTCGAAATTGACCAATCCCACATGGATCAAGCCCGATTGGGCATTCATCGAAGAGGGACTCGCCGTGCCGCAAAATGCCGCCGACCGCGCCGAACAAGGGGTCCTCGGCGAATATGCATTGGGATTCGGCAAAGGCTATTTCATCCATGGGACGCTCTATACTCGTTTATTGGGGAAAAACGTGACACATGGATGTATCCGGCTCAATGACAGCGACCTTAAAGGTGTCTACAAGCTCGCTCGAGTAGGGACACCGATCATGATCTTTTGATCCCTCAAGAGCGCGCAGATATTACCCATGAACCTCTGCGCCATTCTTTTTCTTCTCGCCTTCACCACACCAAGTTGGGGAAAGGATATCAAGGTCTTTCCCGACCTGAATCTCAATAACCCCAATGAATTGAAAGAGGCGACGCGGGTGCTTGAGGAAGAACTCAAGCTGGCTGCACGTCCTCAAACGTATCTTTTGATTGATTTGAGTGGAGGTACGATTCACATTAAAGGCCGTGGAGTCGGCCTCCACCAAATTCCTATCATAGTCTGGTCTGCCGAATCATGGAAGGATCTGAAAGGGATCCACCGATTGGTTGCACGGCCCCAGGTCGTCAGACGAAAGGTTGAACCTGGTGCAGAAGTCGAGCAGGAGCCCATTTCACTCGCCGATATGCCGGCCGACTACGTGTTGTCCTTCAGTCCCTCTCTGAGCGTCACGGTGGTTCCATCCGTCGAAAGCGACAGTCTCTTTCAAAGCGCCGTCCTTTTGGGAAAAGTGGGGTGGCGAAATGTGAGGGACTGGACGAGTAGATTGTTGATGGACCGCTCATCCGAGCCCACGGCTCATCTCCGGCTGACCCTCTCTGTCAACCATGCGCAATCTTTGGCCTGGTCTCTGGTCGATGGCATGGCCTTGGTCATTCGCCGTCCGACCGATAAATAGGGGCGCAGAGTAGAGAGTCCATGTTGTCTTTTCCATAGCGGATCCATAAGATACGAATGAGTTACCCATCAACTTTACCAGCACGATTTCGATAAAGAAGGAGGCCTACGTCGATGGGGTTGAATGACAAGCTTCCAGCATCGTTTCAATCCATAGTTAAACCGGCCTTCGAAGCGATCAACGCGCAGGTCGTTGACCGGTTATGGGCAAAGGACCATCGACTCTGGAAGCCGGACCCCAAGGAAATCGTCGACCGTCTGGGCTGGTTGACGGTACAAGACCAGATGCGCCAACAACTGGAGCCGCTGCAACGCTGCGTTGCTACGGCTAAAAGTCTGAATATCAAGGACGTCGTGCTACTGGGAATGGGAGGCAGTAGCCTTGGGCCTGAAGTCTTCCGTACTTTGTTCGGATCTCAAAAAGGCTTCCCGCGTCTGTGGGTTCTTGATTCAACCGTTCCTGGTTGGATTCGACAGGTCACGAAGGCTATTTCCCTATCGCGGACACTCTTTCTCGTGGCCAGCAAGTCCGGTGGTACGATCGAGGTGATGTCGCTCTTCGCTCATTTTTGGAACCAGGTGACGAAGACCAAGGGGAATCATGGAGGAAAACAGTTTGTCGCGATCACCGACCCGAACACCGGCTTGGAGAAAATGGCGCGCGACGATGGATTTGGAGAGATCTTCACGAACCCCGCTGATATCGGCGGACGGTATTCCGTGCTTTCTCTGTTCGGCCTTGTGCCTGCGGCACTCCTCGGTCTCGATATTGCCAGACTTTTGGACCAGGCAGCCGGCATGGCGGAACAATGTCGTCAGCAGAAAGACGTCGGGACTAATCCCGGTGCATATCTAGGCGCGGCTATGGGAAGTCTCGCTAAGGCTGGACGCGATAAGGTGACAGTCATTGCATCTCCATCTCTCTCGACATTCGGGCTCTGGGTCGAGCAACTTCTCGCTGAAAGCACGGGGAAGGAGGGCACAGGTCTCATTCCGATTGCACAGGAACCCGTTCTGAAGCCACGCGCCTATGGAACTGACCGATTCTTTGTCTATCTCAAACTTAAAGGGGACAAGAACCATACGCTCGATCAAGCGGTTCAAGCCCTCGTCAAGGCTGAACAACCGGTAGTCCAATTCAATCTCCGTGACCGCTATAATGTGGGCGCTGAGTTCTTCAGGTGGGAGTTTGCGACGGCCATCGCCGGACACTTACTCGGCATTCACCCGTTCGATCAGCCGAATGTCCAGGAGAGCAAGGACAACACCAATCGAGTCCTGGAAACTTTCCAATCGACAGGACGACTGCCGGAACAAGCGAACAGCCATCCGAAGAATGCCGCCCAAGATCTGTCGAGCCATCTTGAGCCCGGCACATATGTTTCAGTGTTGGCCTATACCACTCCGTCACGTTCGTTTGAAACAGCGGTGAACCGCTTCCGAAAGGTCCTTATGGCACGACATCGTGTTGCTACCACCTTTGGGTATGGGCCTCGTTACCTCCATTCAACCGGACAACTCCACAAGGGCGGTCCCAATACCGGCGTTTTTCTGGAATTAGTGGACCGGATGATGCCCGACGTGCCGATTCCCGGCAAGCCGTTTTCGTTTGGAACATTGGCTCAGGCACAGGCAGCCGGTGACCTGGAATCACTCAGCACACACCATCGCCACGCCGTTCGTGTTCAATTAGGTCGTGACCCAGCCGCCACAGTGAACTCCATCACAGCGGCATTGACTGAGACGGCATCATCCGGACGTCGTACAGCCTCAACGAAACGCCGTAAGATCACTCGCCGCTAAGATGTCTGTCATCCCGGAAATCCGCATCGCAGGCAACCTTCATGAGTGGGCGCAGGACGCCGCAGCCTTCATCCATTCTGTGAGCGAACAAGCTATCAAATCTCACGGCCGCTTCATCATCGCTCTCTCAGGAGGATCCACCCCGAAGAAGCTTTATCAGGTCCTGGCTACTGCCGAGTGGAAAGCGCGGCTCGATTGGTCTCGTATCTTTTTTTTGTTCGGTGACGAACGCTGCATCCCGCCGGACCATCCGGATAGCAATTTCAACATGGCGTCTACCTCGCTGTTTCAACCGCTCAACATCCAGCCGGATCATATTTGCCGAATGAAAGGCGAGCATGAAGATTCAGCGGGTGCTGCTCAGGAGTATGAGGAGGCCATTCGAAGGCTGACCAAAAGTCCTTCACCAAAAGTACCGCTCATAGACCTCGTCCTTCTCGGCCTCGGAGACGATGGACATACCGCATCACTCTTTCCTGGAACAGCAGCCTTGCAGGAACAAAACAAGATTGTTACGGTCGGTCACGCTCCCACAGGCATCAGGTCTCGCCTTACATTGACCCTCGGTATGCTGAATCACGCAGTTGTGGTACTGTTCCTGGTGACCGGCACAGGTAAAGCAGAGATAGTCCGCCGAGTCATCGAGTCTGAATCCGAGGAGGATCATTCGTTGCCGGCCGCGAGGATATCACCGGAATCGGGTCGACTCGTGTGGATGCTCGATCAAGCCGCTGCACAACAACTGACGAAGAAGTACACACACAGAGAGGGTACATGATTCTCGCGGGAGACATCGGTGGGACAAAGACGAATCTGGCGCTTTACGAGTGGACAACCGAACGTGTGGAACCATTGCGTCTGGAGAGTTTCCCGAGTAGTGATTACAAATCGCTCGAAGACATCCTCGTCGAGTTTCTTACGCCACCGAAAGACCCATCTCCCATAGCCTCACCAGAAACCGAAGAAAAAAACCAAAGCGAAAAAATCACCACATTCCCTGCGGAGCCGGCAAAACTGACGGCGGCCAGCTTTGGAATTGCAGGACCGGTTATCGACAATCGTTGTCAGACGACGAATCTCCCCTGGGTCATCGACGGCCGGGCTATCGCCAAACAGTTCAATATTCCGCGCGTGCAGTTGCTTAACGATCTGGAAGCAACCGCCTATGGCCTTCTGTGGCTGCGGCCGGACGAGTTTGAGGTACTGAATGTAGGCAATCCACCGAACAAACGGCAGGCACTGGTGCTCATTGCGGCGGGCACAGGATTGGGTGAAGGTATCTTATTCTGGGACGGCAAAACATACCGTCCCATGCCGTCTGAGGGAGGTCATACGGATTTTGCACCCAACAATGATCAAGAAATTGAACTGCTCCGATATCTCCGGACTCAGTATCTCCATGTGAGCTATGAACGGATCCTCTCAGGACCTGGGTTACACGTGATATATGAATTCCTCCGCGACACCAAGAAGAACGAGCCGACGTGGCTTGCGGAAAAGATCAGAGCCGGTAATCCAGCCGCGGAAATTGCTCAAGCGGGATTGCAAGGACAGGCCGAGATTGCCAAGCAAGCGCTGGATCTCTTCGCGTCGATTTATGGCGCAGAGGCCGGCAACCTGGCCTTGAAGGCGCTCTCCCTCGATGGTGTGTATGTCGGTGGCGGCATTGCGCCTAAGCTCATCATGAAGCTCAAAGACGGGACATTTATGAAGGCATTCTTGAACAAAGGCCGGTATAAGAAACTGCTGAGCGCCATACCGGTGAAAGTCATTCTGAATCAACAGACCGCTCTGCTCGGTGCCGCATCCGTCGCCGGGGCTCTCTCTCGCGCGTCCATTCCATGAGCTCGGAAAGTCTGGACAGTCTTAAAAAAGCCGCTGCCTTCAGAGCGGTGGAATTCATCCGCGACGGCATGGTCGTCGGGTTAGGGACTGGAACGACTGCGAAACACATGATAATTGCCTTAGGTGACAAGGTCCGCTCAGGCATGAAACTGCGTGGCGTGCCGACATCGACGGAAACGGCCGCGCTCGCGACACAAGCCGGCATTCCGCTTATCGATTCAGAGAATCGGTGGGAGATCGACGTTGCTATCGATGGAGCCGATCAGGTTGATCCCGACTTCAATTTGATCAAGGGCGGGGGGGGAGCGCTCTTGAAAGAAAAGATCGTGGCGGCGTCGGCGAAACAATTCATCGTGATGGTCGACTACACCAAACAAGCGTCGGTGCTCGGAGGGTCTTTCCCGCTGCCTATTGAAGTCATTCCCTTTGGGTGGGGCGGCACTGCGCGCAAAATTGAAGCGCTCACCGGCAGCCGCGTCGTGTTACGAGAGCGCAACGGAGTTCCGCTTAAGACTGAGAATTGCCATTTCATCGTTGATGTCCATATCGACCGTCTCGATCAGCCGGGTGAATTGGAAACAGCGCTGAACCTCATCCCCGGTGTGGTGGAGACCGGTCTCTTCGTCGGTCGGACTCACGTCTTGATCATCGGTACGCCTCAAGGCGTTCGCACCCTTCATGTCCCAAGGAAATGAGTGCTCGTTCAGCAGACGAGAAATTCTATTGAATTTCGGCCGACGGGCTTGCTTCCTTCTGATCGGCCCGATAGCGTATACACTCGTACCATCATCCAAATCCGCAGACGCCACAACGACCACGAGGCCACAAGGTGAAGATATGAGTCCTGAAGATGTTCCAGGCAGTCACGACCGGTATCGGCTTCCGAGACACGTGGTTCCAACACGCTATGACCTACGGCTTGAACCTGATCTCGCGGCCGCGACGTTCGCAGGCCATGTGACGATCATGATCACGGTCAAACAGACCACGCAGACCATTCTGTTGAACGCAGTCGATCTCGTGCTTCAGTCGGCGATGGCTGAGGACGCGAATCAGGGGCAATTCAAGGCGCGTATCGAATTGGAGCAAAAGACACAGCGGGTCGGGCTTTCCTTTCAAGAACCGATCCAACCTGGCGAATGGCGGCTGCATCTTTCCTTTCATGGCAAACTGAACGATCAGCTCCGCGGCTTCTATCGCAGTACATATAAAGATGCTTCAGGAACACCGCAGCCGTTGGCGGCCACGCAGCTCGAAGCCACTGATGCGCGCCGGGCCTTCCCTTGTTGGGACGAACCGGATTTTAAGGCGGTCTTCGCGGCTACGCTCGTGATCGATCCTGATCTCACGGCCATCTCAAACACATCGGTCATATCGGAGTCTGTTGAGAGCGACAAGAAACTGGTACGGTTTGCAGATACCATCAAGATGTCGACCTATCTCGTGGCTTTCGTGGTGGGTCGTATGGAGGGGACGGAGCCGGTATGGGTCGGCAAGACACCCCTTCGGCTGTGGACCGTCCCAGGGAAACAACTTCTCACACCGTTCGGGCAAGATATTGCCGTGGCGTCGCTGAAGTTTTTTGAGGACTACTACGGCATTCCATATCCTGGAGATAAACTGGACCTTGTGGCTATCCCGGACTTTGCATCTGGAGCGATGGAAAATCTCGGCGCCATCACGTTCCGTGAGACGGCGTTACTCGTGGATCGACGGATCGGAACCCATGCGGAGCTCGAGCGCGTGGCCGACGTGGTGGCCCATGAGAACGCCCACATGTGGTTCGGCGATTTAGTCACCATGTCCTGGTGGAACGGGCTTTGGCTGAACGAGGCGTTCGCGACCTTCATGGAAATGCTGGCCGTGGATGCCTGGAAACCGGAATGGAAACGTTGGGAGAGTTTCAGCGTCGCGCGAGCGGCCGCGTTCTCGGTCGACGGACTGGTGAGCACCCGACCGATCGAATACCCTGTTCACGCTCCGAAGGACGCCGATGCCATGTTCGACATTTTGACCTATGAAAAAGGAGCGTCGATCCTTCGGATGTTGGAGCAGCATATCGGTCCCATGGTCTTCCGAGACGGTGTGCGACGGTACCTCCGTACCCATGCCTTTGCCAATGCCGATACAAACGATCTGTGGGCGGCTCTTGGCACGGTTGCCGGCCAACCGGTGCCTGAGCTGATGAACGGCTGGATCTTTCAACCCGGCTTCCCTTTGGTGACGGCAGAAATACGGCATCGAGAATTGCGGCTCTCACAACAACAATTCACCTATATCGCGCAAGCATCGGCTGCCGAGCAGCTCTGGCAGATTCCCGTCCAGATTCGGCTGGTCATCGGGAATCGTACGGAGCATCGTCGGCTCCTGTTGACAGAGCGGGAGATGATCATCGGACTACCGGCTGATGTCACCTCCGTCTTTGTCAATGAAGGAGGACATGGGTTTTATCGCGTTCGCTACCGGAATTCGCTCCTAGAGCAACTCCTCGATCAAGGTCTTGATCGTCTGGCGGCCATCGAACGGTTCGCCCTTGTCAGTGACGCGTGGGCGACTACAGTGGCCGGGCTCACGCCGCTGCCGGAATACCTCCGACTCACCGTCCATTTCAAAAATGAGCGGGACAAGAACGTCTGGGCGGTGTTGCTGGACTCGTTCTCTCTCCTGAACCGGGTTATTTCTTTGGAGGACCGGCCGACGCTCGAAGCCTTTGTCTGCAACCTCGTAAAACCAGCCGTGAAGGATCTCGGATGGGATCCGCTGCCGGGAGAATCGGACCTCATTCGACAATTGCGAGGCGACTTGCTCGGCGCACTCGGAAAGCTCGGCAATGATGTTGCCACGCAACAGGAAGCGACGGAACGATATCGGCGATTCCGCAAAGATCCGGCTACCGCCGACACGAATATCGTGCCCGCTCTCGTGGCTATTCTAGCCCACACCGGGGACGACGCACGGTATGATGAGTTCTTAGAGCTCTATCGAACGGCGTCTACCCCTCAAGAAGAACGGCGATACCTGTTTTCGCTGACCTCATTTCGACACGAGGAATTACTGACGAGCACGTTGGCCCGCACGATCAACGGCGAGATCCGCACCCAGGATGCCCCCTTCATCGTGGGAGCATTGCTGATGAATGTGTCTGGCAGAGAACTGGCCTGGGAATTTGTAAAAGCAAATTGGGATCAGATGGATCGGTTATATCCGAAGCAAGGCCTCAGGCGAATGTGTGGGGGCATCGTCGGTCTTGCCACTCCGGCACTCGAACAAGATGTGCGCTCGTTCTTTTCCACTCGCAAGATCGATCTGGGCGGGAAAACGCTAGAACAGTACCTGGAACAACTCCGTGTTGCCGTTTCATTTCGCGAACGAGAAGGACACACGATCCGAACTGCGCTCGTCAATGCGCTTGAGGCCTGAAACGCAAGTTCTTGTCAGTTCTTGCTTGGCTCATGCACTATCAGAGAACTAACCGACAAGTTCGTACTCTCTAGGGCATGCGTCACGATGGTTTATGACCATACCGCAATCCAGTTCGAGTCGGTAATCCGTCTTCACACCACCGACTACGCATCTCATAAAAAGTCGTAGGTTTAGTCTCGGAAAAACAGAGTTCCAAGGCCATCAGTCCATCTTTCCAAGCCCCAAATGGACTCACCGGGTAGGGCTATCTTCGAGGATTGCGCATCTTCGAAAATAGCGTAGAGTCGATCACTCTTCACGCACGTGATGGCGAAGGGAGGGAGTAGAGGGACTCTCTCCCCCTCATCTCACGAACTTGAGGCCGGAGTGAAGATGCACATGACTCTGTGGCGTGTGTGGCAGTCATTAAGGCGCAGGGCACTGATGGCTACATCGGCATTCGCTCTGGCGTTCGTCGTCATCCTTCCAGGAGTCGCCGCCGATATCAGCTACGTCTATGATGATGTAGGCCGCCTCATGGCCGTCATCGATCCAGCATCCGACACCGCCGTCTACGCCTACGATAGCGTCGGCAATCTGACGGGGATCACGCGGCAACCATCTTCGACCCTCGCGATCTTGCAGTTCACCCCACCATCGAGTCCGGTCGGCACGACCGTGACGATCTACGGCACACGGGCTTCAGCTCGACGCCGGCATCAAACACGGTCAAATTCAACGGCACGACGGCAACCGTGCTTACCGCCACCACCACTGTCTTGACCGCGACTGTGCCCAGCGGCGCGACGACTGGTTCGATCAGTGTCA
>JACOEH010000046.1 GCA_024998685.1 Nitrospira sp.
GAAGAAGTGTCGAAAAATGCTTAACGATGTGTCCGCAAAACCCTGGGAAGTCCAACGCTCATGTTGTCACTCGACAACTGGTATGCCGAACCGATGCGTTATTGGAATGTTGAAGAGCCAGCGAAACTTTCCGGCTTGCCGACGAATACCACCGATATCCTCCGTCGCATTCGTGAAGGCTTGGAAGAGTCCGTGAAGTTAACTCTGCGCTCGGATGTGCCTGTCGGAGTCGCGCTGTCCGGGGGGATCGATTCCGGGGCCATTGCCGCTCTGGCCCAAAAGAATTCCTCGGAACCTGTGCATGCGTTTTCCGTCGGGTATCCTGGTCGTCCTTCTTATGATGAACGCGACCAAGCGCAGGCATTGGCCAAACAACTCGGGATGATTTTCCACGAGGTGGAGTTACCTGTTGGAAGCTTTGTGGATTTTTTCCCGCAGCTTGTGCGTGTCATGGACGAACCAATTGCAGATTCCGCGGCCTTTGGACATTATGCTGTGCCCAAGGTGGCTGCTGACCTGGGAATCAAGGTGCTGCTGAACGGTTTGGGTGGGGACGAACTGTTCTGGGGCTATCCAGGGGTCACACAGACTGTGGCCACTAACCAAATCTTGGCCACGTCACCATTATTGAATGCAATCCTCCCTCTGACAGCTTCGCCCGGCATCCAGCGATTTCTTAGTAAGGTGACGCGCCACCCTCGTGTCCCGTCCGTGTGTCAGCGCTGGGCATCGCTACTGTATGGAGTGAGAACGTTAGCGAAGCCGGTTCAGCACCTGCACTTCCCTGAAGCTTGGCCACATTTCAAAGAAACGTTTGCGATTAAGCACATGGTCTATGGTCCTGCCATGTGCGCGATCAGCGAGCAGAATCCCTTCAAACCAACCGATATCGGTCCACGCACAGTGGAGCAACTGCCAGCCGCCGTGATTCGTCTGCTGTTCGACACGTGGTTGGTGTCAAATTGTCTCTCGCTAGGAGATCGAGTTAGCATGAGCGTGGGAGTGGAAACACGCCTGCCCTTCCTTGATGTCAGACTGATTGAGTTAGTGATGGCATTGCGCCGTCAACAGCCTGATCACATGTTGGGGCAGAAAGCCTGGTTGCGTGCTGCGCTGAAGGATCTTCTCCCTGAGGAAGTGTTGGCCCGCCGAAAAGCTGGATTTCAGCCCCCGGTATGGAAGTGGTTATCGGGTGTCGTTGCGCGTTACGGTTACGATCTGCACGAAAGCAGCCTGACAACAGTCGGTATTCTAGACCCCAACAGGATCGATCACGTGCTGAAGATGTCTTGCCATGGCTTGTCGAGCCTGTATTTCGCTTATAAGCTGGTGCTGCTTGAAGAGTGGCACAAAGGGGTAGTGGGGTAACACAATCCGCTAGAAGAGGGTATAGATGAACGGCGCAACCGCAGAACCTTAAGTAAGGACGATCAACATACCGAATGAGAGCAGTACCAGCAAAATCGGCAGCAACCAGAACTTTTTCCGTTCCCTCATAAACACCCACAGCTCTCTCACGAATTGGCCCATGATGTTGCTCCCCTCACCACATGTGAGAACCACACGACATGAAACAGACGGGTACTCTCTTGCACCACATGCAGAAGCCACCCCCTCTGCCAGACATTTGGTAAACATCTATCCTAATCCCATCTCAAGGCACTGGCGTCGCGTAACTCGCACCTTGCGCGGCCTCTGTTCAGTTATCTCTGACCGACCATCATGGTTGGAGGAGACTTCTTAGCCCAATAGTCCACAATGTCGTTGGCCATGTGTTCCGCCATCACGCGATGGCCTTCCGCATTGGGATGGCTGTCGATCTTGGAGTTTTCGACTGACGATTCGTTGAGCCCCTCAAACCAGGGTGCCATGTCTCGGACCGGTATCTCGGAGGCATGGAGAAGCACATCGTCTGGAGTACCGGGTTGCTCGACAGTATGGTCCGAGACGGTTCATTTTGACCCAGGAGGCCGTATGCGGATCGTGATAGCGTTGCTCGTTGGATTCCTGTTTGCCGGGTGTACCACGATTGGTTCGACTTCCTTGAAAGATATCCCAGCAGATTGGCCGCCTGTCGGAGCCACCAAGGCAGAGATCCAGTCGCGTCTCGGCCCCCCTTCCACTCAATCTGTCACGTTGCAAAACGGCGTAGAACGTGAAACGTGGGGGTACCACTAGGCCCGTGCGGAGATGAATCCGTTGTTATTTGTGCCTGGCGTAGGACTCATGGTCGCGGCGAGCGGTGAAGGGGTGTCCACCGATGGGATGGGGCTAACCATTGCGTTTGACGTTGAAGGGAAGGTCATAGGTCGATCGATCTCGAAAATACACACTGGGCCACAACCTTTCAGCCCACTATAAGCCGATCTCGTCAGCTATCATAAAAAGCTGTGATGCGATTGATCTGCCTAAGACGGAGAGTCTGGTTGGTCATACGATGGGCTTCATTTATCGGTTAGGCGTCATGCGGCAAGCACCGTCCCGTGGATTGTGAAGGTGAGAGAGGGGCCAATATAGGCTATCAACGATGGGTTGAGCGCCTCGGTAAGTTGGGTACCTGTGAGGAGCGACCTGAATGGAGAGCGATGCCGTACTGTGGCGCAAAGCCTCCCAGACAGGCGAAAAGAGCGACGACGACACGGCGAGACGAGTGCTTCGCACGAATGGTCAGTCTGCTTCATGAGAATCCGACGTCTCTAGATATTAACCCTACGTGTTCCCAGCGTGTTCTCTTGACAACACAATTGACCTCAATTCCCCTGAAGTGCACTGACCAGAACTGAGTCCGAAAACAGCCAGACGCCGCTCCTGAAGCGTGGTTTCGCTGCACGGGCAAGGCTTGTGGAGAAGGCTCGGAAGGGCTTACAAAACGCCTGCGGGAAGCCGGAGACTTACTTAGCATCAGGCTGCTCGACCATCTCATTCTCGGTGACGATTTCGTTGCCGACCGTGCGAAACAGCGGTTCGCTGTTGTAGAGGTATTGGCAGTACTCTCTTCCCCAAGTGCTCCCTCGGGACTCCAGCATACCCGATCCCACACGTTCCTTTCTTTTCTGCAGCCCCCTACCTTTTCGGTATGGTCAAAAATGCTGAACCCTCTCATAAGTGCCACTCGCGAGAATTGTGCGGAGCAGTCGGTCGGCTCACTCGACCGCATGTGTAAAGCCTGACGTGAAAGGCTGCCGCACAGACGACCCCGACAACAGAGGGATTGAGAAGCATGTCTTTTCAATGGGCGAGAACTTAGTAGGGGAATTCATGACACTCTTAACAATTTTTGAGGCAGCGAAGTTTTTGAGGCTTACAAAACGGACCCTCTATCAGCGAGTCGATATCCCTCGGGTTCGCTATGGGCATCGTGTCATGTTTGTAAAAGAAGATCTTGAAAGTTGGGTCAGAAGTTTATGTGAGGGCGGTGTGGTGAAAGACCTCGATGAGCAAGGAGTCCTGCCGAAGCCCGTTGACGGCAGACCTGGCAAGGTCTACCATCGGAACCCTTTGTTTGTGTTGCCTCGTCACAAAGGCCTGTGATGAATATTCAGCGCATCAATACTCCAAAGGGAACACGATCGATTCTGACCTATTGGTATCGTGGAAAACGCTATCGACCGGTCCTTGGGTATAACTTGACGCTCGATCGTGAACGAGAGAGTGCTATCGAAATCATAACTGCGATTCATGCGAATTGGTCCGAGCACGAAACAAAGCAAGCTCCTATCGCTATGACTGGGCAGCCTGCAACCCTGACGTTTGCTGACTTTGTCCCGATTTACCTTCAATATCTTAAAGCCAAGCGACCGAAGAACGACGGGCGGAATCAAACCGTTCTGACACACCATCTTATTCCGCATTTTGGCCACAAGAAGCTCTCGGATATCCGCCTTGAAGATGGATTGGCTTATCTGGAAAAGCGTCGCTCCGTTTTGATCGGCCCAGAGGATAAGAAACGACATGTGGCTCCAGGGACGATTGAGCGAGAGTGCGCAACTCTTATGGCGGTGCTGAACTTAGCTGTAGATATGGACCATCTGGATAAGAATCGACTCAAACGTTTGCCCGTGCCTGAATATGTGAAGCGTGAGCGGATTGTCGAAGGCTGGGAGCTGCTCAAAATCCGTGAAGCCGCTTCACCGAATGTGTGGCGGCTTGCGATGGCCGCGCTGCAGATCGGCCTTCGAGAAAACAAGTTGATTGAGATCCATGAAGAGTGGCTGATGCAACGGGGAGACGGCTGGTGGGTGGTTCCCTCGCCAGGCCAGACAAAAATCAAAGGGGTGCCCAAAATGGTTCCTCTCAACAGTCTGGCTTACGAGGCGTTGTTCGGAAAAACTCCAAGAATCGGTGGGCGTTTCTTTCATCAATGGAAAGACGGGAATTCCTTCAAACATACCTGGATGCGAACCTGTGAGCGGGCAGGGGTTCACGATCTGCACTTCCACGATCTTCGCCATACCTTCACGACCTGGCTTACACAATGTGGTGTGGATTACGCTGTGATCCAGACGTTAAAAGGAGAGCCGCTACCTGGTTCGGCGAAGTATTACATTCACAATTGGAACGCTCGATTGCGGGATGCAGTGACACGGCTGGAAGCGTTTACGAAGGCAGTTCTAAGCGGGGAAAACGATGTTCAGGTGCCAGTTACTGCCACTTGGGTGCCACTTGCCAATGAGTCGGAATCTCTAAGTATGCGAAAAATGGTGCCGAGGGACAGAATCGAACTGTCGACACCAGCCTTTTCAGGGCTGTGCTCTGCCAACTGAGCTACCTCGGCACAAAGGAAATTCGGTCTTTCAGCGCCGGATTGTTCCCATATTTGGGAGACCGGCCAACATCCCGCGCATCTTACCAAGGTCGCACATCTGACTTCCACATCTTTTGCGCGCATGCAACGGTTCTTCTAGGCGTACTGCTTGTATGAAGTCGGTCGCGTTTCGCCAGCAACACAATGAGCAACTCAGAGTAGAGAGTTCATGGCCTGGAGTGGAGAAACGGTAGTTGGGGCATAGAGACTGGTAGCCGAGGTCGTTAGACCGGTGTGGCACGGACATGATGCGCGTGGATCAGGAGCTTTTGTCGATTGGGTACGCCGACCTTGTCGAAAATGCTTGTCATGTGGTGCCGGACCGTGCTGTCACTGATCGACAACTTGTAGGCGATATCTTTGTTCGAGAGACCCTGCTTTACCAAGCGGATAATCTCGCGTTCCCGATCGGTCAAGGCTTCGGGCCACCCAGGCGGCGGTGGGTCGGATTCCACTTGCCTTGTGAAGGCGAGCTCGAGGCCCATCTTTCCCACGCTCTCCCGCTCCAACGCGGCCGAGGGCTTTGCGGCGGCATACAGCGCCTCGATTACCGCGAGTACGACTTCCGGCGGCTGCACCTTGAGGATGATGCCGTCGACGCCGGCGGCAAATGCCTCGCGCGTGCGGTCCTTGTCCCCGAGCCCGCACAACAACACGATCTTACTGGTCGGAATGGCTTCCCGAATCTGTTTGATGGTGCCGAGGACGTCGTGCTCGGTCTCCAGATCCAAAATGAACACATCGGGGCGACACTCGGCGAGGAGCCTCTCCTGGTGTGGGAGCACAACCATTGGGATGGTTGCGCTGCTCTCGAGAATTTTCTGCAAGCCCAACCACACGAGACATTGATTGCTTAGAATCCCGATCGTGAGCGTTGGCATCGCGTCGGCGGACATACTGCCTCCTAGTTCAAGACGAAAGACCGGATACTATTGAAACGGCTTCATATGGGTGTCGGTGGCTTGTGCTACGAGACGTGCTCGGCGAATGGATATCCTCCGTCAACATGACTAAATAGCTCGCTGGTCGGAGAAATCCTGCAAGGATCTATGCAGCCTTATACTGGAATCTGATTACTTGTTCCAATTGGTACTGCTGTACTGCGCATTCTCGCCTAGTTTCCTTGTCCATATGACCTCAGGGAAGACCTATCTTGTGTAATCCTCAGCGGGGCTGAATGCTACCACCCATTCGTAGGGGATATAACAGATGACTTGCCAGAAGGTAGTGAATTTCACCAATTCGAAACCACTCAATGGGAGTACTTTCTGTGGTCTGACAAAAGTGCCAGCTATGGATACACACAATCTAGACATTTGTCCTATGGTCTAGAGCATAAATTACCTGTAATGAGTAGGGCCGTAAGATTCTGTATCTATCGTCATTCAGCTGTATGACTGTAAAAGCATACAGCTCGCTGGCTCTGAAAAATGAGTGGGACTCACAGGGCGAAGCTATGATCACTACCTGTAAGGATGGGTGCGCCGCACGGCACGCACAGGTAAGGATAACCGGAGATGGAACAGGAAGCAATCTCAAAGACGGATCGCCGATGGTATGCCCTCCAGACCCATTCTCGCCATGAGAAACAAGTTCGTGACCGACTGCTGGCAGTGGGGATAGAACCCCTGCTTCCATTGGGCAAGCAATGCCGCCAATGGTCCGACCGAAAAGTGTGGACGATGCTTCCGCTATTTAGTGGGTATTGCTTCGCCAATTTTGCGTTAGCCGGGAGTCTTGCTGTTCTCCAAACACCGGGCGTCGTCCGCATTGTCGGCACGGTGAGACCCGAACCCATTCCGGATGAAGAAATCGCCGTTCTACAACGAGTTTCGTCGGTCAATCCCATGATGGAACCCTGTGACTACCTCACTGAAGGCACATGGGTTGAAGTGATACGAGGTCCGCTTGTCGGTCTTCGTGGCCAACTCGTACGACGGATGAATCACCATGGATTGGTGATCCGCGCCTCCATCTTGCAGCGAGCTGCGCTTATCCATATCGCGACCGACGAGGTTGCGCCCGTGCTGTGAACCTCCATACCTTCTCTTCCTCTCCACTCTTTTTACGGATGGGGGACAACGACAGGGGGGAGAACCGGCAGCCATGCTCAAACCCCGCTTTACTCAAGATCAAATAAGAGTCATAGTCTCGGAACTAGTCGATGGCCGAATGGCTGGAGAAATCTCTCGTCGGTATGGGATTTCTATAAGTACCCTGTACCGCTGGCGGGCGAAGGTTGCCGGTGAACGACAACCGGATGATAAAGAGCGGTTACGTTTATTGGAGGATGAACATCGACGGCTGAAAAAACAATTTGCCGAGCTGACGCTTGATTACGCAACGCTTCGGGCTGCCTTGATCCGAGATGTGAGGGGAGACTGTTAGAGAGAATTGATGATGGTGATGGCCGGAAGTAAGCATAGGAGGCGCACGTTTCTCATCTGGATTCTTGTCGCTCCTGTAGTGCTTGGGGTGGTGGGATGCGCCGAAACGAGGAGGGATTATGAAGTCGACCTGATCGCACCATCTGAATTCCCCCTCGGGCCGGAGGACGTGCTGAAAGTGACGGTCTGGAAGAGTCAGGATCTATCGGGCGAGGTGACGATTCGTCCGGACGGTACGATCACATTGCCGCTTATCGGGGATGTGCCGGCTGCCGGTCTTCCTGCCAATGTTTTGGCGAAACGTATCACCGATCGGCTCACGGAATACATATCGGCACCGATCGTCACGGTTCAAGTCAAGGAGGTCAACAGCTATTTCATCTATGTCTTAGGAGAAGTCGTGAAGCCTGGCAAGTATCCGCTGAAGTCCTATGCCAACGTGATGCAGGGCATTTCGTTGGCCGGCGGATTCGCACCCTTTGCGAGCAAGAACAAGATCAAGGTGTTGCGCAATGTGAGCATTGGTTCCGAAGGGCATGAAAAGAAACGTCAGGTCGAAATTCCGGTGCACTATGATGATATTTTAAAAGGCACCGCCGTGCCGGGAAATTTCTTTCTGCGAAGCGGCGATGTCATCGTGGTGCCGTAGGTGAGTGGAAGATGGCTACTTGTGCATATGGCAAGTATCATCCTTGGAATGGGCTTCGGATGGTGTTCGCTAAGTCAGGCGCAGATGGGTGGAATGGGCGGTGGGATGGGCGGGGGAATGCCGACTGTTCCTGGAACAGCGTTTGGCGGGGCGACTGATCCCAGTTCGATGCAAGCCGTGAATGGATTGCGCCTTATTCCTTCGGTCCAAATTTCCGAGCGATACGACAGTAATGTGTTTTTTGCATCGAAAAGCCAGCTTCAGGGAATATCCCCAGAGGATGTTGTCACGACAGTCGTGCCTCAAGTCCGAGGGTTGTATGCCGATGGTGAAAAACTAGTGAAGATAAACGCGGCAGTGGGAGCAGTCGGCAGTTATTACGCGAACAATACCGGCCTGAGTTATGTGGGCGTGAATGCCGGCGCGGGCCTAGACATGAGCGATCTGGTGAGTCGATGGAGGCCGGGGGCAAAGTGGACGGTGTCCGAGATGTATTTTCACAGTCCTCAGCCCCCCGCATTTCTTCAAGGAGGCCCACGCGGAGAACAGGCCAATCCGTTGGTGGCAGGTTTTCAGGCAATCCGCACTAACACAAGTTCCAACAGCGTCAGCACCACGTTCGAGCTTCCCCTTTCCAAGACCGTCAATTTGACGGGGAGCTATACGAACAGTTTTATCCGCTATGGAGCATCGAAAGTCCCGCGGGCCGGGACCTTGATCACCCAAAACCGTCAAGGCTACACCGCTGGTCTCGCAGTGCAGACCTCCATTCATGACACCGTGACGGTGGACTTCACGGATAGCGAATTTGACCAAGGCAGCTTTGGGACATTTAGCGCAAGGGGCGGTACCCTAGGCTGGACGCACGCGTTTTCGCCTGCAGTCAGTATCAATGCTGTCGGTGGCGCGCAGATGTTGTCGGGGGAATCCAATGGGGTGCAGTTCTCGGTGATTGCACCACTTGGCAGCCTCGCCCTCTCCTGGAATGATCCGACAACGTCGATGGCGCTCGCATACCGATCGGGTATTACTCCGTCGTTTCAGTTCCAAGGCGGGGCGATGCTCAACCACACAGTGTCGTTCAACATGACCCAGAAGACTCCGATCCGTGATTTGACCGGTCTGCTTGGAGCGAACTATAGCGTGGCCAACGAGTACGGGTCGAATTCAGGAGGCGGTGCCTTCTCTTGGACCACTGTGGGAGGAACGGCTGGTTTGCTGTATCCAGTTACCCAGAAGATGTTTCTCACGCTGACTTACAACTATCAAAACGTCGATAGGGTATTCAGCGGGGAGCATTTTGCTTTCGATAAGCATGTGGTCCAACTGAGTCTAGCTCAGGCTTTCTACTGAAGAATGGCAAGATCGCTCACATGCAATCGCTGACTCAAGAAGATCTGATTCGGATACCGCTGAAGAGGAAGTGGTGGATCATTGTGAGTATCGCTGTCTGCCTGCCCCTGGCCTACGGAGTTTGGAAAATCTTTCCTAAGATATATAAATCCACCGTCATTGTGACGATCGATAGCCCGAAAGTGGCAAAAGATTACGTGAAAGGCTTGGGAGGGTCGGAGGCGAAAGGGTTCGAAGACCCAACGGCTCTTGCCATGCAACAGATCATGCTCGGTCTTACGAATAAATCCGTGTTGCTCCCCATTATCGAGAGCATCAATCCGTATCCGGCCAGTGGAGATCAAACAGCGGAGTCCTTAATGAAGCGCCTGCGAAAGGCCGTTACCGTCGTAAAGCCGAAAGACGGCGTCGGCATTGGGATTTCTTACCAACACTCTGATCCCTCTGTGGCCCAAGCCGTTACGGCTCTTCTTGTCGTCAAGCTGCAGGAGGACACTGCGAAGCGCCGAGAAGGATTGATGGAGACGACCACCGAGTTTCTGTCCGCTGAGTTGAATCGGATGAAAGCGGAACTTGAGGCTAAGGAACAGGCGATTTCGGATTTTAAACAGACTCATATCGGCGAATTGCCTGATCAGATGGAGACGAGCCTGCGTACGCTCGATCGGTTGCAAGCAGACCTTACGACATCCAGTGAATCCTTGAATAAGGCGGGTGAACGGCTGACGGCATTGGAAAAAGCGATCAGGGAATATTCTGATCTTGGGTCAGCCGACACGGGTTCCGTTGAGAGGATCGAGCGAATGGGTGACACCAGACCTCTCGGCCCTCGCGGCGCCAGATTGGAGGAATTGAAGCAAAAGCTGAATGAGCTCTTAGGAGTTTACAAGGAGAGCTATCCGGACGTGGTCCACCTCCGAGAGGAAATTCGTCGCTTGGAGTCGGAACCACGAGCGGGTGATCACGATCAACCGGGTGTGGATGAGACGGCAGGTGGACGGACTGAGGGCGACGGCAGAGCGGTCCGTAAGCCGATCGATCCATTCTTGAGAGAACTGATGAAGGAGCGTAATGAGGTCAAGAGTGAGATAGCCTTTCTCAAGGAAAAGCAGGCGAACACGGCTCGGCAGATCAAGGGCCTCGAGGCTCAAGTCAAACGTACGCCTGCGACAGAACAGCGCCTCGCAATCCTCATCCGAGACTATGAAAACCTCCAGAAGGGATATCAATCACTGCTTGATAAGCGGACGAATGCCAGAATTGTGGAGAATTTTGAGAGTCGCCAGTTCGGCGAGCAATATCGCATCATAGAGCCGGCAAATTTTCCCTATGGCGAAGAACCACCGACGCTCGTCCATTTCCTGCTTGGAGGGCTTGTGCTGGGCTGTGCCATCGGTTTGGGAGGAGCCGTCGGGGTGGAACTTTTGAAACCAGGGTTCCGCCGCCCTGAAGAAGTCGAGAATTATCTTGGCCTCCCTGTTATCGCATCGATCCCTCCGTTCGATACCAGGAAGATTGAAATGGATTCGATGCGGCCACGCGCCCTCCTGACTGGACCAAGGACCGGTGACGGGATTCTGGGGCCTGCTCCATCACTGTATGGGTATGGAAGGAGATGGATGGGCGCCGGATCCCGCACCAAGAGTGCGATGCTCACGCGCTTGTCCAAAAAGTCTCATTTGATCGCAAAGTGGGAGCCGAACTCTATCATTGCTGAACAATACCGAGTGGCAGCGACGCGACTGCTGTTGATGAGGGCTGAAAAAAAGCATGGGGTTACCCTTGTGGCCAGCAGCATGATGGGGGAGGGGAAAACAACCACGGCGGTCAATCTAGCCTATGTTCTGGCCCATGACCTGCGGAAATCTACACTCCTGATCGATTGCGATTTCAAGCGCCCGATGGTGCACGAATATATGGACATTCCGGTCGAACCGGGCCTCAGTGAGGCTAAACAGGGGCAAGACAGCCTTGAGAATTGTATTCACCCCTACGACGGCATCCCTCTCTCAATTTTGCCGTGCGGGGATTCGAAGGTAAGACCTACCAGTATTTCCGGGATTCAGTATGTGAAACAGATCCTACCGGAGCTCAGGACCCGCTACGACCATATCATTTTGGACGGACCTCCTGTATTGACGCTTGCGGACGTCAATATCCTCAGCAGTATATCGGATCAGGTGATCTTTATGGTGCGAGCCGGCGTGACGAGTCAGGACATGGTGCTCAAGGCGGTGAAACAGCTGAGTGTCGATAACGATGCCATCGGAGTTGTCTTGACGCAGGTGGAAATGGAGTTTGCGCCCTACCTCATGTACGAAACAAGCGGAACCATGTGATGCGCGGTTGAAGTGCGACGCTGTGTGTGGGCGTTACTTCTGCCGGCGTTCGATAGGCGAAGCTTTCCTGCCGTCTCCAATGCCGCGACAGCTGTACAAGGTGTCGAGCGATGATTGCCGAAATTCCCGGCCTGGGCTGATAGCCGCGTAACAACCCCAAGCGCCGGCCTTACTCGATCGAATAGCCGCCATCACGGTTTCTCCGCAACCACCTCTTGCACTGGGGAATTAAAATCATGTCATTCACAACGATTGAAGTGATGAGAGCTGAGGCTGCAGCGGAGCAGGGGTTGCCGTTGTGCCGCTTTGCTGAGGAGCTGTATCCGACGTCGGATATTCTAAACAGCCTCATTTTCAGAAGGCGGATGCTCATCTTGGGGACAGGGAAGCTTGCCGGGGAACTCTGTCGAGCCATACTCTCACAGCGCTTCGGCCTCGTGGAGGTTATCGGAGCGCTTGTAGGGGAAGATGAACGATTGGAGTGGAGCCCGAGCATACCCGGCGTCATCGGCACTCATGGACAGTTGGCGCAGATGGTAGAAGAACTACGGATAAATACCATCGTAGTTTGCCTTGAAGACCGTCGCTCGGTGCTGCCTGTTGAACGGCTCCTCGATATGAAAGCAATGGGAATAGATGTTGTTGACGGGCATCAATTGTTCGAGGAAATCTCAGGCCGCCTCTCGGTCGAATCACTTCGCCCGAGCGCGGTGATCTTTTCGTCCGGTTTTAAGCAGCGCATGGTCTCCCGTGCCGTCAAGCGGCTCGTTGATATCCTGGTTTCAATCAACGGGTTGCTGATCATGTTGCCGCTATTCTTGCTCATTGCGGCACTGATCAAGATCGACTCGTCTGGACCGGCCATGTATCGCCAAACCCGTGTCGGATGGCGTGGGCGCCCCTTTCTCATCTGGAAGTTTCGATCGATGCGGCAAGATGCTGAAAAGTCGGGGCCTCAATGGGCTCAAGCAGACGATCCTCGGATCTCTCGCGTCGGGCGATGGTTGCGAAAGACTCGTATTGATGAATTTCCGCAGCTGATCAATGTCCTCAAAGGAGAAATGAGTCTGGTCGGGCCTCGCCCTGAACGGCCGGTGTTCGTGCAAGACTTGCGAAAAATCATTCCCTATTATGATTTGAGACACACGGTACGACCCGGCATCACAGGCTGGGCGCAGGTCAAATTCCGCTATGGCGCTTCTTCCGATGATGCCCATATGAAGTTGCAATATGATCTCTACTACGTCAAGCGGCTATCGTTCGCGCTCGATATGAGGATTCTCGTGCAAACGACGCAAGTGATGTTGGCTGGGGAGGGATGGCGGTAATGGCTTCCGGCCGACAGAGCCAAGAGACAAGCCTACGTCATGTCCTCTCGTTCGATGTGGAGGAGCATTTTCAGGTTTCGGCCTTTTGGTCCGATGCGAGAAGGCAACAGTGGGATCGATTGGAAAGCCGTGTGGAGCAGAATACGCTCCGGCTCGCGGAGCTGCTGGCGCGGTTTGAGACAAGGGCCACATTTTTTGTTCTGGGATGGGTGGCGGAACGACATCCGGGGTTGGTCAAAGCATTGGCGAAACAGGGGCATGAAATTGCGTCGCACGGATACGGACATGAGATGGTCACCAATCAGACAGCCGGCGAGTTTAGGGATGACGTCAGGCGGTCAAAATGTATTTTGGAAGATGTGACAGGAGAGATGGTGTACGGCTATCGGGCGCCCAGCTTTTCGATCACTGATCAGACTCCATGGGCGTTGGAGATTTTGGTCGAGGAAGGCTATCTCTACGACTCCAGTATCTATGGTCGATTCCAACGTTCAGAGAAAGTCGGGGTGAAGAGAGGGGTGCGCGAGATTATCACGACGGCCGGAAACATTTTTGAAGTGGCGCTGCCTACGGCGGACCTATGCGGTATTCAGCTCCCTATTGCCGGGGGAGGGTATTTCCGCCTCTTTCCCTATTCCGCTTCGAGGATTTTCTTGCGGCAGCTTGAGAAAGCAGGTATCCAGTTGGTCATGTATCTGCATCCCTGGGAGATTGATCCCGACCAACCACGCATGAACGGGCCACTGGTTTCGAGGTTCCGTCACTATTTGAACCTCAAGAGAACAGAGCAGCGACTTCAATTTCTCTTGCGCGATTTTTCGTTTGCTCCTGTAGTGGAAATAATTCAGCCGATCCGCGAGCTGGTTCAATCGCGGGTACAATGCGGCAGCGTGTCAATCTGCAGCACCGAAGAACGTGCGTCGGCTTGGACTGATTGGGAAGAATGGCCGGTCCGGTTTCACCATGGCGACTTCTGTTAAGGTTTCGGTATCTCTCAAATGTTGATGGATCCTTGGATTGTCTTCCGGTCGCTCGATCCTCATCTATACCTCGGCACAGTGTTATGAATTACGTCTTGTTAACCGGCATCTATGCGCTGGAGATCGCATCAGGTATTCTGATTCTCGGTCTGTTCAAGAAGGGCGACCAACCGCTTAATGTGTTCTTGTCTACAACATCAGGCCAAGTGTTTCTCTTCGGTCTGATCGTTTCGGCGATCTCTGTCGCCCTTATAGTATTCGAATACATGAAAAGCCGGCGTGTGGGGTTTGCCGGATTCCGAATGACCACCGTCCTCGGCGTCACGCCCGTTGTCATAATTGTGTTGACGCTAGAACTCTCGATTCGTTTATTGTCGACTTCGGGTATGTATGGAGAGACATTCTTGGGGCTTCACCTGCGGCCACGGATTTGGGAGGACCAGGTTGCGCGCAACAGGGAAATCCTCAAGCGAATGTCAAGCGACGGGGCATATCTCCAATATGATGATTATTTGGGCTGGAGCATTGGACCGAACCGTCGAAGCGTTGACGGGATGTACCTCAGTAGCGCGGAGGGGGTTCGTAGTCCCACAGTAAACATGTCAATGCTCACGCAAGAAGCCAAAGGTCGAATAGCCTTGATCGGCGACTCGTTTACGTTTGGAGAAGAAGTCAAGTTCGAAGAAACGTGGGGATACTTCCTTCAGCAATATGTAGGAGGCGAACGTCAGGTTCTCAACTATGGAGTTCCAGGCTACGGGTTAGATCAAGCCTATTTGAGATATCTCCGGGATGTGCGCCCATTGCATCCGGATATCATGGTAATCGGTTTGATCAGTCACGATATCGAACGTACCATGACCGTGTATAACTTTATCAGCTTTCCTGAGTGGGAATTTCCTTTTGCGAAGCCTAGGTTCTCGTCCAGTAACGGGGATCTGGCCATAGTGAATTCTCCGATCCCTAGTCCGGAAGCGATCACGAAATGGAGTTCGATCGATCAACTGCCTTTTCTCGAATATGATAGAGGCTACTATGAAAGTGAGTGGGACTCGACCAAACTCGATTGCTCCTATCTCTTCCGATTTCTCACCTCAAAATTCCCTCGGTGGCCTATCCGAAGCGCGGAAGTTTCCGATCGCGCTCAAATCGCCCTTAACAGCGAGATCTTGCTCAAACTGATCAGTGTGGCGAGAGAAGATGGAACGCTTCCTGTGGTGGTGTATTTCCCGACTCATGGGACGTTTGTGAGGATGTCATCGGAGATGGTAACCCAAGGGGAGGAGCTGGCGATAGAGGTATTAGAACATTCCCATGTTGTGTATAGCGATCTTACCTCCTGTCTTATGCAAGTGCACGACTCCGAGAGGTTCGTCCCAAGTAAGCGACATTATTCGCCGGAAGCGAACATGTATGTGGCCAAATGTATTGCCGAGGATATCGCAGACATGAGATCCGGCTGAGGTTGAATCCGATAAGAAAGTTCCTGGAAGAAGGGTTGCCGGACCATAATTTAGAAGAGGCGTTCTCCAAAGATGTTTGTGAGGGGGAGAGAATTATTTTTAGTGCCGGAGGAAACAAGATGATTTTCAATGAAACTAAACTGAAGGGTGCTTACGTAATCGAAATCGAGCGCAGAGAAGATTCTCGAGGGTTTTTTGCGCGGGCGTTCTGTCAGAAGGAGTTCGAAGCGCACGGGTTAAGACCTGTGATCGCCCAAGCCAATGTGGCGTTTAACGCGAAGAAGGGTACCCTCCGAGGGATGCACTTTCAGTATCCCCCTGCGGGGGAGAGCAAGCTCGTGCGCTGCACGAGAGGAGCGATCCTCGACATCATCGTCGACCTTCGTCCGGAGAGCCCGACCTACCTCGAGCACATCGCGGTTGAATTGAGCGAAGATAATCAACGCTCGCTCTATGTGCCTGAACGATTTGCGCATGGCTATCAAGCGTTGAGAGACGGCACCGAGACAAGCTACCAGGTGGGTGAATTCTATACGCCCGCATGCGAGGGCGGTTTACGGTACGATGATCCGCGGTTACAACTTCATTGGCCTCTGCCCATCGCGAGCATCTCGGAGAAGGACACGTTATGGAAACTGCTCGATGATATCGAACCGGAGCTGAAACGAAAAATGAGCGCGTAGCATCGAGCGAGGTCAAACCACGAAGTCAATGTGAAGCTACGAACGGTGTCGGCAAGATTACAGCACATCCTGGTGCGAGGAGGGGGATATGATCCTAGTAGACAGTGCGCTTAAAGTCCGAGAAGCAGAGGGGAGACCGATTCGTGTCGGAATGGTCGGTGCGGGGTTTATGGGGCAAGGATTGACGAATCAGATCGTTCACAGCGTTCCCGGGATGCGCATGGCGGCCGTTTCGAACCGTCGTTTGAAGCGAGCGTTCGACGTGTACACCTATGCGGAGCTCAAGGAGATAGTCGAGGCTACGACACAGCAACGCTTGGATGAGGCGATTCGCGCCGGAAAGCCGGTGGTGACCGAAGACGCGTTTCTACTCGCGCGGTCTGAGGAGATCGATATATTGATCGACGTCACCGGCTCAGTCGAATTCGGTGCCCATATCGTTCTCGAGGCGTTCAAACACGGAAAAGACGTCGTACTGATGAACGCTGAAATCGACGCCACCATCGGTCCGATACTTCAAGTCTATGCTGAGAAGTACGGAGTCATTCTGTCCGCCTGTGACGGGGACGAGCCCGGCCTTCAGATGAATCTCTATCGATGGGTGAAAGGTCTGGGACTGATCCCGCGCGTCGTCGGCAACATCAAAGGGCTCCAAGATCCCTATCGTAATCCTACGACTCAAAAGGGGTTTGCCGATCGTTGGGGGCAGAATCCGGCTATGGTCACGAGCTTCGCGGACGGCACGAAAATCAGCTGCGAACAAACGATCGTGGCGAATGCGACCGGATTTGTCGTGAGGTCAAGAGGAATGTCCCGGGGGGCGGAGTATAAAGACGACATCCTCAAGATCGGCCGGCGTTATGATATCGATGAACTTCGTCGGTTAGGCGGGATCATCGATTACGTCGTGGGGACGCCGCTCACCAAAGCTTTCGTCCTGGCGGAACATCCGGACCCCAAACAACAACACTACCTCAATCTCTATAAGATGGGAGAGGGACCGTTATATTCATTTTTTGTCCCCTATCATCTCGTTCATTTCGAGGCGCCTAATGCCATAGCTCGTGTCGCGCTGTTCCGCGACTCGCTTGCCAAGCCGCTGGGGGGACCGGTGGTCGAAGTGTGCGCCGTGGCGAAACGCGACCTTAAGAAGGGGGAAGTTCTCGATGACTATGGAATGTACATGACATACGGCGAGGCGGTGAATACGGACGAAATGAGCGCTAGGCGTTACCTTCCCGAGGGACTTGTCGAAGGCTGTGTGCTGAAAAACGACATTAGGAAGGACGATGTCGTCACGTATGACGATGTGAAGCTCCCTCCAGGCCGACTGGCCGACAAGCTACGAGCCGAGCAGTACAAGCATTTTAGAGGGGAAACATGGCTCGAGGGGTATATCGCCTCGTCTGAGACCGTAAATCAAGTCGCTTACCAATCTGTTTCTTAGATCCCAACTTCCATCCGTTATTCACGTTCCCAGAAGGAGAAGGTCCCCATGCGACATCGTCTGTTCGATGCGATGAAATGGTTTCACCCGATGCATGCCATAGCTGCCTTCGCAGTAGTCATCCTCACCGTAGTCCTTGCGTTCGAGAGTGCCTATGCTGCGATCGGTTTTGTTCAAGGCAGCTACGCCACACCTCAAAGCCCGCAGTCCGTCGTGTCGGTGAATTATGCCGGTGCTCAAGGATCGGGAAACCTGAATGTCGTCGTCGTCGGATGGAACGATACCGCTGCGTCCGTGAGTTCTGTGACCGATTCAAGGGGGAATGTCTACACGCTGGCGGTTGGGCCGACGCAGCTCACCAACCAGCTCAGTCAATCGATTTATTATGCACGAGGGATCCTTTCTTCAGCGGCCGGGGCCAACACGGTGACGGTGCGATTCACCACGCCTGCCGTTTACGCGGACATTCGGATACTGGAATATAGCGGTGTTGACCAGCTTAATCCCATTGATGTAACCGCAGCTGCGACAGGCACAAACTCTTCGAGCAACAGCGGTCCAGCGACCACCACCAATGCCAATGATCTGATCTTTGCCGCAAATATTGTTGCAACAATGACAAACGGTCCAGGGACCGGATTTACAAGGCGAATGATCACGTCGCCTGATGGTGATATCGCCGAAGACCGAATCGTGACGACAGTGGGGTCTTATAGCGGTAGCGCACCGCTGTCCCGTCCCGGGCCATGGATTATGCAAATGGTCGCGTTTAAAGCCGCATCCGGGGGTGGAACATCCGATACCAGCCCGCCGACCCCCCCCTCAAATCTCCTTGCCACAACGAGCGGAACTAATAGTATCCACCTCGCCTGGACAGCCTCTACCGATAATGTGGGAGTGACCAATTACCTTGTGGAGCGATGTCAAGGTTCGGGCTGCACCAGTTTTGCGCAGGCCGGTACCTCCACGAGCCCAACCTATTCTGATACCGGTCTATTGTCCGGTACGAGCTATACCTACCGAGTAAGGGCGACAGATGCAGCCGGGAATTTGAGCGGGTACTCAAACGTGTCTACAGCGACCACGAATCAATCATCTGCCGGTCCGGTATCCTTTGTCCAGCGTGCCTATGCCACACCGCAGACTGCGCAATTAGCGGTACCGGTAACGTTTTCCGGTTCGCAAACAGCGGGCAATCTCAACGTGGTGGTTGTGGGCTGGAACGATACCACAGCCGCAGTGACCTCCGTCTCCGATTCCGCCGGGAATGTGTATGCATTAGCGGTCGGGCCGACGAAAAATCCAGGATCAGCCGGAACGTTCTCTCTCACACAGTCAATCTATTATGCAGCCAACATCGTGGGAGCCGCTGGGGGAACCAATACGGTGACCGTGCGCTTCAATGTGGCTGCGCAATACGCAGATATCCGAATTTTGGAATATAGCGGCGTGGATAGAGTCAATCCGGTCGATGTCACTGCCGCGTCGATTGGAACAAGCTCGAGCTCAACCAGCGGCACAGCCACGACGACAAATCCCAATGATCTCATTGTCGGGGCCAATATGGTGTTCACCGGAAATGCGAGTCCGGGCGCTGGATTTACAAGCCGAGTGATCACTGTGCCGGACGCCGACATCGCCGAGGACCGAGTTGTTTCTACAGTGGGGAGCTACAGCGCGACCGCTCAGCTTACCAGCTCAGGCCCGTGGGTGATGCAAATGGTAGCATTTAAAGGCGGCACGGCCGGGCCGCCACCCCCGCCGCCTGATCAAGTGGGACAATGGTCCGGTCCGTTTGAATGGCCGATCGTCGCCGTGCATATGGCGTTGCTTCCAACGGGAAAGGTGCTCGCATCGGATGGTCAATCATTGGGCTCAGATGCTCGGGTCTGGGATCCCGCTAGTGGAAATTTGTCTACGGTTCCTGTCAGCGACAACATCTTCTGTAATGGCGCTGCTCTGCTTCCGGATGGAAGAGTTCTGGTGGCCGGCGGGCATGTGGGTGGACATGAAGGATTGCGTGATACCAACATATTTAATCCGTTCTCCCAGACGTGGTCGAGCGCCCCGCCTATGTCGTTCGCACGGTGGTATCCTACGGTGACTGCGTTGCCCGACGGACGTATGCTTGTCACATCCGGGGAAACGACATGCGATGGTTGTATAGCCAGTATTCCCGAGGTCTACAATCCGACTACAAATAGTTGGTCACAATTAACCGCTGCGTCTCTGAATGTTCCCTATTATCCCCATATGTTTGTTCTGCCTGACGGGCGTGTGTTGAACAGCAGCACGGCGGAAGCCCCCGTTCCGACCCGAGTACTCAATGTGCAAACACAAAGCGTGACGATAGTGGATTCGAGTACTCCGGATGGTGGGAGCGCGGTCATGTATCGCCCAGGAAAGATTTTGAAGACAGGGACGTCTGTGAACCCAGATCTGGCGATCAGGCCATCGGTTTCCACAGCCTATGTGTTGGATATGACGCAATCGTCTCCCGTATGGGCGCAGGTTCCATCAATGAATTTTGCAAGAACCTATCATACGATGGTCATGCTGCCTGACGGCAATGTGCTGATTACGAACGGAGGACAAACAACCGATGCGGTAGGAGTAGAAACGGCAGTCCTTCAACCGGAAATGTGGTCGCCGGCGGCTCAAGTCTTTACAAAATTGGCGGGCATGGTCTCTCCACGGCTGTATCACTCAACCGCCCTCTTGTTGCCGGATGCCAGGGTCCTCGTTGCGGGAGGCGGTCGCTTCAATGGCGTCAATGAACCAACCGATCAGCTGAGCGCGGAGATTTATTCGCCTCCGTACTTGTTTAAAGGGCCTCGGCCGACTATTGGGTCAGCCCCCACGACGGTAAACTATGCGACAAATTTCTCCGTGCTGACTCCTGATGCTTCACAAATTTCTTCAGTTGCATTGATCCGTCTTGGCGCGGTGACTCATGCATTCGATCAAGATCAGCGATATGTACCCGTGACATTTCAGCAGATTACTGGTGGGCTGTCAGTGCAAGCCCCCAGTTCATCAAACCTTGCACCGCCGGGCTACTATATGTTGTTCATCGTCAATAATAATGGGATTCCCTCTGTGGCCTCGATGGTGAAGATTCAGTAATTTGAGAGTAGGGGGCATCCTGGCTCGGCTGGTAATGATGTTAACTGCTTGGCCCAAGTCTCCTCACAAGCCTCCGTCCTGCACGTCCAACGTTCGCTTGCCGCATGGATGCTTCTGGTTAGAAGGTGGTTATGCCGGCAGGAGATTCTCCCTCTGATCCGTTCTAAGTTGGAGGTATAGATCATGAAAGTCGTCTTGTTTTGTGGCGGTTTGGGGATGCGGTTACGAGAATACTCGGAGTCGATTCCCAAGCCCATGGTGCCTATCGGTTACAGACCTATCCTATGGCATGTGATGAAGTACTACGCCCACTTCGGGCATAAGGATTTTGTGCTCTGTCTTGGGCATGCGGCTGATGTGGTCAAGAAATACTTCCTGACCTATGAAGAGGGCATTTCGAATGATTTCGTGCTCTCAGAGGGGGGGAAACGCCTTGATCTGTTGAACACGGACATCAGCGACTGGCGTATCACATTTGCCGACACCGGACTCACTTCCAACATAGGTCAGCGCTTGAAGGCGGTCCAAAAATATCTGGAGGGGGAGGAAATGTTTCTGGCCAACTATAGCGACGGTCTGACGGACCTCCCGCTTCCCGATCAGCTGGATCAATTTATCAAAGAAGGCAAGGTCGGTAGTTTCGTCTGCGTCAAGCCGCGCCTGAGCTATCATATTGTGACGCTGAACGGACGGGATGATATCGAAAAGATCCAGGATATGAACCAGACCAATATTCGGATCAACGGCGGATTCTTTATCTTCAAGAAGGACATCTTTCACTATATCGGCCAGGGAGAGGAACTGGTTCGTGAACCCTTCCAGAGATTGATCAAAGAGAAGCAGCTCATCGGATATAAATACGACGGTTTCTGGGCCTCCATGGACACGTTCAAGGATAAACAAGCTTTGGATGAGATGTATTCGCACGGAGATGCGCCGTGGGAAGTATGGAAGCCACGTTCGGAGAGAAAAGACTTCTTCTCCTAGCCTACGCTGCCTTTTTGGGGCCGTTGATTCCGATGAAAGCGAGCTTCCCGATTCAGCTTGAACGACGAAGGTTGAATATTCTTTGCATTGGAGCCCATGCCGACGATATTGAGATCGGATGCGGCGGGACAATCCTCAAGTTATTGCAGACCCATCCCGGCAGTCGTGTGGTATGGGTGGTGTTGACGGCAAGAGGAGATCGTAGGAAGGAAGCGGCGAAAAGCTCGGCCGCATTTCTTCGAGGAGCCGAGTCTACGAAGCTCGTTACCAAATCTTTCAGAGAAAGCTATCTGCCGTATCAAGGCAAGGATGTAAAAGAGTATTTCGACACTCTTCCGCATGTGATCGATCCGGACCTCATTTTTACCCATTACCGTCATGACCTCCATCAAGACCATAGAGTTGTGTGTGAATTGACGTGGAACACGTACCGTCGCCATCAGATACTTGAGTATGAGATTCCAAAGTACGATGGAGATTTGGGCCGGCCGAATCTGTTTGTGTCTCTGTCGGACGAAATTGTTGAGAGCAAAGTCAGGTTGCTGATGGAAGGATTTGCGACACAGCGAAGCAAACAGTGGTTCACTGAGGATACCTTCTTCAGCCTCCTCCGGATACGGGGTGTCGAATCTCCTGCGGCCACCAAGTATGCCGAGGCGTTCTATGTTCGAAAGCTTGTTGTAGATTAAAAGGCCGCTGTATAGACGACTCAGGAACATCAGAACGATTGAACGGATGCGGAGCGATGTGCGCAATAGCGAAACAGTCCGGGTTACATTTCGCCGAATGACGCTCACATACATCCCGAAGCAGGATATGCAACGGATAGGTGTGGGAGCCTGTTCCATAGTGCGAAGAAATTTGACACGGCCATAGCCGGAAAGGAGCAACTGCAGTATGGTCGGTAATATCAGTTGGCTTCAAGAATTGTGGCGGTATCGTGAGTTGTTCTATTTCCTTGCTTGGCGGGATGTGAAGGTGCGTTATAAGCAGACACTTCTCGGGGTGGCTTGGGCAATCGTGCAGCCCCTGCTGACGATGCTTATTTTTCTTATGCTGTTCGGCAAGATCGCGAATTTTCCAACCGATGGAACGCCGCACGCGCTGTTTTATTACTCCGCCTTAGTTCCTTGGATATACTTCAGCACAACGTTAGCGTTCTGCGGGAATAGTCTCGTGTCTAATTCAAATCTCTTGACCAAAGTGTATTTCCCACGGACCATTCTTCCTGCCTCGGTGGCGTTGAGCGGCCTTGTGGATTTTGCCATTGGAGCGGTCCTTATCATTGGATTACTCGGGTACTATCAGATCGTCCCGGATTGGAACATTTTCTTATGGCCTTTTCTGATGTTTCTCTTGGTGCTGTTGACGTATGGAGTCGGGATGATCCTGGCGGCTCTAACGGTCAAATATAGAGATGTCAAATATGCGATCCCTTTTATCATTCAGTTGGGCCTTTTTGTCACACCGATCATTTATTCCCCATCGACCATTCCCGTGGAGTATCGAAAATTCATCATGCTGAACCCGTTGACGGGTATCATAGAAGCGTTCCGAACTTCTCTCTCTCCGGTTCGCCCCATGGAGTGGGGAATGCTGGGAGTATCTGTTGTATTTACCGTCGCGATTTTAGTTGCGGGGACGATCTACTTCAGAAGAGCTGAGCGGTCTTTTGCCGATCTGGTCTAGCCGATAAAGGAGAATTCTGTGCCAAACGCGGTCGTGCTGGAAAACGTTTCCAAACAATATCAAATCGGACATGCCCAGCATGAGGCCATGCTGCGGGAAACAATCGTGAACTGGCTGGGAAATTTGCTGAAACCGAAGGGTATGACGTTCGAGAGCATCTGGGCGCTGAAGAAAGTGTCGCTCACCATAAAGACAGGTGAAGTTGTCGGGATTATCGGACGCAATGGCGCAGGGAAGAGTACGCTCTTAAAAATCCTATCGAAAATTACATTCCCGACGGACGGCGTCATGGAGGTGAACGGACGTGTGGCTTCCTTATTGGAGGTCGGGACAGGATTTCACGACGAACTGACGGGCAGGGAAAATGTCATATTAAATGGCTCGATTCTGGGCATGTCGAAAGCCGAGATCGTCGAGCAGATGGATGCCATCGTGGCATTCGCCGGGGTCGAAAAATTCATTGATACCCCGATCAAACGGTACTCTTCCGGTATGCGGCTGCGGCTGGGGTTCGCCGTCGCCGCGCATCTGAATCCGGATATTTTGATCATCGATGAAGTGCTCGCCGTCGGTGATGCGGGGTTCCAGAAAAAATGTTTGGGGGCCATGGAGAACATACGAACGGCGGGCAGGACCGTGCTGTTCGTCTCTCACAACTTGGCGGCGGTGGAAAATCTATGCTCTCGAGTCATTTGGATCGATAATGGTGAAGTGCGGCAGGACGGAGAGCCCAAGGAAGTGATTCAGGCCTACATGGCTTCTTTCGGTGAGGGTAAGGATTCAGGGTTTAATCTCACCGAGGTTCGAGATCGAAGAGGCGCGGGAAGTGCCAGGTTGACCGCTTTCGAATTGCTTGACATGAACCGAAATACGATAAAAGTCATTCGTAGCGGCGATCGATTAGTCATGAGGTTTTGTTATCTGGCCCACGCAAGAATCGCTCATCCGATTTTTGGAATTCGAATCTACACGGAACTCGGCACCCTCGTAACGGAAATGAACAACTGGATGACGGATTTTGAAATCCCTTTCATCAATCCGGGGGTGGGGTATATCGACCTGGAAGTGGAGTTTCTTAATCTTATGCCCGGTCGATACAGCGTGACGCTTTTTCTTGGCGCTGTCGGCCCTCTGTTCCAGGATCTGCTGGATCATTGTGGAACCTTGGAAATCGAGCCGTCGGATTTTTACAAGTCGGGGAGGGGGATCGAAAGTCGATTTGGGCTCGTGTTTATGCCGTTCAAGTGGCAACAGGCCTGTCCGGTGGAATCTGTTGCAGCCTCCATGCGTACTGGATCCTAAAGGAGTGAAGGCGGAGTAGCGCCCGCGACGATACAGCCTTCAATATCAGAGGTCGTTATGGGCGGACAATTCCCTCGAGTCAGCATCGGCATGCCGGTATACAACGGTGAGCGGTATATTGAGCAAGCAATAGAATCCATATTGGCACAAACCTTCAGTGATTTTGAGCTGATCATATCGGACAACGCATCGACTGATCGAACAGCCGATATTTGCAGGAGTTATGTTGTAAGGGATCGGCGGATACGCTACTGTCGGAACGAGACCAACATAGGGTATGCGCGTAATCAGAATCTGGTTATAGAGCTATCATCCGGAGAATATTTTTTGTGCGCGCACCACGATGACGTGCGTGCCCCCCAGTGTCTCGAGCGATGCATTGAGATCCTCGAAAAGAATCCTTCCGTTGTGTTGTGTTATACGTACACGAGGGATATCGACGAACTGGGGCAGCCTTTGCCGCGGACCGATCCTCTCTTGAACCTTCATGCACTAAAACCGAGGGACCGTTTCCGCGATATGATCCGGATGGACCACATTTGTGAACCTGATTTCGGGCTTATAAGAGCGAGCGTCTTAAAGAAGACAGGCCTCCATGGGTATTACGCCGATTCCGATCGCGTATTTTTGGCAGAACTTGCTCTCTATGGTCCATTTCACCGAATTCCGGAATACTTATTTTTCAGAAGGGCGCATGCCCTTCAGTCAACAGCGCAGTGCTCGGATAGACAATCGAGGACTCGTTGGTATGACCCATCCAAAATCGGGGAAATAGTGTTTCCACATTTTAGGGAGTTCCGAGAATATCTCCGCATCATCGGCCGCGTACCGATTCCCTTGACCGAAAAACTCTATTGCTACGCCTCTATGATGAAGTGGGTTCTCGCCAATCGCAGACGTTTGTCGGATGATCTGACGGTCGCCACAAAGGATATTCTGCGACCGTTTGTCAAGGCTCTCGTCGTGAGGTAGTGGAGTCTATGAAATCGACCATCCAACCGTACTTCCGTAATGTCGGGGTGATCGCATTGCCCTATCATGACTGGAACGAATATTGGAAAACTCCGCATCATGTCTTAGTACGCCTAGCCCGATACTTCCGGGTGGTCTGGGTTCACAATGTTCCTGAGTGGCGTGAAGCGCTCTCTCAAACACGAGCGCTTTCCACCGCATCCTTTCCGGAACCTCCATGGCCGGGATTTCAAGTGTATTACCCTGAACGCTGGCTTCCTATATTCCATCGCCCCAAGTGGTTGGCAGAGTTCACATTCAACGAGCGCCTTAGACGAGCGCGACGAATATTGACTGCCCAGGGTTGTGACCGGTTTATTCTCCATCTCTGGCATCCTCAATTTGGTCGTGCATTGTCCAGTATCCCGCACACAATCAGCTGTTACCATATCGATGACGAGTATTCCTTCTCGAGCGTGGAAATGCCTCCCGATGAAAATGAAATCCGGATCATGAAGTCGGTCGATCAAGTCTTCATGATTTCACCTGGACTGATAGAGAAGAAGGGCAAAATAAACCCGCATACAGCGTTTGCCCCGGAGGGAGTTGATTACAGAGCCTACGCGACTCCAGTAGCTGAACCATCCGACATGCGGGCAATTCCCCACCCGCGAGTCGGGTACACCGGCGTGCTCAAGAAGCAACTGGACTGGCCGTTACTCCTGAGTCTGGCAACCAAGCATCCAGAATGGTCGTTTGTGTTTGTCGGCTATCAAGCTCCTCATCCGGAAGTTGAAGATTATATACGACAGATGTCCACGCAGCGTAATGTTTACTTTCTTGGCGGAAAGTCTGTGAACGAATTAGCGCACTACCCTCAACACTTTGACGTCTGTATCATGCCGTATGGTTTGGACGATTATACGAAGTACATCTATCCCCTCAAGCTCCATGAATACTTGGCCGGAGGGAAACCGATTGTAGGGACACCGATTCGGTCTTTATTGGACTTCACACACGTTATGATGCTCGCAAGTACGTCGGAGGAATGGTCGGAGGCCTTGACCGAATCACTTGCCCCGGACCAGGTGTCGATTGATCACATCGAAAAGCGTCGCAGCGTTGCGAGACAGTTTGATTGGGAGGTCTTAGTTCATGATGTCGCGCGTTCGATGTGTAACCGCCTTGGATCTCCTTACAAAGAGCAGTTCAGTACAATTACACTCGCACCGCTCTAAATCCATAGGAGCATGAGAGTCTATCTCGGCTTCCTTGGTTTGACTTCGTAGGGCGAACGAGTCGCCCTCTTCGCGATCGTGACGATGACCGCCGTCCGTACACCCAGCCGTATTGCCCATAAGCCGATATCTTAAGCACGTAAGTTCGTGTAATTTTTAATATGGAGTCGTTGACCATGCGAATATTAATTACCGGTGGTGCAGGGTTCCTAGGTAGTCATCTCTGCGAACTGTTGGTCAAAACCGGGCACCGTGTCGTCTGTATGGATAATTTCTGTACGGGTCGCCCGGAGAATGTGGCTCATCTGCTGGGACATGAGCAATTCACTTTTATCAAATATGACGTGTGTGACTATTTGCATGTGGAAGGTTCTCTCGATGCCGTCATGCATTTCGCTTCTCCAGCAAGTCCCCAGGATTACCTGGATATGCCGATCGCCACACTGAAAGTTGGAGCAATGGGAACGCACAAAGCCTTGGGCTTGGCGAAAGCCAAGAATGCGCGCTTCTTACTGGCCAGCACCTCGGAAGTCTACGGTGATCCCCTAGTGAACCCCCAGCCGGAATCCTATTGGGGGAATGTGAATCCGATCAGTCCGCGAGGAGTGTATGACGAGGCCAAACGGTTTGCTGAAGCCCTGACCATGGCCTATCACCGATACCATGGTCTCGATACGAGGATTGTACGAATCTTCAATACGTTCGGCCCGAGGATGAGACCCTATGATGGGCGGGTGGTGTCCAACTTCATCGTGCAAGCGCTCCAGGAAAAAGCCCTGACTGTGTATGGAGAAGGAAAACAGACGAGAAGCTTCTGTTATGTGGATGACCTGGTCCGCGGAATCGTCGCCTTGCTCATGGTGGAGTCTGATCGTACCGTTGGTGAAAGGACGAATCGAACGGATTTTCTTTCAGCGAAATCCAAGTCTCTGCCGGAAAGTCTTCATGATCCGGTCAATATTGGAAATCCACGTGAGCTCACGGTCATAGAGATTGCGGAAATGGTCTTAAAGCTGACGAAATCATCCTCCACGATAGAGCATCATCCGATGCCTGTCGATGACCCCAAGGTCAGGAGACCGGATATTAGAAAGGCCAGAGCGATCCTTGGGTGGGAGCCGCAAGTAACGTTGGAGGAAGGGCTTCAAAAGACGATCGAGTATTTCCGCGAATCGTTGTGAGAGGGACGGTATGGCATGGGTTCTGTCACGATTTCGGGCCGGTGATCTTGTCGAAGTACGAAGCAAGGAAGAAATCCTGGCTACGTTGGACCAGAATGCGTGTACAGACGGCATGCCGTTTATGCCGGAGATGCTCCAGTACTGTGGAAAACGGTTTCATGTCAGCGCAGTTGCGCACAAGACCTGCGATATGGTGCGTCAGCCTGGAACCGGACGGCGTCTTCACGCCACTGTTCATCTTAATGGATTACGCTGCGATGGGCTTGCCCATGACGGCTGCCAGGCCGAGTGCAATCTTTTTTGGAAAGACGAGTGGCTGAAGGCGGTAGACGAAAGGGAGGGTCTGCGAGCCGGGTATGCGTCCGGGAGAAAGGCCGGTGCCGGTGGATGTACGGAAGCGTTAGTAATGGCCAAGACCCGTCAGCCATCGGGTATGGATGGGGATGAACCGCGATACTCCTGCCAGGCGACTCAGATATATGAAGCGACTCAGTCACTGGCTTGGTGGGATGTGCGACAGTACCTGTTTGATGTTGTGACCGGAAATCACTCGGCTGGTCGGGTATTGCGGGTGCTTTTTCTGTCCTCATTGAGGCGGCTCCTGGCACATGTGCCGATCGGCTATCGAGTCATCAATCGTTTCAGCGAGTGGATGCACCTATGGCTGAGTGGACGTCCGATCCCTTCCTTAAATCCTCAGGTGAAAGAGGGAGCCCGGACTCCTACGGGTCGTTTGTTTTTTCAGGTCGGGGACTACGTGCAAATAAACGCGAAGTCGGAGATCGAGCAAACCCTCAACCAAAGAAACAGGAATCGAGGCCTTCTGTTCGATTTCGAGGAGATGGCGTCTTATTGCGGGCGCATCGCCAGGGTGCGAAAGTCCGTGACAAAGATCATCGAGGAACCGACGGGCAAGATGTTGACCATGAAAGAACCATGCATCATGTTGGATGGAGTCGTTTGCAACTCCGAATATGCGCAGCAACGGCTGAATTGTCCTCGAGCCATTCCGTCCTACTGGCGGGAGATCTGGTTGCGTCGGGTGAGTGAGCCTGCGCCATCAGAAGTTACAGATCGGCTACCGCACGATTAATGAGTCAAATTTCAATCTTTGCGAACACACGACACGGAGAGAGACAACATTAGTTTTCGGTTTGGTGATTGCCGCACAGCAGCGTATGTTGTGATTGTCCGAGGGATCGCAAGTTTGGACTGAGACTGAAGGGTGTTTTCAGGCCGTTATCGATCTACGCCCCTGCCTATCGAGAATTCCGATCATGCACATAACTTTGCGGGGCGGCTTGGGGCCGTGGTGTATGGCGCCATTATCTTTGGGGGCATCGGTCGAGATGCCAACATATGCCGGCCCTCTTGAGAGCGGCCGGCAAGTCTCTTTTTGAGCCTGGCATGAAAAAAGTCTTATTGATTGCCTATTACTTTCCTCCGATCGCAGCGACCGGCGCGATGAGACCGTTACAATTCTGCCGCCATCTTTCTTCCTACGGATGGATGCCCAGCGTGTTAGCAACTGATACGTCCTCTGCTCTTCCTCCTCACCCCGAGGATCGTAAGTTATTGGACGTTGTCCCTGAAGATCTATCGGTCACTCGAATCGGGCACCCGGATCCAAGAGGACGTTTCTTGAAAGTTGTGGAGTATGTACGCCATCTGAGGAGGCAACGCCGGAAGGCAGATGCTCCGTCTGAGACCGATGTGTCGACCGGCAAGCCCGTCTCGAGCCGGTCAAAAGCGATGCTCCTGAATGCGGCCAAATTGTTTACCGAAGCTTCTTGGGAGTTTCCGGATCTTCAATCGCCCTGGTATAGACCCGCGACCCAAGCGCTCACACGTCTGTCACCTGAGGATAGACCGGACCTGATTTGGGCCACGGGGCGTCCATGGACCGGTCTTCTTGTCGGGTTGCGGCAAGCTCGGCGCCGGAAGGTGCCTTTTATCGCCGATTTTCGTGATCCATGGGTAGCAGGTCAGCAACATGAGACGTCGGAATACCGGCGATCTGCGAAGGTCCTGTGGAAGAGGGCGCAAAGGCTCGAACGGTCAGTTTGTGAGGGTGCGGCACGTGTGATACTGAACACGGACGAACTCCGAGAGGTATTCTGCATGACTTATCCGGAGTTATCCGAAAAGTTTGTGGTTATTCCAAATGGATATCCAGAATATCTCGCTGAACGTTTCAAAGCGGTGTATCGAGAGAATGGCCGGCGTCTACAGAAAACGGGGACAGTAGAATTCTCCCATTTCGGCACAGTGTATGGAGGGCGTAAACCGTTAGCCCTATTGCAAGCCGTCGATCAACTTCTGAGAGAGGGTAAAGTCGAGCCTGCTCGAATGAGATTACGATTCGTTGGATCATGGGAAGTCGATGATGTGACTTGCGAACGTCTTGCGAAGGACCTTGAGCAAAAAGGAGTGTTACAACGGGAGCAACCCGTTTCACATCAGCAATGTCTGACTAAGATGGCAAACGCCGATTACCTACTAGTCTTACAGGCAGGCTTTAGTCTGCAAATTCCGGCGAAGATCTACGAATATATTGTCGCCAATCGACCATTGCTCGTGATCGGGGGAAAAGGCGCAACGGAGAATTTGGTGACGCGCAATAACTTCGGGCTATGCTGTCCGGATCATGTGGAGTCGCTTAAAGAAACTCTCATGGCCCTGTTATCCGGCAGGCAGATAGTCCGTCCCCCCTCACCGCTCGATACTGCTCAATTTGGATATCGGGAACTGACCGGCAAGTTGGCGAACGTGTTCGGTGCCGTCGCAGGAACGGTTGGAACGGTACGGCTTTTCTCCTGTTCAGCTTGAATCCATGGAATCCATCTCTGTCGAGCAGATCGAAGATAGTGCCGGCGATGCGGTGTGGGATAGTTATGTCAATTCGCATCCGCATGCGGCCGGATATCACCTGGTAGGGTGGCGTCACGTCATCACGGCCGCCTTCGGACACCCCGTCTATTATTATCTGGCAAAGGATTCACAGGGAGCGGTAAGAGGTGTTCTTCCTTTGGTCTATCTGAACAGCAGGATGTTCGGTCGGTTTCTCATTTCGCTTCCCTATCTCAATTATGGCGGGTTATTGGCCGACACGTTAGAGGCGAAAGAGGCTCTGCTCAGCCAGGCAACAGCCTGCGCACGTCGATTGGAGGCGAGCCATATCGAACTGCGCCACACCGAGCCGGCCGATATGTCATGGGCGCTGAGGGATGACAAGGTCTCTATGCGGCTGGATCTTCCCCACCGATTCGACGACCTTATGAGGAGCTTTCCACCGAAGCTTCGCTCCCAGGTTCGCCGGGGAGAAAAAGAAGGGATGGATGTGCGCACGGGCGGCGTGGAGCTTCTTGATGACTTCTACGAAATGTTTTCACTAACCATGAGAGATTTGGGAACTCCGGTTTATGGAAAAGGGTTCTTCAAGGAAATATTGAGCAGGTTTCAGAAGGATACTCGGTTATGTTGTGTCTATCTTGAAGATCAGGTTCTGGCTGCCGGATTTCTCTACGGGTTTCGGCAAATCATGGAAATTTGCTGGTCGGCCTCCGACCGTCGGTATGCGCGGATGGCGCCGAATATGTTGTTGTATGGATCGGTGCTTCGATACGCCTGCGAGCAAGGATACCGGGTATTTGATTTTGGACGTTCATCGAAAGGCAGCGGGACCTATCGGTTCAAGGAGCAGTGGGGGGCCAAACCGCTCCCGCTGTACTGGTACTACTGGCTCTCCAAAGACACTCAGTTGCCTAAATTGAACCCACAGAATCCGAAGTACCGACTGGCTATTCGAATGTGGCGACACCTGCCGATGCCTGTGACGAAACTGATCGGACCGATGATTGTGAAGTATTTGCCGTGAAAATACAGCGGACCCTCTCTCCGACGGCGGCCCTGATTCCTCTGCGGGATCTCCTCCGTGCGCCGCTGGGGCTTTTCAGCGGCGTGAAGTATCGGAATCAATTGAAGGAAGGTCTCCAAGAGCGGTTTTCGGCTCACGCCGTGTTTCTCCTCTCGTCGGGAAAAGCGGCGTTGACGCTCATCCTCAAGGCATTGGCCGCAGGCAGTAGGCGGCGGCGCGTCGTGATTCCGGCTTACACCTGTTTCTCCGTGCCTTCGGCCGTCGTCAAAGCCGGCCTCGAGGTGGTTTTGTGTGACGTTGATCCGGAGACGTTGGATTTCAAGTTCGACGAGTTGAAATCCGTAGTGGATGGCGATGTCCTCTGTGTGCTGTCCACCCATCTATTCGGGTTCACGGCGGATGTGGCCCGCACCAAGCAGTTGTGCCGCGAACACAGGGTCGTGGTCGTCGAAGATGCGGCTCAGGCGATGGGCGCGCAGTCGAGCGTCGGTCAGGCCGGCACAATAGGAGATGTGGCATTCTTTAGTCTTGGCCGGGGAAAGAACCTTACTTCGGGAACAGGCGGGATCATTCTGAGTTTCTCGTCGGCGATCACGGAGTTGATTGAGGCCGAATACCGCCAAGTACCGGAGCCGCCGGTTCGCGAGACGATTTGCAACTGGATCGAAACAGCCCTCATGAAGGTATTCATCCATCCCGGCTTGTACTGGTTCCCGACGGGATTGCCCTTCCTCGGTCTGGGCGAAACGAAGTTTTACACCGATTTTCCCGTCTTCCGTATGGATGAGCTGCGGGCCTGCTTACTGCAAGGCTGGAGCGATCGCCTGGATCAAACGAATCGAGACAGAAGGGCGACAGCGCGTCGGCTGATGGAAGACTTGGGATTGGGGGGATGGGACGTCAGGACGTCGGCCTTTTCCGAGAGCGCGTATCTCAGGCTGCCCTTGTTGATGCGGAACCGCTCCGCCAAAGAGTCGGCTTGCAAGAGGAGCCGGGAAGTCGGGGCCGGAATCAGCGCCAATTATCCGACGACCATTCAAGATATCCCGCAGCTCGCAGACCGGATCGCGGTCCGACGTGTGCCGGGCGCGCAGGATATCGTGGAACGACTGGTGACGGTGCCGACCCATCGCTTCGTGGAGCAGCAGGACATACGGAAGCTCGATCGTATCTTGTGTGGCGAAGGCTCGGATCCCTCCGTCCCACTTCATAGACGTGCGACAGCCGACCAGAGCCCTCATCGTCCCTGTGTAGCGCCGTTGAAGTAGGCGGATCACATGGATGCGTCAGCCTATACGCAATGCTTGTTTTGGCTGTCGGTCGCCTTCATCTTTTACGCCTATGCCGGGTATCCACTCATGTTGCTCCTGCTGTCCGCGATCCGGAATCGGCCCGTGCAAACGGCGCCCGTCTGTCCACGAGTCGCATTCATTATTACGGCCTACAATGAGGAAAAGCGGATTCATGACAAACTGACGAATACGCTTCGGTTGGATTATCCGCGCAACCGAATGGAGATCGTCGTGGCGTCGGACTGTTCCACGGACGGGACCGACGATATCGTGCGGTCGTTCCAGACCTCCGGTGTGCGGCTCGTCAGATCCGACCGAAAGGGCGGCAAGGAAGCCGCCCAACAACTGGCGGTTGAATCGACCGACGGTGAAATTCTGGTGTTTTCCGATACCGCCACGATCCTGGAGCCTCAAGCCGTTTCGGCCATCGTGAAAAACTTTGCCGATGAATCGGTCGGATGCGTCAGCAGCGTGGATCGATTCATCGACGGCGACGGCATGGTCAGCGGGGAAGGCGCGTACGTACGCTATGAGATGTGGCTGCGCCGATTGGAGACGAGGGTCAATACGCTGGTCGGCCTGAGCGGTTCCTTCTTTGCCGCGCGCCGTAGCGTCTGCCGTGAATGGGCTCCCGATCTGCAAAGCGACTTCAATACATTGCTCAGCAGCGTCCGACTTGGGCTTCGCGGCGTGGCGGATCCGGAGAGCGTGGGCTACTATCACAATCTCCTCGACCAGCGAAAGGAATATGAACGGAAGGTCCGCACGATCGTCAGGGGCATCTCCGTGTTCATGCGAAGCGTGTCGTTATTGAATCCTCTGCGGTATCATTTATTCGCCTGGCAGTTGTTCAGCCATAAACTGTGTCGGTGGCTGGTCCCGTTCGCCATGATCGCCGCGCTGGTCGCAAACGGCTGGCTGGCTCTGTCATCACCGGTTTATCGGGTCATCCTGCTCGTCCAGGTCGGCTTTTACTCTTTGGCACTGGTGTATATGCTTTCACGACGGGTACCGAGCGTCGGGATGCTGCGAATCCCGTCGTTCTTCGTCATGGTCAACCTCTCTATTCTCGACGCGTGGATGCGGTATTTCCGCGGCGAGCGCATCGTGTCCTGGACTCCATCGAAGCGGTAAGGAGGAGAAAGGGAACGGTATGGGACTTGACGGAATCACGAAACAAGTCCTACGGCAGTTCGGCTTGGTCAAGAGGGAAACGTGATCGGGGAACTGAAATTGATGGCATGGAGGATCTTAGCCGGAGGGTACTATTACTCCGGCATACCTCGTGTCCGACATCAAGGACGGGTGGCCATCCTGACTTACCATCGGGTCGTTTCTGAAAGCCTGGCTCATGAAGAGCACATTCAGCCCGGGATGTATGTGTTGGATCGGGCGTTTGAGGACCACATGGCCTACCTCAAGAAACAGTTCACAATCCTGCCGATCGAGAGACTGGTGGAGATGACGCAGACCGGCCGGCGGTTGGAACAGGGGAGATCGTATTGTGTCGTGACGTTCGACGATGGCTGGCGGGATAATTATCAATACGCCTTTCCCTTGCTGAAAAAATACGGCATCCCCGCGACAGTCTTTCTCGCCACCGACTACATCGGCACGTCCGACTGGTTCTGGCCGGACCGCCTCGCATGGTTGATCGGTCACGCTCGTGGGAATAGGACCGAGGACGTTGTGCAGAAGGCGGTCGATACCGTGCTCGGGGAAATCCCGGAAATTGGTGTGGAAGCGACGAATAGATGGCTCGCACAGAGCAATTCGAAAAGCCTACTCGACGAGGATACGCTCATCGAATGGTGTAAGGATTTAGACTCAGAGCTTATCGTCCGGTTCGTGGAGCGGCTGGGACGGGCGCTCAGGATAGACCTGCCTCAGAAGCGGGTGCTACTCAACTGGGATGAAGTTCGGGAGATGGCTTCCCATGGAGTCACGTTCGGGTCGCATTCCTGTACCCATCGAATCATGACGAAAGTTGCACTCTCGGAAGCGGAGCGTGAACTGACCGGATCGTGGCAAGCGATGCTCCAGCAGGGGATCAAGCCGGCTCCGGTCTTTTGTTATCCTAACGGCAACTGCAATCGGGAGCTGAAAGATTCGGCAAGAAAGAGCGGGTATCTCGCTGCAGTCGGCTGCAAGACCGGCTTGGTCGGGGGTGGGTCGGACGATCCGTTCGATCTCAAACGGATCGGGGTCCATCAAGATATTTCGTCTTCTGTCGCACACTTTGCCTTGGCGTTGTCCGGTTTGAGATGATGAGCCAGACCCGCGAAAAACAACTCTCGTCCCTCGATCCCCCCGTACTGGTCACCGACGGGAATGAGCGGGCTGCTCTTGCCGCGACGAGGGGGCTTGGGCAGGTCGGCATCCCTGTCATTGTGGCGGCTGAAACCGAATCCTCCCTGGCCGGCGTAAGCCGATACTGTACCGATAAGTGGAAGTATCCGTCGCCGCTGAGCGATCCATCGGGTTTTATTGAAAGTATTAAGAGCGCGATACAAGTCAATAGAGTATCATCCGTATTTTCGATATCGGATAGCACGACCCAAGTCCTCGCGAGAGTGAAAGAAGAACTCGGCCTGGCCGGGGCCGTGATTCCCTCATGGAATGCCTATGACTTGGTCTCGGACAAATACCGGTTGATGGAGCTGGCTCAACAATTAAGTGTCCCGACCCCCGACACCTTTTTCGTGCCGGATGGGAACGTCGATGCCGTCGCTGAACGGATCACACAATACCCGGTCGTGGTGAAGCCGGGCCGATCATTGGCGCAGGTAGACGGAAGATGGACTAAGACCAATGTCCATTGTGTTTCTTCTAGGAATGAATTGATGGAACTGTACAAGCGAACCGCCTATCTTTCTTTACCGTCGCTCATCCAGAGAAAGATCGAGGGAACAGGTCAGGGGATTTTCGGCCTCTTCGACCAGGGGAAACCTCTTGCGCTCTTTGCTCACCGGCGGATCAGGGAAAAGCCTCCCGCCGGCGGAGTCAGCGTGTTCCGCGAAAGCATCGCCTTGCCTGAGCCGATGACCGGTTATGCGGTGAGACTCCTTGAACAGGTAACATGGCATGGGGTCGCCATGGTTGAGTTCAAGGTGGACCGTGAATCGGGCGTGCCGATGTTGATGGAAATCAATGGGCGGTTCTGGGGATCACTTCAGTTGGCGATCGATGCGGGGTTGAACCTGCCGCATTTGCTGCATCGGATGGTAAACGGGGTTTCAGAGGTTGTTCCGAGGGACTCGTATCGGGTCGGTACGAAAAGCCGGTGGTTACTCGGTGATCTCGATCATCTTCTCTTGAGAGTGACGAGATCAAAGGAACGTCTCGATCTGCCCCGGACCGCTGAGTCGCGGTGGCGATGTCTGAGGAATTTCTGCAAGTTGTCCGGGAGCGATCTTCACTATGAAATCGAGCGGCGAGATGATGTGGGCCCGGCCAAACTGGAGTACCGGGCTTGGCTGACCGACGTGACCGGTGTTCCGATCTGGGACGTCCTCCGCGCCATAAAGAAGGGCCTCGGCCACTTGTCTGCCCCCGGTCGCGCCGTTAGGCGTCTCTATCATCGGTGGACGACTCACGTGCCCGGCACGGTGACCTCGGTCCTGTTCGTCTGCCAAGGGAATATCTGCAGAAGCCCCTTTGCAGAAATGTATTTTCAGTCCCTGCTGAAGGGCCGAGGAATGGGCCTGACTGTGCGCTCCGCCGGGCTCGGCACCACTCCGGGAAAACCGGCCCACTGGAACACGAGAATGTCGGCGCGTGAACATCACATTTCCCTCGATGATCATGCCACCACCCAACTTGATGCCGATCTGGTAAGCAACTCGGATCTCATCGTCGTGATGGAGGTGGGGCAGGAAAAGCGCGTGTTGAGTCTCTATCCGGAGAGCAAGGGGAAAGTCGTGTTGCTCGGATGCTTTGATGCGAAGGGCCCTCTTGAAATCGCAGATCCTTACGGCGGGCCCATCGATCACTTCAGAACCTGCTTCAGTCAAATCGTTCGATGTTGCGACAATCTGGCGAAGGAGCTGGCGTCTGCGAACAGAAACATGGTATCTCCTCCCGCCCTGCCACATCCTTCCAAGAGCCTATGAGTACCCAGCTTCCAAAGCAGACGATCCTTCATTTATCCACCACGAGCGGACCAGGCGGAGCGGAGCGGGTGATCAGTTCTCTATCAGCCTCCCTCAATACGGAGGGACGACGAGTGATGGTCGGGCTTTTTCGACCGGGATGGCTTCAAACGGAATGCGAGCGGCTGGGAGTAGAAACGATCATCATGCCGCTGTCAGGACCGCTCCACCTCGGGTGGTTCCTCAACTGCCTCCGGCTGATACGACGAGAACGAGTGGCGTTGATTCACGCACACGAGTTCAGCGCCATCGTCTATGGCTGGATCGTGTCCCGGTTGGCCCGCATCCCGTTCATCGGAACGATCCATGGGAAAAATTATTTCTGGGAGAAAGCGCGCCGGCGTGCGGCGTATCGGATCATTGCGAGAACAGCCACGCTGGTCGCCGTATCCGAAGATCTCAAGCGGTTCGTGGTTGAAAGAATCGGAATCCCGGCCGATCGGATCAAGGTCATCTATAATGGCGTCACGCCTAGTCCGCCGGTGAATGATGCCGAGGTCGAACGCTGCCGGGTGGAGCTCGGCATTCAGGCCGGCGATATCGTGCTCGGCTCCGTCGGCAGCCTCTATCCCGTCAAGGGACACACATTCCTTCTCGACGCCATGCAGGCAGTCCTCGAGCGCTTTCCGAATACCGTCCTGATCATCGCCGGTCGTGGAGAACTCGAAGTGCCGTTGAAGGACCAGGCGAAGAGCCTTGGGATAGAGCAAAACATTCGACTGCTCGGCATGCGGCAAGACATTCCAAGACTCTTGGCGCTGATGGACGTCTTTGTCCTCCCGTCGCTGTCCGAGGGACTTTCGATGGCCCTGCTCGAAGCCATGGCAGCCGGGAAACCGGTCGTGGCGACGCGAGTCGGCGGAAATCCGGAATTGGTTCAACAAGGCCACGCCGGACTGTTGGTTCCCTCGCAGGATGCGGGCGGGCTTGCCGACGCATTAATCGTCCTATTGGGTGACCCTATCACTCTCCGTAGATTCGGTGAGGCGGGAGCAGAACGAGTTCGAAAGGATTTCAGTACGGACCATATGGCCGAACAGTATCGCAGACTGTATTGAAGGCTCACATGCAGAGCGGCTCGCTATGCAGACAATGACTCACATCGAAACAACGACGGAAACCGTTCCATTAGTGGTTGATTTGGACGGAACCCTCTTAAGAACCGATTCTCTTTGGGAGAGTCTCGTTCTGTTGGCAAAAGACCGATGGTATGCGGTCTTTCTCCTACCCCTTTGGTTGTTCCAAGGCAAGGCCTCTTTCAAATGGCGTTTAGCTCAGGTCGTCGATTTGTCTGTGGCCAATCTTCCTTACAATGAATCCTTCTTGGCATTCCTGAAAAAAGAACGGGAACGATCCAGGTGCATGATTCTCGCGACGGCTGCCAACGAAAAAATAGCCCAGAGTATCGCGGCACATCTTGGGCTTTTCGACCAGGTACTGGCCAGCGACCGGAACCTGAACCTATCAGGGAACAATAAATTGGCAAAGATTCAGTCGTTATTAGGGGGACAGGCATTTGATTATGCCGGGAATGAGGAAGCCGACCTTATTATTTGGAGTTGTGCGAGACGGGCTCTGTTGGTAAACCCAACCTCCTCGGCGCTGAGTGGAGCTTCTCGGTTGGCACGGGTTGAGAACGTGTTCACCGACAAGACATATGGCCTCATTCCATATCTACGAGTTTTAAGGTTGTATCAGTGGCCCAAAAACTTGCTGGTCTTTTTGCCGTTGTTAACTGCTCACTTGATGACTGAATGGAATCCCATTTGGCAGGCTATGCTGGCGTTTGTGTCCTGGTCCCTCTGCGCTTCAGCGGTATACGTATTGAACGACCTATGGGATTTACCAAGCGATCGAGAGCACCCCAAGAAGCGTACTAGACCGTTTGCGGCAGGAGGCATACCACTAAGCCACGGGGTCTGCCTCATTCCGATTTTGTTGCTACTCAGTTTTAGCTTGAGCTTGCTGCTGCCACAACGTTTTCTCGTAGTTCTTGGGATTTATTTCATAATGACGACAGCATATTCATTCAGTATCAAAAAAATCGTGCTTTTAGATGTAACCACAATAGCAGGCCTTTATACGCTTAGAGTAATTGGCGGAGCCGAAGCTATATCCGTGACTCCTACATTTTGGCTCCTTGCTTTTTCCATGTTTCTGTTCCTCCATTTAGCTTTAGTAAAAAGGTATGCAGATTTAATAGTCTTACAAGCATATGGGAAGTTGGGAGCCGAGGGACGCGATTACAAAGTGATAGATCTCCCGACACTACTAAGTCTTGGTGGATCTGCAGGCTACCTCTCAGTATTAGTGCTTGCGTTGTATGTGAACAGCTCAGACATTCAAACGTTATACCAGCACCCTAAAGCTATATGGTTACTTTGTCCCCTGTTGCTCTACTGGAATAGCCGAATGTGGATGAAAAGTGCGCGTGGTGAAATGCATCACGATCCTTTGATCTATGCTTTGCGAGATAAGGCCAGTTGGATAGTGGCTGCATGTGGTTTTGCAATATTGACTATTGCAATCTAGGGCCTGTTGACAATTAGGGTTCACAGAATCTCCATTTTCTGATTCACTATG
>JACOEH010000100.1 GCA_024998685.1 Nitrospira sp.
CGACGCCTTCGAAGTTGAACCGCTTCGCCAATGTGAGTTTGTCAACAACCTGCTAATGTAGTCAGCGCTCGCCAATCTGCAGCGCTTTCTCAGGGCTTGAATCGTCAATGGCGCGTTGCCCTCCGACCGATTATTGACGATTACATAGGCTTGTCGCTTCTCTTCCATCGCTTTCTTCACCAAATCAAAGTGTCTCGGCACGTTACGCCTCGCCGTCGTCATGCTTTCAGGGCATGCTCCCCCAAAGCGTAGGATAGCCAGTTTTCAGGGGCTGATCTACCCTGGCGTTATGGTGGCCTTCGCTCGAACCAGATACGTGGTCCGTGTAGCAATGGCTGTGGCTGTCCTCTTTACTTGGTCACTGACGGCCTGTCGGTTGAGCCCGAGCGGCAGCGTCGGAGATCCCTCGGATCATTTGGTGCCAGATTCCGAACGAGTCCCGTCACACATCAAGCGAATAGCCGTCTGGTATCCAAGCACCGACGACCGTGACGCCGCCTATGGGTACATGAAATTGGAACAAGCGACCTTCCACCTCAAGAAACGCCGGTCGGGGATCAGGATCGTGGAGCGGCGGTATCTTGAGACCGTGAGAGATGAGCAACGACTCCAGGTCTCCGGGAAAGTGGCGGACGACAGTGCCATGCATATCGGAAAGTGGCTTGGCGCGGATAGTCTGGTGATGTTTCAGATCGACCAACCACGATGGCAGGACCGCTTGTTGGCTCGCTATTATGAACGAATGGCACCCGTGGTGGTCTCGATCAAGATTCTTGCAGTGGAGACGGGAGAGGTCCTCTATTACGACATCGTACGGATCGTGCCGGGTTCCCCGGCGGCCAAGTGGGAACGGTATGGGAGCGATGCTGAACTGCAGTCAACCGTGCGCGCCAGCCTCGATCGCGCAGTATCCGTCGCCATCGCGCATCTCGATCACTCATTTCGATGATAGGCGTGGACGAGCTATCACCGAACTTGTAACAAGCAGAGATCGCTTAGTGACAGAAACGCTGCCCTTGCAGAGGCTCAAGCCGGAGGGATGAGTCAGAAGCCTATTCAAGCTCGGAAGATCTTCAGGGAATCCATTCCTTCAAAATCATTTCTCCTGACAACTCTAATCACACGGATCAGGGGGGAGGGCTGGAAATCACTCAGAATATGGGACACGACGAAGCGCCATATCATTCCTTGCAATGGAAGGTCCACTCGAAGCGACTGTTCCGAACATTGAGACAACATGGTAAGCATATGACCAAGAATCAAATTGAAGTTCTCGTACCCGACTGGCTGGAGTCGGAATAACGGCTATGGCGATCCTGTCGGTAAGTGGTTCGAACGCCTTGTCTCGTCGCTCGACCTCACAGATCCTCGACTTGTGATTCACGGCCTGGGGCATGGAGGTATCACGAAGTTGCATAGTGCTGGAGCGCCGGTGAACATTGTTGAAACAATCACGGGTATTCAGCAGGAAATGTTCATAGGCAGAATGTTCACAAGGAGTTGATGGCGATGAAGACGGTTGCAGGAAGGCTTAGAATGGCTGTAATACCACAATGTCCTTCCTGCTTGAAAGTCAAAGACCAGAATGAAGAGGAGTCCTTTTCTCGCGGCGTTTAGGCAGCGTGAACGGCTGCAGCATCACTTGTTCGGCTAGCTTATTATTATTGCTCATGCGATGATGCTTGTAAGGGATGGGTCGCTAAACTTAGCTAATTCCACCATGCGCCTTCGGCTCCGTCCCTTGACACATTCTCTTCGCTTGGGCAGACCCTCATGCTGCGTACTGACTCGATCCTGGAGATCATGACAGAGCAACAACTTATTAAGAAGAACCTTGCCGTCATTAGAGGTTATCTCAAGATCAGATTTCCCGGATGCGTCGTCACGGAAGAATCTGACCCGAGTACGTATCATACGTTTATTGTGACGAACGAGAAGTTACACAAGAGGTACAAACTCAAGGTAAGCTGGTTTCGGCTGTCAGACCGTAGTAACACGCAAGAGAAAACTAGAGGGGAGTTGGACCGTATGGATGTGGCAGGTTGTATGATCCAAGCAGGTGACGGCTGGTTTGACTGGTGAGGTCCGTTGGTGTGGCAGTCATGAGAGATGTCTTCAATGTAGACCGGCCGGATACAGCACTATTCCAAAGAAGGTGTTTGAAAATTTGTCCTGTGAACTGAAACAGCTCACGGGTGCTGCTCGCGTCAAGAGCGAGTCCTGTGGCAGGATTCGCAAGTACATCTATGGCAATGTGAATGACATCCTTCATCCCATTCGAGTTGCAGCTTCCTCCAAATAGCCAAATCAATACCTTCTATAGCTTCGAGTCACCAGCGAATTCCACCTCAAGGATCAACGGACAACCTAGGAGCCTGTCCGACATTGACTTGACCGCGGACTGATCGTTCCTGTTGATCCAGCATACGCACGGCTGCAAACGGATGAGCCTGGGGATCTTCGACTAGCTCCGGGCTTTCCGCTTCACCTTTCGGCTACTGCCCAATGCCCGCAGCGCCTCGCCAGGACGTCGACGTTGATGACGGAGGGCGGTCCAGAGCTTCGGCATATTGTGGGTCGTACAGATGAGCGCCCATTCTCCCCGCACCTGCCGCATCCCGCGCAACAGGAATTGCCGATAGCCACGGCCCTGCTTGATCTGGCCGAACACCGGCTCGACGATCGCTTTGCGCCAGGCGTAGAGCCGTCGACCCCGCCTCGTGCGGAGGGTGCGGCGCATCCGATCAGCCACCGACAGGCCCGTTGACGGTCGTCCACGAGGAGCCATCGGCACGGCCTGGCTGTGACGCTGGCGATCCGGCGGAATGAGTGGCCGACAGCCCAGCGCCGTGAGGACCGTGACGTTCGCCTCGCTGAAATACCCCGCATCCATCGTCACGGTCCGGGGGACCTGGCCGGTCTGGGCCAGCACCTGGCTGAGCATCGGCAGCGCTTGCTGCTTGTCATTCGCTTCATCGGTGACGTCGGCGGCGACAATGATCTGGGCGGTAGCATCCACGGCCGCTTGGCAGTTGTACCCTTGGACGACACTCCCCTTCGCCCCGGCATCCGGCATGATCCGGCTCTCCGGATCCGTGAAGTTGCGCTGCGCCTTCGGGTGGGGCACGGGGCTGGGGGGCTGCGGCGGCCGTCCCTGGCGTGGTCCTTCTGTCTGGCGAGCTTCGTACGCCAGCTGTTTGAGCGCGGCCTCCGCCTGAGCCTCCTGCTCCAACACCACCTTGGCCGCCCGAATCGTCTGGAGTCGTTGCTTCCGACGCGCCAGTTCGGCGGGCAGTTCATCGCCCCGCCGATCGGGGCCATAGGTGGCATCATCCTGAGCATCGGCGGCTTCCGCCTGCGTCAACAGCCGTTCGACTTCCGCCGTGAGCTGCGCCTCTTCGGTCACCATCCGCCCGTAGCTCATCGCCTTGTGCTTCGACGCATTCGCCTTGACCTTGGTGCCATCCAGGGCGATGTGCCCCAGCTTCACCAGGCCCGCCTGCTGGCAGAGCTTCAACACCTGCACAAATAACACGGCCAACGCGGCCAGATGTTGCTTCCGAAAGTCACTGAGCGTCCGGAAATCCGGCCGCTGGTTCGCCGCCAGCACCCGAAAGGCCACATCCTCCTCCAGTTCCCGCGCAATCTGCCGTGACGCCGGAATGCCCACCGCGTACACATACAGCAATACCCTGACCAGTAGCTGGGGATGATACGGCGTCACTCCGCCATAGGCCGCCAGAATGGGCTGGAGGTTTAACTCGTCCACCATATCCGACAGGAAGTACGCCCAGTGGTTCTCGGGCAACCAGTCACGAGGCGATGGCGGCAACAGCCACAGGGTCTCAGGGTCATAGGGACGAAAGGTCCGAGTCGTCATCACGCCGCCTCCTCGCTCGTCAGTATGTAGGAGTCCTGGTACACGAATCAACGGCTGTACGCAAGTGTATTGGGGCTAATGTCGGACAGACTCCTAGATAGTCTATCAGGCTCAATCCTTCATCAATTCTCCCACCTTGACCCTAGGCCATACATATGTAACCATAGGATACATGCTGCAACGTAATGAAGTTGTTGAAGGAATCTATCTCAAGCAGATCACAGAACGGTACGGTACTCCGGCGGGTCTAATCGCGGTCGTTCATAAAGTCGGCACAGATTGGGCGGGAGAATGGTCCTTTCAGCTTCGGTATCTAAACCAACCTACGGGCACACGAACCAAGCCTGTTTCACAATGGAGCCTGAACATTCGCGAGAAGGACCTCGTTGCCTTCGAGTTGATTGGAACATGGCTATCAGCACAAGCCTTGCTAGCTAGCCCGCCTCCTGACAAGAAAAAGAAAGGACCAAAGTTTCCTGCAAACCTCCCTTCAAGGCATCCTGCATGGATGAGAAAATGGCATCCGAACCAACTTCGATTGTTTGAAGATTTCTAATCAGAACAATCAAAGTGGAGGGAATGCGCCGATGACGATTCAAGGTAGTGGAAATGTTGTCATTCTCGGGCAACGCTGTGCTCAAAGAAGTGCTTTCACTTCCCTCATCTTCGAACACACTAAGAACCCCTACTTATCTTGCTTTACGATCAATGCCAACATTAAAGTGACATGTTCACCTGTGGCTGAGCTTACCTGAGGAAATCTCCATTTACGCCGGAGCTTTCTTCAGGGGTCGCCCATGCATCGCCTCTTGGAGAGGATCAGGCGACGGCAGCGACAGCCGGAGGAAGGCCAGTGTTCTCTCTAGAAGGCATCGGGCAGGATGTTGCGCAGTTCATCACCGCTTGTAACCGCTTACTCTCGGCGCTAACTCGCCATACCAGATTCTCCGAACCCGGGAAAGAAATGATGGGAATTGATGGCATGAATAGGGAGATGCCATGAGCGTAGAAAAGAAATATGGCACTTACTACTGGTGCGTAAGAATAAGTAAAGATGAGGAAGCCTATGTCCATGCTGATATTGCCGAGGTACTGAATGGCACGTTGTTTTTCGCCCGGAAGAGGAAAAATAAGGAAACAGGGAAAGATGAAATACAAGTTAATCTCGCCTTTGCCTCCGGCCATTGGGAATCCTTCTATGCCGCCTCTGTAGTTGATGGTTGCCCCATAGCTGTCGAACATTGGATACGCAATGGCCAAGATCTAGCGAAGATTGGATTTTCAAAATAGCCCAGGCTGTGCCATGACAACTCATGCAGAGCAGGAACGTATTGAAGCGAATCTGAAGAAGTCCGAATCGCCCCTACATAATAGGCTCCTCCATGCCACCGAAAGGTTCGACGTGATGTGTTGACCCCGTTCGACCTCGGCAACCTTCACATTCATCTTGTCTCTTGAACCATCGCAGTCGGTTGTTGCGCACTCATCGCCGAACTGGGAATCGTTGCCCGACAGATATTGCTCTTCCGTAGTATCCATTGAGATACGAAACGTATCTGTCCAGATACCATACAGAAAATTCGGAGTGGGCTATGTGGGATTGATCATACTCAACTCGCTCAATCGTGAATTTGTCGATAATCTTCCGCCCCAGCAACTCCAGAAGTACATGGAGAACACTGTGTTCCCAAGGCTCCGGGCAAGTCCAGGGAAAGTCATTCGCGCAGGGGCTGACGGCATCACTATCCGTGCAAGATAGACGCACTGACTACCGACATGGAAGAAAGCTCACGTGCATAAGATGGCTGAAGACGGAAGGAGATGTCGATGCCGGATCTTACGAAACGTTGGATCGAGTTGAGACGGCGGAACAACAAGCGGATGGAACGTGGAGTTGTCACTTATGTCATTTTTGAGTTTGGAATCAGAGAATGGAGGTGAAAGATTTGCAAACATTCTACTCGGATTTTGAATCCGCCGCGTTTGCTGGCTGCGCTCGAAGAGTTACCGCTCCCGCAAATTCCGCCTGGCCATCTCGATGTATTCCACATGGTCAAATTCAAGCTGCTGCGGACTATACCGCACAATACACCCATGCCCAGAATCGGGTCCGACGTAGATCACCCCAACCCACGGTGCCCGGAGATAGAGAAACTTTGAAATCTCCAACTCAAAATGCTTCGTTCGTAACAGCATAATGAGGCTTTCCTATACCAGGGGCGACTGGTCATCGTCTAGCTCTTTCAAGTATTCTGCGACTCAGCTGGCCTACTTGACGTACTCCCAGCCCATTGTCCCCAACTCTTTCGGACTGGTCTGTTCAATCTAGTGAGGGCCTCTTAGCTACTACACAATCTCCATAGCAGTGGTGTTTAAGATTAACGTCACCATAGGCAATGTCCAGCTCAAAACGCTTCGTTTGCAGCTGTATCCGTCAATGCGACCATCGGATTCGAAGAGCAGAGTGCAACTCTGCAGGTGGCAGGCAAGAGCTTGCACCGCATGCGCTCGCCACGGGGCAACCTCAGCACCGAGAATTTTTTCGGAATCATGCGGACACTCCAAAAGAAAGCACGGACAAAATTGCGCGGTACCCCCAAGGCGAGCTAGGGCGTGTCGTCAATTGAGCCAGATCATTGAGGCGGCCATATAGACAGCGGA
>JACOEH010000047.1 GCA_024998685.1 Nitrospira sp.
TACGTGCCGAAATACCGCCAGCCCCTCGACGGTCATTTTGTTACGCGCTCTAAGGCCTCTTTTGCCGACGCGGTGAATGTCGCCGTATTCTTTCTGACGAATTCCTGCACGCTCAGAGGCCCTTGCCCCGTCAGCATGAGCACGTCGTCCGACATCCGGTCGTAGCGCCCCGCCCTGTGCAGATCAGCCATCGTCGCGAGGTGGTTCACCACGTGAACCGGCAAGCCGCGCTCGAGCAGCCCGTCCCGCCAGGGCTCGACCGGAATGTCCTGATAGGTAATCGTGCGGCCAAGCGCCTTCGAATACTCTTGTGCATAGAAATGCATATTCTCGGACTGTGGACCGGTCAGGTGATAGATCTTGCCGATGTGCGGCTGCGGATTCACGAGCAGGGCGGCGACCACACGTGCAACGTCTTCCGCTGCGACCGGAGAGGTCTTGCCCTCGCCGAACGGTAGCCTGATCTGATGTGATTCCCTGACCGAATCCGAAGTAAAAATCAGGAAGAAGCCCTCAAGAAACACTGTCGGCCGCACGTGCACGAGCGGCAGACCGGACCAGTTCAACGCCTGCTCGGAGAGCCACTGTAGCTTGTGCTGCGGGCTCGCGGTGGTTTCGGTAATGCTCATCTGTGAGAGCGTCATCTGCGACATGTTGATGAATGTCTTCACACCGTGATGCTTTGCCACAGCCGCCACATTGACCGTCGCAGCCAGATAGGTCTCAGAAACGGACATGCCGAAGTACATCGTCTCGCAGCCGGCAATCACCCTATGCATCGACTCGAGATCGAGCAGATCGCCGACCACGACCTGCGCGCCCATGTCGCGCAATGTCCGTGCGCGTTCGTCTTCATTCCGCACCATCGCGCGCACCGCTTTGCCTTGCTTCAACAGCAGTTCGGTGACCGTGCGCCCGATCGCTCCGACGCGGCCCGCCGCGCCGGTTACCAGAATCGGACTTGCCATGTTTTTTCCTATGCATTCACATAATCGAAGTCAGTGTTAAATCGAGCCTCAACCAGCAAAACCACTTGCTTTTCGGTCGCTATAGAACGGCGTTATCGAGGAAGCACCTGAAGGACGTCATCCATGTAGCGGTCGGCGGTTGCTCCTGCCTCCTCCGGACGCCTTACCGTTCATCACATGACACCTCCGGTAATGTTATGGTGTCTGTAATGATCCGACCGATTCCCATCGGTTCAACCACATCAGTGTGCATGTGGCGATTCGGAAGATTTGTTTTGTGCGGCGTAACCGATCAGGACTCGATAAAGATTTGTCCCTACGGGAGTGAACAGGAGGGTAGTCCTATTCGACATGGGCGGAACTAGGTATTACCCTGGTACATTATTTAAACTAGCATGTGCGCTCCAGAAAAATGGGGCGGCGGCCAATGGCTGATTCTGACCGGGAGGCGGGGCTGGTGGTGGCTGTTGCGCCTTATCGTGGCGTCGTTCTTTGGCGTGATAATCGCCTCTTTTGCAGCCAGGGGGATTGACTACCACGATTCCTGCAACTCGGGCTTGGTTGGCACACCCTTTTATAGCCTAGCCATCGGACTATTCGTGCTAGTTCCAGGCGTTGTAATTGCGGCGATCGTATTGTTTTGGAGAAGGCGCAAGGCTGGAATGTTGATATGACGAGCTGGAGAGGGAGATGGCATGAAAGACGACCATGTTGTGCCGGAGTGCGCGGTTTTCGTGGGCGTCAGCCTTGACGGATTTATCGCGCGGCCCAACGGCGATCTCGATTGGCTGATGGGCGAGGGCGGTGGCGACAGCGCCGAGTACGGCTACAACGAGTTCATTGCCGACATCGATGCGATCGTCATGGGCCGGAGGACGTTTGAGAAGGTTTTGACTTTTGACAAGTGGTATTACGGCAAGAAGCGAGTGGTCGTCGTGACTAACCACCCGATCGATCTCTCGGTTGCTCAGGCGCGCGGAGGCACCGTTGAGGTGACGGCCGGATCTCCGGCACAGATTGTCGACAAACTGGCGGCTTCCGGTGCCCGCCGTCTGTACGTGGACGGCGGGATCACTATTCAGGAATTTTTGCGCGCCGGCCTCATACAGCGCCTGATCATCAGCCGTCTTCCTGTTCTTATCGGCAGTGGAATTCCGCTTTTCGGCTCTCTCCCGCGCGACATCCGCCTCAGCCATATCGCGACGCGCACTTATCAAGAGGGAATGGTTCAAAGTGAATATCGCGTGGTGACGTGAGTCGGCAGCATGTCGAGGAACGTCTAGTGAGGATCGGTAAGGTCTCAGGCTTCCTTCTCGGAAAGCCCTTAGGCGTTCGGCTTCCCGGTTCAAGGGGTAGAGTCGGGAGTAGCTATTCAATAGAGGTATTTCACAAGTCCTCGTGCAGCGCCCGAATGCGTGCTGCAACAGGTCATTGCCCATGACATGGCATAGGAGATGAAGACTTCGCTTGCAGAGCGGTTCATCCGCTCGACGCAGGCTCACTGAGTTCCTTCAGAAGAAACTCTCGAACCCGTTCGCGCGCGTCTCGCGAAGGCCGTCCCGCTTCGCCCTGCGCTCTCCACGAACCGATCAGTGTGCTGTGCGCCTTGACCGGCTTTCCTTCGACTTGATATGCGCTCGCCGGGATCTCGCCATTCATATAGCGATCGCCGAATTCGTCGCGCAGCGTGTCTTGTTTAGCCGGCGCCGACATGCAATCTGTTTCAAATCTCAGTCCGTAGATTTTTGCAGCACTCTTTCTCGCATACTGCAGATCGTCGGCCGACAGACCGAGAGATCGGCGGTCGGCATCCGTGTGCCGCCAGACACGGAGAGGCAGCGACGGCTGGGCCACCACCGCGGCATTGACGCGAGGATGATTCAGCAGCGCGAGAGGAAGAGGGCCTGTCAAACAGTTTCCGATGATGCCGATGCGCTGTTGAGTATGCCGTTCTCCAACCTTCTGCACCACATCTCGCAGCCAATTCACAATAGGAGCACTTCCCCGAGAGGGAACGCCCCATTCACCACCTGGGAAAAAATCCATTGATCCTTGGAACCAATAGGCCGACAGTCCTTTTGTCAGAGAAAACTTGCCTTTCTCTCCGAAGAGCAGGGGCACGTACACAGTGAAGTCTTTCGAGAGCTCTTCGGCGTAGGCAAGTGTCCCTGGAGATAGTCCGGTCAATTCATGGAGCAGCAACACCGGCGGCTTGTCGGTATCGTCATGCAGGCAAAACACTGAATGGGTCATACCTCCGTGCGAGAATGGTTGATCGAAACACTCGACCCAATTCCGAGTAGGCGTGCCTTCTTCTTTCGTATGCGGCGCGCACGTCCCAAGCTGCGCAGCCCCGCAGCCGGATAATAACAAGGCAACCACGATGGTCTGGAAAAGAGAGTAGTGTGGTCTCTCCATGGCTCTTTTGTATCACAAGACTTGCTGAAAGATCGCAGATAGCCCAGTGTCTGTGGGCGCCGGGTTACCTTCTTCCTGTTGGGCGACCTCCCATATCGGTCACGGCAGCCGAGTTCGTAACCGTCTCTCTCAGTGGGACCGTTTCCCCGGCTGATCAGTTCCGGTTAAGATTGAACGACCGGTCGATGAGACAACAAGTTGTGGGTGTGATTGAACGAGGGTGTTGATGCACATCGCTTCACATGCGTCATGGTCTTTCGGTATGAGGAGCCGCTGCGCCAGGGGATCTGCAAAGATCTTCTTGTCATCGTAGGCGAAATGATAGGCGCGCATGAACGCCCCAGCGATCGCCGTATGGCTGTAACTCGATGGATCCATCTCATGTTCCAAACGAGGCCAAGGCAATCGAGATAGATCCTCGATTGTCCACCATGAGCCCGCTCGCGGCGTCAGCCAGAGTATGCTATTGTCCAGCATGCCGGATCCGACACCGTCATTCACGCTTGTCGATGTTCCCGGCGCGGTGCCTCTCCTGGGCCATCTGCGTGCGTACAAGACACGTCCTCTAGACCAGCTCTCGACCTGGTGGCGCCGGCACGGTGATGCGCTGCGCTTTCGGCTGGGCCTGAAGACGCGTTATCTGTTCAGCCATCCCGATCTTGCCGAAGACGTGCTCGTCAAGCACGCCGACCGGTTTGCGAAAACGTATGATCCGAGACGACCGTCCGGCCTGGCGTTGGTATTAGGCAATGGGTTGATCACCGCGTCGGGCGACGTGTGGAAGCGACATCGTCGTATCATCCAGCCCATCTTCCATCGCGCGCGCATCGCGACCATGGTCGATCAGATGGCCCAGGTGGGCGAACACCGGATGGTCGGGTGGGCAGCCGAGGACGGATTGTCAGTCGATATCGCGGCCGAAATGCGGCAACTGACCCTCGAAGTGATCTCTCACACGATGTTCAGCACCAGCATGGCTCAACACATCGACCGGATCATCCATGAGTTACAAGTGAGCAGCAAGTACGCCGTCGACTCCGACAGCAATCCCCTGTTCCTCCCCCTGTGGATGCCCACCTCGCGCAACCGGGAATTTCGTTCTGCGCTGCGGTCCATGGACGAGTTGATCTATGGGTTGCTGGCCAGACGGCGGCAGAGCGGCGAAAGGCATGGCGACCTCCTTGATGTGCTCCTCCAAGCACGGGATGACGAGACCGGGAAGGGACTGACCGACCAGGAGCTGCGGGATGAAATATTGACCATCTTTGCCGCAGGCCACTCCACCACCGCCAATGCACTCTCCTGGGCCTGGTATCTCCTCGCGACGCACCCCGAAGCAAAGGCCCGGTTTCATGAAGAAGTGGACCGGGTGCTCCACGGAAAGACGCCGAACGCCGACGACCTTGAGCACCTCCCGTATACGCGCGCCGTCTTCGAGGAAACACTCCGTCTCTACCCGACAGCCCCGCTCCTCCAGCGCACGGTGGCGACGTCCACCACCGTCGGCGGAGTGTCCCTGCCATCAGGCGCGCGCGTATTAATCAGTCTCTACAATCTGCACCGCCATCCAGACTTTTGGCCACACCCGGAACAGTTTCTGCCGGAACGGTGGCTGGGCAGTGACCGACCACGTTCCCGCTATGCCTATCTGCCATTTGGCGCCGGGCCGCGTGCCTGCGTGGGCCTCCATTTCGCGTCGGTCGAAGGACTGCTGCTCTTGGCGCTCATCGGTCGCCGCTATGATCTGCAGCTGGCGCAAGAACGCGTCGAGCCTCAGTTCATGGTGACCTTGCGGCCGAAAGGTGGCCTTCGCATGGCGCGTCAGCCACGGAGCACACCGGCGGTCTCCGCGGCGAGATAGGGGGGACTGGACTCAGCGTGAGTCTCCGGACTCCGAGCCCGCATCACGCGCATGGATGGCAGGCCGTCGTGGAGCGAGGGGTCGCGTCTTCTATCGCATACCTATTTAGGAGAGAGTGTGATATCTTCTGCAGTCATGATGATGCAGGAGTCCGACGACCCGCTGTTCATTCCTGCCACACTGAATGCCATCACCGCCGAGTGGCTCACGCGAGTGTTGCATCGTGTCGGTATCCTCAAGCGCGCCAAGGTTGTGGCCATTGAGGTCCAGCCGATCGCGGTCGGCAGCGGCTTCCTGGGACAAACAGCTCGTCTCATCATTGAATACGATGAGCGAGAAGCAGGCGCTCCCGCTTCGATCTTTGCCAAACTTTCCTCGGCCGATCCCGCCGTAAGGCAACAACTCCGGAAGGTGGGACTCTATGAGACCGAGGCCGGGTTTTACCGCGACGTTGCGCCGCTGCCGGATTTCCCTATGCCGGTCCCTCGTCCCTATCTCAGTCTCTATAACGAACGAACGGGTGAATGTCTCCTGCTGCTCGAGGATCTTAGTCAGGCGGAGTTCGGGGACAATCTCACCGGTTGCTCTTCTACAGATGCCATGGTCGTGGTCCGGCAGCTCGGGCTCTTGCACGCTCACTATTGGAGCGCCCCCTTCCTTAAGCAGTGGTCGTGGCTGCGTTCTCTCACCGACGAAGCCGAAGTCAGGATCGCTCTGTATCGGGGGATGTTACCGCGCTTCGAACAACGGTGTGGCCACTTCCTCTCGCCACGTATATTGGAGACCGCGAGACGGTTTGCGCAGATCCTGCCGACCTATATTGATCGGATGGTGGACAGGCCGCAGACGCTCACCCACGGCGATTTCAGGGCCGACAATTTGGCCTTTGCAACGTCACGTGGGGAACGACGTGTGACCGTCTTTGATTGGCAGGTGGTGCGGCGTGCACCCGGCCCCCGCGATGTGGCTTATTTCCTCTCCCTCTCACTGACGGTCGAGCAGCGTCGCGCGACGGAGGCGTCGCTCCTCAAGTTGTATCACGAGACGCTGGTGGCCCAGGGCGTCGGAGGGTATTCCGCCGAAGACCTTCGATCGGATGTTGCAGTCGGCCTGGGGTCCCCACTGACCATGTGGGTCATCGCCAGCGGCATGCTGGACTTCTCCAGTGAACGCGGGGCGGACTTGCTCAAGCAGCTTTGGGAACGTCTGGGCGCGGCGCTGGACGATCATCAGTTTATGAGCTATCTCGACGACCTTGCCTGACGCTGCACTGATTGCGTCACCAACATGTCCCTGGAAAAACACGAAGTCTATTCCGCCGGCTACGATCCGCTGGTGTTACAGGGATTGGCCAGACGAGAGGCCACTCGGGATGCCGCGTTTTTTGTGCCGCATCTCACACCCGCCATGCATGTGCTGGATTGCGGATGTGGTCCAGGCGGAATCACGGTCACTCTTGCGGCGTTGGTCCCGCAGGGACGAGTCGTGGGGATTGATATTGAGGACCGCCAGCTCGATATGGGTCGCCGAGAGGCGCAGCAACGTGGGATCGGCAACGTCGAGTTTCACCATGCCAGCCTGTATGCCCTTCCGTTCGAGGACGGAACCTTCGACGCCGTCTTGGCTCACGCCGTTCTCTATCATCTTGCCGAGCCGATGAAAGCCGTGCAAGAACTGTGGCGTGTCCTGAAGCCGGGAGGTGTGATTGGGTTGCGCGATGCGGATTTCGATGGCGATGTATATTTCCCTCCTCATGAGGACGTCGATCGGTTTTGGAAGCTGATGGAGCGGGTGATCGAGCACAGCGGCGGCGATACGCGGTTCGGACGCAAACAGCGCCGGTTGCTGCGAGAAGCCGGATTTCAGAACATTGCCGCCTCGGCATCGTGCGATGCCTTCGGCACACCGGAGTTTACCTTCGGCTTCAGCCGTTACTTCGGCGGCGTCTTCTTAAATCAGCACCGAGCGCTGATTTTGAAGGAACAATGGGCCACTGAATCAGAGCTTGCTGAAATGCAAAACGCACTGACCTCGTGGGGAAGTCACCCGGATGCCTTCTACTCTCGTTGTCGCTGCGAAGTCGTGGGTTGGAAGTGAGTCTGTTTTTCGTTGGTCTTCTTAGTTGGACAACAAAACGGTTGAGGCTTCGGCCAACACTTTCTTCGCGTCGTAGAAATCCACAGTCCCTATGGGTTGTGGGCCTTTGTACAGCGTGACCGTCATGGCCGTGCGGCGTGAGAAGCCCAGTACGTCGGTGCGCTGAGCCAGGTGAAAAAAGTCATACCCCTCCCGGAGGGTCAGCTCCGCACAGCGGCGACGGAGATAGAGATCCAGCTGTTCCTGCGAGGTGAAGGGACTCGTTCGATATTCGACCCGATACACATCCTCTTTGAGTTGTTCGATCTCCGCCGTATCTGCATCACCCAAAGGCGTATAGTGCTTGGTTGCGCAACCGACGAGAGACGCGGTCAGCATCATCACTGTCACTCCTGTCTTCAAAAACTTGGGCCACATAGGCGGTGGCCATCGTAGCGAGACCGGTCCATGAGATCAACAGCAGACTCACTCTCTTGTCTTTGAGTTCTACGGGCGGGTTCTTAGCTTCTGAGGGGATCGTCACAGGGGGGATTGGGGAAACCTCGCGTGCCTTGATATAATGATTGTAATGATACCAAGCAACATCGATCGGCCTTCTCATAGATGCATCCGCAACATCGCCTGGAATGAATAATATGCCTAGAAAACATATGAGTAACTTGTGGAACTGCCTGAGAGTGTGCCGATGTTTACTGATATTTCTGAGTATGACGTCGTGTGCAAGCGTGCCCAAGCAAGAGCTTGTTGACTGTGTGCAATTTGGCAAGGTGACATGTGAGGGTCAGTTGGCAAGGGAGGAATATCAAGCAACGATAGAGCAGTTGCTGGATGCGACGAGACACAGTGGAACCTTTATCGGGAAAGACGGTATTCAATTAGCCTATGAGAGGTATCGTCAGCCGGGACATGAGCAGGACGCCATTGTTCTGGTCATAGGGCGCGCCGAGAGCTATGTGAAATACCACGAATTGATTTATGACTTGTATCGGAACGGGTATAGCGTCTTTGCCTATGATCACCGAGGACAGGGGTTATCGGACAGGATTCTCAAAGGCCCAAATGACGAACGTAAAGGCTATGTGGATCAGTTCGATGATTATGTTGAGGATCTCAACACGTTGATTGAAGACATCGTTGCTCCGACAGCTCCCCGAAAGATATTTCTGCTCGCCCATTCCATGGGAGGGGCGATCGCATCATTGTGGGCAGAGCAGCATCCAAAAGGAGCGGATGCTCTTGCGCTCAGCTCTCCCATGCATCAGCCGGCCTTACCGGGCGGCAAGTGGTTTCACCGAGCCGTCTGCCAATACTACGTGGCGGACAAGGAGGAATCGAAACCGACGGAATATGCCGGGGATGGTCCAGTTCAGCTCACGGAGGAGGACTTTACTGACCCTGAGAAAAATGACTTCACGCACAGTCGTATTAGGTTCGAGCGCTTTCTCATGGTGCTGCACTCCGATCCAAGGTTGCGACTCACTGGGCCGACCTGGAGATGGGTATCTGAAGCCTGCCGGGGATCTCGCGAAGCAGTTGCCGACGCTTCAAAAATCGCCATGCCGATCTTGCTCCTGCAAGCAGGGTCCGATACCGTGGTGAGAGCAAGCGCGCAAGTCACATTCTGCGAGAATTCTTCCAGATGTGATGGGGGAGGGGTGGTTGTTATCGATGGCGCAAAACATGAGTTGCTCATTGAAAGTGATCCGTATCGGACGGAAGCGCTTACACGCATCCTTGAGTTCTTCGAAAAATACCGCTCAAAACCATTAAGTCACGAGGTGGGCTCAAGGTAACGAATGGCCTATGACTCATGGGTTGTCTACTTGTTATTTCGGGCTCAACACATCACGGTACAGTTGCAGAATAAATCCTACCATATGGGAATTCTGATAACCATTATGGCCATTGATAATGCGTGTATCATGGGTACGGACCACCCAAATTGGGTTATACAGGTCCCTCGGTCCTGAGCCCCAGTTATCTTTCGGTATGTTTTTCGACAGCAGCTGATTGTCCCACGGACCAGGATCGCTTGATTTGCCGGGTAAGTCCTCCAATGGGTCCCCACCTTCCTTCACTTCCTGCATGGCAAAGCTTAATCGCACCCTGCCACAAAACGCGCGAGCAGGCCAGTCGTGTTTATTTGCTGTGCTCTCTTCTCGTTTGTTTTTCCACAGCGATGTAATCTCATCGACTGTACTCTCCGGCAGTTTATCGCCCGAGACCCCCTTGAGAGTTAAGTCGTACCAGTCTGTGGTCAGGCATGCCTTCTGGCCGGCCTCAATTTCTTTCGGCAGCTCCTTTTTCGTATCGGGGAAAATATCAAGATAATGCGTCATATATCGAGGGATGTGTCCAACGGTCTTACGGTTTGCGTTACGTTCTTCATCCGCTCTACCGGCTAACTCGGCACCGTCTCTACTTTCAGGGCTATTATCCTGAAATAGCGTACTGAACCATCGCCCCCACTTAAAAGCATACTTCGTTGCATAGTCCGAAGTTCCTGTCACGATGACGAGTACCGGGCTCTGGGTAGGAGAATAGGGGCTCCGCTTCATTCGGTTTAGTGATGCCTGATACAGTGGTTCAAAGCGTGCTCCCTCAAACGCCGGGTTAATCAGGACAATAAGATCTGCATATGGAGAGGAAACTTCTTCCCCGACGCGTGTTTCTTCAATCGCACTCTGATCGCTTGCAGTGGGACTGTTCTTGGGTGAGCCTATCCCTGCAGACACACTGTCGATCAAAGATTCCGAGATTGCATTGTAAATTGCCAGCGACCCAAAACTGTGCCCAAGGATTAATGTCCTCATGGCAACGCATCTACTCTTACTTCCGGCTCGTTCAACACACTTATCGTACCATTCACGGGCTTGCCCCATCCTTTTTGCATCGTCGCCCAAGTCATTCACTTTGGCTCTGACATGTCCTAACCGCGCGAATAACTCCCGCGTTGAACCGAGCGCCACGTCCAATGCCGCTCCCTTCCGATCCCAGAAACTCAGCAGTGCTGGTAAGCCCTGCGCTAAGTCAGATAGAGTCCAATTGGTAGTAAAGGGTATACGTGGCGAATTAGGGTATTCTTTGACCAGCGCCCCGCGCCATCCCAGATACACCCCAACCACTTTCCGAGGTTTGTTCGATGGATTCCAGTGCCTTGTGGGCTGGTTTGGCCTATCAGCTTCAAACAATACTGCATTGTAGAGTACTTCTCGTAGTTGTCGTAGGTTCCAATCCTCGAAGTCTGCATTATGTCGCCACCCATGGGCCGCGACTACTAGGCTGACATCATCAAAGCAAGCTGGGCCTTCAGAAGGCTTGCAGTCCATTCGTTTTGGCGACATGGTATTCTTCAAGAACTCAAACAGGTTTTCCATCTGGTGCGGGTAATACAGTCGACCCTGGTCGTCAAATTCGACAACGAAAAGATCTGCCGTGCATGTGCCGATTTGTTTGCACAGCTTTGATTTATAGACAATTGATTCATGAGAGCAATCTGTGTTTCCGGAGCAACTATCACCGATATCAGCTTTAACGGGCTTTTTAAATGCGAAAGAGAGTTCTTTGTCCTCATTCTCTTTGTCTTCTTCTCTCGCCCGTTGATCTTTTTCAAAGAGCGTTACTGGTACTGCTTTGTGATTCTGACTTGAGAACGTGCTATCACCTCCTCGGATACTGGCGTTTGACCAGAAGCATCCAGTAGTAAGGCTAACGGCCACTGTTAGGAATACGGTCTTAGAGATCTGTGAACAAAATGCACCATTGGTCTGTCTCATATATACCTTTATGCCTCCATACTCTGCCGTCACGCCTCTGTGTTGGCCATGACAATGTGGGTGGAATTGTTCTCTATAGCTGATTCTGGGAACGGTGAGAGGAACAACGGAATCAGCTATCAACAACAGCTCATGGCGCCGGCCTCCTTCATCTGATGAGAGTTCAAGCTAAGCCCTTGTAGTTACTTGCATGTATTATCTGCGTCGCCTTCGACGAATTTATGGCGCTGTTTACTGAACCCTTTCGTGAGAATGTCTGTAGGGTGAAGGCCGGGGAAGTTAGTATCCATCCATGTCGTAACAGATTCCCAACACGCCTTGTCATCGTCCGTGGCGTTATCCTTGTGAGCGTTCCTGTAGGCATCGGCAAGTTTATCCGCGAGCTCGTCCGTTCCCGGGTCATATCCTATAAGCGCTAGAGCATAGTAGTCGCTATTCGCAATGCTTTGAGCGGCGAGGCCTGTTGCGATGTACTGTTCGATCTTGGCTGGGCCAAACCAATTGTGGGCAAGATTGAAAGTGGCCAATACCGATGCTGCATCCCTTTTCGGTTTTGGCTGGGTGGTTGTGTTCGGTTGATCCACCTTGTTATCGTCTTTTTTCTTAACAGGGACAAGTGCCGCCTCCGCCCTTCGGTATCCAAATGTGACGGCCGGCGCTTGCCCATCGTTGGGATTTCCCGGAGTGGCCTCCAAACCAACGAGAGTTCCTGTCGCGACAAACACCCGAGGGCCGCCACAAGCGGTGGTGAGTAGCGAAAAGGTGAGGCCAATGATCGTGATCAGACATCTGCCTGTTGGGTTATGCATAGGGGTTCTCCGTCAGAAGGTGTGAGCCTAAAAACAATTCTTCTCCGAGGCACCGGTACGGGTATGTCGTAAAGTGGCTCGGGCAAAATGGGCTTGAATCGCGTCATTGTCGGCCGCTGCTCGGGCCGCCATACCGGTCGCAAATATCGATCTAATCTGTAGGCTGTCTTTGACGTCGTTTGAGGGCCACTTTTTTGGAGCTTTGAAGACTGTATCAATCCAGTCATACAGGGAGGGATTGGCCATGACACAAAAGTCGCCGAGAACGGCATAGGTGTCCTCGGTTTCTGTTGCGGCCTTATGTTCAGCAGGAATAATGGCCACTTCGGCCCGCTTGTATCCCAGAACCACGTGGGGAGGTTGATTTCCGTTTTGAGAGGCGTCAATCCCGAACTTGGTGCTTGTGGTAAACACGAGATAGTTGTTGCAGCCGAAGAGACTTGTTACGGCTGTAATCGTGAATAGTGACCGGCAAAGTGTCTTGAGCATCCTCCGTCGCAGTGTCATCGACAAGCCTCCTGGTTGATCAAGGTCGCGAATTCGGACATGGTTCGCGCAAGTTCAAATCGAGTTTGGAGTGGATTAGCTCTCCCATAGCAAAGGATGTAGTACGCATTATCTTGAGGTCTGTGGCGACTGTCTGCGGAATAACCGATCGTCACGTAGCCGTCGTCGCTTCCTCCACCCACGGATGCTCCTAAGACCGAGCGATCGTAGAACTCCGGCGAGACAATATGAACGATGCGGCCATACAAGAAATTCCACTGCCACCCATCAGAGGCAGTCGGTGTGGAGCAAGATGTACCGAGCAACCCTTTGCACCACTGAAGTGATGCCTGCTTGTCGTGCTCGACCGGGTTTGCCGCCACTCGCTTTAAGAAACCAATTGTAAGTCCCATATGCTCTCCTCCCTCTAAGACGAGCGGTACAACAGAGCGTTCCTCCCAGAGGTAAGCGTTTCCCTGTGGCGGCTGATTCATGTGAACTAAGGCGGGGCCCCACAGGTAGTCTGTGTCGGCAGATCGCCATATGCAGCCGGTTGACAACAGCAAGAACGAAAGGATGAGAAAGCCATGAAACAAGTGCGGTAGTGAGGATGATGTTGTCACATGGCTCTCAAGAAATAATGTGATGACTGGTCGGCGCATGCCAGCCACCTTATTGGGAGGCTTATTCAGCAAGGAACGGACCACGATGAATCCATGAGAATCACGTGAATTCTCGGACATTATGCTGTCACTCTGGAAATGGTGGCGTGTCGAGCTGAATCTCTTTCGATTCAGGGAGTATCTGAATGGATTCATGGCCTCTCCTCCGAACCACCGGACGACCGAGCTGCCATTCAGCCATGCACTAGCTTGAAGCACGTAGAGGGAAACCGAATGTCAGATGCGGCAGGATGGTAGCGCCGGAGAAAAAGCAAAGAAATAATTCGTTGGTGTAGGAATATACGGATCTACAGAATAGATGCATTCAGCTCTACGGGCAGATAGGGATGAATGGATTCTTAAGATGTCGGGCTATGGCGGGAATTCGACGTTCTGATCTGCCGGAGCGAACTACCTATCGAGTTCGGTGAGAAAGTCGGCCAATGAGATGATCCTGCAGCCCGCATGTTGCCTGAGCCCAAGCAGATGTCGATCGCCAGTAACGATCCACTGTGCTTCTGCGGCCTGTGCACATTCAAGAATGCGATTGTCCGGTTCGTCCTTCACGACGTGGAGGATCGGGCGAGGGCGGAGTACTGTTGCGGTTTGACCGATCTCCTCTATGGCTTGCTGCGCTCTCTCTTCCACCCAATCGAACTTCGTCTGGAGCACTCGGGCAGTTTCTGTCAGGATCGCCACCGAGGTAAACAATTGAAACTGACTCTGAATGGCTTTGAGGTAGGCGTTTTCGGCGTTGCCCCCAGGAATGGCAAAGGCTGAAATATAGATATTGGTATCAAAGACGACACGCACGATCAGCGGCCTTGGAACACCAGTTTCTCCACGTCGGCTTCAGTGAGCACTCCTTTCTTCCTGGCTTTCTTCACGCCGTATCTCTGCAATTCGTAGAACTGCTCTTCCCGTCGTCGCCGTTCATAGATCGTGAGCATTTCCCTAAACAATTGACTCTTGTTTTTGGCCTCCGCCTTAGCCAGCCGTTCAAAACTCTCGGCGAGATTGGATGGAAGTGAAACAGTCACTGGCACGCGTGGGCGCTTCATGAAGACCTCCTGTATGACAAAATCATACAGTGGAGATAGGGGTGAGGTCAAATGAAGGACCTCAACTCAGTGCTTTGCTTTAGCAGGTGCTATCGACATAGGAAAGAGCTGTTTATCGGCGGCAACGCTGCGTCGAGTTGAGTACGGTGCATCCGCAATGCCCGCTGAGCTTCGGCGATGGTGCATGGGGTAAAGGTGACGCTGTCGCCGGGGGCCAGCTGAGCGGCGAGGGGAAGATCCGCCGAAATAACCACGACGATCTTGGGATAGCCACCGGTGGTTTGTCGGTCTGCCATCAGGAGAATCGGCTGCCCGTCCTGTGGTACTTGTAGCGCTCCCATCACGGTGCCGTCGGAGATGAATTGCATGGATCCCTTGTGGACGACCTTTGGTCCGCTCAGCCGATACCCCATGCGATCCGACTGAGGGGAAACGGTATAGGTGACTTCTGTCAATGCGGCGAGTGATTGTTTCACAAAGAAGTCTTGTTGCGGGCCGGGAATGATGCGAAGGGGTATGGACCGTTCGTAGCGAGGGAGTAGTCGGTCAGGAAGTCGCTTGCCGATCAAACGGTCTGCTAATTCCCCTGAGTTCCCACCACACAACAAGATGTCTCCCGGTTTCAATGGCCGCCCTTGGAATCCACCGGTTTCGCTTGCGCAATGTGTCGAGCGGCTGCCCAGAACCAGTGGAACATCGATGCCACCCGCGATGGCGAGGTATGCACGAGAGCCTGTGCGCTGCTTGCCGAAGCTCAACCGGCTGCCGTATGGCACCAGAATGCTTTGCCAAAGCGGAACCGTACTGCCATTGATGGTTGGAGAGAGGTCTGCACCGGTGATGGCAATAACGGTGTCTCGTTCAAATTGGAGTACAGGTCCTTTCAGGGTGAGTTCGAGCACGGCCGCCTGGTCGGAGTTCCCTACCAATCGATTCGCAACAATGGCGGAGAAACGGTCCATCGCGCCGGTGATGGGGACTCCATATTGCTGATAACCGTATCGTCCCAGGTCTTGCACCGTGGTCAACCATCCGCCCTTGACCACTATGATGCGACATCGTTGACGATCCATCATGAGTGGCGAGGCTTCACAATAGGGATACCGGACGATTCAATCTCATCTCGAATGAGCTGGACGAATTCGACGGCGCGCGGCGTGTCGGTATGGATGCACAGACTGTCTGCCTGTAGATCGACTCGTCGTTCCTCGATACTCATGACGTACCCGTTCAGGATCTCGTGCAGTTGCCGGCGAACGTGTTCTTCGGTCTGCAGAACAGCATCCGGTCGGGAACGTGGAACTAATGTCCCATCAGACCGGTAGGCTCGGTCGGCAAAGGCCTCTTGAACAACAGTCAAACCGGCATTCTTTCCGCTCTCAACCAAGGCTGATCCCGCGAGGGCGAAGAGGAGGAGCTGTCGGTTGAACGATGCGACGGCTCGTGCGACGGCATTTGCCACTGTCTGATCTTTTGCCGCTAAATTATAGAGCGAGCCATGCAGTTTCACGTGGGTCAACGTCAGATGATCCGATGCGAGTACATCGGCCAGCCTGTTCACTTGCATGGTCACTAACGATTCGACCTCTGATGGGGAGGCATGGCGGTCGTGACGCCCGAAATCCTGTGTGTCTGGAAAACCCGGATGGGCGCCGATTGCAGTTCCATGTTGCGCGGCCAGTCTCGCGGTCCGGCGCATGAGATCGGGATTGCCGGCGTGCCCGCCGCACGCGATATTGACGGACGTGAGCAGCGGCATGAGTTGGGCTTCCCGAGCCGACCACTCCGCGCTTTCGTACTCACCCATATCGCTGTTCAAATCAATGGTCCTCATCCGATGCCTCACGGCTCAGACGATCGAACTCCTCTCTGTCGATCGGTCTGAATTGAACCAGGTCGCCCGGCTTCAGTAGGAACGGAGTCGGGTTGGTTCTGCGATAGAGAGGTGTGGGGGTTCGGCCGATCAGTCGCCAGCCGCCGGGAGTGACGGTTGGATAGATGCCTGTCTGGCGGTCGGCGATGCCGACCGATCCCGCAGGGACCTTCGTACGAGGAGTGGAGAGTCGAGGTATGGCCAGATGTGTAGAGACGAGTCCCAGGTAGGGGAAACCGGGGATGAATCCGAGCATGTAGACGCGATAGCGAGTCGATGCATGCAGGGTAACGGTTTGCTCGGGCGAGAGGCCGGCGAAGGCTGCGACATCATCCAAGTCCGGCCCCCATTCGCCGCCATACAAGACCGGAATCTCATGGAGAGCGCCCCGCTGTTCGGCCTTGCCTGGTTTGGGTCGCGGCAAAGCTTTCAACCTATCGACCAAGGCGGCTGAATCCCACTGGAGTGGATCAAAGTGGACTGTGATCGATCGGTAGGTCGGGACAATATCAAAGATTCCGCTCCAACCTTGATCGACAATTGCTTGTGCAAAGCCGACGACGTGGGCGTTGAGCCGAGGATCGATCTCGTTGCCGAATTCGATCGTGATGGCCGAGTCGCCGAGCGGCAAGATGCGCAACATCCTTGTAGAGGTGCGACGCGGACGTCTTGATTGATCGGAACTAGGCATTCGTCACGGAATAGTCTTCTACCCTAACCGGTTTCAGGGAGGAGGTAAAGGAGGTACAAGCGAGGGCTTCCGTGGATTGACTCCCTCCTTCATGAGCCGTAGTCTGTGCCCTGCGTCGGCCCTAGCAGGCGAGCGTGTCGGCGAAAGGAGCAACCATGGCAAAACCTAAGCGAAGGAAACGAACCGTTTCATCATCACGACGAGCGAGGAGTCGCCGAGATGCGAAGGACTTGCAAGGCCGGGAAGACGTAGCTGCCTATTCCTATCGCGAAGACCAGATCGAAGAGGCTCTGGCGACGGGCAAGAACGCCGACCAGTTGAAGGCGTATTTCGGCGACGCGCAGTATCAAGAGTTACAGCAGTTGGCGAAGGAAGCCGGGCGCCGGAGTGTCCGAGGGGGGGCCCGCGTTCTCATCCTTCCCGGCATCATGGGGTCGACGATCGGAAAAGAGCGTCCGATTCTTGACGATGTGCTGTGGTTTGACCCGGTCGATATCATGCTGGGACACCTCACTCAACTTGCCCTCGATGGATCGGCCGGCAAATACACGGCACTGGGGGCGATTCCCTTGGCCTATACAGGACTCAAGCTGCGGTTGAAGCTCGCCGGGTTCGATGCGGATTTTCACTATTACGATTGGCGGCAGGGCTTGGATGTGTTGGGAAACGGATTGGTGAGCAAACTGCGGGAAGAAAGCGCGGAGCAGGTATGGCTTGTGGCGCACAGTATGGGAGGCTTGGTCGTACGAGCGGCGATCGAGCGGGACTCGTCTGCCACGAAGAAAATCAACCGGCTGGTGATGCTCGGCACTCCGAACCATGGATCGTTCGCGCCGGCGCAAGCGATTCGGGGTGTCTATCCCGTGGTGAAGCAGGTCGCCGCCATCGACCCCATGCACGATGCGGAGGAGCTTTCGTCCCTGGTCTTTACGACCTTTCCCGGCCTGTACCATTTGCTTCCGACCAAGGAGGTGTTTCACGAGGTCGATCTGTTCGACCTCGCCTCCTGGCCGACCAAAGGCCCCAGGCCGCCGCAGCCGATTTTGGCAAAAGTCCCGTCGGTGCAGCAGTCCCTGGCGCCTGCCGACAATCGATTTTTTCTCATCGCCGGTGTGAATCAGGAAACGGTCGTCGGCCTGAAGCTGCACGACAATGAATTTGTGTACGAACAGTCCATGGAAGGTGATGGGACGGTGCCGAGGACGTTTGCCGAGCTGGCCGGCACACAGACCTATTATATTGAGGAATCCCACGGGAGCTTGCCCAACAATCGCCTCGTCGCTCAAGCGACCATCGACATCATACGGCAGGGCGAGACGTCGCTGTTGCCTCGACAATGGGCGCCGGTCCGGCGCAGCCCGACTCGCACAGTTCGAGAGCAGGCACTCCGAGCACCCGCCTATGGAGGCCGTCAGGGGAAGGAGTTAACCGAGCAAGAAATCCGCCACGCTTTGGACGGCTTTGTTGCGCCTGACAGCCGAGACCAGCCGGTCGTGGATGAAACGGCGCTCACGATCGGAGCGGCGCACCCAAGTCCGCTTGAGCAGCCGTTGAACCAAGTCATCGTCGGCCGACGGAGGCAGCAACGTCTCGACATTCGACTGGCGTTGGGCAGTATCACGGAGTTGGACAGCCGCGCCTATGTCCTGGGCATCTATCGCAATGTCACGCCCGGCGGCCCGGCGGATGCGCTCGATGAGCGGATGGGCGGCGCCGTCAAAGATTTTACGGCGAGGCGGATGTTCAGCGGCAACGTGGGTGAAGTGTTCGTCATGCCGACCGGCCGTCATCCGCTCCAAGCGGATTTCATGATCTTCGTCGGGCTTGGCGACTTCGATCAGTTCAGGAACACGGTATTACAAGTGAGTGCGGAGAACATCGTGCGCATCTGCATCCGAACGAGCGTCGAAGAATTCGGCACGGTGCTGCTGGGTGGACGAAGCGGTCAGGACATCGAGTCGACCTTGCAAGATTTGCTGATCGGCTTTTTCCGTGCGCTGAAAGACACCGACGGGGACCATTGGCTCAGGCGGATTACGATTTGTGAAATGAATCCTCAGCGCTATCAGGACATCCGAGCGGCACTCTTGCGACTTTCCAGCACTCCGCTCTTTGAAGAAGTCGAGGTCACGTTCGACGAGGTGCGGCTCAAGCCTCCGCTGGTGCCCAGCGTGCCGCGTGCATCGAAAGGGCCCGAGCCGGCCTATCTCCTGATTCGGCAGGAAGCATCTGCTCGGGACAAGGGCGCGATCGGCTTGACGTCGTCCATCCTGACGCCGGGTTCGAAGGCCGGTGTCATCACGGATACGCAACAGCTGCAGAGTGACGCTCTGGATAAGCATTTGGCGAAGCTGGAGTCCCCTTCGCTCAGTCTTGATGCGATGATTCGATTCGGTGATGAGCTCGCGCAGCTCGTGCTCCCGAAACGAGTCCTCGCGGTTCTCCCACACATGAAAGAGCAACATTTGGTGGTGGTGCATGATGCACCGTCCTCCCGCATCCCTTGGGAGACGATCAGAGTGAACGGATGGGTGCCGGCGATCAATCACGGTTTGAGCCGACGATATCTTGCCGGCAACCTGTCCGTGGCCAAGTGGCTGGAGCAGCGGCAACACACCGAGAAGCTCACACTCCTTCTCGTCGTGAATCCGACTCAAGATTTGCCGGGAGCTGAGAAAGAGGGGCAGCGAATCGAGAGCTTATTCGGCGCTCAGCCAGGAGTGGTCATTGAGACGGTGCACGGCCCGCAAGCCACGAAGGCCGAATTACTGCGGAAATTTCGATCCGGCGCGTATGATGTGGTGCATTATGCGGGACATGCGTTCTTCGATCCGCGCGTGCCGGCTCGCAGCGGGATTTTGTGCCATGGCAAGGAAGTCTTGAGCGGAGAAGATGTGGCCGCGATCGGCAATCTTCCCAGCCTCGTGTTTTTCAACGCCTGTGAAGCAGGCCGGATCAGAAATCCGCCGGAAAAGAAGATGCAGAATTTGGATATCGAGAAGCGCCTTGCACGGACCGTGGGACTGGCGGAGGCATTCTTGCGAGGAGGTGTGGCCAATTATGTGGGAACCTACTGGCCGGTGGGTGATGAATCGGCCGGAGCGTTCGCGCAAACCTTCTATACTGAATTGTTACGGCAACAGACTATCGGAGCGGCACTCTTGGCCGGCCGCGAAAAGGTGCGGGTCGAGCTCGAATCCGTGGATTGGGCCGACTATATTCATTACGGCAGCTATGATTTCGCGCTGAAACAGTCGTAAATGCGTCTATGCCGATGAGCTGCCGCTCGGAAACGCTAGCGTTTTCTGGCTGTTGTCAGAATCGATCGGGCCGCCGCAATGCCGGAAAGCGCCGCCCCCTCCATGAAGCCCTGCCATTCATAGAACGAGTTCGCATGTTCTCCGGCGAACAGCACGTTGCCGACAGGCACACCCTCCAAGCCGGCCATCGTCGTAAATTGGCCGGGACGGTAGCAGGTATAGCTGCCTTTCATGAGTGGATTCGACGGCCAATGTTCCAGGTGGGCGAGATACTGTCCCTGTACGATCGTGGCGGCGTCGAGTATGCCCGGATAGATGACATTCAGGTCGCTCAAAAACCGTCGGACATCCGATTGAACCGCGTGTGGATTCAAGCTTGCTCCCCGTCCGCCGCTGGAGTAGTCGATGAGCACGCCTCTCGTCTCCGTCCCTCGTGAAGGATTGGTTTCCCACGCCGTCTGCACGCTTCCGAGATCCGCGTAAGCCGTCCCGTTCGATCCCACCGCCCGCCAGGGCCTGCTGGAAAAGCCGATCATCAGCTTGGCGTTGGTGCCGTAGCCGAGTGTCCGAATAGCCGTCAGTTGATGCAAGGGAATCGCAAGACTCGCGTCGAGTTCGACCTCACGTAGGACCGTGAAGGGGATGGCGAGCACCGTGACGTCGTGTGTTTTGATGGTCGTGCGGCCGCCGGTTTGGAGCGTCAGCTCGATGCGCCCGTCGCTGAGACGGCGGACGCGCACAAGCCTGCTCTCATAGGAAATTTGTCCGGCGACTTCTCGCGTCAGTCCTTCGACGATGCGGTCGTTACCGTCCGCCAGATGGTAACGCTCGTCGCTGAAGACGCTGAAGGGCGTGAGCGTCGAACGAGGATCGGAGTGAACGAACAAGAGAAAATTCAGGCAACTCTGATCGGCCGCTGCCAGTCCGTATTCCGCTTCATAGGCTGCGATGACGGCGGCCTTGGCCACGGGACCGGCCGGGACGCCGGCTCCGTTGTGTCCTTCTAAATAGGCCAGCAGATTCGTGCGATCCAGCGCGACATCGTGCGGGGTATGAGAGAGGGCCGAGACTTGTGGAGACAGACGATTCAGATCGACCCGCGCGATCGACAAGAAATCGTGAAACTCGGCCATGATCGAGCAGTGCGAATGCCGTTGCCCGAGGAAATGATAGACCCTCTCACCGGGTTGATCGTGGTCGTCTTCGAGAGCCAGGCCGAATCGTTCGGCATACCCCAATATAGTTTTATGGGACGTATCGATAAGCTCGCCGCCGCATTCCGCTACTTGACCGGGAAAGAAACCACGCAACGACCGGCAGCGGCCGCCGGCTCGTGTAGTCGCCTCATAGACGGAGGCTCGAATGCCTCGTGTCTTGAGCGTATCGGCGCAAGCCAGTCCGGCAAGCCCTGCACCGACAATACCCACCGACAGTGATGAGGAAAGCGGCTTGGCCTCGGTGACACGGAGCGGAAAGCCCGCGATCATCCCAAGGGCAAGCGTTGCACCGGTCGCTCCGGCGCCGAACAAAAACCGGCGGCGAGAAATCGTCGGAATAGTCTGAGCCCGAATCCGAGTCTGTTCTCGTAGCATTCCAACGGCATCCACAATTGAACAGCTTCGGCGGTCGGCCAGCAACGCGGCGGTCATCACACGCGCAAATGAACGGAATGCGGCGGTTCGAGCCATCAGAAACTTTTCCGGGTCTCTGAGTAATGAGCGGCGTATCTTACCGAAGGGACAACCGGACGAAAAGAGGCATGCACATCCCGTCGCCGTCGCGTGAATGTCGTTCCCTTGGATGATGAAATGACTGTGGAGGCAACCGATGCGATTGATCCCCGTCCGTTCCTCCGGAGTTCGAGCGGTCGGCTATGAGGAAGAACGGAGGGGTCTGTATGTCCAGTTTATCGACGGAGATCTGTATGAATACGATGAGGTTCCGGCGAGTGAGGTGATTGATTTATTCCAGGCGAAATCCATCGGTCGGTTTGTGTCAGCCCCCTCGCTCACTCTCGATCAAAACAGGACGCGACGGGCTGAGCCGGTGCGAAAAATCCGGTAGGACCATGGTCGATTGTTGCAGTTCGTCGACCACCGGATGGGAGCCCATGTCGATCGAGCCCTTGAAGAACGCGCCTTCTTCCATGGAAAACGACGGAGAGGAAACATCGCCGAGCAGGACCGCCGGCTTGAGTAACTGGATCTTGCCGCTGGCAGTCACGTTTCCATGAATCTTCCCCCTGCTTACAATAGTCTCGGCAATAATCGAGCCCCGGACGACCGCATTTTCGCCGATGACCAACATTCCTTTGGCGTGGATTTCTCCTTCAAAGGCACTATCGAGCTGGACGGTGCTGTGAAAGTGGACGATGCCTTTAAAGGTGACGTCTTTTCCTAACACGGTAAAATTCCCGTTCTCCGGCTCCATGTCGCCTCGCTTTTTGTCCCACATGATGATCCTCTTTCGGCGTGGTTTTCGAAAAAAATAAAGGCTCACCATACAGTAGTCGGAAGCAAGAATCAAAGGCTGTTTTTGGGAAGGCTGGCGCGTCTATGGACGCCCGCGAGGTCCGCGAGGCGACGAATAAGGAGCCTCACGTTTGCGGACGCGCGCGAGGTGGTGAGCGCCCCGTGTCCCGTGAGCGTCCCCTGTCTTAGGAGTCAAAGTGTCATGTGGAGCAACGGAGGGTGGATCGGTTTTTCGATCTCGGATGGAGTATTCGGTCGGGATCGCGTATGATCCCACCGTTCCACAACCGGCACGTATTGGGAGCCAGACACGATGGATATCGAGGCGTCATCCCGATGGTTGGTATGTATGGGGTGTATCTGTGCCGGAGTCGGCGTGGCGGCCGGCGCGTTCGGGGCTCATATGCTCAAAGACATGCTGGATCAGCCGATGTTGGCCGTCTATGATACGGCGACCCGCTATCAGATGTATCATGCCTTCGGTATGGTCCTGAGCGGCTTTGCCGTCCGCATCGGCCGCGATGCGGGAACGGCCAAGGCCGGATGGATGTTTTTGGCGGGAATCTTTTTATTCTCGGGTAGTCTCTATGGGGTTTCGTTATTGGGAGTGCGCTGGCTTGGAGCGGTGACGCCGGTGGGCGGAGCGCTGTTCATTGTCGGCTGGGGTCTGTTGGCTTGGCGCGCGTGGCGCTGGGCAGGCTGTTGAAAAGTCCCCCAGCTTTGTTCTCGCAAGACACCGCCGCCTCACCATCTCGGCGGCGTTCACAGACGTGCCGCGCTTTATTCAGCGCGGCGTGAACCTCAAGGCCTCAACGTACCGACTGCGTACGTCTCGGTCTTTCGCTCGCTGCGGCCGCGCTGGACGGCCTTTTTGAACAGCCTGTGGGTATACCGACACATTCTGAGGTTGTAGGAGTTTTCTCGGCTACTAGGGTTTGCACGCTGCCGTACGTTTGCCGCTGATCGATCCCCATCCTCCCAGGCTGTTCGAAAATGACCCTTCGATTTTCGTATTGTCTTTCGTGAACAGTAAACTGTCTTCTTGAATGTGCCCGTTGTGCTCCCATCGCAAGTAAATGCTGTCACCGAGAATGATCATTTCCGACGGGACGGGACTATTGGCCGGTACCTGTCCTTCCGGATGGAAGACGAGCGTGTTTTTTTGATCTTCGTGGTGTTGGTGATTATGAATGGTCCATTGCCAGGTTCCGCAGAGACGAGCGCGGCCTTTCGTCTGTCGGATACGTTCCTTCCAGCCATAGATATCCCACCAAGCGGCGGTCGCCCGCTGACTGGCTTCAAATATCGTACGCTCGGCCGCCAACAGCAGGTCGGTGTTTTGCGGATCGGAGGGCGATTGAGAGTTCCGAAGGGACTGGTCTTCTTGGGTCAGGGGGGATAGGCCGGGGAGCGGGATGGTCTTGCTGTGGCCGCGCAACCATTCTTGTCGTGCTGCAGGGAGGGAGAGCGCGGCGGGAGATGGTCCTGCATCATGACGAATGGAATCGGCTAATTGCCATGTGGCCAGCGCCGCCATCAGTTCATGGACGGACTGGGATAATTCCGCCAACCCCAGCTCTTTGACCATTTTACTCGGGAGTCTCTTGGCTCCCAATGCCGCCGCGGCATCTTTCAGTCCGAGCGCGGGCCCGACTTCCGTTGTAAACAGGTGCAGGGCTCTCTCGTCCGAGTCGATCGTAGCCAACTTGTCGCCCCGTTGACTCACCACGTCGGTTATCAGGGAAGGAGACACGTTTCCCTCCGCCACGGCCGGGGACGGGGCGAGTATCGAGAACATCATGATCAGGAGAAAGCCGGTCGCGGCACGACGATAGACCGAGAAATCTTGGTTGCGGTCGGGAAATCGTTCGATCGCGACCCGGGTGGGAGGCTGATGGCGCACTGAGGAGCGACGTTCGGTCATGTTCCTTGAAAGCAAGACTTCAAGAAGCTTGCGGTTCGTTCCCAGGCGAGGGCCGAACTGTCGGGATCGTAGGCGTGCGGCTTCATATCATTACAGAACGCATGGGATGCGTCGGGGTAGAGATGAATTTCGACTCGCTTGGCATAGTCGACCGAGGCGCTGCGCAATTGCTCGACGTCGTCCTGAGTGACCCAGGAATCCTTTCCTGCTTGGTGATACAGCACCGGTGAAAAAAGGTCTTTCATCAGCTCTTTGGGAACGACCGTCTTGCCGTAGTACGAGACGGCCGCGCGCAGCCGTTTCCGATGGCAGGCGAAACGAAGCGCGTAAGACCCTCCCATTCCATAGCCGACGACGCCATGGATGTTTCTCTTCACGACGTGGCTTGTATTGAGATATTCGCAGCAGGAATTGATATCCGTGATGATATGCGCGTCGTTCTGCCGTTCCAGGAGAGCGGCCGCGACGTCGTCATCGGCGGTCACCATGCCTCCCAACCGGCCGTAGAGATTCGGAATAATCACCGTATAGCCTTCACAGGCCAGCCGGGCGCCGAGATCTTTCATTTGCCCGGTCAATCCCCACCGGTCATGCAGCAGGACGATTCCCGGATAGGTTCCCGGTTGTTGCGGCCAGAAGAGGAGACAATCGACTTGATGTCCCTTCGGCATCTTGCTCTTGAAGTAAGGGTCCACCATCTGATCGGTCAGTGTGGGGATCGGCACGCCGCTTGGGAAACGGGCTGTTCCGGTTCCGATCTGCGCGAGTGTGAACGGTGCCGTCTGTATTGTGGACATGGTCGAGATGCTCTACCGAAGAAGCTTTAAGACGAACATGACTTTCGTTACTATATGAAGCCGCTTGCGGGAATGTCAACGGACCTATTCCGGCAAAAGACGGGAGCAGACGGCATATGGCTTATGGCACGAAATTGTTCTGATTCGTTCCGTGCGATACGCCATTTGCTATACGCTCGTCTGATCGAGAGCGGCGTCGGCGAGGTGTATTGTGAACAATGATTGTATCGGTGTGGGACTGATCGGTGTGGGCCGTCATGGGGCCCGGTATGCCCAGCATCTTGTTCAGGATCTTCCGACGGCTTCCCTCAGGGCCGTGTGCCGGCGACATCCTGAACAGGGCTTTCACATATCGGGTGCCGAGTCGGTCAAGGTCTACGGCGACGCTCGATCGCTCATCGCCGATCCGACGGTCGATGTGGTCGTCGTGGTCGCTCCTCCCATCTACGCTTCCGCTATCTGCGGACTCGCCGTCCAAGCGCATAAACCTCTATTGATCGAAAAACCATTGGCGACGACGGCCCCTGATGCCCGTACGATGGTGCGTCAGGCTTGCGAAGCCGGAGTGCCCGTGATGACGGCGCAAACCCTTAGGTTCGATCATACGATTCAGCACATGAAGACGTTCCAACCCTGTATCGGACATTCCCGACAACTGGATCTAGAGTTCCACATTGAGAGACGAACAACGGCTCCCGACCATGCCGACGGCTATGGCAAACGGGGAGCCGTGCTGGAAATCGGAGTCCATATGCTGGATCTGGTTCGATTCCTCACCGGGGAAGAAGTACAGGCTGTGGAGTGCACGATGGACCGTCACCCACCGAGTGCGCCGGAAACGAGGGCTGCGATTCATCTCACCACGGCCGGTGGAACGACCTGCCGGATAGAAATCGCACGAGTCTTGGGATCACGCACCGGACGAGCGATATGGATCGGTTCACAGGGGCGGGTGGAAGCCGACTGGATGCAGCGCCGAATTCGCTGTGTGGATCATACCGGGGTTGAGACGATGAATGCCGAGCCTCCTCCGTCGCAGACCGTCCTCTCCACCCTGACGGCTTTTTTGCAGGCGGTGAAAACCAATTCCCCCATGCCCATCACGGGGGAGGATGGGTGTCGTGCCGTGGAAATCGCCGACGCCTGTTACCGATCAGCGCAGGCCGGAGGCAAGGCGATGACGCTCCCGCTTGAACCTTAACCGTAGTCTTCTCGGCAAGCCAGCCTGCTAGGGTTCCGCCACGATGTGAGTATCCGTCTCCTCAACGCCGTCGATCGCATGGATCTTCGTGATGACGACATCGGAGAGCGCCCGTTCATCTTGTACGCTGATGAAAACGAAAATATCCGGACGGCCGAAACAGGAGTGAGCCTGCTCCACGCCTGGTATGCGTTTCAGCGCGCCGACCACGTCTTTGGTTTTTCCCGCTTTCACTTTGATGAGAATGTAGGCTCTCGTTGCCACGTTATCCTCCCTCCTTATTAGGTTGTGATATGAGTATCGAGTTACCAGAGTTATGCCGCTGACTTGCGAGGCCTATCGTCCCGCCGCTCCCGGCATGGCCTTTCGATGGTGAGCATAGACCTCTTCAAAACTTTGCCCTCGCGCGGCCAGCGCCGACCGGCTGTCTCGTACGAGCTGCATGAATCGCTTGAAATCATCGACCGATAGGTTGAATTGTCCGAAACCGGTTGCCAGCCGATCCAGCTCTTCCGTGGAGGTGCGCTGGTCCGCATCCGCGAGCGCTTCCAATAGTTCTGCGGTCCATCCGCTTGCGCGAAATCGTTCGAGCAGGGTAGTGGCCTCTTCGCCGTATGTATCGGCAAGGGCATGCTTCGCAAAATCCTGCACAGGGCGGTCCGTGCCTTTCGCGAAGGCGGATTGAAACTGAATGACGGACTGAATGATGCGATCCGCTTCCCGGGTGCCTTCCGGTGGAAGCACCTGTGCTTGTTCAAGAGTCGCGAGAACCGCCATGGCCGAGCCGACATGCGGTGAGGCGCGCTGTGGCCGCTGCACGGGGATGAGAGAGATGTCGCCCGCCGCGAGCCACGAAGAACCGTATTCGAGAGGAGAACACAGTACGATAGAGAGGCTAATGGCGAAGACCCGGCAAGCCTGGTGGTTGAGTCGCGATCGATTCAAAGGGATGGTCCCCTCTGGGGTAGACCAGAGGCGCATGGGCGGATTATACAGAGTCGATGGGAGCGGTGCCAGTGAAGACCCGACAATCGACCGCTCTATTGAAACTCCCTTAGAGACTTCCTATAATTGCTCGGTTTGGCCGCGGTCCAGGCCCACATTATTCGCCGACGGTTGCCATAGAAGCGTCACGAGTAGTGTGGGCGAGATGAGAAAGGCAGTATTTTCATGCTCGCCAAGGTGAGGAGCGCGGCGCTCGTCGGTCTCGACGCGCATCTTGTGGATGTCGAGGTCGATATCTCCGGCGGTCTTCCGCAATTCTCGGTGGTCGGGCTGCCCGACGCGATCGTCAAAGAAAGCCGTGACCGAGTGCGCTCCGCGCTGAAGAACACGGGATTTCATTTTCCTGCCAAACGCATTACCGTCAATCTCGCTCCCGCCGGCGTCAAAAAAGAGGGGTCGGGACTGGATCTTGCGATCGCCGTCGGGATCCTTGTCGCCGAAGAAGTCATCCCTCGCTCGGGGCTGGATCATCGAGTGCTCGTCGGAGAGTTGTCGTTGGACGGACGCGTGAGACCGATCATGGGCGCACTCTCTTTTGCGCTCGCTTGCCGGGCCGGGTACGAACTCTTGCTGCCGGCCGACAATAGTCCTGAAGCTGCGCTGGTGGACGGTGTCAACGCCTATCCCCTTCATAGTCTCACGGAAGCTGCGGAGTTTCTGAAGGGCAACCAAACCATCGTGCCGAGCCGGTCGAACCACGACGTGCTCGAGGCAGCCAGGACGATGGAGGATGACGACTATACGGACGTCCGTGGGCAGGACCATGCCAAGCGGGCATTGGAAGTGGCCGCGTCCGGCGGACACAATGTGCTGATGGTCGGTCCGCCTGGGTCCGGCAAGACGATGTTGGCACGCCGACTGCCCTCGATCCTTCCGCTGTTGGAATCGGAAGAGGCCATTGAAACGACGCGTATTCACAGCGTCGCCGGGCAACTCGCTCCGGACCGACCCTTGCTCACGGTGCGCCCTTTCCGCGCCCCTCATCACAGCATCTCCGATGCCGGTCTGGTCGGAGGGGGCACTGTTCCAAAGCCCGGCGAAGTCTCGCTTGCGCATAACGGCGTCCTGTTTCTGGACGAGTCTCCCGAGTTCAAACGGGGTGTGCTGGAGGGATTGCGGCAACCGTTGGAGGATGGACATGTGATTCTGACCAGAGCCAGCGGAACCCTGAGATATCCCGCCCGCTTCATGTTGATTGCCGCGATGAATCCTTGTCCGTGCGGATATTATGGGGATCGAACCAGACCCTGTATTTGTACCGGCACGCAGATTCGTCGGTATCGCGCGAAGCTCTCCGGGCCGATGCTGGATCGGCTGGATATCCATCTGGATGTGCCGCCTGTTCCGATCCGAGAGCTCCGTACCGAACTGCCGCCCTCAGAAGGGTCGGCGGCAATCCGATCGCGTGTCGTCGCGGCTCGGGAACGTCAGCGGCGGCGTTACCGCAACGACGGGATCTATACAAATGCGCAGTTGAAGCCTCGGATGGTAAAGCGGTATTGTGGGCTCGATCAGCCGGCTCAAGAGCTGCTCGAACAGGCGATGGCAAGGCTGCGACTGTCGGCGCGGGCGCATGGGCGTATTCTTCGAGTCGCGCGCACCATCGCCGATTTGGCCGACTCTGATAGGATCGAGGCCGTGCACATCGCGGAAGCCATTCAATACCGTTCATTCGACCGCAATCCCGACATGTGAGGCTATAGTGGTATCGGTCAAAGTATTTTTCTGGTGGTTTGTCGTGGGTGCGACGATGGCGCTGGCCGTCATCTTAGTGCAAGGCGGCATCAGGGAAGTGATGCAGGCCCAGGGGTCTGTGTGGGAACTGAAACTTGTCGAGCTGCTGACGACCATCATCGGAGGAGGGTTGCTGGGCGGCTGCATTGCGTTGATTCTCGATCGGATTAAAAAATCCTAAGTGTAAATTCCTCACCTCCGTACAGATTCTCCACGATTCGTTTCCTGCTCGCAAATCACAAAATACATTCATTCTTATTACCTTCTTGTGATACGAAGGAGGGGATCATCTGCTTCGAGTTCTGTGTCGTTCTAAGTCGGACGGGTAAGCGATGCCCCGCAATGATCAGGCGGTTCGGCAGCACATCGTGCTCATGAAACTGGGATCGTCCCGGTACGGCCTGACGTTGGAACAGCTCGCAGACGGACTCGATCCTTCCCTCACTCGGCATCCACGAACGTTGCGACGGGACCTCGACGCGATCGAGTCGGCCGGGTGGCCGCTTCTGACAGAGCGAATCGGCGGCTGTACACGCTGGAAACTCCTCGACTGTGTCCGGAATGCTCCGGCGTTGCGCCTGTCCCCCACCGAATTGATGGCACTGGCGCTGAGCCGCCGACTCGTCGCTCCGCTCGAAGGGACCGCGGTGTATGCCTCGTTGCAATCGGCGTTGAACAAAGCCTCCGCGGCGCTGCCACCCGAAGGGCTTCTGATGGTTCATCAACTCGAAGACACATTTTCGGTCGGACTGGGCCCGCACAAACGATACACACATCATCGTGACATCGTGGAGCGTGTCACCCGAGCCATTACCGAGAAAAAACGACTTCAGATGCGCTATGACTCTGCCGCACGCGGCAAGATGACTCGCCGGGAGGTCGATCCTTACCGACTCTGGTACGCCGCCGGCGGGCTGTACCTGATCGGCTATTGTCACCTGCGCAAAGAGCCACGCATGTTCGCGGTGGAGCGGATCAAATCCGTCACGCTCACCGAGCTGCCGTACCAAATTCCCTTGCAGTTCGACTTCGATGCCTTCGTGGAAGACTCGCTCACGGTCATGCGAGGGCCGCGCATCGACGTCGAACTGGAATTCGACAAGCCGACGGCGGCCTGGGTCAAACATCGTGTCTGGCATCCCAATCAAGAGCTGAAACGGCTGCCGGGCGGGAAGCTGCGGATGACGTTGTCTGTCGCCGACAGCCGCGAACTCGTCGGGTGGGTACTCAGCTTCGGGGGCGGGGTGCGGGTCGCGCGGCCGGAGTCCTTGCGAACAACAGTTAAACGGGAGGCGGCGAAGATCGTGTCGTCCGTGTGACCTCGGATGTCCAACTCGGTCTATCTTGTCTATTGAGTCCCTCTCGACCCATACACGGAATAAACCAGCAAACCTAGATAGACCAGAGAACGTTCTTCGGCGAGTGACCTCGGATGTCACATCGTTGTGTGAGACTAGGAGCCTGTCCGACATTGCCGTTCGTTATAAGACGAAGGAGGCGCCGGCAGATGCGCGGCCGCAGGCGTAGAAAAACCGGAATCGTATTTGCTGGAATACGTTGAGGATTTTTCTTCGCCGAGAACAACGCAGATGCGGGTGCATCGTTTGTCGCAGTAGAAAGGTCAATGTCGGACAGGCTCCTAGGCCATCATACGAGGAGGTAGTTATGCGGAACGTAATATGGGCGGCCATGACGCTATTTCTAGGAACCACGGCCTATGCCGACATGGGTTTCGACGATCGCTACGAACGCGAGTACAACATCTTCAATCCCGTGAACACATACCAATCGGATAATCCGCTCAATCCGGTCAACACATACGACCCCGACAGCGTCTTCAATCCGGTCAACCGGTACGATCCCGGCAATCCGACAAACCCGATCAACCAATACAACCCAAACAATCCGTTCAACCCGGTGAACCGTTACCACCCGGACAATCCGCTGAATCCGGTGAACAAGTTCAATTCCGCCGTGCCGTTCGCCCCGTTGGATGGAAGGAGCAGTCGGAGGACCGGAGCCTGGTGATGTTGGAACCGATACGGAGCGACGGATCAACTCCCGGCGTCAGCCGCATGGAAGACATACTGCAGTTCGCCTTGAAGCCCAAGCCGGTCCGCCCAGTTCCAGAGGTAGTCCAGGTCGAGCCGGATATGAGGATTCTTCACGACACCCAGCACATCTTCAAAGTCACGAGGGCGGCTTGCCTTGAGCTTCAACAGTATCAGGTCCTCAGGACCGCAGACATACAGAGAGACGCCGAAAAGCTGAAGGGAGCGCCTGCGAGAAAGCGCTGATTGAGACTGGGGATCGTGCGCGAAAAGAAGATCCAGAGGAATCGTGGGATGAGAACGATGAGCCAGACGCATTACCACATCCTTGGCCATCGGATTCTGCTCCGTCCATGTCTCGTTGATCTGAAATCCTTGAGCAAGCAGCGCATCGAGCAGTTTGGTGCGAGCAGGCAAATCTGCAAGCACGAGCAAGTCAATATCGTTGGTTGCGCGAAGACGGCCCCACGCATTGACGGCCAGCGCACCGACGAGACAATACGAAGTCGATTCCGGAAGTGCCGTGACGACGGTATGTAGGTAGTCGGTGAGCGAGTCCGGGCTAGAGGACGACATCGCGCGACACTGAGGCAGTCCGGTCGATCGGTGAGACGCGGCGGAAAGGATTGTCAAAGGGAGGACGAGGCGGGAGCGGCGAAAAGCCCAGCGCTTGGGCACAGGCTTTCGACCAACGTCGCATGGCATCGGAGAGACGACAGCACTCCAGGATGCCTTCTTCAGGAGTGGTCGCGTAGTCACTTGGGCTGATTTGAGCCGCCGCTACATAGAGCTTGCGCAGCCAGATGGGCGGATTGTCTGGGTCGAACGCCATGCAGCGATTGTACAGGAAGCGCAGAGAAAGGCAAAGCCGGTGAGAGCGTGCGGTTCGAGTACATTCGCAAGCTCTGGCGTAGCGATAAGCCGACATGCCGTTCGCTCCGTTCGATGGAGGGAGCAGGAAGAGAAGCCCATGAGGGTGTCATGGAAGAACGGTCAAGCCGAGGCGACGAAAGTCTTCATCGAATGTGAAGCAAGGAACATGATCGAGCAGCGTGGTGACCATGACAAACGAGAGGGCATCGCAGAAGGAGAGGCGATGATCACGGGCATAGCTCCGAAATATGCGTTCGGCTTCGTCTCTCAGGCGGTCGCCGTAGGAAACAATCTGAAGGCCAGGTTTCACATCATGAAGAAAGGCGAGGGCCGCTCGATAATTCAGCCGGTACCGAAACAACGTCACCGTTTCACTGACGATATCCCACGTCGTACAAAATGTCGTACCGACCGAGGCGGCCTCCGTAGCGAGGGCGTGCGCTCGCGCATGGTTGCGATCTCTGGGATCAAGGCAGGCATAGAAGAATGAGGTGTCGCAGAAGACCAGCGGGGGAAGGGCCATCAGCGGATCGCGCCCCGTGGACCGTACAGATGATCTTTCACGCGGGAAGAAACCGAGCGCTTTCGGCCGTGCGGCTTCGGCAGTCGTTTCATCAGCCGGAGCAGCGTTTTCGCAGCCGCTCCCGGCTCAGGTTCGGGCTGTACGGCGCGAAGCTCAGCGACCACCTGGTCATGCACGGTAATCTGCACGCTCGTGCCCGCGTCCTGCTGGACCCGCCGCACCAGAGCCGGCAACCGCTTGCGCGCTTCACTGATCGAGAGTTTCATTGGGCGTCCAACTGTGACTATGGCCAAACTGTACAACCATGTACAAAGACTGTCAATGCGGAGGCCCCTTCGTTGCCGCAAGCGCGCATGCAATTGACTGGACCGTTTGTGCCGTTGGATGAAGGAGCAGTCGGAGGACCGGAGCATGGTGATGCGGGAACCGAGACGGAGCGACGAATCAACTCCCAGCGCCGGCCGCCTGGAGGACATACTGCGGTTCGCCCTGGAGCCCAAGCCGGTCCACCCAGTTCCAGAGGTAAGATCCTTGACGCAAGTGCTTGAATGATATTCGCAAATATGTGAATATACACGCGAAGAAAAAGAGGCGACATTGCCGAGGACGCGGGTCGTTTTCTATCAGGAACGAGACGGTCATGTGCCGGTACTGGGATGGTTGGACACATTGCCTGCAAAGATCCAGGACAAATGCGTCGTGAAGATCGAACGACTGCGAGAACTCGGTCATGAGCTGCGTCGGCCTGAAGCGGATCTCTTGCGAAACGGCATCTATGAATTACGTATTGGGCGGAAGGGGATGAACTATCGGATCTTGTATTTCTTTCATGGCCGAATGGCGGCCGTCCTGGCCCACTGCCTCATCAAAGAGCGTGAGGTTCCGGCGAAGGACATCGAAGCGGCGCTGGAAAGGAAACGGCTCTTTGAGCAAGATCCGCACAGGCATACCTACCGGGAGGAATACACATGACAACACGAAAACGTGCTACGTCGGATGCCGCCCACATCCTCTATCGCCGGTATTACGAGGGGAGGCCGGAACGTGTGCGAGGGTTGGAGGCAGCGCGGGCAAGCGACAGTGTGGCACGGAAGCTCACCGCATTACGGCTGCGAGCGGGACTCACGCAACGGCAATTGGCCGATTTAGTCGGCACGACGGCCTCAGCCATCTGTCGGCTGGAAGATGCGGACTATGAAGGCCATTCCCTTGCCATGTTGAACCGCATCGCAGCGGCCTTGAAACAACGGGTGGAAATTCGATTTGTTCCGATCGCGCAAGGCAGAGCGTTGAAATCGGCTTGAGGCCTGATGAGAAGCAACCGCGTCGGGTAGGCGAATCCGTAACCGCTGCAGCCGGCTGAGCGTTGATCCGTTCGATCCCGACTCGACCGGCAACAGAATAGATGTCGAATACATGCGTATGAGGTTGGAAGGCGATGCCGAAACATGACGCACAACCGACAGACTTCGACAGACAACTGACCAGCTTCGAAGGCACGCACCGTGAACAACTCCGCCGTTGGGCGCAATTGCCATTGGAAAACATTCTGCTGGCCATCGAAGAGATGGAAGATATCCCTCACATGCTGGGTGCGGCACCGGCTGGTGAGCACAGTGAATCCATGCGTGATTCGAGTGTCAAAGAACGGTCGGTTGAAGGGCAGACTGGTCGAGAGAAAGACCGCGAGGGATGACAAACATGATCCGGGAGCGTCTATGACTTCCAAAGTCAAATTCGCCCGCTGGTTCCAACAGGCAGCGGGACATGAGCCGTATCCATATCAGACTCGCTTCGCGTGTGAAGGGACCTTGCCAGAATTGGTGGACGTGCCGACTGGGATAGGAAGGACGGCAATGGCGATGCTGGGGTGACGATAGGGCCGATAAGAGAATATCTCAGCCTTATGGGGTGATGGATGATTGACTTCGAAGAATGTTTTAGGCAATTGACCGGCGACGAGAAACCATTCCATTGGCAAAAGCAACTCTTCGGGGAACTACTGGATGGGCGATTTCGTGAATCGTGCGATATGCCGACAGGGCTTGGAAAAACATCAGTTACCGCGATTTGGCTGCTTGCTCTTGGCCAATCCTTGATTGACCAGCGGTCTCCGAGAAGGATTCCCATTCGCCTTGTCTATGTGGTTGATCGCCGCGTCATTGTGGATCAGTCGACGGAGGAAGCGAAACGAGCAATCTATGCACTTGAGAAAGCTGAGTCCATCGATAGATCTCATAACCCACTCTATGTAGTCGCAAAAGCACTGCGGAGAGCTGCACTTGTCATGGATGGACCACTGGTCGCACTCTCAGCGTTGCGAGGTCAGATGGCAGAGAACCGTGAGTGGTGTCTCGATCCATCCCGCCCGGCAATCATAATCGGCACTGTCGATATGGTCGGTAGTCGGTTGCTGTTCTCTGGATATGGCGGCGTAGGTCGTTCCCACCGGAGCTTGCAGGCTGGGCTGATTGGCCAGGATACATTGGTTGTGATTGATGAAGCGCATTTGTCACCGACTTTTGTTGGCACGGTTGGAGATATCAAGCAAGCAGTTCATCACTTTAAATTGATTTGCCCTTTCGAGGTGATGTCGCTTTCCGCGACGATACCCACAGAAAGCCGAGAAGCAAATAACGACTTGCAGGAGGAGCCGCTCTTTAATCCTAAGCAGGAACTCAAAAATGATGAAGCAAGAGACCGCCTCAATGCCAAAAAATACATCGAATGGGTTTATTTCGACCAATTGACAAAGGACAAGAAAGCGACTCGCAAAGAAATAGAAGAGCAAATGGCAACGGCGATTGTCGAACGGGCGGCTCAATATGAAGGTCAGTCTCTTTCCATTGTGATGTTCGTTTCGACTGTTGGGTTGGTGAATTATGTCGCAGAGAGGATTATTGAAAAACTGGGGGATGGTTCAGCTGAGCGCATTCTGAAAATGACCGGTGAAATGCGTGGCTTTGAGCGCGACCAATTGACCGAGAACGACAAGTTCAGAGTGTTCATGCCGTACCGCGTCCGTAACGCATCGCGCCCAACACATTATCTGATCGCAACGTCCTGTGCCGAGGTTGGAGTCAACCTGGATGCCGATCATGGAATCTGCGATCTGACTTCGCTAGACAGAATGATCCAGCGCATCGGTCGTATCAACAGGTTCGGAAAAACAACCGCAACAATCACGGTCGTGGTTGATCGGAGTGCGATGAACGCGACTGAATCCGACATTGAAAGGGAGAAGTCATATCTTCAGCAGCTACAGGATTCCGATAAGCAGGTCGAGAACGTCGAGAAAAGAGTGAAGGACCTCAAAGAGGAAATCCGGGCACTGAAAGAAAAAGACGAGAAGGCAGCACTGAAGAAAAACATAAAAACGGCTGAAGCTGAATTAAAAAGTGCCAAGGACTCAAGAAAAAAAATCGAGAAGGAGGGGGTGAAGTATGATGAGCAATTCGAGGACGTTGACCGCATAGATCGAACGATTTACTACACCTGGCTCGCTCTAAAGAGCAGAGAAAATGGAGAGGGGAAGACGAATGCTTCTCCACTGGCCTTACGCGAGTTACCGCGTGACTTGAAAGCATGGCCGTCTCCCCCGGTTCGCCCACCACTCGATTCCGCGCGCCTGGATGACTGGTCTATGACCTCTCTTTGCCAAGCTGAATTTCGGCGTCCCCTCGTCACCTACTGGCTGCGGGGGGTCACTGCGGATGAAACGGTGCAAACAACTTTCTGCTGGAGAGCTGACCTGAATTATGCCGCGTCTTTGGATCAAGCCGAAGGAATAGTTAGAGCCATCCCGGTTGCTCCACGTGAGCGCGCCGTCCTAACTACTTTCCGTGCAAAGGATGTAGTCGAGGAGCTCGCGACACGTTGGCCCGACAAGCTGGTTGTTATGATCGATCCTGGTGGCGAGTATGAGGCAATCGCATTTCGAGACTTGATTGAGGACAGGAACACGCTATTCGGTAGGCTGGCTTATGCGACTGTTGTTATTCCAAACAAGCTCGGTGGGCTCAGCGGCGACGGCAATGTATTGAATAAGTTACTCAAAACTTCCACTGCCGTACCCGATGTGGTGGATGAGGGGGAGTGGACACGTTACGCAGTGAGGAAACTGGGTGATGGTGATTATGAGTGCGGCAAACTGAAAAGTGACGGCGATATTACCGATTGGGCGATTTATGCAAACCTGAAAGAAGTTATCCGAAGATGCGCAGAAGAAAGTGGTGGTATTTGCATCAACTCGAAGGAGCTTCAGAAAGCATTTGCAAATTCGGCGAGTGAATCAGAAGAACCGGAAGTACACGAGGAGAGCCAGCTAGAAGTGCCAAGGCTGATTGCCTATTTTCTGAATCAGCAGTCCTCGCAGCATTACTTGCGCGAGGCGGACGATATGGCCTCACTTGGCATGGAACGTGGCAGAACCGTAGATGAACACGATGCGGATGTTGAACGCTACGTCACAGCAATCGCCCGCAAGATCGGTCTCGATGAACAATTGATAGAAGCTGTCGGCATTGCCGGTCGTAGGCATGATCGAGGTAAGAAGCGAGACTGGTGGCAGGCAGCGATTGGGAACCCGAAGACCGACAATAAGGATTGGCAACCTCTGGCGAAATCTACACATAAAAGTTTTGACAATAATGTGAACAGAAACTACCGTCATGAGTTTGGTTCGCTCGTTGAAACCGAGGCCGATGTGGAACTCAAGGAGCATCCCCATCGTGATCTAATTATGCATCTGATCTCGGCGCATCATGGCTATGCGCGCCCGCATTTTCCTTCAGAAGCTTTCGATAGGGCCCAGCCAACCGCTGTCAGCAGGAAGATTGCAGAAGAAGTCATGCAGCGGTTTGCCAACTTACAGCGCAAGTATGGGTGGTGGCAATTAGCGTATCTGGAGGCCGTGCTTAAAGCGGCGGACGCGCTGGCTTCGCGTGATTTTGATAGAGGACGACTATGATTGAACGACAAGCAATAAGAATCCAAGTGACTCCACAGAATCCGGTGCAATACCTCGCATGTTGCGGAATCTTCGAGATAGCGTCACGCTTCGATATTGCGGCAACCAGTCAATGGGTTGTCCTTCCCCAACCCGAATTTGTAGTCGAAACCATCATGGCCGAAAGTTCTCTGGTGAGCTGTCTTGTTCGGACATTTACGGGTTGGGACCACTGGAATTCTGTAACAGTGGGTTATGCGCAAGTTGTGCGGTTTGATGTCACTTTCAAGCTAAACGAGGAGCATCGAACGCTAACCCTTGATTGGTGGTACGAGACGCTTAATCCGGAAGGTGAGATCAAGGGGAAGAGTGCCTGGAAAATGTACGCTGGCAATCAAACGTGTGAAGATCTAAGTCAGAAGATGGTGCAGGCCGTCAAGGACACTACTACGAGCAGTCAGCTAAAGACACTTTCCGATTTAATAGAACTGTCCCAGGGAATGACCGGACGTTTTGGCTTCGATCCCCGATCTTCAAGGAATGCACTGGATGCAGGTTTTTCGGCCAACGATCTAGGGCGTGTCATCAATTAAGCCACGTGATTGAAGCGGCGAGATAGATGGCG